>SFET01000028.1 GCA_004557125.1 Clostridiales bacterium | reverse complement strand
CCAGTGGCTGCGTCGTCATCGGCCAGCACGCCGACTCCACCGGCGCTCCCTCCGCTGTGCAGGCTGCGCAGGATGCAGGCAAGGTTGCCTACTCCATCGGCTACAACGTTGACATGCTGGCCGTCGCGCCCACCGCTGCGCTGACCTCCGCCACCAACGTCTGGGAAGTCTACTATGAGTACGCGATGAAGGCCGTCATCAACGGCGAGAAGATCGCGCGCAACTGGGCTGCCGGCTATGCCGAGGGCGCCGTTGCCATCACCGCTCTGGGCGAGTCCTGCGCCGAGGGCACTGCCGAGAAGGTTGAGGAGACCATCGCCGCCCTGCAGGACGGCTCCCTGAAGGTCTTCGACGTCACCAAGTTCACCGTTGGCGGCGAGACCGTGACCTCCACCTTCGCCACCGATACCGACGGCGACTTCGTGTACGACGCGGATGAGGCGATCATCGACGGCGCATACTGCGAGTCCTACTATCAGTCCGCTCCGTCCTTCGCGCTGCGCATCGACGGCATCACCGAGCTGAACTAAGTCTCGATCCGTACTCCGAAGGGAAGCTCATCCACTTGAGCTTCCCTTTGACTGTCAAAGGAAAGAACGCGAATCCTGCTGCGCCGCGCCGCAGACGAACATCGAAAGGGTGACCTGAATTTGGAATCCAACGTTGCAATCCGCATGACAAACATCACAAAGACGTTTGGATCGGTGGTTGCGAATCACAGGGTCAGCATGGACATCAACCGTGGTGAGATCCTGTCCCTGCTGGGCGAGAACGGCAGCGGCAAGACCACGCTGATGAACATGCTCTCGGGCATCTACTATCCGGATGCCGGTCAGATCTACGTGGATGGCCGCGAGGTCTCCATCCGTTCACCCAAGGACGCCTTCGATCTGGGCATCGGCATGATTCACCAGCACTTCAAGCTGGTGGACGTGTTCACGGCGGCGGAGAACGTCATTCTGGGCCTGCCGGAGCAGGGCCGCATCAACCGCAAGGCCATTGCCCAGAAGGTGCAGGCGATCTGCGACCGCTACGGCTTCGAGATCGATCCGAACCAGAAGGTGTACGATATGACGGTCTCCCAGAAGCAGACGCTGGAGATCGTCAAGGTGCTCTATCGCGGCGCAAACGTGCTGATTCTGGATGAGCCCACCGCGGTGCTCACGCCCCAGGAGACCGAGAAGCTGTTCACCGTCATCCGCAACATGAAGGCGGACGGCAAGGCGGTCATCATCATCACCCACAAGTTGCACGAGGTGCTGGCGGTCTCGGATCGCGTGGCCATCCTGCGCAAGGGCGAGTACGTGGGCTCCGTGCCCACCTCCGAGGCCACCGAGCTGTCCCTGACCGAGATGATGGTGGGCAAGAAGGTCACGCTGAACATCGACCGTCCCGAGCCCGTGGATCCCCAGCTGCGCCTGTCGGTGCGCAAGCTGAACTGCATCAACAAGGAGGGCGTTCAGGTGTTGCACGACGTGAGCTTCGATGCTTACAGCGGCGAGATTCTGGGCATTGCCGGCATCTCCGGCTGCGGCCAGAAGGAGCTGCTGGAATCCATCGCGGGCCTCCAGACGGAGGAGAGCGGCACCAGCATCGAATACTATCCCAAGGAGGGCAACAGCGTGCAGCTGACGAACTGCACGCCGCGCCAGATCCGGGATTACGGCATCGCACTGTCCTTCGTGCCGGAGGATCGCCTGGGCATGGGCCTGGTGAGCAGCATGGGCATGGCGGACATGGCGGACAACATGATGCTCAAGGACTACAACAACGGCCACTCCTTCTTCACCGATCGCCGCAAGCCCCGCAAGCTGGCGGCGCGCATCAAGGAGGATCTGGACGTGCAGACGCCGGATCTGGTCACCCCCGTGAGCAAGCTCTCCGGCGGCAACGTGCAGAAGGTGCTTGTGGGCCGCGAGATTTCCGCATCGCCCACGGTGCTGATGACGGCCTACGCTGTGCGCGGTCTGGACATCAACACCTCCTACACCATCTATCGCCTGCTCAACGAGCAGAAGAAGAAGGGCGTGGCGGTCATCTACGTCGGCGAGGATCTGGACGTGCTGCTGGAGCTGTGCGACCGCATCATGGTCATGTGCGCCGGCCGCATCAACGGCATCCTGGACGGCCGCAGAACCACCAAGGAAGAGGTCGGCCTGCTCATGACGCAGTTGAAGAAGGAGGAGGGGGACGCAGTATGAATCAGTCTGAAAACAGGGCGGCGCGCGAACCCTTCGTTCGCATCGCCAAGCGCGACAGCATCTACTGGACGAAGGCCGTGATGATCCGCGTACTGGCCATCCTCGCCGCGCTGGTGGTCGACGCCCTGGTGATCTACTTTGTCACGAAGCTCAATCCTCTTGACGTCTACGTCACCATGTTCAACGGCGCGTTCGGCACCAAGCGGCGCATCTGGATCACCGTGCGCGAGATCATGATGCTGCTGTGCATCTCCGTGGGCCTGGCGCCCGCCTTCAAAATGCGCTTCTGGAACGTCGGCGCCGAGGGCCAGATCCTGGTGGGCGGCATCGCAACTGCGGCCTGTATGATCTACCTGAACAGCCTGCCCACGCCCCTGCTGCTGCTGGTCATGTTCATTGCCAGCGCCATTGCGGGCGCGCTGTGGGGCCTGCTGCCGGCCGTGTTCAAGGCCAAGTGGGACACCAACGAGACGCTGTTCACGCTGATGATGAACTATGTGGCCATTCAGCTCACCTCCTTCATGGTAGCGCTGTGGGAGAATCCCTACGGCTCCAACAGCGTGGGCATCATCAACCAGAACACCCAGGCGGGTTGGTTCCCGAAGATCTTCGGCCAGACCTACATGCTCAACGTGATCATCGTCATGATCCTCACCGTCGGCATGTTCTACTACCTCAAGCGCAGCAAGCAGGGCTACGAGATCGCCGTGGTGGGCGAATCCCGCAACACGGCGCGCTACGCGGGCATCAACGTCAGGCGCGTGGTCATTCGCACCATGCTCATCTCCGGTGCTGTGTGCGGCGTTGCCGGCATGGTGGGCGTCGCCGGTGCGGACCACACCATCTCCATCAACACGGCCGGCGGTCGCGGCTTCACGGCGATCATCGTCGCCTGGATGGCCAAGTTCAACACCATCACCATGATTCTGATCTCGCTGCTGCTGGTATTCCTGGATCGCGGCGCGGTGGAGATCGCCTCGATGTACAACCTGAACGAGTACGCCTCCGAGATGATCATGGGCATCATCCTGTTCTTCCTGCTCGGCTGCGAGTTCTTCATCAATTACAAGCTGATCTTCAGAGCGCACAAGGAGGGCAAATAAATGAATTCGTTTGTTTCGCTCATTCAGGCGGCCATCGTGTTCGGTACCGTCATCATGTTCGGCGCGGTGGGAGAGACGCTCACGGAAAAGTCGGGCAACCTGAACCTGGGCGTGCCGGGCATCATGTATCTGGGCGCCATCGCCAGCCTCACCGGCGCGTTCTTCTACGAAAATGCCGTGGAGAACCCCAGCATGATCGTTTGCGTGATCATTGCCCTGGTATGCGGCATCATCGCCGCCATGCTGGGCGGCCTGGTGTACAGCTTCCTGACCATCACCCTGCGCGCCAATCAGAACGTATCCGGTCTGGCGCTGTCCATCTTCGGCAGCGGCGTGGCAAACTTCTTCGGCGGCTCGCTGAACAAGCTGGCCGGAGGCGTGGGCCAGATCTCCGTGGCGACCACCAGCGCGGCCTTCCGCATGCAGATCCCCGTGCTGTCCAAGCTGGGCATCGTGGGCAAGATCTTCTTCTCCTACGGCTTCATGATGTACCTGGCGATCATCATCGCCATCGTGATGCAGTACTTCCTCAGCCGCAGCCGCGCGGGCCTGAACCTGCGCGCGGTGGGCGAGAACCCCGCCACCGCCGACGCTGCGGGCATCAACGTGGTGCGCAACAAGTACCTGGCCACCTGCATCGGCGCGGGCATCTCCGGCCTCGGCGGCATCTACTACGTCATGGACTACATCAAGGGCACCTGGGCGAACGACGGCTCCATCGAAAAGCTGGGCTGGCTGGCCGTGGCACTGGTCATCTTCACCCGCTGGAAGCCGAAGAATGCCATCTGGGGTTCCTACCTCTTCGGCCTGATGTACTGGCTGTACTTCTACATCGCAGGCCTGACCCGCTCCAGCCAGGAGCTGTTCAAGATGCTGCCCTACGTGGTCACGATCATCGTGCTGATTTTGGTCAGCATGCGCAAAAAGCGCGAGGATCAGCCGCCCCAGAGCCTGGGCCTGGCCTACTTCCGCGAGGAGCGCTGATTGCATCCCAAAAACATCACCCCCGGACGCAGCGTCCGGGGGCGATTTCTGTGTGGAAGCATGGGCGGATGAAGCGCCGTGCTGCAATTGCTGCGCTCCGTGCGCTCACTTCTCCTTGTAGTACAGCAGGCAGTGGCAGTAGCCCTCGAAGTCGGGATCCTTGATCTGATCCCGGAATTCCTTGCACATGCACTTGTTCTCCTCGCTGCGCTCCAGACGGCAGGGGCAGTAGCCGCCGGTGCGCGCGAGGCCCTCCTTCACGGAGTCCACGATCTCCTGATTTTCATTGAAGCGAATCTTCATGGATGCCTCTCCTTTCATGGGATGCAACAAAAGCCGGCCTTTGAGGTCGGCTTTTGTCGGATGCGGCGCGAAGATCAATAGTTCTCGGCGCGAACCTCGAAGTAGCTCTGGGGATGGGCGCACACCGGGCAGACCTCGGGGGCCTCCTTGCCCATGACCAAGTGACCGCAGTTGCGGCACTCCCAGATCTTGATCTCGCTCTTCTTGAACACTTCCTGCATCTCCACGTTGCTCAGCAGCTTGCGATAGCGTTCCTCATGGCTCTTCTCGATGTCAGCGACCATGCGGAACTTGGCTGCCAGCTCGGTGAAGCCCTCCTCCTCGGCCTCCTTGGCGAAGGTGGCGTACATGTCGGTCCACTCGTAGTTCTCGCCCTCGGCTGCGGAGAGCAGGTTCGCGGCGGTGTCGCCCAGGCCGCCCAGGGCCTTGAACCACATCTTGGCGTGTTCCTTCTCGTTGTCGGCGGTCTTCTGGAAGATCGCGGCGATCTGCTCATAGCCGGCCTTCTTCGCGACACTTGCGAAATAAGTATACTTGTTGCGGGCCTCGGACTCACCGGAGAACGCGGTTCTCAAATTCTGTTCAGTCTTGCTTCCTTTCAGTTCCATATTCAAACACCTCCACAATATCTATAACCGGAATTCCGGAATTCAAACATCATTTGAATTATAATTCTTTTGCAAGCCGCTGTCAAGTGAGGCTGACCAAATTCTTCCTGTGCGGTTGAAATGCGCCGCCACAGGGGGTATAATGGTAAAATGAACGCTACAAAAGTGAGGCGTACGCAAACGATGTTTGGAGATTGTCACATTCACATGATCCTGGACGGCGTATACTATCGCGCTGCCATCGACGCTCAGAAGGAGCAGGTGGACGAGGCGCTGGTGCGGGCACGGCTCGCGGCCTATCGGGAAGCCGGCATACGCTTCCTCCGCGACGGTGGCGACGCCTGGGGCGTGGGCAGCTTCGCGGCAAAGATCGCATGCGAGTACGGCATCGATTATCGCACTCCCGCCTTTCCCATCCATCGCAATGGCCGCTACGGCGGCTTCATCGGAAAGGGCTACGACACGCTGAAGGAATATGCGACCCTGGTCGGTTTGGCGCGCAAGCAGGGCGCAGACTTCATAAAGATCATGATTTCCGGCCTGATGGACTTCAACTGTTACGGGAAAATCACCAGCGAACCCCTCGATCCGGCGGAGATCCGGGAGCTGATCCGCATCGCCCACGCCGAGGGTTTTTCTGTGATGGCCCATGCCAACGGTGCGGACACGGTGAAGGCCGCTGTGGAGGCCGGCGTGGATTCCATCGAACACGGCGCGTATCTGGACGGCGAAGCGGTGCGCATGCTCGCACAGAGCGACGCAGTGTGGGTGCCCACGCTGGTCACCATCGGCAACCTCGTCGGTGAGGGCCGCTATCCGGATGCGGTTCTCAAGCCGCTGCTGCGCCTGCAGATGGACAACGTGGCCGCGTGCGCGCGCCTGGGCGGCAAGATCGCCCTGGGGAGCGACGCGGGCGCATACCGCGTGCCCCATGTGCAGGGCGTGCAGGACGAGTATCGCTACCTCCACCAGGCTATCGGCTCGGAAACCGACCATATTCTGGAAATTGGAGAGAAAACAATCCTTGGTCGGTTTTAAAACAGACTGAAGTATGTTTTGGTTGAACGGCTAGAATTCCCGCAGAACCAACTCGGTGACGCCGCGGTTCGCGCCGGTTGCGATGCGCAGCACCCGGGGATGCCGGGCGTACTCCGTGCAAACCAGCTCCATCAGAGTGGTGCCGGAGCTGTAGCCGTGGATGATGCGGATGCGGTAGACGCCGGCCCGGGCCCGTCGCAGCGCTGCGTCGATGGCCACGCGCGCCTGATAGGCATTTTTGCCGTGCAAATCAATTTCAATGATAGATTCGTACATGATGGCCTCCGTTCGGGGCAGAGGGGAGAAAACCGACTTGGGTCTAAAGTATAGCTTGGCTGCGATGGACGGCATGAGTCACGCCGCCTTCCGCAGCATCTGCTTTGAATATGGCGCGCAGGATGCGACCACGGAGATGGTCTCGGCGATCTCCTACGCCCGTGCGCGAAGGAAGCGCCAGCCGATCCTGGACGCGCAGCTGATGCGCCGCCCGGAGGAGACGCATCTGGCGGCGCAGATCATTGGCTGCGAGCCGGAGGTCATGGCCGCCGCCGCACGCAAGCTGGAGGCCATCCATCGCTTCGATGTGGTCGAAATCAACATGGGCTGTCCGGCGCGCATGGTGGTGGGCGGCGGCAGCGGCTCGGCCATCCTGCGGAATCCGCAGCTCGCGGGTGAGATTCTGCGGGCGGTGTGCGATGCGACGCACCTGCCGGTGCGGCTGAAGCTGCGCCTTGGCTGGGATGAAGCGCACATCACTGCGCCGGAGATCGCGGCCATGGCCCAGGATGCGGGATGTAGCGCGCTGATCCTGCACGGCCGAACGCGCAGTCAGATGTACCGTGGCAGCGTTCTGCTGGAGGAAATGAAGCGGGTGCGCGCGGCGGTGACGATTCCGCTCTATGCCAACGGCGCGGTGGTGTCCGCCGCGGATGCTGCGCCCTTTGGTGAAGCCGTGGGCGCGCAGGGCGTGTGCATCGGCCGCGCGGCGCTGAAGGCCCCGTGGATCTTCGATGACATTCGCCGCCTGGAGCGGGGCGAGGCACCGGTACAGCGGGACGCGGCGGAGCGCATGGACGTGCTGCTGCGGCTGGGCGCGCGCATGTGCGATCAGAAGCCGGAGCGCCTGGCCATGTGCGAGATCCGCAAGTTTTGCACCTGGTATCTGACTGGCCTTACGGGTGCGGAGGAGGTCTGCAAGCAGCTGCACCGGGTGGAACAGCTGGACGGTCTGCGGCGCACGCTGGAGGGGTATCTGGACGGCCTCATCGCTAAGAACGATGTGCAGCTGCATCCGGAGCTTCTGCCGGAGGTCACGCTGGACACGGTGGACGATGCTGCGCGGCGCTGCGGTTGCTCAGTCCTGCTTTGAATCCTCCGTCGGGGCTTCGCCGCTCTGCGCACCGGATTCCTTCTTCTTGCGCTTGAAGGCGGTGGAAGCGAACAGATCCGGTACCATCTGATCCGCCTTTTCGGGATCGTTGTAGTCCACCTTTTCGCCGCGCTTCGCGCCGATCATGCGGGTCAGCGTGAGACAGACGTAGAGGATGAGCATTACCAGGCCGATGACGGCGATGTACTGAATGGTCGGGGGAAGATCCGACAAAAGTGCCTTTAAATCCATATCTGACCTCCAAAATCCTGACATTTACAGGCGGTGCCGCCTGAAAATATTCTGGATTCGATTTTCTTCATTATACATAAAAAGTGAAAAAAACACAAGAAATGCGCCGCAGAATGCGTGTTTTCCTGGAGACAAAAGTGGTATTTTTGTTGTATAATGGAGAAGAAACCGCAAGCGGTTGGGAGAAGTGCAAACAAAAGCGGCGTGGGCCGCGATGTATAGGAGGAAAATGCAATGCTGAAAGGAATTCCGAAGATTCTGTCCCCCGAGCTTCTGAAGGTGCTGTGCGAGATGGGCCATGGCGATGAGATCACCATCGGCGACGGCAACTTCCCGGGCCACACCAACGCGAAGGTGGAGATCCGCATGGACGGCCACGGCGTGCCGGAGATTCTGGAGGCCATTTTGAAGGTCATGCCCCTGGACACCTACGTGGATACCCCGGTGATGCTGATGGCGAAGGTGCCCGGCGACACCGTGGAGACCCCCATCTGGGACACCTACAAGGAGATCGTTGCGAAGTACGACGCCCGCGGCGAGAAGTGCTTCGGCGAGATCGAGCGCGGCGCGTTCTACGATCGCACCCGCGAGAAGTCCTGCGCGGTGATCATGTCCGGTGAATCCGCCCTGTACGCCAACATCATCCTGAAGAAGGGCGTCGTGGTGGACGCGGAGTGATGCCGGCCCCGGGTTGATCAGCGTGCCCTGCAGAGGGTGAAGAACGCTGAACCATCCGGAAATGCGAAAACCTGCGAATCAGACGATTCGCAGGTTTTTTGTTGCCCTTGACGCGCTTTACGATTCTGCTGTGCCGCTGTTGGAGGCGAGAATGAAATCCCGGAAGGCGGTCTGCGCGGGGGAGAGGTACTTCTTCTTGCTGACGAAGTACAGGTGGTGGGGCATGGTGCCCTCCAGCGGGAACGAAAGCAGCCGCCCCTGGGCCACAAATTCGCCCACGGCCACCTCGGAGAGCACGGCAATGCCCACATCCTCGGCCACCAGCTGCTTGATCGTCTCGGTGTCGTCGATGGAGGCGGCCACGTCCAGCTTGATTTCGGGGATGTTCTGCTTGATCCAGCGCAGGAACTCCTGCTGCAGCGTCGAGGTGCTGCTGCGGGTGATCACGCGCTCGCTGCCAAACAGCTCCCTCGGGAAGGACTTGCCCTGCAGCGCACGGAAGCGCTCCACGTTGGGCGTGATGATCACCAGACTGGAGGAATCGTAGTGCTTCACGCTGTAATCGGAGTCCATGATCTTCATGTTGCAGAAGGCGAACTGGAAGCCGCCCGAGCGCAGCTTGTTGGGAATCTCCGAGTTGTAGCAGACGGTGATGTTGAAGCTGACCTCCGGATGCAGCCGCTCGAAGGCGACGATGCGGTTGGACAGGTAGTAGCGGCTGGTGTAGGGCGTGGCCACGATGTTGATGGCGTTCTCGTTCTGATCCGCGCGGGTCAGCGCGAACAGACTGTCGCGGTTCAGCTTCAGCATCTGCCGGGCGTAGGTGTAGTAGGTCTGGCCATCGGGGCTCAGCTCCATGCTGCGCGTGGTGCGGTTCAGCAGCCGCGTGCCCAGCTCGGCCTCCAGATTGCGGATGTGAATCGTCACCATGGACTGCGAAATCTGCAGCCGGTCCGCGGCATTGGAGAAGCTACCTTCATCCACAACCGCGACAAACGATTCCAGTTGCTTAAAATCCATGGTGAATTCCTCCGTTGTTTATTGATGAACTTCAATAATTATAGCGGAAATATTGCGAATTGTCAACAAATACTTGCAGCAATGCTGTGTTGCGTCCGCTTTCGGATGCGCCTGTGCCGGGGCTGGACGCTCACATGCGCCGCTTGAACTCGGTGATCACCAGATCGCCCGTCACCGTGCGGTCCTCCGCAGAGAAGGCCTGCGGGAAGTTGTCGGAGAACAGGATCTGAGCGTTCGGCGGGAATTCGTCGTCGCCCTCCCAGACGATCAGCCGCACCTCGTAGCCCGGCAGCACCTCGATCTGATAGGACGCGTCGCCGTACTTCGTCGGGATCGCGGGGATCTGCGCGGCGGCCCTGCGGAAGGCGTCCAGGCGCGTGCCGAAGGTGAAGGCGGCGCGCTTGATGCAGCGCCCGGTGAAGGGGGTGAGGTACACGTCGCCCCAGGGCATCTCCCGGTAGGTCAGGAACGCGCCGCTGCCCTTCGATGCGCAGCCCTCCAACAGGAAGCGGATCAGGAAGATCTGCGCCGGGATGTTGTTCAGTGCCAGCGCGCCTTCGTGGTCGCACTCGATGCGGAACTGCGGCCAGTGGATGCGGTAGTCCTCGTAGAGCAGGCGCAGATCAAAGCAGCCGGTGGCCGGGTCGAAGGCCGCGCCGGTGCGGGCGGCGGCCTCCTCCGGATCGAGTTTGGTAAACAGCTCCACGTAGTGCTCAAAGGGCACCATTTCCTTGTTGTTCTCGATGACGCGCTTTTCGGTAGCAGACATAAGCAATCACTCCATCTCCGCGCAGCTGGGGAAGAGATCGGCGTTGGTGTGGGGCAGGAAGCAGGCGGCCATGAACTCGTCCATGTAGCCGGGCGTGGTGCTCAGCTCCACATAGGTCATGCTCTGGGCCAGCTCCTCCACCTTGTCCCGGGCCTGATCGGACATCACCATGGCGTAAGCGCCGCTGAGGGACGAGTTGCCGATGTAGGTGAAGCGGTCCAGCTCGATGTCCGGGAACATGCCGATGCGCACGCTGTTGCGCATGTTGATGCCGCTGCCGATACCGCCGGCGACGTACATGTGCTCCACGCAGGACACGTCCATGTCCAGCGACTTGAGCAGCGTGCAGATGGCGGAGAAGATCGCGCCCTTTGCGCGGATAAAGTTGTCGATGTCCACGGTGTTGATGGTCACGTTGCGTCCGGTCTCGGACTCGTCGGCGAAGGCCAGCACGTAGCAGTCGAAGCCGTTTGCATCCTGGGACACGCGGCGGCCCTCCCGAACGAACTGCCCCTTTGCGGAGATGATGCCGCAGCGGAACAGCTCGGCGATCACGTCGATGATGCCGGAGCCGCACAGGCCGATGGGCTTCTGGCCCTTTTCGCCGATGATGGAGAACGTCGGCTCCATGGTCTCGCGGTCGATGGTGCAGGCCTCGATGGCGCCGTCGGTGGCACGCATGCCGCAGGAGATGTCGCCGCCCTCAAAGGCGGGGCCCGCGGAGCAGGCGCAGCTCATCAGGAAGTCCCGGTTGCCGAATACGATCTCGCCGTTGGTGCCCAGGTCGATGAACAGGGACAGCTCGTCGGTGTTCCAGATCATGCTCATCAGCGTGCCCGCAGTGATGTCGCCGCCCACGTAGCTGCCGATGTTGGGCGCGAGGATCACCCCGGCCTCGCTGTTGGCGGGCAGGCGCACGTCACGGGCCTTCAGGTCGTTCCAGCGGAAGAAGGCGGGGATGTAGGGCTCCGTGCGCACCGGATCCGCGTCCGTGCCCACGAACAGGTGGTTCATGGTGGTGTTGGAGGCCACGCAGATGGACAGCACGCGCTCCTCGGACACGTTCGCATCCTGATACATCGCGCGCAGCAGCGGCTGCAGCGTCTCCTTGACGATGGCGTCCTGCAGGCGCTTCTTTCCGCCGGGACGGGTGGACTCGATGATGCGGTTGATCACGTCCGCGCCGTAGCGGATCTGGCCGTTGCCCGCAGAACCCTTCGCCAGCAGCTTGCCGGTCGTAAGGTCGGTCAGCACCGCGGTGACGGTGGTGGTGCCGATGTCGATGGCCACGCCGCACATGGGCGCGGTATCGTTGGGGGCGGAGACGGTCATGAGCTGGAAGCGGTCGCCGTCGTGCCTGCCGCAGCAGCGCACGCGGAAGTTGTTCTCGCGCAGCGTGGAGGGCAGGTGCACCAGCACGCTGTGGGGGATGGACACGAACTCCACCTCCAGCTCCGCCATCAATGCGCGCTCCAGGCGCTCGTTGTCAGGCATGGTGTCGTCCAACGTGGGCGCGTCCATGGCGATCACGGCGCTGACGAAGTCGTTGGTAAAGCTGATGCCGGCTTCACGGACGCGCTCCTTGGCGTCGTTGAAGATGCGCACCTCCTCGCCGGTGCTCAGATCGGCGGTCTTCATGCGGGACTTGTACGCGGAGGCGATGTCGGGAACCTCCACGACCACGTCGGAGATGACCCGGCTGTTGCAGGCGAGCCGCCAGCCTGCGGCGTAGTCCTCCTCGGAGATGTGGCGGGTCCTGGGGGAATCCAGATCGCCCTCCAAGAGGCGCACCTTGCACTTGCCGCAGGAGCCGTTGCCCGAGCAGGGCGCGTCGATGGCCACGTTCGCCTTGCGGGCGACCTCCAGCAGGATCTCGTTTTCGGCCGCGAAGATTTTGCGATCCTCGCCCTTGTCAAAGCGGAAACTTACCTGAAACATGTCTACACTCCTTTGTTGCAAAACCTATACTTCTATCTTACTACAAATCGGGGGAACTGGCAAGGGTGTTTCGGTGAACCCGAAGCCTGTGGATCGGCGATGGGGCGGCTCCGCACATGAAAGACCGCTCCGTGGGTTTGCACCTTACGGAGCGGTTTTCGATGCAGTTGTGAGGCTTATCCCGTCACTCGCCGACGAGCACGCAGGCGTCGCCGCAGATCCTTGCGGTGCAGGCGAGCCGCCAGCCCTCGGCGTATTCGTCGTCCGGGATGTAGTAGGAGGGCGCGGCGTTCAGGCTGCCCGAGAGCAGCTGCACGCGGCACTTGCCGCAGGAGCCGAGGCCGGAGCAGGGGGCCTGGATGGGCACCCCTGCGCGCCTTGCGACGGCCAGCAGCGTTTCGCCCTCCCTTGCGGGGGCGGCGATGGGATCGTCGTCCTCGAAGCGGAATTCAATCAGATACATGCCTTAGAGCAGCGGATCCATGCCCAGCACCGGATGGCCCTTCTCGGTCAGGAAGGCAAGCAGCTCCTCGCCGTCGGTGGTGATGGTCTCGTCGGCGATCATGTCGGTGAAGTTCTCCACGCCGTAGAGCTCGAAGGCGGCCTTGTTGAGGCGCGGCGCCACGTCGTCCTTCAGCTCCTTGGGCATCCACACGATGCGCTCGATGCCGCCCTCGGCCTTGGCAAACTTCTTGCTGGCGATGAAGTGACGGCCGTGGCCCATGAAGCCCGGGGTCTGCACGCCGCCGCCGGTCATGGAGGCCAGCTCGCCGAAGGTCATGCCCGTGGGGGTCATGCCGGCGTACTCGCGGTTGCAGATGATGAAGCCGTTGGACATGGGCTCGATGCCGCAGATGCACTCGAAGCAGCCGCAGCTGGTCATGGGATCCTCCAGGATGGAGTAGAGCGTCACGGTCTCCACCGCGCCCTGGGTGGCGGAGGCGACGGCCTCGTTGACGGTCTCATACGCGCCGGTGCGCTCGTCGGTGCAGCCCACCTTGGCGATGGGACGGCAGGGGCCGGTGGGATTGAGCTGGTTGGTGGCCTTTGCATCCAGCCAGGACACCGCGCCGCACAGGCCCAGGCGCTCCGGAGTGACCACGCAGCAGTGTGCGGGGGCGAAGCTCTGGCAGAGCGTGCAGGTGTAGAAGGTGTCCACGGATTCGTCGGTCATGGTGGCGAGACGGTCGTCGCGCTCGTTGTAGCGGGGCATGGCCTCCTCCTTCAGGATGCGCTCAGCCTCGGCGGGATCGGTGACCAGCGTGACCTGGCAGCGGTCGACGACCGCGTCGAACTCGTCCATAATCATGGCGTAGAGCACCTCGCCGAAGTGGCTCAGGCGCAGGCCCTTCTCATAGGCCTCCTTGCTGATGCGGATGCGGAACTGGTTGCGCTGGCCGGTGTGCATCACGCCCTCCATGTAGTTGAACCAGCTGTGGATGTGGCGCTCGATGACGGATTCGAAGTCCTTCTGCATCTTTGCACCGGCGACCTCGATGTAGGTGGCCAGCGGATAGTTGCCCTCGGTGGGTTCGGGGCCGACGATGGTGATCTTGTGATCCTCGATCTCGTCCATGCCGCGCATGGTGACCAGCTCGCAGGTCACGTTCTTGCCGCTGTAGAACTCCACCTGAACGTCCTTCTTGCGGATGATTTCGCCCTCGAACGCGGAGGCGAAGGCCACGGGGATGTTGATCTCCTTGACCTTGATCTTGATGCCGCGCAGCTCCAGCGACTTCTTGACGGTCAGGCTGTGGTCGGTGACGGCCTCCAGCGCGCCCGGAACGGCCAGATCGCCGATGGCCTGATCGACTACCACCGGGAAGCCCAGCGCGATTGCGCCCGCACCGGCGGAGACCACGACCTCATTCAGCGGGCCGAAGGTGTTGACGAAGGCCGGAACGCGCTCCTTGGTGTAGGCGAGCAGCGCCGGCAGATCGCCTGCGGCCACGCCGCCGAAGATCAGCGCCGCGCGGATGGCGACGGTCACGACGTGGATGACTGCGGTCACATCGTGGCCCAGCGGCACCACGCGGAACTCCAGGCCCATCTTCACGCCGCCTTCGACCGCCTGATCGATCACGTCGCCGATCAGGAAGGTGAGCAGGCCCTTGGACTGGTAGTCCTTGATGACGCCCACTGCATTGGCGGGGTCGTCCGCCTTGCCCAGCACCACGGCCACGCCGGGGATGTCGCCGGTGACCAGCGGCACGCCCAGGGAGCGGATGATGGGATCCGGCACGAAGCCGATGCCGCCCTCGTTTTCATAGGGCTTTGCGCCGTCGGCGAACTTGAGACCCTCCAGGATCTCCGCGCCAACTGCGGTGGCCAGGCCCGCGTTCAGGGCGTCGCCCAGCTCGGGCTTGTTGGAGATCAGGCTCTTGAGCACGCCCACGCAAGCGGGCAGGTCGCCCAGCTTGGTCACCTTCACGCCGGTGGCGGCATAGATGGTCGGGAAGAAATAGGCGGTATCCGGGAAAGCGATCGGAGCGTCAGCGCCGTACTTGGCGATGGCGTCGTTCACCGCGCCCTCGGTCAGGCCTGCTACCGCGTTGGAACCGGCAAAAATCAGATCAGTCAAAGCGCTCATAGATATTTCCCCTCACTTTATGAAATCGTGTTTGCTTGGGCTATCACGTTGCAATGTGCCAGGATCCCTCCGGGGGGCATCACAACCCTTGTTTAACATTATATTTGAATACAACCGAAATTTCAAGGGAAATTCGAATTTTATGCGCAGGAATTTTATCGGAACCTGTGGCACAGTGCCGGGCGCGCAACGAAAAGGTCTTGAATTCTTCAAACCCTGTTCTGCCGGGGCATGATATAATGATTAGGCAAGCCGCAGGCTTGGCCGGGTCGGCTGGCCCGTAGGCAGCACGCCGACAATCATGGTTTACGATTGATTAGGCAAGCCGCAGGCTTGGCCGGGTCGGCGGGCCCGTAGGCAGCACGCCGACAATCATGGTATAATCAGTTAATGCGGCGAATGCCCCAAAATGATACGCAAGGAAAGGCGCACAGCATGAACAGACAGGACATTTCCGAAATTCGCAGAAGGCTCAACCCCGACAAGAACAGCATCGACTGCATCCTCGGCTGCTACGTGGACGAGAAGGGGGAGATCATCTCCACGTTCCGCCACTCGCTGCTGACCCTGCCTCAGGAGGAGGCGGAGAAGTATCTGGCGCTGTTCCGCAAGGTGCTCTCCGGCACGCCGGGCAAGAACCTGGTGGAGATCGCGTTCCGGCCGGATCAGGTGATGGACGGCGACGCGCACCGGCTGCTCACGGCCCTGCGCAACACGAACCTGAAGGTGGATCAGGCGGTGGAGCAGTTCTTTCAGCGGGTGATCGAGGGTCTGAAGATCGAGGGCAACTACCTGATCCTGCTGATGCACGACACCTACGACATCCCATTTAAGGCGAAAGACGAGTACAAGTCCGACGAATACTCCCAGGATTCCTTCCCCTACATCATCTGCTCTATCTGTCCGGTGAAGCTGACCCGTCCGGCGCTGTGCTATTGCAGCGAGGACAAGGGCTTCCACGAGCGCGATCTGGACTGGGTGGTGTCCGCACCGGAGCTGGGCTTTTTGTTCCCGTCCTACGAGGACGGCGGCGCGAACATTTACAGCGCCCAGTACTACACCCGCGACGCCGCCGAGAGCCACGAGGAATTCGTGAACGCCGTCTTTGATAACCGCCCGCCCATGCCCGCTGCGGAGCAGAAGGAGATCTTCGAGGCCCTGCTCAGCGACAGCCTGGCCGAGGATTGTAGCCTGGAGGTGGTGCAGGCGGTGCACGAGCAGCTGCGCGAGCGCGTGGAGGAGCGCAAGGCGGACAGGACCGCCGAGCCGGCCACCGTCTCCAAGAAGGAGGTGGGCGCGGTGCTGAAGGACTGCGGCGTGTCCGAGGAGCACGTGGCGGCCTTCGAGGAGCGCTACGACGAGGAGTTCGGCCCCGCAGTCGATCTCTCCGCCCAGAACATCGTCAACGTCAAGCAGTTTGAGCTCAAGACCCCGGACGTGGTGGTGAAGGTCAACCCCGAGCGCAGCGACCTCATCGAGACCCGCGTCATCGACGGCTCCCGCTACATCCTCATCCGCGCCGACGAGGGCGTGGAGGTCAACGGCGTGAACATCTCCATCGGCGACTTGGGCGAGGACGTGACGGGCGACGACGCTGCGCCGTTCTGACCCCGAACGGATCCCCGCATGGGAGCGGAGCACGATCTATACATTGCAAAGGAAGGCCCTGCACACAGCGTGTGCAGGGCCTTTGTGTGCGCATCAGATGTTGTTTCGGGGCTGCGCGCGCATCATGCACTCCGGCATACCGCCCTCCTGGGCGGCGGTCAGCATGCACTGGGCGTAGGTGCGGTTTTCGGGGCGCTGGGGCAGGCGATGCACTTCGGCGACGGTGAGGCCGCAGCGCTCGAGTCAGGCCGGGCGCGTGCCGTCCTCCAGCTGGCGCAGGAACGGGCTGTTCATGCGCTCCTCCCAGATGGGCAGACTGTCGCGGATGCAATCCTGTTCGAAGCTCACTTGGCGAGACAACCCTTCGCGCTCTTTTTCAGCGCGGCCAGCGGCAGGATCAGCCGCAGAACGGAGCCGGTGGGCAGCGGGATGCAGATCATGGACGGCGCCAGCGTCAGCGTGCAGCGCGGCTGCCCAGGCACAGGGCCTTTACGTTCAGCTTCTCGCCCCGGCACATCCACAGGGTGATGGCCTGATAGGCGACGGTAAAGGCAACGGTGATGATGGTGAAAATCATGCCATGAACCCTTCCTTCAAATCGAACAGGTGGTTCATGGCTCTACGGTCCCTGCCCGGATCCTGCATGGCCGCCAGTGCGCCGGAGATGTGGGCCTTCGCGTGCTCCACGGACGTCTCCAGATCCATGCCCCGCGCCAGGTTGGATGCGATGGCGCTGGAGAGGGTGCAGCCGGTGCCGTGGGTGTTGGGATTGTCGGTGCGCCTGCCGTGGAACCAGTGCGCAGCACCGCCCTTGTCGAGCAGAACGTTGGCGTCGTTCAGGTCGTGGCCGCCCTTGAGAAGCACGGCGCAGCCGTAGCGCTCGCTGATGGTGCGCGCCGTACTTGCGAGCTTCTCTGCGATCGCGCGGATCAGACCGGCGGAGGAGACCATGCCGATCTTCACCGCATCGGGAAAGATGTCGGTTCCCAGCGTATTTCAGCATTACCTTTTGTTGCGCGACAGAAGGTGGTGCCTCCGATCTGCCGCGGAAGGCTTCCGGTGAATTGGTTCAGATCCCCGCGACCTGTGCGGCGATGGTGCGGAGCGCTGCCGCAGCGGTGCGGATGTCCTGTGCGGCGAAGATGGCGGAGACCACCGCGATGCCCCGCGCGCCGCAGCCGCAGATCTCCAGCGCGTTCTCGGCGTTGATGCCGCCGATGGCCACCGCCGGGATGCGCACGCTTGCGCAGATTTCGCGCAGCTGCGCATTGGTGATGCGAATGGCGGTTTTCTTGGTGGGAGAGGGGAAGACCGCGCCCACGCCCAGATAGTCCGCGCCGGATGCCTCGGCCAGGCGGGCCTGCTCCACGGTTTTGGCCGTTGCGCCGATGATGAAGTCCGATCCCGTGCGGCGGCGGATCTGCTGGACGGGCGCGTCCTCGATGCCCACGTGCACGCCGTCCGCGCCGGAGCCGAGCGCCACATCCACGTTGTCGTTGATGATCAGCGGCACGCCGTAGCGGTGGCAGAGCCGGCACGCCTCCACGGCCTCCTGCAAAAAGGCCTCCGGATCCAGCGCCTTCTCCCGCAGCTGAAGCAGCGTCACGCCGCCCGCGAGCGCCTCCTCGATCTGTTCCAGCAGCGTCTGCCGGCCGGTCCAGGCGCGGTCGGTGACTGCGTATAAGAGAAGCTGTTCGCTGTTGAACTGCATATTGTCTGCCTCCATCGCGATATTTCAGAGATCATTATACAACAGAGGGCGCTGGATTGCAAGCCGCGCGTCACAGCCGGAGCATCCGCGTGGCGATGGCATTGCGGAAGGCGCGGTCATGCTCCACAAAGAGCAGCGTGGGCGCCGATTCCCGAAGAAGCTCCTCGATCTGCAGCCGGGAGTCGATGTCGATGTAGTTGAGCGGCTCGTCCCAGATGTAGAGATGCGCCTGCTGGCACAGGCTCGCCGCGATCAGCGCCTTCTTCTTTTGCCCCTGGGAGAAGTCGGCCATGTCCCGCTCGAACTGCGCGCGCTCGAAGCCCAGCTTGCGCAGGATGGCCTTGAGCAGCCGCTCGTCGATGGCCATCTCCCGGGCGAAGTCGCGCAGATCACCCTTCAGATGGGCGCTGCTCTGGGGCACATGGGAGACGATCAGGCCGGAGGCCAGGCGCACGCTGCCCGTGTGGGGGACGTCCATGCCGAGGATCAGCTTCAGAAGGCTGCTCTTGCCCGAGCCGTTTGCGCCCTCCAGGCAGATGCGCTCGCCCTGCATCAGCTCCAGACGCACCGGCCCACAGATCTGCCGCGCGCCGTAGCGGATGCATACGTCCCTGAGCTCCGCCAGGCGCTCCGCGTGGTGGGCAAGGGGATGCAGCTTCAGCTTTTCTGCGGTTTCCGCATTCTGCAGGAGGGTGGATTTCTCCTCCACGGCCTGCGCCCGGCGCGCTTCGATGGACTTCGAGCGCTGCATCAGCTTGGCGGCCTTGTGGCCGATGCGGCCCTTGTCCGGCTTGAGCCCGGCGACGCGCTCGCCCTTCGTGGCCTCCACCCGATCGGACCAGTCCGCGGCGCGACGGGCGGCCTGCTGCATCTGGCGGATGTCGCGCTGCAGCTGCACATTCCGTGCCTGCTCGAAGGCCTGCGTGCGGTCGAAGTTCTCCCGCCAGGAGGAATAGTTCCCCGCCTGCACCTCGATGCCCGCGCGGTTGATGGACAGGATGTGGTCCGCGCAGCCGTCCAGCAGCGCCCGGTCGTGGCTGACCAGCAGAAAGCCGCGCTTGCGGCGCAGGTAGCTCGCCAGCTGGGCGCGCCCGGCGGCGTCCAGGTGGTTGGTGGGCTCGTCGATCAGCGGAAAGCGTCCCTCGTTCAGGAACATCGCCGCCAGCAGCGCCTTGGTCTGCTCGCCGCCGGAGAGGGTGGCAAAGGGCTGCTCCAGCGCGGCGGGATCCACCTCCAGCCGGGAGAGCTCGCGCATCAGCTCCCAGTCGCCGGCGTCGGGACAGATCTCCTGAAGCACCTCCAGGGTGGGTCGGCCGGGATCCGTCACCGGTCGGGGAAAGGATTCGAACTGTGCGGCGGTACGGATCGCGCCGCCGCTGTCGCATTCGCCCGTCAACAGCCGCATCAGCGTGGTCTTGCCGCGGCCGTTGCGGCCGATGACGCCCAGGCGCCAGTCGGTGTCCAGCTGGAAGCTCACGTCTTCAAACACCGCTTCGCTGCTGCCGGGGTAGGTGTAGGTCAGGTGCTGTACCTGAATCATGGACATATTGTATTCCTCCTCTTCGGCTCGACCGCCGCCCGGCATGGACAAAAAAGAGGAGCCCGGGAAAGTTGCCTTCCTGGACTCCATACCTGCATAACAGAACCGCACCTGCGCAATGCGGGGCGGAAGCTGTGGGCGGTGGAACAATGAACAACGTTTCCTGCGTGCGACAGCGCGCGCATTCCCCTTGGAATGTGCCGCAGAGTCGCGCTTCTTCAGCGAATCAGCAGGAAATCTTGCGCATCGGTCTGCCTCCCATATTGATGCATGGAGTATAGCACGCCGTGCCGGAGAATGTCAAGGCAGGATCAAAGAAACTTGCGTCAGGGGCTTATCAAAGCGCGGGATTCGCGGTATAATGGTCACAATTGAACCGGAGATGAAAATACAAACGAAGGAGTTTTCAAGATGAGCACATACATACTCGCACTGGACGTCGGCACCAGCTCGGTCAAGGCATCGCTGGTCTCTCCGGAACTGAAGGTGGCGGCGGAGGCCGCCGAGAGCTATCCCACGTACACTCCGGCGCCCCACTGTGTGGAGCAGAACGCCCGGGACTGGTGGCGCGCATCCGTGTCGGCAGTGCGGAAGCTGTTTGCAATCCGGCCGGATTGCGCAAAGGACGTGTGCGCCATCGGCATCGGCGCGCATATGCTGGGCCTGCTGCCGGTGGATGCGCAGGGAGAACCGCTGACGCCGTCGATGATCCACTCGGACAACCGCGCGCTGGACGAGGCCGCCGAGGTGGAGGAGCGCATCGGCCTGGATCGCATCTACCGGCTGACCGGCAACGCGCTGACCGCCGCCGCACCGCTGTGCAAGGCGATGTGGCTCAGACGCAAGCACCCGGAGATCTACGCAAGGACGGCGCGCTTTCTGCAGGCGAAGGATTATCTGAACTTCCGCCTGACGGGCAATCTGGACACCACGGATTACTCCGACGCCTCCCACGCCATGCTGATCGACATCCGCAAAAAGGTTTACCTGACGGAGGCGTTTCAGGAGCTCGGCCTGGATGCGGACCGCTTCCCCGCGCTGCACGCCTCCACGGAGGTCATCGGCAGCCTCACAGCGGAGGCTGCGGCCCAGCTGGGCCTGAAGCAGGGCGTCCCGGTGGTGGCCGGCGGCGGCGACGGTCCCTGCGCAAATGTCGGCGCGGGCATTGCACACACCGGCGACGTCTATTGCAGCCTGGGCACCACCGGCTGGATCGCTTGCAACATGGACGAGCCGTACCTGGACGAACAGCGCCGGGTGTTCAACATCCTGTCGCTGGACGGCAACCACAGCTGCGTGTTCGGTACGGTGGAGAGCGTGTGCCGCTCCGTGGACTGGGCGCAGAAGATCTACGCGCCCGAGGGCATCGACGCGATGAATGCGCTGGCCGCGGAGGTTCCCGCCGGCAGCGACGGCCTGATCTTCCTGCCCTATCTGCAGGGCGAGCGCAGCCCCATCTTTGATCCCCTTGCGCGCGGCGTGTTCTTCGGCATCGGTCCCAACCACGACCGTCGTCACTTCGCCCGGGCGGTGTTCGAGGGCGTGTCCTACGCGCTGGCCGGCAACCTGGACATCATGCGCGAGCGCGTGCCGGTGGAGGAGATGCGCATCATTGGCGGCGGCGCGAAGTCGAAGCTCTGGCGACAGATCCTGGCGGATGCGGGCCGCGTGCGGGTGCGGGGCATCGATACCTCCGCCGCTGCGGCGACGTCGCTGGGCGCGGCTGCGGCTGCGGCGGTGGGCGTGGGCGTCTTCCACAGCCTGGACGAGGCCGTCGGCCGCGTGGGCATGACCGATACCACGGAGCCGGATCCGGCGAACGAGGCGGTCTATGCCGAGCGCATGCGGCTGTATCAGATGCTCTATCCGCTTCTGAAGCCCGCCTTCCACGAGAAATTCGGCCACTGAAAAAGCACCCCCGGAGAGTTGTCTCTCCGGGGGTTTGGCGAAAAACGGAGCAGAATCCTAGAGCGAGATGACCTCGCCCTTGCGCCGGGCGATGGCCTCCTGCCACTCGGCGCGCTGCTGGTCGGTCTCCAGAATCAGTCCGGGCACGGGCGTGGGCTGCTCGTTCTCATCCAGGGCAACCATGGTGAAGTGGGCCTGGTTGATCAGCGTGCGCCCGCCGCAGAGCTCCTCCACATACACGTGCACGCACACGTCCATGGAGCTGCGTCCCACGTAGCAGAGGTGGGCGGTGAGCGACAGCGTGTCGTTGGCGTGGGCCGGGGCACGGAACTCCAGGCCGTCCACGCGCACGGTGGTCACGTTGCGCTCGGCGTGTCTGCGCGCGCACACTGCGGCCACGATGTCCATCCAGCTCATCAGCTGTCCGCCGAAGAGCCGGTTGTAGCCGTTCAGATTGGCCTGGGTCAGCAACTGTACCTGCGTCGTGTAGGAATCCGCCACGCGCTTCATGCTTCGCTCTGCCATGGATTTCACTCCTTCGGAAGGATATGCAGCAGTATAGCACGTTTTTCCGCCGGAGGCAAGCTGCATTTGGCGGCGATCATTCACCAAAACATGCGGGAGGTGTCCCATGAATCGGACAGGCTTCGGCTTTCTTCGCTTGCCCATGGTGGGGGAGCAGGTCGATCTTCCGGCGGTCTGCCGCCTTGCAGACCGCTTTCTGGAGCTGGGCGGCAGCTACTTTGACACGGCCTACACCTATCTGGGCGGCGAGAGCGAGCGCGCCCTGCGGGACTGCGTGGTGAAGCGGCATCCCAGGGATGATTTCAGGATCGCGGACAAGCTGCCGACCTGGCTGGTGCACGATCGGGAGGACTGCGCGCGCATCTTTGCGGAGCAGCTGGAGCGCTGCGGCGTGGAATGCTTCGATGTCTACCTGCTCCACGGCCTGGATCGGGAGAACTATGCCGCCTGCGCTGCGTGGGACGGCTTCGGCTTCCTGTCGGAGCTGAAGGCCCGGGGCAGGGCGCGGCGCATCGGCTTTTCCTACCACGACGACGCGGCGCTACTGGATCGCATCCTCACGGAGCATCCCGAAGTGGAGCTGGTGCAGCTTCAGATCAACTATCTGGACTGGGAGAGCGCGGTCATCCAGTCGCGGCGCTGCTGGGAGGTCGCGCAGAAGCACGGCGTGGACATTATTGTAATGGAGCCGGTGAAGGGCGGAAATCTTGCTTCGCTGCCCGATGCGGTCTTTTCACCGCTGCACGCGCTGGATGCCGATGCAAGCCCTGCACGCTGGGCGCTGCGCTTTGCGAGCAACCTGCCCGGCGTGGAGACGGTGCTCAGCGGCATGAACGCAATGGATCAGATCGAGGAAAACCTGCGGGACATGCCGCCGCTGTCCGACGCGGAGCGTGCAGCGCTGCTGCAGGCGGCGGAGCGCATCCGCAGCGTCACGGCAGTGGGCTGCACCGGCTGCGGCTACTGCCTGGACGGATGTCCGCAGAACATCCCGATCCCGGCCTGCTTTGCGCTGTACAACGAGTACCGGCGCAGTCCGGGCGAGAAGTGGAAGCTGGAGCACGCCTACGCGGAGCTTTCGAAGGGTGCAGGTGCATGCGTCGGCTGCGGGGCCTGTGCGCAGATCTGTCCGCAGAAGCTGGACGTGCCGGGGCAATTGCGCAAGGTCGCAGAGGTGTTTGAAGACGGAAGGCCGGCAGGCTGAGATGATCGGAGGCGCGAGACTGTGAAGATCAAATCGGATCGTACGCCGAGTGTCATGCTGGCTGCGGTCGTCGCGATCGTGCTGGGCATGGCTGCATATGAAATATTTTTCGGTTCCGCCGGCGATTCTGCCTCCCTCAAGGTAAGAATCATTTCCATGGCGGTCTTTGCGACAGTGCTGATCGTTCTGACACTCATGGAAGTCATTTCATTCGGACGCAAACTGGAATTGAATGCGGAAGGGTGCCGGATTTCCCTGGGCTGCTTTCATCGGTTTTATACCTGGGATCAGATTCAAACGAGGCGGGTGGAAAAATATTTCAGGCATGGCTTCTCCATGGTGGATCTGCATCCCTACAAGGGGTGCCTGTTTCTATCGAGCCGGAGGGTCAAGCCGAAGCGCTCGGCGGCGATGCAGATGTATATTCATCCATGGAGCAGCATAACGATTCATGCGCAGCAGGACCCGAAGAAGGTCAAGCGGATGCGGAATTATTCTAATATCTATGAGGTGGATATACCGCTCCTCGCCGGAAAGTTGCAGGAATGGGGCGTGCAGGTGGAGGGCCTGTCGGACGGAAGCCGGATCGATCTGCTGAAGTGAGCGGCGATGATGCTCCCGACGCAGCCGGAACAGTCAAGGCAGCTGCAAGAGCCTGAACAGACATATGAAAAGGAGTCCTGACGGTTCGTCGGGACTCCTTTTCGTGATGGACCTTCTCATTCACGCACCACCGTGCAGGTCTCAATGCCGTAGTAGCGGAAGCAGGCGAGGGCGTGTTCGTCGATGCGCTCGCCGCAGACCAGAATAGGCACTGCGGGTGGACAGCCCACCGTTGCGGCGGCCAGAACGCGGCCCAGGCAGCGCTCCACCGGCAGCGTCTCGCAGGGGGAGAGCGCCGCTTCCCGGATGGACAGGGCGCGTGCGGCGGACTGGAACACCGGCGGTTCATCCTGTATGGCCGGGCGCAGCGGCAGCGCGTCCAGCGCAGCCTCAAGGCGATCAAGGCCGTCGGAGCCGATCTCGGGCGTGAGCATCAACACCAGAAAGTCCGGGTCGGCGAACTCGCACACAATGTTCTCTGCCTCCAACGCCTGAGCAAGCTCCACGCCCGTGCAGCCACGGGGCTTCGCGCGCAGGGTCAGCTTCAGCGGCTCGTCGCCCTGAAGCAGCCAGCCCTTTTCAATGAGACGCGCCTTCAGAGCCTCCACTTCGGCGGCAAAGCGCGCCAAATTCTCCCGATAGCCGCTGCCGAGGGCCAGATTCACCGCATCCAGCGATTGCAGAATCAGGTAGGAGGGACTGGTGGAGCCGAACAGCGCCAGCGCCGTGCGGGCCTGCGCATGGCAGAGCTGCGGCGCTGCGGGGGAGAGGTGCAGGTACGCGCCGCCGGTGAGCACCGGCAGGGTCTTGTGCGCGGAGTCGCAGCACAGATCCGCGCCCAGATCGATGGGATGCCGGGACGCAGGCAGAAAGCGCAGATACGCGCCGTGGGCGTTGTCCACCAGCAGCAGCACGTCCCGGCGGTGGCAGACCTCCGCGATGGCGGCGATGTCCACGGTGTTGCCCAGGTAGTCCGGGCTGGTGAGGTACACCGCAGCGGGCGCATTCATGCCGTCCAGCACTGCGTCCAGCGCATCGGCAGAGACGCTGCAGCTCAGGTAGGAATCCCCGGGCCCGGGGTTCAGCCAGATCACGTCCAGATCCAGCAGCGCGGCGGCGCTCAGGAAGGTCTTGTGGGCGTTGCGCCCTGCGACGATGCGGGGCTTACGGCCCCTTTCCTTCGCATGCATCAGCGCCAGGTACAGCATCGCGCGGATGCACAGCGACGAGCCCTCCGTGGAATAGAGGGTGGGGCAGCCGAAGAGCCGGGAGGCGTTCTCCTCGCTCTCGCGGATGACCCCGCTGGCCTCGTACAAGCTGTCCGCACCGGGAATCTCGGTGATGTCCAGCGCCTCCACGCCCAGCGGGCCGCGTCCCTTGTGACCGGGCATGTGCAGCCGAAGCGCCTGGCGGGCGGCATAATCGCGCACGAAATCGCAGATGGGCGCGTTCATCAGTCGTTTCCGAGGGCGCGATCCACGGCCAGCATGATGGCACACTCCATGCGCTTGCGGAACAGCTCGCAGCCGTACTTGTACACGCCGCGGATGGAGCCGGTGGAGTGGTAGGCGTTGGCCGCGCAGCCGCCGGAGCAGTAGAGCTTCGCCCAGCAGTCGCGGCACTCGGGGCGGGCGTAGACGTTGCAGGCGGCGAATTCGTCCTGGATTGCCGTGTTGGTCACGCCGTTGTAGATGTCGCCCAGCCGGAACTTCTCCTCGCCCACGAACTGGTGGCAGGGGTAGAGGTCGCCCCAGGGGGTGACGGCCATGTACTCGGTGCCGGAGCCGCAGCCGGAGATGCGCTTGTAGATGCAGGGGCCGCCGGTGAGGTCGATCATGTAGTGGTAGAAGGTGAAGGGCCTGCCCTCGCGGTCGCGCTGACGCATCAGCTCGGCCAGCTCCTCGTACTGCCTGAGCACCACGGGCAGATCTTCATCCGTCAGCTCCTCGGGATCGCCGGGGGCGCAGACCACGGGCTCCATGCTCAGTTCCGTGAAGCCCAGATCCAGCATCTGGCGGATGTCGTTCAGGAAGTCGGGGTTGGCGTGGGTGAAGGTGCCGCGCATGTAGTAATTCTTGCCCTCGCGCGCCGCAACCAGCTTCTGGAACTTGGGCACGACCTTCTCCCAGCTGCCGTTTCCGGCGTAGTCCACGCGGTAGCGGTCATGAATCTCCTTGCGGCCGTCCAGGCTGAGCACCACGTTGCTCATCTCCCGGTTGGCAAAGTCGATCACGTCGTCGTCGATGAGCATGCCGTTGGTGGTCAGCGTGAAGCGGAAGTTCTTGCCCTTCTCCTTCTCAATGCTCCGGGCGTAGGCCACCAGCTGCTTCACCACGTCGAAGTTCATCAGCGGTTCGCCGCCGAAGAAGTCCACCTCCAGGTTGCGGCGACTTCCGGAGTGCTCGATCAGGAAGTCCAGCGCGCGCTTGCCCACCTCGAAGGACATGACCGCGCGGTCGCCGTGGTACTTGCCCTGACTGGCGAAGCAGTAGGCGCAGTTCAGGTTGCAGGTGTGGGCCACGTGCAGGCACAGCGCCTTGATCACGCCGGAGGTGCGCGCCTTCAGCGCCCCGGCCATGGGTTCGAAGCTGTCGGAGGTGAAGAGCTTGCCGCCGTCCCGAAGCGCGCAGACCTGGTCGTAGCATTCCTCGACGTCCGCGCGGGTTACGTCCCCGCGACCGGAAAACTTCTCCGCAACGGCTTCGATCACGGCCTCGCGGTCTGCGCCCTCAAAGCGGGCGATGATCTCGTAGGCGATCTCGTCCACCGCGTGAACCGAGCCGGAGCACACGTCCAGTACGATGTTGTAGCCGCCGAGCTGAAACTGATGAATCATGAATTGCTTCTCCTTTATATCCGGGCTGTCAATCCAAAATATCGACCGCAAAAAAATGCCGCCCGCGGGGCGGCATTCCGTGATGACAAATTACTTGCTCTCCTTGGTGTTCTCGCACTTCTGGTTGGCGATGCCGCAGCTGGTCTTGCATGCGGACTGGCAGGAAGTCTGGCACTCGCCGCAGCCGCCGTTCTTGGCGCTCTCGCACAGGTTGCGGGTTTCGATGGTCTGGATATGCTTCATTGTCGTTACCTCCACTTTATTCATGAGAAATATTATAGCGCGAACCGGGCGCAAAGTCAATACGCAGGCGGGTTGCACCGGGGTTAATCTGCAAAAATCAGTCGCGGGTGGCCAGCAGATCGGCGTAGAACTGCTGCATTTCCTCCTCGGTGTCGAAGTTGCACAGGTACATCTGGTTGGCCATCGCGCCGGCGAGGGCGTCCGGGATGCGCTCGCACATCTTCAGGTTCTTGCCGTACTTGGCGCGGATGGCCGCGTCGTCCATGACGAAGTTCTTGCCGTCGCGGCGGCCGCAGTAGGCGCAGAAGTGGTGCGGACGATCCATGGGCATGGTGCTCTTGTCGTAGGCCACCATGTCGGCCCAGATCTTGTACACGTCCACCTCGTTGGCGAAGTTGTACATGTCGGGGGAGTAGCCGCCGGAGGGGCGCATGTTGACCTCCAGGCCGATCACGTCGCCCTTCTTGCCCAGACCCTTCTGATCCTCCTTGAGCACGAAGAACTCCAGGTGCACAAAGCGGCTCTTCACGCCAAAGGCCTTCACCGTGCGGCGGCCCAGGTCGCGCATGTTCTCGGGCAGGTAGCGAACCATGTAGTAGATGGAGTTGTCGCTGTCGTTGACCACGTCCATGATGGAGTTGGGGGTCACGTTGCCGGTCTCGAAGATCGGCTCGCCCTTGGAGTCGATGATGCCGTCGTAGGTGCGCACCTCGCCGTTGACGAACTCCTCCATGATGTAGAGGTTCTTGTCCTTGGTGGCGAAGAAGTAGTCCAGATCAGCGTCGCTCTTGAGCTTGTAGGTGTTGTTCGCGCCAACGCCGTTGTCGGGCTTCACGACCACGGGATAGCCCACCTCATGGGCGAAGGCCTTGGTGGCCTCGTAGTCCTCCACCAGATGATAGCGCGCGGTGGGGATGCCGGCCTTGGCGTAGTAGGCCTTCATGGCGGACTTGCGCTTGATCTTCTCCATATCCGCGCTCTGCTGGCCGGTGGTGATGTTGAAGGCGGTGCGCAGCGCAGCGTCGCGCTCCAGCCAGTATTCGTTGTTGGATTCCAGCCAGTCGATCTTGCCGAACTTGTAGGTCAGGAAGGCCACGGCGCGGAACACCTCGTCGTAGTTCTCCAGGCTGGAGACCTTGTAGTAGTCCGTGAGGCTGTCGCGCAGCTCCTTGCGCAGCTGGTCGTAGGGGCAATCGCCGATGCCCAGCACGCGCAGGCCATTCTTCTTGAGCTCCGCGCAGAAGTGCCAGTAGTTGTCCGGGAAGTTGGGGGAGATGAAGATGAAGTTTTTCATGCGTACCGCTCCTTTGTGGTTTGACCGCTGTGAATCGCGCTTGCCTTAGTACAGGAACTGGGGGACGTAGTAGTCGCACTGGCGGAACCACCAATCCCAGTCGTGGTTGACGTCGTAGCCCCAGAAGTCCACCTGCGCGTGGATGCCCTTCTCGCGCACGACCTGTGCCAGCCGAGCGGTGGAGGCCTTCAGCTCGTCCTCCCACGCGCCCTGACCCACGCAGAACACCATCTTGCGCTCGTTGTACATCTGGATGTAGGGGTGATCCCAGGGCATGTTCTTCAGGTACAGGTTGGGCGAGTTGTTGTACAGCGTCTCGTCCATGTAGCCGCCGAAGAACTCGCCGGGATCGTACAGGCCGGAGAGGGCCAGCACGCCGCCGAAGAGGTCGGGGCGGCGGAAGAACAGGTTCCCCGCGTGGGTCGCGCCCATGGAGCAGCCGAAGGTGATGATGGGCTGGTCGAAGCCGTTGCGCTCGCCGCTGAGGTGCTTGATGAAGGGCACCAGCTCGTCCACGATGTAGTGGTACCAGCGCTCGTGTTGCTGCACGCGCCAGGCGCAGTCGCCGCCCAGGTTGGCGTAGGTCTCGCCGTCGATGGTGTCGCAGGAGTAGACCGTCACCAGGCCCGCGTCGATCCACTTGGCCCAGGTGTCGATCATGTGAAAGGACTCAAAGTCCCAGAAGCGCCCCGCCTGGCAGGGGATGAACAGCACCGGCTTGCCCCGGTGTCCGTACACCTTGAATTCCATGTCCCGCTGCAGATAACCGCTGTAATGCTTGTAGTAACGAATTTCCATGCTGATCAACTCCGGTATGTTCTAGATTTACAGTCCGAGGCAGTCCATAAAGATGGGGATCTGCTGCTCCCAGGAGGCCTCCGAGTGGGTGCCGCCGGGCACGATGCGGAAGGCCAGGTTCACGCGCTTGGTCAGCAGCATGTGGGATATGGAGATCAGCGCCTCGGCGGTGGCGGCGTGATTGAACATCTCCTCGCTGCCGTAGTCCATGTAGATGCAGGTGTCGTTTTTGATGTTCGCGCGGGCGATCATTCGGATCACCTTGGAGGGGGATACCCACAGGCTGGGGGACAGGCAGGCCGCGCGCTGGAACACGTCGTTGTACTCCACCGCGCCGTAGAGCGCCATCAGGCCGCCCATGGACGAGCCGCAGATGATGGTGTGCTCCCGGTCGGGCATGGTGCGCACGCGCGCGTCCACCTTGGGTTTGAGCTCCTTCGTCAGCCAGTCCATGTAGATCCTGCCCTTGCCGTGGATCCGGCCCAGCGTGCTGTTTTCAAAGTCCAGGGGCGAATATTCGATCAGGCGGCCGTCGCCCTCGTGGTTGCATTCGATGGCAACGATGATCAGCGGCGTGCGGGTCCAGGCCATGTAGCTGCCCATGCCCCAGGATTTTCCGTAGGTGGCGTCGCTGTCGAAAAATACGTTGTGGCCGTCGAACATGTACATCACGGGGTAGCGGCGCTCGGGTTCATCATCATAAAAATCGGGCAAATAAATATAGCCCTTGCGGGTCTTGTCCCCGCTGAGCTGGGGGATGGTGAGATCCCATTTGTAAATCATATGGGTTTACATCCTTTATTGAATTTTTTTCGCTTTCGTATAGTATAGTGGAACAATGTTAAAATGTCAATTTTCGACCCGCTTCTGCGCTGAAAAAACCCACAGGATTAACATTTCATGGAGGGAAATTCGACATGTCGGGGCAAGGAACCGAATGCAATCTGCACATGGACGCAAAAAATCCCCGAATGCCGAAGAAAATGCGGCATACGGGGAGTTCTGCGTCCTGGGTGGATCATTCCTTCATCAGGATGGTCTTTTCGGTTTCGTGATCGAAGAAGTGGAGGCGGTTGACGTCGAAGCCGACGTGGATGCGGTCGCCGCCGCGGGAGACCGTGCGGGGATCG
>SFET01000027.1 GCA_004557125.1 Clostridiales bacterium | reverse complement strand
CTCCGCCCATTGGTTCAATTATCGCACTTCTGTGCCAATTGAACAAGTCCTTTCGAGGGTATGGGCCCCTCTCAAAACCCAAATACATTATACAAGGAGTTTGCAAGGATGGAAGAGAGAAAATACGCGGACATCTTCGGAAAATGTGAAAAGTACACCCTCGCCAACGAATTCCGTGCGAAGGGCATCTATCCCTACTTCCACGCGCTGGAGTCCCGTCAGGCGCCCGAGGTGCAGATGGAGGGCAAGCGCCGCATCATGCTGGGATCGAACAACTATCTGGGGCTTACGGAGAACCCGGAGATCATCCAGGCGGGTCTGGACGCGCTGAAGGAGTACGGCACGGGCTGCTCCGGCTCCCGCTTCCTGAACGGCACGCTGAAGATGCACCTGGAGCTGGAGGACGAGCTGGCGCGCTTCTTACATAAGGAGGCCGTGATGACCTTCCCCACCGGCTTCCAGAGCAACCTGGGCATCATCTCGGCCATCGTGGGCCACGGCGACTACGTGATCTGCGACCGGGAGAACCACGCCTCCATCTACGACGGCTGCCGCCTGAGCTACGGCCGCATGCTGACCTACGGACATCAGAACATGGAGGAGCTGGAGATTCAGCTCCAGAAGATCCCGGACAATGCGGGCCGCCTGATCGTGACCGACGGCGTGTTCAGCATGCAGGGCGACATCGCCAACCTGCCGGAGATCTGCCGCCTTGCGAAGAAGTACGGCGCGCGGGTCATGGTGGACGACGCCCACGGCCTGGGCGTGCTGGGCGACGGCGGACGCGGCACTGCCAGCTACTATGGCCTCGAAAATGAAGTGGACATCTACATGGGCACCTTCTCCAAGTCCCTGGCGAGCCTGGGCGGCTACATGGCCGCAAGCGCGGAGGTGGTGGACTTCGCCCGCCACAACTCCCGCCCGTTCATCTTCGCGGCGAGCATTCCCCCGGCGCAGTGCGCGGTGGCGCTGGCTTCCCTGCGCTACATTGAAGCCCATCCGGAGATCGTGGAGCGCCTTGGCCAGCTGAGCAACTACGCCCGCGCGGCCTACAAGGCCCGTGGCGTGAAGATCATCGAGGCCACCACGCCCATCATTCCCATCTACACCTACGAGGCCGAGCGCACGCTGGTCGTGGCGAAGCAGCTCTACGAGGCGGGCGTGTACGTCAACCCCGTGCTGCCCCCGGCGGCGCCTGCGGACGGCTGCCTGCTGCGCACCAGCTACATGGCCAGCCTCACCGAGGCCCTGATCGACGAGGCGGCGGACGTGATCGCCAGCGTTCTGGGGGAGGCATAACAGATGAAGGTCGTCATTCTCACCGGCGGAACCAGCGGCATCGGCCTGGCGACGGCGAAGTGTCTGGCGGCGCAGGGCTGCAGGGTGTACGAGTTCAGCCGCCGCGACGCGGAGTTTGACTTCATGCAGCACATGCGCGTGGACGTTGCAGACGCGGAGCAGGTGCGCTGGGCCGTGGACGAGGTCTGCGCCCGGGAGGGCCGGATCGACGTGCTCGTCAACAACGCGGGCTTCGGCATCTCCGGCGCATTCGAGTTCACCGAGGAGGCCGACGCGCGTCGCCTGATGGACGTGAACCTCTTCGGCATGAACAACACCATCCGTGCGGTGCTGCCCCACATGCGCAGGGCCGGATCGGGCCGCATCGTGAACCTCAGCTCCGTGGCAGGCCCGCTGCCGATCCCCTTCCAGGCCTGGTACTCCATCTCCAAGGCGGCGGTCAACGCCCTGACCATGTCCGTGTCCAACGAGGTGCATCCCTACGGCGTCAGCGTGTGCTGCGTGATGCCCGGCGACATCAAGTCCGGCTTCACCGCCGCGCGCAGCAAGAGCATCGCCGGGGACGACGCCTACGGCGGACGCATCGCCCGCTCGGTGGCGCGCATGGAGAAGGACGAGCAGAACGGCATGGAGCCTGCCGTGGCCGGGGCCTTCATCGCGAAGCTGGCGCTGAAGAAGCGGGTGAAGCCCTACAACACCATCGGCATCGTCTACAAGGGCTGCATCCTGCTCTCCAAGATCCTGCCCGGGCCGATCATCCGCTTCATCCTGGAGCAGATGTACGCGAAGTAAATCAATCATATAAACAGACGCAGAACCGTGGGTTCCGCGTCTGTTTGTATTGCAAGCCCTTTCCTGATATGATAGAATGGAGCTGTACTGGGGACAGGCTATTGCCGCTTGACAGAGAAAGGTGGAAATCAAATATGAATTCTAAAGAAAATGATTCAATTTCTACATTTGCTAGATTTTATAAAACGCTTAGATATTTGTATGAGTATCGTCTAAATGGAAACAAAATACATTTTTTCATACCGTTTTTTCTGAACTTTGTCAACATTCTTCGTCATGTATTTGCAAGAATGAATGGTCAACAATCAGCAAATGATTTTCTGCTTCGATTGATTGTTCTAACAGTTATTTTTGCGATTATCACATGGTCAATTGTATTTTTCATTGCAATGATCGCAGAAGGATTTCTGTTTCGAGCAAACCAGAACAGAATACTTCGAAGATTATCACCTGACATTGAAAAATGGGGGCTTGTGCCAGAGGATGACTTACTTGCAACTCTTGATCGATATATTTCACGTTGCGTAAAAAACAACGAACAAAATTGGGAAGTTCTTGAGTTATTCAAAGACTATATCGCAGAAATAGAATCATCAAAGGTTGCAACGCAATATGCCATACCATTTATCGTTGAAGCAATCATTCAAATTGTAATTCTATTTTATTGAAGACGACGATAATGAAACGTGATGTACCATCAAAGCATCTTGGATTAAAGCTTTTTGTTTCTGTGATTTGTGATTTGTTTGCGCTTTGGCTGTTCGGCTGGTTTACTCCAAAGTTTCCTAACACGACATTGGGTTCTGGACTTGAAATGTTCTTATAATAACGACAAATAAACAAAGGGAGATATGCATATGAGAAAGATCAAGTGGGGCGTGCTGGGAACCGCCTACATCTTCGAGCGCGACACGGCGCGGGGCATGGCGCTGGCGGAGAACTGTGAGCTGGTGGCCATTGCGGGCCGCACGCTGGAAAAGGCGCTGGCGTTCAAGGAGAAGTACGGCTTTGCGCGCGCCTATGGCAGCTACGATGAACTGCTGGACGATCCTGAGATCGAGGCGGTGTACATTCCCCTGCCCAACACCATGCACTACGAGTGGACGCTGAAGGCGCTGCGCAAGGGCAAGCACGTGCTGTGCGAGAAGCCGCTGGCGCCCACCGCGCAGGAGGCGGAGGAGATGTTTCGCGTGGCGAAAGAGAACGGCGTGCACCTGATGGAGGCCTTCGCCTACCAGCACAGTCCGCTGGTGCAGGCCGTGCGGGACGAGATCGATCGGGGAATCATCGGCGACGTGCGCTACGTGGAGGCCGCGCTGATCACCTCCGACTACGACATGCGCAACATCCGCATGCGCCGGGAGACGCTGGGCGGCTGCACCTACGATCTGGGCGTGTACGCCATGAGCTTCATCCAGCGCATGATGGGCCGGGAGCCGCGGGACGTGCGCGCGGTGGCGGCCTTTGCGGAGAACCACATCGACACCTACACCACCGGCGTGTTTGAATACGACGATGGCGCGAAGGCGAACTTCGCCTGCGGCATGGTGCTGGCGACGGAGAAGAACTCGGCGCTGGACCGCTTCCAGATTCACGGCACGAAGGGCTCGATCACCTCGGTGAACTTCGGCTTCAACTGCCCCGGCACGCTGTCCTATCGGGTGAAAACCTTCGACGGCCTGGACGAGGTTCGCACGGTGGAGGTGCCGAACAACTACTTCCTCGAGGTCGAGCAGCTGGGCCGTTGCATCGCAGAGGGCGCACAGCCCGCCGTGCGCGCGGATTTCAGCGTCATGCTGGCGCGGACGGTGGATCGGGTGCTTGCGTCGATCGGCTACTGACGCGCCGCACACGGAAACAGGCACCGGAGGAGATTCCGGAGCCTGTTTCAAATGCCTGGATTCGCATCAGGGCAAAAACATAACCACCGGCTGAGCCGGTGGTTATGTTTGCTTGTAACCGTCCGTCAGTGGCAGCCGCCGTTGCCGCAGTTGTGGCCGTGTTCGCCGCAGCTGTGGCCCTCGCCGTGGTCGTGGTGGCTGCACATCACGTCGGGGTTGTATTCCAGCTTTCCGTCGATGAACGCCTGCACCGCATCGTCCGCACTGCCCTGCACGCCGCCGTAGAGCTGAATGCCCGCCTGCTCCAGCGCCATGCGCGCGCCGCCGCCGCAGCACCGTCACCTCGTGCAGGCGCAGAAAGCCCGCCAGCGCGCCGTGACCGCTGCCCAGGGTGTCGATCACCTGGCTGCGAACCACCTTGCCGTCCTGTACCTCGTAGAGCTTGAAGTGTTCGCTGTGTCCGAAGTGCTGAAAGATTTCCCCGTTTTCATAGGTTACTGCAATGCGCATGTTTCCTTCCTCCTCTTGTTCCGTTTTGTTAGCCCGAAAGCGGCACGGCCCGCAGCAGCAGCGCGCCGCAGAACCGTCGCAGAGGCGATAGTTGCCCCCGGCAATCACCAGCGCCCGGCCGCTGACCAGGCTTTGGGCAATCTTGCGGTGGGCGCGCTCGCAGATCTCCGTCACCGTGGTGCGGGAGATGTCCATCTGCGCGGCGCACTGGGCGTGGGTGCGCCCCTCGGCGTCCACCAGGCGGATCGCCTCGAACTCGTCCAGGCTCAGCACCACCGCTTCGCCCGGTGCGCCTCCCTCCGGCGAAAAGCTGCACACCTCCGGCTCAAAGCAGATCCTCCGGCATCGCTGCGGTCTCGACATACAAATCGCCCCCTCGTTTCCGACATATGACGATTATATCACGGAATCGCGCGCCTGTACAGCCCCGGGCGCGGCTTTTTTGCGGAGCGAATGAAACGCCGCGAATTTGGAATACTGAGCGGGATGGGCGGGAAAGTTCATACTCAATTTAACCTGCGGCGATAAGATGACATGAAATGGCAGATCGATGGGGAGGACCGAAGATGAACGACCGCAGGAAGGACGCGCGCGCAGTAAAGAACAGCATCGGCAGGGCATTCTTTGCCGCGCTGGCGCTGTGCCTGCAGATCGGCTGGATCGTATCGATGATCGGCCGCGCGGGCGGACTGTTTCCCTCGGTGCAGCTCGTCACGGAGATCCTTGCGCTGGTGGTGGCGGTGCTGATCGTGAACCAGCATCGCAGCGCGGCCTCCAAGAACCTGTGGATTCTGCTGATCCTGGTGTTTCCGGTGCTGGGCCTGCTTCTGTACGTGCTGGTGGGCCAGCCCTGGGCGACGCACACCATGCGCAAGCGCTACGAGAGCATCGACCGCAGCGTATTTCTGAATCTGCAGCAGGATCCGGACGTGCTGCAGGCGCTGGAGGTGGAGGATGCCGGCGCGGCGTCGCAGATGCGCTATCTGCAATCCTGGTGCAAGTTTCCCGCCTACCGCAACACGCAGGTGGAGTTTCACGCCGATACGGATCTCGCCTTCGGGGCGCTGAAGGCGGAGTTGAAGAGGGCGAAGAAGTTCATCTTCATGGAATACCACGCCATCGAATGCTCGTCGAGCTTCTTCGAAATCGAGGAGATTCTTGCCGAGCGGGCAAGGGCCGGCGTGGAGGTGCGCCTGTTCTACGACGATGTGGGCAGCGTGGCCTTCATCGATCGTGGCTTTGTGCGCCGCATGGAAGCGCAGGGCATCCAGTGCCGGGTGTTCAATCCGATCCTGCCCATCGCCAGCGCCTTCATGAACAACCGCGACCACCGCAAGATCACCGTCATCGACGGCCGCGTGGGCTTCACCGGCGGCTACAACCTGGCGGACGAGTACTTCAACCGCGTAAATCCGTATGGCGAATGGAAGGACACCGGCGTGCTGCTGCGGGGCGACGCGGTGCGCAGCCTGACGATGATGTTCCTGGAGATGTGGAACGCCGTCAAGCGCATGGACGCCGACTTCCAGCGCTACATCTGCACCGATCAGGATCAGAACCTCTCCGACGGCTACGTGCAGCCCTACGCCGATTCCCCGCTGGATGAGGAGCGCGTGGGCGAGAACGTGTACATGAACGTGCTGAAGAACGCCCGGCGCTACTGCTGGATCACCACGCCCTACCTGATCCTGGACGACGAGATGACCCAGGAGCTGACGCTGGCCGCCAAGCGCGGCGTGGACGTGCGCATCATCACGCCGGGCATCCCGGACAAGAAGCTGGTGTTCCAGCTCACCCGATCCTACTATGCCCAGCTGGCGCGCTGCGGCGTGCGCATCTTCGAATATGCGCCGGGCTTCATGCACGCCAAGCAGATGCTCTGCGACGACAGCACCGCCGTGGTGGGCACCATCAACCTGGACTATCGCAGCCTGTATCTGCACTTTGAGGATGCAGTGCTCATGTACCGCTGCAGCGCAGTGCGGGATGTGCGCAGCGATTTCGAGGCCACCTTCCCCAAGTGCCGGGAGATGACCGACAGCTACGGCCAGGGCAGGAGAATGCACACGCGCATCGTGCAGAGCCTGCTGCGGCTGCTGGCGCCGCTGCTGTAAAGGGAAATCCCGCAAGGAGGCAATCATGCCGGATCAGCTTGCACACTATGTCTTTGCCCGCCGGGTGTGGAAGGCCTGCGGCCGGGCGCTGCGGGATCGCATCGATCCCGATTCCATCGCCTTCCGCCTGGGCACCTTTGGCCCGGATCCCCTGTTCACCGATCTCAATGCCCGCCACCGCGCCGAGGGCTTCGGCCTGCACCGCCAGCCGGGCTTCGTGGCGCTGGAGCGCATGCGCGAGAGCGTGCGCGGCGGTTTGCCCCGCGCGGCGGACTACGCCGCGGGCTTCTTCACCCACTACGCCCTGGATCGCCTCTGTCACCCGGAGCTCAAGGCCATGGATGCCCGGGGCGAGGTGCGCCACCTGCCGCTGGAGGCCGCCTACGACCGGGCGCTGTACCTGCGCGGCGAGGGCGAGCTTCCCCGGCGCATCTTTCCCGGCGAGGCCGACTGCCGCGCCGCGGTGGAGATGTACCACAGCCTCACGCCCCGCCAGTTTCGCGCCGATGTGCGCCTGTACTGGGCCATGCGGCGCGCGCTGGCCACCCAGAGCGGCACCTTCCTTGCGTCGCTGCCGGGCAAGCTGAGCCCCGCCTGGGACGGCATCATCCCCTACGCCGAGCCGTCGGAGGGGGTGCTGCGTGGCATTGCAATGCTGGATCAGAAATTGAAGGAGGGCGCGCCCGTTGCTGCGGAGCAGCTGGAGCGCTACTTCGCGGCCATCGACGCCGGTGCGCTGCTGGACGCCTGGGTTGCGCCGGATTTTGCAGGAAAGGAACACGATTCCGATTGACAAAAGTTCGCCGCCGGTATATCATGGTAGAACTCCGGACCGGCGGCCCTTTTGCGGCATTTCGCGGGTTCTGCGGCCGTATCCTTTGTGTGTAGGGACAGGGCCGTACAACATATTCGGACACACTGCAAGGAGGAATCATGGAGAGTTTCCTGACCAATTTACATGCCATCACCTGGCAGATGCCGGTGATGTGGGTGATCGGCGGCATCCTGATCTACCTGGCCATCAAGAAGGACATGGAGCCCACGCTGCTGCTGCCGATGGGCTTCGGCGCGATCCTGGTCAACCTTCCCTTCTCCGGCGCGAACGCGGTGCTGGAGACCCTGTACAATGCGGGCATCGCCAACGAGCTGTTTCCGCTGCTGCTGTTCGTGGGCATCGGCGCGATGATCGACTTCGGCCCGCTGCTGTCCAATCCCAGCCTGCTGCTGATCGGCGCGGCGGCCCAGTTCGGCATCTTCTTCACGCTGATCATGGCCAGCCTCATGGGCTTTGAGCTCACCGACGCCGCCTCCATCGCCATCATCGGCGCGGCGGACGGACCCACCTCCATCGTGGTGGCCAACCACTTCGGCACGCAGTACATCGGCGCGATCATCGTCGCCGCCTACTCCTACATGGCGCTGGTGCCCATCGTCCAGCCCCCCTGCATCCGGCTCATCACCACTCAGAAGGAGCGCCGGATCCGCATGCAGTACAACCCGGCGGACGTGTCCCGCACGCTGCGCATCCTGTTCCCCATCTGCGTGACGATGATCGCGGCGCTGGTGGCCCCCGCTTCGGCGTCTCTGGTGGGCTTTTTGATGTTCGGCAACCTGATCCGCGAATGCGGCGTGCTGGGCGCCCTCTCCGAGACCGCACAGAAAGTGCTGGCGAACCTGATCACGCTGCTCTTGGGCATCACCGTGGCCATCAGCATGCAGGGCGAGGCCTTTTTGCGGCCGCAAACCCTGATGATCCTGGGCCTGGGCCTGGTGGCTTTCGTGTTCGACACCTTCGGCGGCGTGCTGTTCGTGAAGTTTTTGAACCTGTTCCGCAAGGAGAAGATGAACCCCATGATCGGCGCGGCGGGCATCTCCGCCTTCCCCATGGCCTCCCGCGTGGTGCACAAGATGGGCCTCAAGGAGGATCCCTACAACTTCCTGCTGATGCACGCGGCAGGAGCGAACGTCGCCGGGCAGATCGCCTCCGCCATCGTGGGCGGACTGATCATTTCCCTGGTGGGCTGAGGAGGTGCGCAGATGAATCTTTCCAACGTGCTGCAGTCCCTGATCATCACCGGCAAGGGCATGGCCGCCATCTTCGTGGTCATGATCGTCATCTACCTGGTCATCCTGCTGATCCGCAGGGTCTTTCACTGATTCTGTTCCACCGGCGCGCGGGTTCCCTGAGAACCTGCGCGCTCTTTTCAAACCGCCGGCTGCGGCCGGCATCCATCACGATGCGAAGGAGAGGTGTGCACATGGCAAGATCCAACGAAAGCTACTCCGCGCGAATCCAGCGCAAGCTGCTGAAGAAGCAGCAGATCATCGAAGCGGCTTCCGGGCGGAAGAAGGCGGACCTGGTGCTGAAGAACGCCCGCTACGTCAACGTGTTCTCCAACGAACTGCGCACGGCGGACATCGCCTGCGCGAACGGCCTGATCGTGGGCCTGGGGAGCTACGAGGGGGAGCGGGAGTACGACATGCGCGGCCGCATCGTCTGTCCCGGCTTCATCGACGCCCACATCCACCTGGAGTCCAGCCTGGTGTCGCCCCGGGAGTTCGCCCGGGCGGTGCTGCCCCACGGCACCACCACGGTCATCACCGATCCCCACGAGATCACCAACGTCATGGGCGCCGACGGCATCGATTACATGCTCCAGGCCACCGATGGCCTGCCCATCGACGTGCGCTTCATGCTGCCCTCCTGCGTGCCCTCCACGCCGCTGGACGAATCCGGTGCGGTGCTGGACTATCGCGACATCGACTCCTACTACGATCATCCCCGGGTGCAGGGGCTGGCGGAGATGATGAACGCCTACGGTGTGACCCACAACGATCCGGACGTGGTCGCCAAGATCATCGCCGCCCAGGCCCACCACAAGAAGATCGACGGCCACGCTCCGGGCCTCTCCGGCAGGGAGCTGGACGCCTACATCGCCGCCGGCGTGTACTCTGATCACGAGTGCTCCACCGTGGAGGACGCCATCGCCAAGCTGAAGCGCGGCCAGTTCATCATGATCCGCGAGGGCACCGCGGCGAAGAATCTGGAGGCGCTGGCGCCGCTGATGACGCCCCGCTATTGCGACCGCTGCATGTTCTGCTGCGACGACCGCCACCCCAGCGACCTGCTGGAGGAGGGGCACATCGATTCCATCGTTCGCCGCGCCATCAACGATTACGGCGTCGATCCCATCATCGCCGTCAAGCTGGCCTGCCACAATGCCGCGCGCTACTTCCTGCTGAACAATCGCGGGGCCATCGCGCCGGGCTACCTGGCGGACTTCGCCATCGTGGACGATTTCGCCCACTTCAACGTCGAGATGGTGTTCAAGGGCGGCGAATTGTACTTCGATCACGGCAAGCTGCGCGACATTCCCGCGCCCCGCATCGACGATTACCTCAACCGGCGCGCCCACGACACCTTCCATCTCGACCACTTGCGCCCCGAGGACTTCGAGGACGCGCGGCCCCGCGGCGTGATCGGCATGGTGCCCGGCGAGATCGTCACCACCGACAACGGCTACGCGGACCGCCCCGATCCGCAGCGGGACATTCTGAAGATCGCCGTCATCGAGCGCCACCGGCACACCGGCCACATCGGCCTGGGCTATCTGCAGGGATACGGCCTCAAGCGCGGCGCGGTGGCCACCTCCATCTGCCACGACTCCCACAACATCATCGTGGTGGGCGCCGATCCTGCGGACATGGCCTTCGCTGCGAACCGCATCCTGGACGATCACGGTGGCATCGTGGTTGTTGCGGATGCATGCGTATGCAGCGAACTGCCGCTGGAGATCGCCGGTTTGATGAGCGACGCGCCCCTCGCCGACGTCAATGCCGCCCTGGAGCGGACCAGGCAGGCCGCCTTCGACCTGGGCGTGCACCCGGGCATCGACCCCTTCATGTCCCTGAGCTTTATGTCGCTGCCGGTCATTCCCACGCTGCGCCTCACCACCCGCGGCGTCATCGACGTCAATACCCAGCGCTTCGTCTGAGCCCATCGCCGCAAGTCCCCCGCTCCGTTGTGCAAGGTGACCGCATTGCGCGCGCCGCTTTGTTCCAACGGACGGGGTTTTTTACAGGAAATAAATGCATAGAAATTCAGAAAAATGCTTGACATATGCATAAACATGCACTATAATGCGGAGTATCCAATTCAGTAAGGACGGTGTGCATCATGTCTGCCAAAATGAAAATCTGTATCTCCCTTATGCTTGCATTTATCCTGTGTCTCTCCTGCGTGAGCGCGCTGGCTTGCACGGCGATCTACGTGGGCTCCGGCCTGACCGCCGGCGGCGAGACGATCCTGGCCCGCTCGGAGGACATCTCCAACAGCTACAACAAGCTGTTCTACGTGAGTCCCGCCGGAAAGCACGTCGCGGGCGAAGCGTACGACGGCTGCTACGGCTTCTCCTACACCTTCACCAAGGACAGCTACGCCTACACCGCCTTCAGCGATGACAACGGCGACGCGGTCGGCGGCGAGTGCCCGGATTGCGGCGGAACCCACGCGCACACCCCCTACGAGGCGGGCGGCACCAATGAGATGGGCGTGACCGTGAGCGCCACCGAGACCATCGGCTGCTCCGACGCGCTGTATGAGGTCGACCCCTACGAGGATCTGGGCATCGAGGAGGCCGAAATCACCACCATTCTGCTCAGCGAGTCCGCAAGCGCCAAGGAAGCGGTGGAGCTGCTGCTGGGCATCTACGATGCGTCGGGCTGCTGCGGCGGCTCCGGCATCCTGATCGCCGACGACAGCGAGACCTGGTACGTGGAGAACACCACGGGCCATGCGTACATCGCGCTGAAGCTCAGCGACAGCATGGCCTTCGCCCAGCCGAACATGTCCATCATCGGCCTGATCGACCTGGACGATACCGAAAACGTCATCGCCTCCGAAAACCTGATCGAAGTCGCCAAGCAGGCCGGAACCTACGTGGGCGACGAGGAAGCCAACACCATCGACTACGTCGCCTCCTACAACGCCGACCAGGAGGCCAACGAGCGCATGGTCAACGCGCTGAAGTACTTCAACGCCGCCGCCGGCGACGAACCCGTCCCCGCCGACTACGTAATCTCCAACGTGGACGCGGACGGCAACATCGTTCCCATGTACACCGGCATCGCGCCGGAGCACGCCTTCACCATCGAGGACGTGATCGGCTACTACCACATCGGCGGCATCGGCTCCAACCGCAATCTGGAGACCCACATCTTCCAGATCAGCGCGGAGGACAGCGCGACTGACACCGTGGAGTGGGTCGCCATGGACGACGCCTGTTACAGCGCCTTCGTTCCCTACTATCCCATGCTGACCACCGACACCTACGCGGGCTATCAGCTGAGCACCCTGCCCGCGGAGTTCACCGAGGAGGAGAATGCGGACGCGGAAATCTCCTACGCCACCACCAAGTATAAGCGCGACGAGAACGGCGAGCGCGTGCCCGTGGAGGGCTACGTGGCCCTGCCCGAAAACTGGGCGGATTCCATGTACTGGACCTTCGACGCGCTGTCCAACCTGATCGAGGCCGGCAAGGCCGACGAGGCGAAGCTCGCCGAGATCAACGCCACGCTGGATGCGCTGCAGCAGGACTGCTACGCCGCATATGACGAACTGAAGTCCGCCGCCGATGCCCAGGCCGCCACCGAGATCAGCGCCGCCGTCGCCGCAAAGGTGCACGCCGCCGCCGTCGAGCTGGTCAACGCCATCAAGTAAAACCAAAAAGAATGCAGGGAGTCCGGACATGTGTCCGGGCTCCCTCGTTTTGAAAGGAAATGGACAGGGAAATCTGCTTCCCTGTCCATAATGTCATTTATTCCTCTCCGTCGGTCAGCTTGAAGGCCACCTTCAGGTCGTGAATCTCCTCGTCGGAGATCAGCACCACCTTGCCGATGTCCTTTGCGGCGATCATCGCGGCGGCGCTGTACTCCAGCACCTCCAGGCGGTCGAAGGCGTTGAGCAGCGAGGTGCCGGTCACGATGGCGCACTGGTTGTCCACCAGGAGCACCGGCTGCTGGGGCGTGAACAGCTTCGCGGTGCCGTCGATGTCCAGCGTGGTGGTGGCGTAGGGCAGGCGCGCCACGTTGCGCAGGGAGATGTAACTCTCCGGGATCAGGCGGGAATCGAACTCCGCGTCGGTCACGGCGAAGGCCATGGTCGCCGGCGGATGGGCGATGATCACGGAATTGATCTCCGGGTGCATCTCATAGATGCGCTGGTGCAGCAGCACCGAGCGGCTGGGGGTCTTGCCCAGCTCGCACATGCCGCCCTTGATGCGCACGATGTCCTCCGGCTCCAGATACTTGCGGTCCTTCATGTAGGGGGTGATGAGGAAGGAGCCGTCGGAGAGCCGCATGGAGAAGGTGCCCTGGGTGCTGGTGAAGAGCCGCTGGTCGTAGGAGCGATGGATCAGCGTGCACATGTCGCGCCGTCCCGCGCGCTCCTCACTGGAGACCTGCTTGGCCTCGAAGGCGTCCAGCGGCGGGTGGGCCTTGGAGCTGTCCAGGGCGATCTGCGCTTCGCTCAGGCGGCGGGGTGTGCCCAGCTTGCGGGCATCCAACTCGATCTGGGCGGAGGAAGTGGCGGTTTCAAACACCATGAAGGCGTGGTAGAGATCCTTTGCGCCGCAGATCACGCCGTGGTTCTCCATCAATACGGTGTTGTAGCCCTCGGCGAACTTCTCGGCGATGTTCCGGCCGAGCTGCTGGCTGCCGGGGATGTCGTACTTCGCCAGGGCGATCTCGCCGCACACCAGCGAAGCGTTGGGGATCAGATGCATATCCGGCACCTGTCGCACCAGACTGAAGGCCACCATCACCGGGGGATGGGCGTGCACGATGGCGTGCAGGTCGGGGCGCAGCTTGTAGATGTCGCGGTGGATGGGCAGCTCCACGCTGGGGGTGTGGGGGCCGATCACGGTGCCGTCGGGCTTGATTTGCATGATGTCCGCGCGGGTCAGGTTGCCCTTGTCGATGCCGGAGGGGGTGATCCAGATGTCGCCGTTCTCGTCACGAATGGAAAGGTTGCCGCCGGAGGTGGTGGTCATGCCGTAGGCATAGATGCGGGCCATGATCATCACCAGCTGGTCTGCCGGGTGCAGAAGTTCAAAATTCATAATTCAACCTCCTCAATGCTGAATTCTGTACGCTCCGTACACTTTGATTATCAACGCGTCCTGTTAAATGAACGCTGCTTTTTGTGTAACATCCATTTGTATTATAATGAATGTTCGGGTTTTTGGCAAGCCCCCGGGATTGAAAAAACGCCGCCGCGATGCTACAATGGAGGAGGAAATACAGATTGCCGGATTTCCGGCGGAGGAGGCAGCATGAGCGAGCTGTTCAGCGGCGCGAAGGAGGCGCTGGAGCGGGCGAAGGAGAAGGCCGCGCCCGTACTTGAGGATGTGAAGGAAAAGGCGATGGAGACCGCCGCCGGGGTTCGCGAGAAAGCCGCCCCGGTGATCGAGGACGTGAAGGAGAAGGCCGCTCCGGTGGTGGAGAAGGTCAGGGACGCGGCGGACAGCGCCGTGGACGCGGTGAAGGAGGGCGCGGAGAAGGTCGGCGATCTGTTCAGGAAGGACGCGCCTGCGCCGAACGTGAAGAACGAATTCTTCTCCGGCCTGGAGGAGGAAGTCCGCGCGCAGAAGGACGCCGCAAAGGCCCAGGCCGAGGAGATGCAGCGCCGCCTGCACGAGATGCTTCATGGAAAGAAGGAAGAACAAAAGGACGAATAAAGCGCAGGGCCGCACGATTTCAGAGACCGTGCGGCTTTTGCATGGAAGCAGGCTTTTGCATCGTTTTCGCTGCGTCTGCGGGGCATGTCTACGGAGCGTGGATTTACAGATGGCCGTCCCTGCGGTACAATGGAAAGCGAGGTGATGGACATGGATTGCGGCAAGGTGGGCGCGCTGATCAAGCGGCTGCGGCTGGAGCAGGGCATGACCCAGCGCCAGCTGGCGGATCAGCTGAACCTGAGCGACAAGACGGTGAGCAAGTGGGAGCGCGGCCAGGGCTGTCCGGACGTGACGCTGCTGGGCGAGCTCTCGGAGATTCTGGGCGTGGAGCTGACCCGCATGCTCTCGGGGGATCTTGCGCCCAACGAAACGGATGGAGGAAATATGAAGAAGGCAAGATATTGCGTCTGCCCGGTCTGCGGCGGCTTCACCGTGAGCACCGGCGGCGCGGAGATCAGCTGCTGCGGGCGGCGTCTGCAGGCGCTGGAGTGAAGGCCGCGCCGGAGCAGAAACTTACGGTGGAGGCGGTGGAGGACGAGTGGTTCGTCACCTCCGATCATCCCATGGAGAAGGACAACTACATTCCCTTCGTGGCCTACGCGTGCGGTGGCCGTCTGGAGCTGCACCGGCTCTACCCCGAGTGGAACCTGGAGGTGCGCATCCTGCGCCGGGGCCACGGCATGCTGATCTGGTACGCGCCGGAGGACGGCCTGCTGTACCAGCTGATCTGACTTGACACCCCTCCCGGGCGCATGCTATACTGCAAAAAAGCGCGAAGGGAGGGGTGTTTTATGCGGAATCTGCGAAGAATTCTGTGCCTTGTCCTGCTGATCGCGCTGCTCTCCGGCGGCGCGCTTGCGGCCTCGCCCTACGCCATCGAGGTGGACGTCACCAACCAGATCGTCACAGTCTACCGCGCGGAGGACGTGAGCGACAGCGGCGTGGTCCGGCAGATGATCTGCTCCACCGGCGTGAACGAGTGCACGCCCGTGGGCGATTTTACGCTGAACCAGCGCAACTCCGCCGAGCGCACCAAGTGGTACGCCATTCCCACCTACGATTGCTACGTGCAGTATGTGACGCGCATCCTGGACGGCTACCTGTTCCACTCGCTGCCCTACTTCGAGGAGGACGAGGCCACGCTGGATACCGAGGCTGCGGCGCTGCTGGGTACGCCCGCATCCCACGGCTGCATCCGCCTGCGCCCGGAGGACGCGAAGTGGATCGCAAAGAACTGTCCCAACGGCACGCCCTGCCACATCTACCACAGCGATGCGGTGGACGAGGGCCTGCGGGGCCTGCTGCTGATGCAGAGCTACACCGAGGACGGCGAATGGGAGAGCTACGCCGAATTTCTGCAGGGCGCCGGCGGTCTGACGGCCGCGGTGCAGTCGATGGTGACAAAGAAGCAGATCGAGGGCATTGTGGCGCAGGTCACGCCCACGCCGGGGCCCGGCGAATAGTATGGTATGCTGCACGGGGGAGCGCAACGCTCCCCCGTTTTTGTGTGCATCGCCGGAAAGCGCGCCGCCTGCCGCACGGAACTGCGGGCGGCGCTTGCGATGCGGCGGCAATCTTCAGTCCCTGCGCACAGGAAGGCAGATTTCCGTGATGAACTCCTCCGGCTTGTCCGTCTCGTGGGGACTGACGTGGTAGATGTAGAAGGCCGGGCCGTCGTAATGGTAATCGTTGTCCCGCACCCACGCGGCCACGGCAGCGCTCACCTCACCGATGAGGTGGTAGCCACCCTGATAGGTGGCGGAGGCCACGGTCACGGCGGGCAGGGTCCTGAAATGCACGTGCTCGGTGTCGGGATAGCTGCCCTTCACGCTCTTCTGCACCTCCACGTCCACGTCGGCCTCCTTGTACTCGCCGTCGTGGAACACGGCGCAGCAGATGCAGGGGTCGCCGTCGGTGAGGTGCAGCGGCGCGGTCTCCCGCATCAGCGTCTCCCACAGCATGCCCTCGCAGTCGTAGCGGGGCAGGATCTGCCGCACGCAGGCGGCGTAGCGCTCGGGCAGGGTCTTGAGTGTGACATTGTAATCCATTGCGTATTCATCCTCTCTCAGATTTTTTCGAAGGTTTTCCAGCAGGCGCAGCTGGCGGCCCGCCTCCTCCAGCTGCGATTGCAGCTGGGCCTGGCGCAGATCCAGATGGCACTCCAGGGCCGATGGATCGTCACCGCAGGCCAGCATCCCGGCGATGGCGCTCAGGCCGAAGCCCATGTCCCGCAGGAACACGATGCGCCCGGCGATGGGCAGCTGATCCTCGCCGTAGTAGCGGTAGCCGGTGAACGCGTCGATGCGCACGGGCCGCAGCAGGCCGATCTCGTCGTAGTGGCGCAGCATGCGTATGCTGATTCTGGATAGCTTGGAGAATTCCCCGATCTTAAGCATGGTTTGCACCTCGCACATGCGAATTTTTGAGCTCAGGAGCATTATATAGGCTGACACAGTGATAGAGTCAAGGGGGAAATGCAAAAAATGGAGCCGTTTCAAAATGGATTTGAGGCAATTCCCAAAACCGGACGCAAGAAATCTGCCCCATAGCCGCCGGGGCAGATTTCGGAATCACAGTAATCCAAGTGCAGGAAAGAAACACAGAACCTCTGCCCCTTGAACCAGTGGGGGCAGAGGTTCGATGAATTAAGCGCCGTCAGGCAACTGGCAGCGGCACCTCGCCGACGGACGCAAGAAATCTGCCCCATAGCCGCCGGGGCAGATTTCGGGTGAATGCCAGCATCGCGCAAGAGAAGGAACATAGCAAATCGCCCCCATGATCTACGGGGACGATTTGCGTTCGCTTAAACAGCGATAGCTATGTACCACTGGCGGTTCGCCAGTCGCCGGCGGGGATGTCGCCCACGCCGCTGAGGATGTGGGTCGGGCGGTAGGGGTACTTGTCCACGTCCTCCCGGGCGGTGCAGCCGGAGAGCACCAGCACGGTGTCCAGGCCGGACTCCAGGCCCGCGATCACGTCGGTGTCCATGCGGTCGCCCACCATCACCGCGTCCTCGGAGTGCACGCCCAGCATCTTCAGGCCCGTGCGCATCATCAGCGGATTGGGCTTGCCCATGAAGTAGGCCTGCTTGCCGGTGGCCAGCTCCACCGGGGAGACCAGCGCACGACAGGCCGGTGCGATGCCCTCCTCCACGGGGCCGGTGAGGTCGGAGTTGGTGGCGATGAGCCGCGCGCCGTTCATCACCAGCCGCACGGCCTTGGAGATGACCTCGTAGTTGTAGCTGGCGGTCTCACCCACGATCACGTAGTCGGGATCCACGTCGTTCATGGTTACGCCGCAGTCGTATAGCGCGTTGAGCAGGCCCGGTGCGCCGATGACGAAGGCGGTGCAGCCGGGGGCCTGACGGCTGAGGAAGTGGGCGGTGGCGAGGGCGCTGGTGTAGAAGTGTTCCTCGCCCACGTCCAGACCCATGCGCATCAGCTTCTGGCGCAGCTCCTTGGGGGAGCGCTCGCTGGAGTTGGTGAGGAAGAGAAACTTCTTGTCCTCCTTGTTGAGCCACTCCACGAACTCCTTCACGCCGGGCAGCAGCTGGTTGCCGCGGTAGATCACGCCGTCCATGTCGCAGATGAAGCCCTTCTTGCTCCGCAGAATGTTGAGATCAGACATACAATATTCCTCCGTTTTCCTGAATGTGAACCGAACTTCTGTACCCAAGATCAGTTCAATCTCAAGAATGCCTGTCGGCAATATCAAAAAAACCAAACCCGTCGGGATGGACGGATCTGGTTTTCAGGGAAATCAGTTCTTGCCGCTGGTGGCGCGCAGGGTGACGTCGTGATAGCCGCCCTCCACGATGGAAACGGAGGACACCAGCGTCAGCTTCGCATCGCGCTGCAGCTCGGGGATGCTGGTCACGCCCACGTTGCACATGGTGGACTTGACCTTGTACAGGCTCTTGGCCACGTTGTCGTGCAGGGAGCCGGCGTAGGTGACGTAGGAATCCACGCCCTCCTCGAAGTTGAGCTTGGCCTTGCCACCCAGGTCGTAGCGCTGCCAGTTGCGGGCGCGGTTGGAGCCCTCGCCCCAGTACTCCTTGACGTAGGAGCCGTTGATCATCAGCTTCTGGGTCGGGCTCTCGTCGAAGCGGGCGAAGTAGCGGCCCAGCATGATGAAGTCCGCGCCCATCGCCAGGGCCAGGGTCATGTGATAGTCGTGCACGATGCCGCCGTCGGAGCAGATCGGAACGTACACGCCGGTGCGCTTATAGTACTCGTCGCGGGCCTCGGCGACCTCGATCAGCGCGCTGGCCTGACCGCGGCCGATGCCCTTGGTCTCGCGGGTGATGCAGATGGAGCCGCCGCCGATGCCGACCTTCACGAAGTCCGCACCCTGCTCGGCAAGGAACAGGAAGCCCTCGCGGTCGACCACGTTGCCCGCGCCGACCTTCACAGTGTCGCCGTACTTCTCGCGGATGAACTTGATGGTCTTGGCCTGCCAGCAGGTGTAGCCCTCGGAGGAGTCGATGCACAATACGTCCGCGCCGGCGTTGATGAGGGCGGGAACGCGCGTCTCGTAGTCCTTGGTGTTGATGCCCGCGCCCACCATGTAGCTCTTCTTGCCGTCCAGCAGCTCCAGGGGATTCTCCTTGTGCTGGGCGTAGTCCTTGCGGAACACGAAGTAGAGCAGATGGCCGTTGTCGTCCACGATGGGCAGGCTGTTGAGCTTGTGCTCCCAGATGATGTCGTTGGCTTCCTTCAGCGTGGTGCTGGCCGGGGCGGTGACCAGCTTCTCCAGGGGCGTCATGAAGCTGGAGACCAGCTCGGTGGTCTCCATGCGGGAGACGCGGTAGTCGCGGCTGGTGACCACGCCCAGCAGCTTACCGGTGCTGGTGCCGTCCTCGGTGACGGCCATGGTGGAGTGGCCCAGCTCCTCGCGCAGGGCAAGCACGTCGGCCAGGGTCTGGTCGGGGCGCAGGTTTGCGTCGCTGACCACGAAGCCGGACTTGTAGTTCTTCACGCGGGCGACCATGGCGGCCTCGCTCTCGATGCTCTGGGAGCCATAGATAAAGGACATTCCGCCTTCGCGCGCAAGGGCAATCGCCATGGTGTCGTTGGACACGGACTGCATGATTGCGGAGACCAGCGGAATGTTCAGGCTGATGGCGGGTTCCTCGCCCTTCTTGAACTTGACCAGCGGCGTCTTGAGCGTCACATTGTCCGGAATGCAGTTTTCGGAAGTGTAGCCCGGAATCAGCAGATACTCGCTGAAGGTATGGGAGGGTTCACTGATATAATGCGCCATAACAATCGCCCCTTTGCTGAAATTTGATTCGGATTGGAGGTATGATACCATTTTCCGAATGATTTTACATCACGATTGGGTTATATTCCGGTTGATTCGAGCATATTTGCCGGAAATTGATGCAATTTTCGTTTTTGGAAGGATTTTCATCCCCGCGAATCGAAATACCATTCCGGTATAGGACGAGGGGGATGCTTTCATGAAGGAGAAGTTCATCTTTCAGGTCAACGGACTGGCCATTGAAGCGGAATTCGACTCCCGCGACCGGGAGCGGGTGTTCCTGCCGCTGCTGCGTCATCTGACGGAGCTTCAGCGCGAGAAAAACCGCCGCATCGTGGCCTTTCTGGCGGCCCCGCCCGCCGCGGGCAAGAGCACGCTGTGCCTGTATCTGGAGCGGCTCTCCCGCACAGAGCCGGATCTCACACCGGTGCAGAGCGTGGGCATCGACGGCTTCCACTATCCGCAGGCCTATCTGGACAGCCACACGATCGTCCGGGACGGCACGACCATCCCCCTGGCGAGGATCAAGGGTGCGCCGGAGACCTACGACGTGGAGAAGCTGCGCGGCCTGCTTTCGCGCGTGCATGAGCAGAACCAGCGCTGGCCGCTGTACGACCGGCGCATCCACAACCCTGTGGAAAATGCGGTGGAGATCCGGGAGCAGATTCTGCTGCTGGAGGGCAACTGGCTGCTGCTGGACGAAGCTCCCTGGAACACCCTCAATTGCGACTATTCCGTCTTTCTGCGCGCGGGGGACGAAAGGCAGCTGGAACGCATCGTGCGGCGCAAGATGCAGGGCGGCTTCGACGAGGCCACGGCCCGGGAGTTCGTGCGCAACAACGACGCGCCCAACATCGCCCGCTGCATGGATTGCTCCCGCAGGGGCGACCTGAATCTGCAATATGCCAAAGACGGAACACTGGAGGAAATTTGATATGAAGAAGCTGGCATTCATCGGCCTGGGCAACATGGGCCGGGCCATCGCATCGGGAATTGTCAAGAGTGGCGCGGTCGCCGCGGAAAATGTGTACGGCTATGCGCCCCACTGGGACAAATTGGAAGCCTACGCCCATGAGACGGGCATCCATGCCTGCCGCAGCGCGCTGGAGGCGGTTGCGCAGGCGGACACGGTGCTCATCGCCGTCAAGCCCTACGTGATCGAGGGCGTGCTCTCGGAGCTGAAGGACGCGCTGAAGGGCAAGGCGCTGCTGTCCGTGGCGCTGGGCTACGATTATGACCGCCTGTCTGCGCTGCTGGATGCAAGCACCCGCATCCAGTTCATCATGCCGAACACCCCGGCCATGGTGGGCGCGGGCGTGCTACTGTTCGAGCAGAAGAACTCGCTGGAGGCGGACGAGCGCGCGCAGATCCTGTCTATATTTGCCGCGCTGGGCGTTGTGAAGGAGCTGCCCAGCCACCTGATGGGCATCGGCGGGGCGATCTCCGGCTGCGGCCCGGCGTTCTGCGCGCTGGTGATCGAGGCGCTGGCGGACGCGGGCGTGAAGTACGGCCTGCCGAGGGACGCGGCCTACCTGCTGGCCAGCCAGACCCTTGCGGGCACCGGCAGGATGCAGATCGAGACCGGCATGCATCCGGGCGCGATCAAGGACGGCGTGTGCTCCCCGGCGGGCACCACCATTCGCGGCGTGGAGGCGCTGGAGCGCGCCGGGCTGCGTGCGGCGATGCTGGACGCGGTGCAGGCCGTGATGGAGAAGAAGGTATGAGCGCACATCTGCCCAAGGACAACCTGCATGCGCCCCAGGATCTGCTGCACCTGGACTGCCTGCACTGCGCGATCAATCAGGTGATCAACACCACCGAGGTGGCGGGCACGCCGGAGCCGCTGCGCCGGGAGCTGATGCACCGGGCGCTCGTGCTGCTAGCGGAGGGCGACGTCAACCGCAACAACTGCATCCAGATCGAGCAGGTCTACCGCATGGTGGCGGAGGGCCTGGGCGACCCCGATCCCTACCGCGAGACCCGCCTGTTCTTCGACCGGGCGCTGTACCGCCTGCTGCCGCAGCTGCGCACGCACGTCGCACAGAGCGACGATCCCCTGCGCGCCGCAGTGCGCGCGTCCATCGCCGGCAACCTGATCGATCTTGCGGCGCTGGGCGCGGAGGTCACGCTGGACAAGGCGCTGCAGAAGGTGCAGGACGTGGATCGGGAGGGCCTGTACTTTGACGACTGCGACGATCTGGACGCGGCGCTGAAGTCTGCCCGCTCGCTGCTGGTGCTGGGCGACAACTGCGGCGAGATCGCGCTGGACCGCCTGCTGATCGAGACGGTTCACGCGCTCTACCCCCAGGTGGCGGTCAAGTACGCCGTGCGCGGCGCGGCCACCGTCAACGACGTGACCCGTGAGGACGCCGCCGCCGTGGACATGCAGGAGGTGGCCGAGGTCATCGACAACGGCGACAGCCTGCTCACCACCATGCTCTGCCGCACCAGCGAGGCCTTCAAGCGGGAGTTCTACGCCGCGGACGTGATCATCGCCAAGGGCATGGGCAACTACGAGGGCCTGTACTGCTGCGACCGCGGGAACATCTGGTTTCTGCTGATCGCCAAGTGCAACGTCGTCGCGAATCTGTCCGGCGCGCCCCGGGGCAGCATTCTGTGCATGGAGAAGAGATAGCGCGGCGTCCATCGCGATCCCTGCATGAAAGGAACCCGCGAATCCTGTCTGGATTCGCGGGTTCCTTTTGCGCTTCCGGCGGCGCGTCAGTTTTCGGTGGCCTGCTGCACCAGCTCCGCCATCTGCTCCGGAGTCTCATCCTCGCGCAGCTTGCGGCACAGGATGATGAAGCGGCCGTTGTCCATGGAGTAGCTGCAGGTAACCAGGCTCAGCAGCGAATCCTCCTCTCCGACCTCCACGGGGATGTTGTAGAACGAGCGGCTGCGCACGTCCTCCAGGAAGGCGTCGAAGGGATGCTCCTCGTCAAAGTTGAACTGCACGAGGCGGAAGTAGTTCGGATCCTCCTTGGTCATGGAGGCGTCGAACAGTGCGAAGGGCACGTACCGGGCGTCCGCATAGATCGTGTTGAAGGTGACCAGCGGATTCTTCTGCAGATAGCTCAGCTTGCGATAGTTGTTGAAGGAGCCGAACATGGAGCCGTTCTTCATGTTGTGGCCGTAGATCGCCATGTGGGTATCTGCGGGCCACAGGGTGTTGCGGCTGTCCAGGAACAGCGCGCCCGAGACGCTGGAATTCCCATAGAAATCGTGATCCAGATAGAAGCTGTTGTCCCGCTGCACCACCGGCAGCGCGATGTTCGGCGCCATCTCCAGCCAGCCCACCACGTCCGGATTTTCGGCGTAGAGGGCGCTGAAGGACTCCTGCATGGGCGGCAGGGTCGGCTGCGGCGCTTCGGGCGTGGCGGTGGCGTCCACCACGAGGATGGGCGTGTCAATCACAACGGACTGCACGGTGACCGCCGGTTCCGCAAGCGCGCCGGCCGCAAGGGCAACGATCAGGACCAGCGCCGCCGCACAGCGGCGCAGATGGGTTGCGTTTCGCATCATGAAAACCTCCGGAAACCGGCCTGCAGGCCGAAGAATTGAGTTGAAATGAGCTTCAGTCCCCGCTGCCGCCGTCGGTGACGCAGAGCGTGCCGCACACGTAGGTGATCGCATAGCTGTCGGTCACATCCGTGCCGCCGGCGCTGCGGATCACGGCGGCGTCGGGCAGGTTTTCGCTCTCGCCCACCCCGCTTTGGCTGCCGGTCACGCGCACGGATTCGAGCACGTCGCCCTGCGCCAGCGCACCGGCGCTCAGCGCCCACGCATCGCAGGTCAGCGGCGCACCGTCGAACCGCTTCCGGGCGGAGCCGGCGGTGATTTCGATCTCCCGGGGCAGCACCCGCAGCGCGCCGCTGTGCAGCGCAATTTCGTATTCGCCGGTGACCTCGCGGCCGTCGCGGGTGATCATCACGCCCTCGATTTCGTTTTCCGCAATGCCTGCGGCGGTGATGCTGCCGCGCACGCAGACCTCGATGGCGTCGCCGTCCATCAGGCCCTCGCAGCGGAAGCCGGCGTCCTCGAGGGGCGTGCCGTCGTAGATCTTCTCCGCGCTCCGGGCGATCACGGTCAGCGGCTGCAGATCCGTCACGCTCAGCGTGCCGTCGCAGTAGCGGATGTCGTAGTTGGCGGTCACGTCTGCACCGCTCGCGTCGAGGATGATCGCGCCCGAGGGCACGTTGGGGCTCTCGCCCACCTCCGTCTGCGCGCCGCGAACCTGCACGGAGGCGATGCTCTCGCCCTCCGCCAGCATGCCGTCGCTCAGCGCCCAGCGGTCGCAGGTCAGCGGCGTGCCGTCGCTGCGCTTGCGTGCCGAGGCCGCGGTGATCTCCAGCCCGGCGGGCAGCACGGTCAGCGCGCCCTCCTCCAGGACGATGTCGTACTCGCCGGAGGACGTCACATCCTGCCCGTCGCGGGTGATGCGCACCGTATCGAAGCGGTTGGGCGCGGTTCCGGCTGCGGTGATGCTGCCGGAGAGCAGCACCACGAGCTCGTCGCCGTCCTTCAGCGCGCCGGTGAGGTGCACCTCGTTCTGGTTCAGCGGCGTTCCGTCGTAGACCTTTTCCGCGCTCTGGGAGGCCAGCACCAGCCGTCGGCTGTAATAGAGTACGATCACATTCCGCCCGGGATCGGCGTCGATGGTCAGCTCCGCATTCTCGCTGCGGACGTAGGCGTAGCCGCGCACCTCGTCCTGCGCGTCGTAGTACAGGCGCGAACCCACGGGGGCGGTGCCGGTCACATCCTCGCAGATGGCCGCATCCGGATCCCCCAGCCAACAGTGGCGCACCCGGTACGCCGCCGTTTCGATGGTCCGCAAATACACCGCGGAATAGATTTGCGCCTCCTCCGGCGTCCACTCCGCACAGATGGGGAGATACTCCACGCCGTCCACCTGAATGGATTCGGGCAGCTCCGGCGCGGCAGCCTGCAGGTCGCCGTTCCGGATCGCGGGGAAGCCGCCGCCGGTGTATTCGGCCAGCGCATCCGCGTCCTCCCCATAGTAGATGTGATATTCTGCGCGCACATCGTCTGCTGTATCCGCCTGACTGCCGCGCTCCTGTGCGGGCGGCGCGTCTGCGCGCTCCGGTGGAGCCGCAGACTCCGCTCCGGACGCGACCGCAGGCGCTTCCTCCAGCACCGCTGCGACGGAATCACCTTGCGGCTCCACAGTCTCAGCGAAGGCGGGGAACGCCGCCAGCAGCGCCAGCGTCAGCAGGATCGCAATGCGCATCCTTGCTCCGTTGCTCATGGCTTTTCCTCCGTGTATGGATTTTCGGGCGATTTTTCGCACAAAATTATTGCAATTTAAGGTCAAACTTCCCCATATGATACAACACTATTGTAACATATTATCCACATTTGGAGCGGGCACAAATGGAAAGAAATTGTGTCAGAAACGTTAAGATATGATTTAACAAGCTCAGGAAAGCCGCAGCGCCCCCAGAATTTCGCTCACATCGCCGCGCAGGGTCAGCGTGGCGCGCGCATCGGCCTTTGTCTCCTCATTGTTGATCACCACCAGCTCCCGGCCGCGGAAGTAGTCGAGAAACGACGCGGCGGGCTCCACCGCGAGGCTGGTTCCGGCCACGATCAGCACGTCGCAATTGGAGATCTCCCGGCACGCGCCCATGCAGGTGTACTTGTCCGGGGCCTCGCCGTAGAGCACCACGTAGGGCTTCACCACGCCGCCGCAGTGGGGGCATTTCGGCACGCCCTCGGTGTGCATGAGCCAGTCGAGGTCGTACTGCCGGTTGCAGTCCATGCAGTAGTTCTCGTGGACGCTGCCGTGCAGCTCGTACACCAGGCGGTTGCCCGCCATGCGGTGCAGGCCGTCGATGTTCTGGGTCACCACGCCCCGCAGCTTGCCCATGCGCTCGAGCTGTGCCAGCGCCCGGTGCGCCGCGTTGGGCCGGGCCTCCGGGTGCAGCATGTGCTCCCGGTAGAATTCGAAGAAGCGGTCGGGGTGCAGGTAGAAGAAGGACGCACTGAGCATCATCTCCGGGGTCAGATCGCCGTACTTCTGCTTGTACAGCCCGTTTTCGCCGCGAAAGTCCGGGATGCCGCTGGCGGTTGAAACCCCCGCGCCCCCGAAGAACACGATCCTGCGGCCCCTGTCCACGATCTCCTGAAGCGTACGCATGTCCATCCCTCCCCCGCACCATTATGGCACGCTCCGGAGGGAAATGCAAGGCTTGACTTTCTCCGCCGGGGATCGTATCATGAAGGCATCAAGCTGCGGAGGAATTCCATGAAGATACGATCCAACGTGCACACCCACACCACCTTCTGCGACGGCAAGAACAGCGTGGAGGAGATGGCGCGCGCCGCCATCGATCTGGGCTTTGTGTCCCTGGGCTACTCCATACACGGCTGGACGCCCTACGAGACGGTGCCCGTCACCCTGGAGAAGGAGGCGCTGTACCGCGACGAGGTGAAAAGGGTGCGCGAGAAGTACCGCGGGCAGATCGAGATCCTGCTGGGCGCGGAGCGCGACGCGCTCTATCCCCGGGACTTCTCGCAATACGAATACCTGATCGACTCCACCCACTGCTTTCTGGCCGACGGCGAGTACGTGTGCGTGGATCGCTCCGCCGCCCACATGGAGGAGATGGTGCGCAGGCACTTCGGCGGCGACTACTACGCCTACTGCCGGGCCTACTTCCGCCGGGAGGCCGAGGTCTGCGCGAGTTCCGACGCGACCTTCATCGGCCACATCGACCTGGTGAGCAAGTACAACGAGGGCAGCCGCTACTTTGACGAATCCGATCCCCGCTACCTGGGCCCTGCGCTGGAGGCCGTGGACTGCGCGGTGCGGCGGGGCCTGCCCATCGAGATGAACACCGGCGCCATGGGCCGGGGCTACCGCAGCGCGCCCTATCCCAATCGGATTCTGCTGCGGCGCATCCGCGAGCTGGGCGGCGAGATCCTCATCAACGGCGACTCCCACTCCGCCGCCACGCTGGAGACGGGCTACGATACCTGCGTGGAGCTGGCCCGGTCCTGCGGCTTCGACCACGTGCTGCGGCTGCGTGCCGCCGGCTGGGAGGAAGTGTTGCTGAACTGAACCCGCAAGCGCACAAAGCGGCATGACCTGCGTCATGCCGCTTTCATGTATCTAGGAAGGATCAGCCGTGCCCGGAGGAGGCGCCGTGGATCCTTCGATTGCCGCAATGTGGCGTCAGCCCTGAGGCATCACCAGCACAGCGTCGCCGCCCCGAAGATCGGCGGCAAACTGGGCCAGCTGATCCGGAAAGACCAGGAAGGCCGCAATGATCAGCGCCGCGCAGAGCAGCTCCAGCACCAGCATTGCGATGGCGAAGCTGCGCTTGCTCTGGGCCTTGGCGAAGATGATGAACAGGATCAGGGCGATGAGATTGACGCCCGGGATGCTGCACAGAATCAGCGTACCCATCCAGTTCCACACGGAAACCTTTCTGTATTTGCTCTTGTTCTCGGCGCGTCCCATCGTCTCATGCGCTCCTTTCCCGGCAAACCGTCCTGCGTCTGCCCATTTCTCTATCCTTATTATACATATTCCATTCCGCAGCGTCAAACGAAGCGGCGCAATGTTGAAAAAAAGTCATTCGACCGCGCAGCTTTGTTCACAGTTTCAGAATGCGCTGGGCGTTGTTCCAGAGGATGTCCTCGCGCTGGGCGTCGGTGAGCCTGAGCTTCAGGAAGCGCTGCAGCTCCTCCTTCGGATCCCACATGGGATAGTCCGTTCCAAAGAGCACGTTCTCCACGCCGAAGCGGTGAATCGCCTCCACGGCGCGCTCCGCCGGCCACTTGTACAGCGAGCTGGAGGTGTCGATCACCAGGCCGTTGCCCGGCAGCAGCTCCATGGCGCTGTTCCACTCGCTCCAGCCGCCGAAGTGGGCGCAGATGATCTCAAGCCGCGGATGTTGCCGGCGCAGGTTCAGAATGCGCTGCGGGCCGTCGAAATCGTAGCGGGCGTCGCCGCAGTGGATCAGCAGCGGAAGCCGGCCCTCGATGGCCTCCATCATGGGCGCCGCGGCGGGATCGTCCACCTGGAACCGCTGCATGTCCGGATGGATCTTGATGCCCTTGAAGCCCTGCGCCACGATCTCCCGAACCGTCGCCTCCATGTCCTCCATCTCCGGATGAATCGCCGCGAAGGGCACAATGCGATCGGGATGCCGGGCCCGGGCCTCCAGTATGAAGCGGTTGATGCTGCCGACATTGTGGGGCGTCATCGCCACGGAGTGGGCGGCGAAGCGGGTAAAGCCCGCCGCATCCTGCCGATGCAGACAGTCCGCCAGGGTGCCGTCGCCGTGCATGTCCATGCCGTCGTAGAATTCGCCCACGCTCCTGGATGCCTTCAGCGCAATTTTGTCCGGATAGATGTGTACGTGAACATCGAATATCTTCATCGGATCAGAACCTTCCTCGCCATGCAGGATTACCCGTACATTATAGCAGGTCCCTGTGAAGTTTGCACGCACAGGACAGATTTCACAAACTCAACTTGCCAAACGGCATGTGCGGCGCTATAATGGATCCTGTAAAACCAAACAGAGACAGTTCGCAGCCCTCCTGTCTGACGGAATCCCGCCGGATTCCCGAAAAAACAAAACCAGGTGTGCGTCCGCGCGTGCGCGGCGCAGGTGTGGGCATGGAGAATTCCATGCCGTTTTTCTTGCGGGAAAGACCTGGGCGTCCGACGGAGCAGCGCTGCCTCGTGAAAGGAAGAAACGCTCCATGAAGCTCAACACCCGATCCCTGACCCGCGCCGCCATCATCGCGGCGCTGTATCTGCTGCTGACCTTCGCGCTGCAGGCCATCAGCTTCGGCGCCGTGCAGTTCCGCATCGCCGAGGCGCTGATGCTGCTGCCCGTGCTCACCGTGGACGCCGTGCCGGGCCTGTTTATCGGCTGCCTGCTGGGCAACCTGCTGGGCGGCGGCGTGTGGTACGACGTGCTGCTCGGCTCCCTAGCCACGCTGCTGGCCGCCATGGCGGTGCGACGCCTGCGCAACCGGCCGCTGCTGGCCGCCGCGATGCCCACGGTGTTCAACGGCCTGATCGTCGGCCCCATCGTGTACCTGGCCTACGTGCGCGCGCCGGGCGAGGCGATCCAATGGGCGCTGCTGTACTCCTCCATGGCAACCGTGGCCCTGGGCGAGGTAGTGGTGTGCTACGTGCTGGGCCTGCCGCTTCTGAAGGTGCTGCGCCGGCTGCCTGCGGAAACCTGGAAGGCCTGAGGAAAATAAATTTTGTGAAAATTCGAAAAACCCCTTGCATTTTGACGCGGGATGTAGTATAATCAATCTCGCGTCAAACGATAGGGCGATGCGCTGATGTAGCTCAGTCGGTAGAGCGCATCCTTGGTAAGGATGAGGTCACCAGTTCGAATCTGGTCATCAGCTCCATAAGGACTTGCAGAAATGCAAGTCCTTTTTCTTTTGCACCGATGTTTTTGCATTGCAGGGGGCTGCAGGATCGCTGTGGAAGCGTGGCACAGTTCTCAGCAGTCAGGCCTCCAGGTACGAAAAGGTCCCGCACATTTGTGCGGGGCCTTTGAAGTCCGACCTCAGACGAGGCGGGCATACATGGAGGACACCCAACCCTTGACGCCGCCGTAGCTGATGTAGTACCACTGCACGCCGCGGGAGTCCGTGGAGGTCTTGCCCAGGTAGGAGGCCGTCTTGCCCTCGGGGATGTAGCCCAGCTTGGAGCTGGTCTTGTCCGCCTTGGAGCGAATGGTGACGTCGCCGCCGACGATCTTGACGGAGTCGCCGGAGGAACTGCCGCCGGAGGAGCCGGAGCCCTTGCTGTCGGTCAGCTTGGAGTAGCGGGAGGAGACCCAGCCGGTGATGCCGTTGTACTTGACCTTGTACCAGACGACACCGCGGGAATCCTTTGCGGCCAGGCCCAGGCAGGTGCCGTAGGCGCCGCTGGGCATGGTGCCGAGGGACTTGTAGGCGGTGCCGGCATTGGAGCGGATGTTCACACTGCCGCCGACCACCTTCACATACTTGCCGCTGACGCTGTAGCTGCCGTCGGCGGTGGAGCCGGACCCCGAGGAGGAGCTGCCGGTGACCTTGGTCAGGCGGGAGGAGACCCAGCCGGTGACGCCGTTGTACTTGACCTTGTACCAGACGACGCCGCGGGAATCCTTTGCGGCCAGGCCCAGGCAGGTGCCGCTGGCGCCGCTGGGCATGGTGCCGAGCTTCTTGTAGGCGGTGCCGGCGTTGGAGCGGATGTTCACGTCGCCCGATGCCTGCACATACTTACCGTCGATGCTGTAACTGCTGCCGGCGGTGCTGGAGGAATCGGAGGAGGAGCTGCTGTACTTCACCGCGTAGCCGGAGTAGATCCAGCCGGTGGTGCCGTTGTACTTCACCTGATACCACACGGAGCCACCGCTGGTCTTGGCTGCCTTGCCGGTGCAGCTGACGCTCTTGCCCGCCGGAATGGAGGTGTAGATCGTGCTGCTGGTGAGCGGCTTGGAGCGCAGGTTGACTGCGCCGGTGATCTTCAGGGAGCTGATGCTCACGCTGTAAGTGGAGTAGGTGGTGCTGGAGCTGGAGGAGCTGCCGGTGGAACCGGAGGAGCTGCTGCCGGTGCCGGAGGTCGTCACGGGAACTGCCGTGGCGGTGGGTACGGGCGTGGGCGTGGCACCGATGGGCGTGGCCTTGGGCGCCGTGGAGCCGGTGGAGCCGGAGGAGCTGCCGCTGTTGTTGGCGGCGTCCACGTTGTTCATGAAGTTGGTGAACCACTCGCTGTTGTCCTGCGGCGCCACATCGGATTCGGGCGTCGCGGAGGCGCTGGGCGCGGGCGTGGATTCCGGCAGCAGCGCCAGGCTGGTCGCCTGGGTCAGATCGCCGGTGTAGATCTCAGAGACGGTGCCGTCGGGGCGCACCTCGGTCAGGAGCTGCCTGGTGGGCTCCCAGACGTAGAATGCCTCGCCGTCGAAGGTGACGGTGGAGCCGTTTTCGGGCTCGCAGAGCTTGATCTCGCCGGCGGCGCTGCTCAGATTCAGCGCGCCGTTGTACCATGCCACGAGGCCCGAACGGGTGGGCCAGAAGCCGCTGTCCGGCTCGGTGCACGCGCTCTCGAGGGTCTTGAGCTGGGTGTCCAGGCTGTACACGCGGCCGCGCAGCAGCGCAGCGTCGCCGGTGCGCACGGCATAGGCGTCGGCCAGGTTGTGGAAGTAGACCTGATGCTCCAGCAGCTTCAGATCCTCGCCGCCGCTCTTGAGCAGCAGGTCGGTCTCGCCGTTGTTCAGGTTCAGGCGGTAGATGCAGCCGGCCTGGACGGTGGCGGTTTCATCGTTGCCCAGCTGGGCGGTGTATTCCATCTGATCGCCGCCGGCCAGATAGTAGGCGTAGCCGTCGCCCACCACGTAGTCCAGCATCTGCGCGCCGGAGAGCTTCAGGCACACGCCGGTGTCGGGCTCAACGGAGTGCAGCAGGCCGTTCATCAGCACCAGCAGCTTGCCGCCGAAGCTGGAGAGGTGCTCCGCAGCGGCCATGCCGAAGGAATACAGCGTGGACTGGCGCGTGCCCGTGCAGGTCATGATGGCGGAGGAACCGTCGGTGGTCTTGAGGTAGACCACGCCGGCGCCGTAGTTCATCAAACCGTCGATGCTGTCGGCGCGATCCATGCAGACCGGCTGACCGCCGTCAAGGGGAAGGCGCACCAGCATCTCGCCCTCGCCGGAGGGGAGAATCAGGTAGATTTCCGAGGTGGTGCGTGCGGCGTCCATGCCGTTGGTCGCGTCCGAGGCGACGATCGCGGTGGAAGCTGCCGCCGGTGCCGCCGTGGATTCCACGGTTGCAGCGTCAGCGGATGTGGGTTCGGCAAGTGCAAGGCCCTGAAGCGCCATGAGGGCGATCAGAACCCACAGAATTGCTTTGCGCATATGTATTCCTCCTTTGTTTACCCGTTGATTATACCATAGGATCGATCGAAACTCAACCATTGGAGATTAGACGAAAAAAAGTCAGTTTTTGATCCGATTTTCCCCGAAACTTCCAGGGTTTTCGCAGCGCGGCGTGGAAAATTCCCGTTGCATTTGTTGGCGCATTTTGATATAATGGTTAAAATCATAGCCAACAGGAGGGCGAAGTATGCCTTTGTTTGATTCAAGCGTTGAAAAAGAGCGCAAGGAAAACCTGAAGAAGCTGGAGGACAGGCGCGTGTGCTTCGCCGAGAAGCTCGCGAAGGAGGGCTTTCAGCCGGAAAAGATGCTGTTCTGCTCCACTGAGGGCGGTCAGTTTGTGGCCCTCGCCCGGCACAACGGCAAGGCCGCCGTGGTGGTATCTCCGATCTTCGGCCAGGAGGGCGATTTCGTGATCGAATATCACGATGCGCTGCAGTGGGAGAAGGAGGAGATCTACGAGAAGGGCTCCGGCCTCAATGGCGCCTTCGGCTTCGGCAAGAAGGGCGCGAAGGGTTTCATTCTGCACATTCATCTGTCGGACGGCAGCGTCGCGGACCTGTATGTGGTGGCGGGCCGTACGTCCTATCTGGAGACGGACTACAAGCGCAATCCCCTGCTCAAGACCAAGCGCCGTCGCGGAGACGCGAACATCATCTGGGATCTTGCGCCCATCGAGGCCGGACATCTGGACAAGATCGAGGATCGCCTGATGAACTATTATCTGGCCTGACGCCCCGGACGACCGATCACGCCCACAAACACAAAATACCAACCGAACAAGAAAAGTCGGTTGGTATTTTTGTTTCCTGCGTGTGCAAACCCCAACCGATTCGCACCGGTTGGGGTTTTGCGTTGAATAGGCTTATTCCTTGCCGGTCCAGCAGTAGGTGCACAGCCTGCAGGGAGAGACGCCGGTGGCGGCCATCATGTCGTCCAGGCGCTGGTACTTCAGCGTGGTGAACTTCAGCTCCTTGCGGATCTCCTCCACCATGGCGGCGTACTCCGGCGTGTCCGGATCGGCATAGCGCGCCAGCTTCTCCTTGGACGGCTCGCCGCCCTCCAGGCGCACGATCACCCGGCGGGCGATCAGGTCGTACTCGGAGGTGGAGCGGGAGAAGTTCAGATACTTGCAGCCGTAGAGGATCGGCGGGCAGGCCGTGCGGATGTGTACCTCCGATGCGCCGCTGTTGTAGAGGAACTCGGCGGTCTCGCCCAGCTGGGTGCCGCGCACGATGGAATCGTCGATCATGATCAGCCGCTTGTTGCGGATCAGCGAATCCACGGGGATCAGCTTCATGTGGGCGATCAGGTTGCGCTTCTTCTGGTTGGAGGGCATGAAGGAGCGCGGCCAGGTGGGCGTGTACTTCACGAAGGGCCGGGAGAACGGGATGCCGGAGCGGTTGGCGTAGCCCACGGCGTGGGCGGTGCCGGAGTCCGGTACGCCCGCCACGGTGTCGGCCTGGATGTCGTCGCGCCGGGCCAGCATGTCGCCGCAGCGGCAGCGCATCTCTTCCACGTTCATGCCCTCGTAGCAGGAGGACGGATAGCCGAAGTACACCCACAGGAAGGTGCAGATCTTCATCTCGGGCAGGGGCGGCAGCAGCGTCTCGGCGCCGTCCGCCGTCAGGAACACCACCTCGCCGGGGCCCAGCTCGCGATCGTTCTCGTAGCCCAGGTTCAAATAGGAAAAGGATTCAAAGCAGGCACAGCGCGCGCCGTCCTTCTTGCCCAGGATCACCGGCGTGCGGCCCAGGCGGTCGCGCGCGGCGTAGAGTCCCTCCGAGGTGAGCACCAGCATGGACATGGAGCCGTCGATCACGCTCTGGGCGTAGCGGATGCCCTCCGCGATGGAGCCCTTGCGGTTGATCAGCGCCGCGGTGAGCTCCGTGGGGTTGATGCTGCCGCCGCTCATCTCCAGGAAGTGAATCGCGCCCTGATCGAAGGCCTCGCGCACCAGTGCGTCCACATTGTTGATGCGGCCCACGGTGGTGATGGCGAAGTTGCCCAGGTGGGAGCGCACGATCAGCGGCTGGGGCTCGGTGTCGGAGATGCAGCCGATGCCGGCGTTGCCCGACATGCGCTCCACGTCGCGTTCAAACTTCGTGCGGAACGGGGAGTTTTCGATGTTGTGAATCGCGCGCTCGAAGCCGTCCTCGCCGTACACCACCATGCCCGCGCGCTTCGTGCCCAGGTGGGAGTGATAGTCCGTGCCGAAGAAGAGGTCAAATACGCAGTCCGCCTTGGAAACCACACCAAAAAATCCGCCCATGTCTCTGTTGCTCCTTTGCCTGGTCGCCGTGATGGAAGGGCGGCGCCGCAGGCGCGCCCAACGCTTCTGAATTGAAAAACAGAATCATTATAGCATGCTTTTGGATGTGCTTCCACGTACCTGTGTAAACTTTGGGTGGCTTTCCGGGTGTCGGAACGCAAAAAAATCCGCACATTTCCGAACGTTCGGACATTTGCGTGCGGAACATGTGCGAAATGTGCGGCCGTTTGTGGGGAAATGTGCGGATTTTGCTTGCGTCAGGGCGTGACCTGCGCCGCGTCAAAGAACACCACGTCGTCCAGGGCGGCGAGGCGGATGTTGCGGTCCAGGTTCCAGATCTCCACGTCCGCCACGACGCTGGTCACCTCGCCGGAGGGAACGTCTCCATCCAGGGAGAGGAGAAGCGGGCTCTGCTGCAGCTGCCGCTGGGCGGGAACTTTCAGCAGGCTGTCCCGGATGCGCGTGCCGTTGATGCGGATGTCGGTGAAGTTGACCTGCATGGCGCTGCGGCTGTCGTTGCGGGCATTAATGTAGACGAACCTGGAGAAATTGGCCAGCACGCCGGACGCGCTCTCCACCTCGAAGCCCAGCTGCAGGCCGGATTCGTTGAGGAAGATGGTCTCTCCGCGGCGGCGCAGCGGGATCCGGATTTCATCGGTGGTGCACAGCGCAGCTCCGCTGATCCGGTCGCAGGCGATGAGGCGCAGGAGGATCTCCTCCACCGGGGAGACGCCCGCCCTCCAGAGCGCGGCGTAGTCCAGGGCGAGGTCGAATTGCGCGCTGCTTCCGGGAAGCAGACAGAGGTTGGAGTAATCGGTCAGCGCGCAGCCGTTGACGGCGAGGCTGTCCGTGCTGAGGGTCAGGAAGCGGTCACTGCGGTTTTCGACGTGCAGCCGCAGGGTGAAGCGGCTGGTGCTCTCCAGCACGGCGCGATAGGCCACGGAAAGGGTTTCGTCCTCCCAGAGGACGCCCTCGGGGCCGTCGTAGCGGGAGACCGGGGGCAGGATGGCCCGCGCGGCGCCCGCATACGGCACGTTGCAGTCGATGTGCACCGCGCGGTAGCTGCACTGGCCGCCGGCGGCGCTCTGCACGCACAGCAGCAGGTCGATGTCCGTCACCGGATCGCCGACGCCTGCCTGCACCAGCGCGGCGTCGCTGCCGTCGTCGATGGACGTCCGCACCGATTCGCCGGCGCTCAGGGATTCGAAGAAATCCAGATACAGATTCTCCACCGTGATCCCGTTGAGGGCGATGGCCTGCAGATCCACCGAAACGCCGTTTTCCAGGCGGTTTTCGATGGTGAGGTCCATGGAGAAGCGGTCCTGCCAGGAGAGACCGTCCAGGCGGATCTGCACAGCCTCGTCGTCCACCAGGGTCAGCGGCGCGCCGTAGTACCGGCAGCGCAGGCTTTCCACGGGCGCTTCCGCATCGGCGGGCGCGGTCTCGATTTCGATGGGCGTCAGCCGGGAGGCGATGCATTCGCCCCGGGTGCCCGTGGCCTCGATCAGCAGGTAATAGTCGCCGAAGGCGTCCGGCTGCCGCACGGGGGTGCGCAGCTCAAAGGAGAGTCCCTGGGTGATGTCCATGGAGTAGCCATAGTATTTGGTGTCCCGCCGCCAGTCCTCCAGGGGCAGGATGCTGCCGCCCGCATCCATGCTGGGATAGGATCCCTCGCTGACGCTGCGCAGGCGCTGCCAGTCGTCCAGGCGCAGACTCTGCTTGCCGGTGGAGAGGCCGGAATCCCGGGAATCGATCAGGCCCGTCAGGCGGTACTGGCCGCTCTGCCGGTCGCAGACGAGCTGCAACACGACGGGGCGCAGTTCGTAATCGCCATCGTCGAAGGAGCCGCGCTCCAGGGTGACGGAGCAGTGGTAGTAGTCGAAGCCGGCGTCCTCGCCGCGCTTCTGGGCGATGACCGGCACGATGCTTTCGCCGCTGACGGCGTAGAGGATCCGTCCGTCAAAGGCGGCGGTGAGGCCGCTTTCGCCGGGCTGCAGATCGTAGCCGTAGAAGATGGGGCGCAGCGCCTCGCTGTCATCGGAGAGCTTCTCCAGCACCACGTAGCGCGCGGAGGCGAAGCTGGCCAGCTGGGCGTCCGTCAGCGGCAGCGACCAGCTGTCGTCCGTCGCCGGGGCATCGCCGCGCCAGGCCTGCAGGCGATCCTGCAGCCACAGCAGGGCGTATTCGTGCAGGAAGCTGCGGTAGCCCTCGGAGCAGCCGATGGCCTCGCCGGTGCTTCCCCAGCGGCTGAGGAACAGCGGAATGTTGTTGTAGGGAAAGTAGACGGAGATGCCGCCGAGCCGCTCCACGTTGCTGCGGTTGACGAGGATGCAGTCCTCCACCGCCGCGCGGGCGCGGGCGCAGTCCTCGGGATAGAGATCGGCGAGCCGGTCGATGCAGTCGATCAGATCCACCAGATCGTAGTCGGTGGTGGTGGTGAAGGTGCCCACGCCCCGGGCCTCCAGCCGGGCGCGCACGATGTCGGAGTACAGTTCGTCGCCGATGTCCGCGCCGAGCTGGCTGAACAGCGCGTCCAGGGCCGCTTCCACCGCGCCGATGCGCGTCAGATCGATGCAGGACATGGACAGCATGGGCATCAGCTGCTCGTAACCGGCGTACTGCGCCGCATAGTGGTCGAAGTAGGCTGCGACGACGCATTCGCCCACCGCGCCGCCGTCCATCTCCGGGGTCAGGCTGCCCAGGAAGCTGTAATTCCAGCCCTCGCCGGGCTCGGTCTCCTGGGAGGCGATCAGGCAGCCGGCGTAGGGTGCCAGGGCGCTGGCGGTCTCGGCGGAGTTCATCAGGCAGGCGTCGAAGCCGATCCAGTCGGGCCGGTACTGCGCCGCATCGAGGGCCTGGGTCAGCTCGCTCAGGGTCAGGCAGGCGTCCGCGTGGCGGGTGTCCCGACCGAAGCCCTCCATGGGGCCGTAGCCGTGGTCCCACAGGATCAGGCCGCTGCGCCGCGCGTCGGCATAATCGCTGGCGTAGTGCAGGAAGCTCTCCATGGTGGAGGCGTCGCCCATGCTGGTGTCCGGCAGCTCAATCAGCTTGTTCAGGCCGCCGTCCTCCAGGCGGTAGATGCAGTTCTGCGCGACGGGGATGTCCAGCGCCCAGGCGTTGGAGCCGCCGGCCATCAGCAGGATGCAGGTGCTCTCCTCGTCGAAGCCGCTCCCCAGCATCTCCGAGATGTCCCGGGACGCCATGCCGCCCTCGTCCTCCAGGTCGGAGCCGACCATGTACACGAGGACCATCTGTTCAAAGGACGTCTGCTCCGCATTCTCCGCGAGCGCCGCCGGCAGCGCCGCCAGCAGCAGCGCGAGGATGCAGGCAAGTCCGATGCGCCCCCGCCGGCCGCCGAGCGGCCTGCATTCCGCGGGGGACGCGAATCTGTTCTGTTTCATGGAACGCTCCTTGTCTCGTTCGTGCGGGTCGGATGGCGCTCCCGGTCAGGGATTCAGCATGCCGCGCACCGTCTGCACGAAGGCGTCGGTGTCGCTGCCGTCCTGCTGCACCACCCAGCACAGATCGCCGTCGCTCCAGGCGGCATAGAGCGCGCCGGATGCGGCGTCCCGGGCGAAGCGCACCGCGGTTCCGCCCAGCTGCACCGGCTCCAGCTGCGCCATCGCGCCGTAGAGCACGGTCTCAAAGTCCGAGAGCTGCAGGGTCAGAAGCTGCGCGTCACCGGCGTAGCTCGCCTCCAGCAGGGAAAGCAGCTGGCCCTGGGCGCTGGCGCCCTGCTGGGCGTGCGCCGCTTCCAGCACGTAGCCGGGCAGCAGAGACGCCGGATCGACGCCGGTCTGCGCGGTGAAGTCCTCGACGGTAAAGTCGCTGTCGCCGCGCACCGCCATCGGCAGCTCCGGAAGCTGCGCGACGTCCAGCGTGCCAAAGGGAAGCTCCTGCGCCGGAGACAGCGCCCAGAACAGGCCTGCGCCCAGCAGCAGCACCAGACAGGCGGCCGCCGCCAGCAGCGGCGCGGCGCGCCGGCCGGCAAACAGCGGGATCACCTTGCGCGCAGGCTGAGCGGCGCGGTTCTCCGCGTGCACACGCTGAAGCGTTCGCTCCACCAGCTCCTGTGGCGCGTGAATGCGATCCACGGCCTCTTTATAATGTAAGTTCCGATCATCCATGGCAGATCTCTCCCAACTGCCCTCTCAGGCTCTCGCGCGCCCTGGACAGGCGCGTCTTGACGGCGCTCTCCCCGATGCCGAGAATGCCGGCGATCTCCCGGATGGAGAGCTCCTCGTAGTAGAACAGGTGCACGACCTCGCGCAGCTTCGGCTTCAGCGCCTGCACGGCGGCGAACGTCGCGCTGCGCAGGGGATCCTCCGGCGCGTCGGCATCATCGTAGGCGCCGGGCTCGTCGGGATCGTCAAAGTCCTCGCCCGCATCGTCCTCCCGGTCACCGCCGCGCTTCACGCGGTCGTCGTAGAGCACGGTGCGCCGGTTCCAGGCGGAGCGGTGGCGGTCGTTGCACAGGTTCACGGCCACGCGCAGCAGCCATGCCTTCAGATGTTCCTCCGAATCAAAGCGCTTTCCGGCGCGCACCAGGCGCAGAAAAACCTCCTGAAAGAGGTCGTCCGCGGCGTAGCTGTCCTTCATGCGCACCACCAGCAGGCGATAGATCATGTCCTGATACCGCAGCACGATGGCGCTGAGCTCATCGTCGGTGTAGGGCCGCCGCGCAGCTTCACCGGCCGGATCCGCAGCGGCGGCGCGACCGGCTGCACCGTGCGGTTCTGCCGCACGGTGCAGCATCCACGTCCGGAGATCGCCCAGGCGTTCGAGAAGGTTTCGCCACAGCCGCCGCAGATCGAGCGAAGGGGCGATGAACGGTACAGCCGTTCTGGCCAGCGTCGGAGCATCCATTGGCATTTCCGAGTCTCCCTTGTATTTGAAATGGCGGCCGTTCGGCCGGTCGCGGGGTCAGCAGTAGAGCGTGGTGTATCTGGAGCAGATCCAGCAGCTGGAACCGTAGTAGCACACGTTGTACCAGGCAACGCCGCGCTCGTCGATGGAGTAGCAGCCCAGGTAGGTCAGGCCCTCGCCCTCGTGCAGGGTGCCCAGCTCGTTGTAGTACAGGCCGGGGCCGGAGCGCACGTAGGACTTGCCGCCGGTGGCGAGCACAAAGCTGCCTGCACTGGTGTAGTAGCTCGGCGTGTAGCTGGATACGTAGGTGTAGCCGGTGTACTGCGGCGCGTAGCTGACGCTGCCGTAGCTGTTGCAGCTGCATTCCGCCAGTGCGGCGGTGCAGCCCAGGGTCAGAACCAGGATCATTGCGGTTGCGATCATGCGCTTGATGTTCATGCTTTTCATTGGGAAATCCTCCTCTTTCATCGGTTGCCGTTTGCGTATGCTTCCGGGCGGTTGACCGCCCCTTCATAAACAACACGGTTTTCCCGGCGAAAAGGTTACATTCCCGGAGGATTTTTCTGAAAAAATTTCCCGAACCGGCGCACGGATGAAAGATTACCAATTATTATAGCACAGCTGCGTTAAATTGCCCACCGTCCGCGATGATTTGCGCGGCGCCGCCTGCGCGCGGATGGATCGGTCTGTATGTATAATTATGCATGCGATGCGGGTGGAAAATCCGAGTTGTGCAAACAGTTGTATCTGTATTATGGACGGAATGGCCGCAGATGTGTGGTAAAAATTAACATTCCGTGAATCGCGGACATATGTACGGACAAGAATGTTGAAATTATGCAGAATTGTGGGCGGCGAGCGCTGTATAAAGGCGATTTCCGGGTGAAAATGAATGGAATCGACTGATATGATGCATAAATTCCGGGGGAGATGGCCGTGAAAGGCGGATTTTCCCGGCAGAAACGAAACTTTTGATTTTGAAAAATTGCAAAATGGGGCTTGAAATTCCTGGGAAACTTCTGTATAATACCTCCATAATGCAAAGGAGGCATACCCTGATGAAAAAGATTCTCGCATTGGTTCTGGTTCTCATGATGGCCGTTTCGGCCGTTGCCATGGCGGAGACCGTCAAGATCGGCGTGTTTGAGCCGGCATCCGGCGACAACGGCGCCGGCGGCAAGCAGGAAGTCATCGGCATCGAGTACGCGAATTCCCTGGTTCCCACCGTCGAGATCGGCGGCGAAACCTATGATGTGGAACTGGTGATCGTCGACAACCAGTCCGCCACCGACAAGGCCGTCTCCGCAGCCCAGGAGCTGGTGGACGCGGGCGTGAGCATCGTGCTGGGCTCCTACGGCTCCGGCGTGTCTATGGCGGGCGGCGAGGTCTTTGCCGCTGCTGAGATCCCGGCCATCGGCTGCTCCTGCACCAACCCGGGCGTCACTTCCCTCTGCGACTACTACTGGCGCGTCTGCTTCCTGGATCCCTTCCAGGGCACCGTCATGGCGAACTTCGCCATGGATGAGTTCGGCGCAAAGACCGCTTACGTGCTGAGCCAGCTGGGCGACGACTACACCACCGGCCTGGCCACCTACTTCGCCAAGGCCTTCGAGGCCATGGGCGGCACCGTGATCAACGAGCAGTTCACCGAGGGCACCTCGGACTACACCGCCTATCTGACCAACGCCATCAACGGCGGCGCAGACGTCATCTTCTGCCCCACCAGCACCACCGTTGCGGCCCTGCTGATCAACCAGGCCGCTTCCATGAACATCGAGCTTCCGCTGCTGGCCGGCGACACCTGGGAGTCCTCCGTCATTCTGGACGCCGCAAAGGGCACCAACCTGACCATCTGCTGCTCCACCTTCTTCGATGAGAACGACGAGTCCTCCACCCAGGCGGCCGAGTTCGTTCAGGGCTTCAAGGCCTGGCTGAACGCCAACCCGGACAAGATGACCAACAACGGCGGCAACGACATCGTCGCGGCAGTCTCTGCCCTGGGCTTCGACGCCTACATGACCGCCATCGAGGCCATCAAGGCCGCGGATTCCGCCGTCGGCGCGGACATCGCCGCTGCCCTGCCGGGCGTGACCCTGACCGGCGTGACCGGCTCCATCTCCTTCGATGAGATCGGCGACGCCAACAAGGACATGGCGTACATCAAGCAGGCCAACACCGAGACCGGCGCATTCGACTTCGTCAAGACCCAGACCGTCGCGGAGCTCGAGGGCTGATCCAACACAATCCCTTCCGTCTGACGGATTGAACGACGCCGAACCCGCGCCCCAAACGCGGGTTCGGTATGTTCATGTCTGGAGGAAATCAATTTGCGCTGCGGATCGGGCTTCCATCCGAAGGCCGGACGCCGTGCAATCCATCTGAATCGTTGCGCCAATCGCCTTTTCCCGCGTCCAATACAAAACGGAGGCTTATCAAATGTTTGACAAAATCCTGCCTTACCTGCTATCGGGCATCTCGGTGGGCGGACAGTACGCGCTGATCGCCGTGGGCTACACGATGGTGTACGGTATCCTGCGTCTGATCAACTTCGCGCACGGCGACATCTTCACCGCCGCAGGCTTCTTCATGGTCTACATCGCCGCCACGCTGCCGGTGCAGATTGCCATTCCGCTGGTGGTGGTGCTCACGGTGATTCTGGGCTTCACGGTGGAGCGCATCGCCTACAAGCCGCTCCGCTCCGCGCCCCGCATGTCCGTCATGATCTCGGCCATCGGCGTAAGCTACCTCCTTCAGAACCTGATGTGGTACGTCACCGGCGGCCTGGCCAAGCAGTATCCCACCATCCCCTGGATCTCCAATTCCATCACCATCGGCCCCGCCACCACCAAGGTCGTGACCATCGTCACCCCGATTCTGACCATCCTGCTGGTGATCGCCCTGGTGACCATCATCCAGAAGACGAAGATCGGCATGGCCATGCGCGCGGTGTCCAAGGACTTTGAGACCGCGCAGCTGATGGGCATCAAGATCGACTCCGTCATCTCCACCACCTTCATCATCGGCTCGTTGCTGGCGGCGGTCGGCTCGGTGCTGTACTTCACCAATTACACCTCCGTCACCCCCACGGTGGGCGCAATGCCCGGCCTGAAGGCCTTCGTGGCGGCGGTGTTCGGCGGCATCGGCTCCATTCCGGGCGCGGTGATCGGCGCGTTCATCATCGGCATCTGTGAAAACCTCATCAAGGCGCTGGGCTACACCACGTTCTCCGACGCCTTTACCTTCGCGCTGCTGATCGTCATTCTGCTGTTCAAGCCCACCGGCCTGTTCGGCGAGAAAATTTCCGAGAAGGTGTAGGTGAAGCGGCATGAAGAAATCGACGAAAAACCTCATCAACATCGGCCTTCTGATTGCGATGTTCGTGGCGCTGTACTTCATCGAGAAGGTCGCGGGCACGCGCTCGATGCTGATCACGGTGCTCAAAAAGGGCGCGATCTACGCCCTGATCGCCGTCTCCATGAACCTGCTCAACGGCTTTACCGGCCTGTTCTCCCTGGGTCAGGCGGGCTTCATGCTGGTGGGCGCGTACACCTACGCCGTGCTGACCATCCCCATGGCCAAGCGCATGGCGGTGTACCAGTACTATGACGGCGGCATCATCGGCTTTACCGTGCCCGCCATCGTGGGCATCCTGGCTGCGGGCGCGCTGGCGGCGATTCTCGCGGCGCTGATCGGCCTTCCGGTGCTGCGCCTGAAGAGCGACTACCTGGCCATCGCAACGCTGGGCTTCGCGGAGATCATCCGCGCTATCATCCAGTGGGACGCCCTCGGCCCGGTGACCAACGGCTCCAACCTGCTCAAGACCTACCCCACCTTCACCACGGTGCTCCAGCCCTTCCTTGCGGCGACCATCTGCATCGGGATCATCGTGCTACTCATCAACTCGACCTACGGGCGCGCCTTTAAGGCCATCCGCGACGATGAGATCGCCGCCGAGGCCATGGGCATCAATCTGTTCCATCACAAGCAGATGTCCTTCGTCATCTCCTCCTTCTTTGCGGGGGTTGGCGGCGCGCTGCTGGCGATGTATCAGGCCAGCCTGCAGGCCAACGCCTTCAAGTCCTCCATGACCTACGAGATCCTCTTGATCGTGGTCATCGGCGGCATGGGCTCCGTCACCGGCTCCGTACTGGCGAGCTTTCTGTTCATCGCCTGCAGCGAGTGGTGGCTGCGCTTCCTGGATACGGAGATGTTCCTCTTCGGCGGAACCTTCAAGGTACCGCTGCTGCGCTCCGGCTTCCGCATGGTGGTGTTCTCCATCGTGATCATGATCGTGGTGCTGTTCTTCCGCAAGGGCATCATGGGCGAGCGCGAGCTCTGGGATCTGTTCAAGCGGAAGAAGAATAAGAAGACGGAGGGTGCGAAGGGATGAGCCAGAACGTATTGCATGTGGAAAACGTGACGATGCAGTTTGGCGGCGTCGTCGCAGTGAACAACCTCTCCATGGACATCAACGAGGGCGAGATCGTGGCCCTGATCGGCCCCAACGGCGCCGGAAAGACCACCGCCTTCAACTGCATCACCGGCGTGTACGAGCCCACCAACGGCCGCGTGGATTACATGGGCAAGACCATCGTGGAAAACTATCCCACGGGCAAGATGAAGCGGGCCTACGCCGGCGAAAACAACGGCAAGTACACCAAGAAGATCGTGCGCACGCCGGACAAGATCACCCAGCTGGGCATCGCCCGCACCTTCCAGAACATCCGCCTGTTCAAGAGCCAGTCGGTGTTCAACAACGTGCTGATCGCCATGCACATGCGCCGCACCAGCAACGTGTTCACCGCCACCTTCCGGCTCAACCTGAAGGAGGAGCACCGGATGCGCGA
>SFET01000026.1 GCA_004557125.1 Clostridiales bacterium | reverse complement strand
GGGGGCTGGTGGAGCTGGATCTGGAGCAGGAGAGCGTGCTGCTGCACGCGGGCGACGGCTACTTTGTCAACGCCAATGTGCTGCACCAGGTGATCGCTGCGCCCGGAAGTGACTGCGGCTGCATCCACACCCAGCTCTTCGACGGCGTGCTGCTCTCCGGGGCAGGGCTGATCGGGCGGCGCTATATCGGGCCCGTCGAGAGCTGCGCCAGCCTGAGCGCACGCATCCTCCGCGCCCATGAGCCCGCCGCGCAGCCGGTGCTCGCGGCCTTCAACGCCGCCTTCGCAGCCGCCGAGGGGGATGCGGAGGGCTACGAGCTGGAGGTCTGCGCCCATCTGTGCACCGCCTGGGCACTGCTCTACCGCATGGCGGCGCCCGAGCTGCACGACGGCGGCGCGCCCCGGGAGAGCAGCCTGCGGCTGAAGGCCATGCTCGGCTTCATCCACGAAAACTACGCCCGGCCCATTCGCGTGCGGGACATCGCCGCGGCCGCCGGGGTCTGCGAGCGCGAGTGCTTCCGCTGCTTCACCCAGGCGCTGGATGTGACGCCCGTGGAATATCTGACCCGCCATCGGGTGGACGCCGCCGCGCGCCTGCTGCAGGAGAGCGCCATGAGCGCCGGAGAGATCGCGGCATCCTGCGGCTTTTCCGATCCGGGCTACTTCGGCAAGGTCTTTCGCCGGGAGTTCGGCTGCACCCCCGGCCAGTATCGCCGGCGCGGCTGAACCCTTCCAAAACCGCTTGTACCCCGCGCCGCAATGCCGCGACGCGGGGCGCTTTTCTGCGCGGGAAATCCATCTGGCGGATTCACACCCGCTGGAGCACCTGCTCCGGCAGCCGGCCCAGCTGAACGTCGTCCTTCTTCCGGTCCCGGAGCTCGGGGATCGGATTCGGAGCGGTCTCGTAGCGGTAGTCCTGGCCCTTCTGCCGGATGTACGCCTCGATGACGCTGTGGCTGGTCACGTTCTCAATCGGCTCGTTCACCTGGCGCTGGTAGTCGGCGAAGGTACCGTTGGCGGGCAGATCGTCGGCGCTGACATAGTCCTCCCGCAGCGCAGTGTTCCGCACCGTGCCGCCCAGGATCCGGCGCACGTAATCGATGTTGCTCTCCAGGCGCAGCGGCTGCGGGAATTCGCCGTCGGGGATCACCTGCTGCCAGGCCTTGCCCTCGCACTCCTTCAGCAGGTTCTCGGCGATGTGCAGGTGCATCAGCTCCTGCTCGAACATAAAGCCCCAGATCTCGCGAATGCGCGCGTCGGTCTCGGTCTCGTGGCAGCTCCAGTACAGCCAGCACTCGGTGTACTGGTGCACCAGCAGATTCTCCAGCCAGCTGAGCGTCGGATTCAACAGACTGCCGTACTGGGACACGTGCTCCTCCTCCACCATGCCGATCTCCTGATACAGCCGTCGGCCGGTCTCCTCGGGATAGAGCGCCGCAACGTTCATATAGTAGTTCATGGTCTGCTGCTCGGCGGCGGTGATCACGTTCGCCGCCAGCACGTCCAGCGTGGGCGGGTTCGCGCCGGTCATGGGATAGCGGATGGAGTCGTAGGGGTGGCGGTGGTGGGCGATGGTGGGGCGACCGGGCATGATCTCGGTGTAGCGGCCCACCAGGTTCTCCGCCTTCTCGCCGGACTGCATGTCCAGATAATCCGCATAGCGGTACAGGTGGTCGAAGTCCTCCAGCAGCGCGAAGTCCAGCGCATTCTTCAGCCCCGCGTCGCTGACCCGCTTGGCCAGATGGGCCGTCAGATCCACCGCCAGCTGCTCGTAGCCGATGGTGTGCTCCAGTGCCGTCTCGTCGGTGGGCTTCAGGTGGCACAGCAGCTTCTGTTGCTGCTGCTCGCTGCGGCGGATCAGCGCGATCTGGCGGCGCTGCTCGTTGTCCACCGTATGCCGGGAGAACTGGTGGGAGAACCACACGTTCTCGAACTCCGTGCCGTTCATCAGGATCAGCCGCGTGCGGGTGTAGGGATCCACGCTGTGCTTGTCGTAGGATTCGGGCCACATGGCGGCCCAGTCGAGGATCAGTTCGGCCCGCTTTCCGGGCAGCATTTCAAACGGATTCATGGATGCATCCCTCCTTCTGACGTAGTTTGCACCCCTGCCGCAGCTTTCATTCCCCCGCATGCCGCTTTCCCAAAGTGAAATTTTGTGCTATACTTGCATCAGAACGAGAGGGGGGATCCCATGGGCAGCTTCTTCAGCCTGTTCCTGATCTGCACCGGCGGTGCGCCGAAGCAGGCGCGGCTCCGGCTTCAGGACGGCTTCCGCGCGCGGGGCTACGACCTGCTGCCGGGCAATGCGGACGGCGAGCGCAGAATGCAGCTGTACGCGTCGGCAAGGCAGGCCTGGGGCGCGCTGGTCCCGGATTCCCCCGAAGACGTCAATCCCGACGAAGCCCGGCAGCTCGCGCGGGAACTGGGCGCGCCGGTGATCTATGCCGCCAACATGGACAGCGATGTGCTCTATCTCTGCCTCACCGACGGCGAACGCGCGGAGGATCTGTGCATCGGCAATGGCGAGGCCTACGAGATCCACCCGGAGACCGGCCCCGGCGCACTGTGGGACGAAGTCCTCGGAAGCGATGCGAACCGCGCGGCCTTCCGGGCGATCCTTGCCCGGGATTACGTGTTCTCCGAGGAGGCGCTTGACGATCTTGCGCCGCTGCTGGGCGGCATGCCCGATCTGCGCGCGATCCCTCTGGACGGCAGCTTCGACGATTATGAGTCAAGGCCCTATTGCAGCTTCAATCTGGGACACAGGAGAAGCGGCACGCCCTTCCGCATGAAGGCCGGTGCGCCGCCGGCGTTTGTGGATCAGCGCCACGTCGGCCACGACGTCAATGCGAACCCCTTCCACCTCTGCTGCGAATCCTGCGGCGGCGTGGGGCGGGGCGTTGTGGTGGAGTTCCGCGCGGTGAATTACGACCCCGACGCGCTGGAGATGCCCTTCGCCACCATCTTCCACTTCGGTCTGCGGGAGGATCTGTTCAAGGAGAGCCCGATCACGGACGCGCAGGCGATGCATGAACGCTGCTTCTTCCGCGCCGTGCCCGAGCGCTGCACGTTTGCGGACGGCAGCCGGGGCTGGATCGCCCGCTTCCCGGAGGTTCCCATCCTGCGGGGCGTGAATCCCGACCACCCGCAGTTTGCCCACAGCCGGGGCATGAAGGAGCGCTTTTCATCCTGCTTCTGCGTCTACGCCGCCATCTGTGGCGACGCTTTTCCGGTGATCCGGGACGCGCTGCCCGGCATTCCGGAGTGCTATCAGCCGCTGAACGAGCGCACCCGGGTGCGCTGCTATCCCATGGAGAACCCCGACGGCGCAACGGAGCTGGAGATCGGCCTTGTGCAGTACGGCGACTTCAACATCGCCGTGGTGCAGGGCAACTGCGAATGGAACTGGCCCGAGCCCATGCCCGAGCCCTACGGCCTGCGCCACGGCAAGACCCGCGAGGAGCTGGAGGCTGCGCTGTTGGCCCAACATGAATGGAGGAAATGAACCCATGAAAACTGGACTTGTGCTCGAAGGCGGCGCACAGCGCGGCATGTTCACCGCCGGTGCGCTGGACGTGATGATGGAGCGTGGCGTGAACTTCGACGGCCTGATCGGCGTGTCCGCCGGGGCCTGCTTCGGCTGCAACTTCAAGTCCCATCAGCCGGAGCGCGCCATGCGCTACAATCTGAAGTACATCCGCGACCCCCGCTACTGCAGCCTGCAATCGCTGATCAAGACCGGCGATCTCTATGGCGCGGACTTCTGCTATCGGGAGATTCCGCTGCGCCTGGATCCCTTCGATTCCGAGACCTTCCGCAAGTCGCCCGTGGAATTTTACGTGGTGTGCACCGACGTGCACAGCGGAACGGCGGTGTATCAGAGACTCGATAAGGGCGATGAGGAGGACATGGACTGGATCCGGGCCTCGGCCTCGATGCCCATGGTGTCCCGGATTGTGCACGTGGGCGGGCGCGATCTGCTGGACGGCGGCGCGGCGGACTCCATTCCCCTGCGCTGGTTCCAGAGCATCGGCTACGAGAAGAACGTGGTGATCCTCACCCAGCCCCGCGACTTTGTGAAGGAAAAGAACAGCATGCTGCCGCTGATGCGCGTGGCGCTGCGGAAGTATCCGAAGCTGGTGGACACCATGGCCCGCCGCCACGAGGTCTACAACGCATCCACCGCCTACGTGCGCGCCGAGGAAGCTGCGGGCCGGGCCTTCGTGCTCGCCCCCGACGCACCGCTGCCCATCAAGCGCACCGAGCACGACCCCGAGAAGCTGCGCGCGGTGTACGAAATGGGCCGCAGGAGCATGGAAAAGAATCTGGACGCGATGCTGGAATTCATGAAGGGATAAATTTGGCTGTCTCAGAACACACGCTCTGTTTTGACGCGGTTTGACAATTGCGATGTGGCGGGGTGAGGGCACCCCGCCCTACGGGTTTGCGGAGCGAATCCAGCCAACATTATCCAAAACCAAACGCAAGAAATCCAGTCCATTCTTGCCGGACTGGATTTCGGGTAAATACAGACATATCAATCGGAAAGAAACACAGAGTCCCTATCCCTCTGATCTATGGGGATAGGGACTCGTTCGCTCAAACGCGATAGCAACTGGCTGCAGGCCCTGCCTGCCGCCGATAGGCATGTGGCCGTGGCGCCTCGCCACCGGCGGGGTGAGGGCACCCCGCCCTACGGCAACGTCCTTTTTCTGTCAAAAGCAAAACCCCTCCGCAGGACAGCCTGTAAAATCGTGGGCGGCGGCGTGTACGTCGCCCACGGGGCTGATTTTGCATGATGCACCGGCCGCACTGCACTGCTTTGCAGCGGCCGGCAGCACCGGACTGGAATCCAAAGGATTCGTCCGGGCTGGTCGCGCCTGCACTTAGTGCAGTGGCGCGACTGCGATAGCAAAATCGCTTCCTTGCAGATTTTGCGGCCAGAATCCAGAGGATTCAAGCAAAATCTGGAAGGGGTGGCAGTGGCGGGGGAGCAAGCTCCCCCGCCACATCAACATCAGTGCGCCGGAAAGCCCAGGGACACCATCATGGCCTCGCTGACCTTCTGCATCACCTCCGGCTCCAGCGAGCCGATCTTCTCCCGCAGGCGGCGCTTATCCAGGGTGCGAATCTGCTCCGCCAGCACCACGCTGTCCTTTTGCAGTCCTGTATTGCCCGCCGCCACCGGCACATGGGTGGGCAGACGGGTCTTGTTGACCTGGCCGGTCACCGCCAGCACGATCACCGTCGGGCTGTAGCGGTTGCCCACGTCGTTCTGCACCACGAGCACCGGGCGGATGCCGCCCTGCTCGGAGCCGACCACCGGATCCAGGCACGCGCTGAACAAATCTCCTCTCATAATCATCATCGGTTCACGCTCCGCATAGAGTGTCTGATGCATCCTATGCGGGGTCGTGCGGGCGGGTGAGTAGGTCGTATCCACAGCTACATCACCAGCGTTCCGTTCGATTTGGAGATCACCTGCATCAGCTCCCGCTCCACGCCGGTGCGCGCGTCCACGTACACCAGGAAGTCGCCGTCGGCATTTGCCGCGCTGATCTCATAGCACAGATACTCCGCGCGGTTCTGGGGGATGACGCACAGCCTTGATGAGATCGCCGTCAGCTTCGGACTGATCCTGCCCAGCGCCTCCTCCTCGGTCAGCACCGGCTGAGCGAGCGTGCGCTGCGTGTGGTTCTTCAGGTAGCTCTTCGCGTCCAGGCCGATGACGCTGCCGTCCTTCATGGACATCTGGATCTTGACCAGATCCGGGTAGAGGATCACGCCGTCCTGCACCGCCGCGTAATTGATGGTCAGAATCCCGCCGTAGCGGCTGTAGTAGCTCATTTCCATGGCTCCGTAGCCCCGGGAGATCAGGAAGGCCCGGGCGCGGTCGCAGAGCTCGGCCTCGGAAAGATTCACCTGCGTCTCCTGAACGTCGGGCAGCAGATACAGCACCTCACCGCCCAGCTTGGTGACGCTTGCGGACATGCTGTAACCGTTCGAAACGATGCGGAAGTCGTAGCAGTCCACCTCCGGGTGGCTCTCGCCCAGGTAGACCAGCTCCTCCACCGGCAGGAAGGCGCGCAGCTTCTCCTCGGCCTGTTCCCGCGTGACCTCCTCCATGGAGGACAGGTATTCGAAATCGCCCACGGTCGCGCCGTCGGAGAAGGGGCCGTCGTAGAGCAGCACCGGATACTCGGCGGCCTCGCCGGTGAGGGGATAGAGGCTCTCGTCGCCGGTCTCGGTGAAGTCGTCGGCGCTGAACACCACCTCGCCGTTCTCGTAGCGGCTCAGCAGCTTCTCCAGGCCCAGGGTGAAGCGCGCGGCGCTGTCGGAGAGCGTGACCATGGTCTGATAGTCGCTGTCGGACACCGCCTCCCCCGCCGCCAGCTTCTGGGACAGGGTCTCGGCGAAGTCCTCCGCCTGATTGATGAACTTGATGGTGGCCGAGACGGTCTCCTCGCCCAGCGGCAGCAGCGCAAGGTTGCCGCTTGCGCCCTGGGTCTCGCGGCTGATGTCCCCCAGCAGCACCTGCATCTGCGCAGGATCGCCCGCCACCAGCAGCTTGCGGTAGTTGGCCGAGATGGCCTCGGTCAGCTCGCAGGTCTCGTAGAAGGCCTTCTGGTACACCGCGTTGATGCGCGTCTGCGCCTGCTCCAGCTGCTCCGAGCGCGCGAAGTTGAGCGCTAGCATGGAAACCAGCAGCACAGCCAGCATGGCGCAGATGGCCCGCGGCCAGTTTCGCTTCTTCAAACTTTCCATGCGCACCTCCTCAGATGGCGAAGGAGTGGTTGCCGATCACCGTCTGCACCGTCCGGGAGAAGATCCACTTGTCCTGGGCGGTCTTGGCGTTGTAGTAGTACAGGCAGCCGCCGGTGGGATCCCAGCCGTTGAGCGCGTCCAGTGCGGCTCGGATGCAGCTGGAGTCGGGCGTGTTGTTGATGGAGCCGTTGCTGACGCAGCTGAACGCGCCGGACTGGTAGATCACGCCGGAGACGGTGTTGGGGAAGGACGAGGAGGCCACGCGGTTGAGCACCACCGCCGCCACCGCCACCTGGCCCTTGTAGCTCTCGCCCCGGGCCTCGGCGTACACCAGCTTCGCCAGCAGCCGGTGATCCGAGGACACGTAGCTGGTGGAGGACGAGGCGGTGGTCGCTGCGGACGAGGACGACGAGGATCCCGACAGCGTCACGCCCATCGCCGCCGCCGTGGCCGGGCCCACGCGACCGTCCGCCGTAAGACCGTTGTTGCGCTGGAAGCGGAGCACCGCGTTGCGGGTGGCCTCGCCGTAGCGCCCGTCGGCGGTGCCGCTGAGATAATCCCACTGGATCAGCTTGTTCTGCACCTTGATCACGTCGCTGCCCCGGGAGCCGACCTCCAGAACCGTCGCGCCCCGGGCGGGAGCGGCACAGCAGGCGGCGATCAGCAGCGCCAGAACTATGGAAAGTATCTTCTTTTTCATCACAAACCTCCAATGCTCACTTCAGAGCCTCAAGCCTGTCCCGCAGCCAGTTCAGCACCCGGGAATAGCAGGGCGCGTCCGATGAGGCCGCATCGGCCTCGTCGATCAGGCACAGCGACGGATACAGCACGCACCACCAGTTGTGACCCGCGCCCGCGCCGATGGTCACGCGCAGCGCCCGGTATTCCCCCGCGGGCACCTTCGCCGAACCGTAGATGCGATCGGGAAAGTCGAAGGTTCCGGTCTCGGCGCGAATCTCCCCATCGAAGCCCAGCTCACGGGCGCGCGCGATGCAGGCGGCCTCAAAGTCCGGAAGGTGGTTTTGCAGGCGCGCATAGGCCTCGTCCGCGTCCTTCGCGTCCGACAGGCACACCTCCGCGCAGCGCAGGCAGACGTCCCGCAGCTCCAGCTTCAGCGCCTGGGCCTGCGGGCTGTCGTCCGCGGCCACCACGTGCAGCCGCACCATTTCCGGCTGCGCCTGCGCCGAAGCGCAGCCGCACAGCAGCACCAGACCCAGCAGCGCGCACAGAATCCGTTTCATCAAGGACAAATCCCCCTTCTTCGGGAAAATCTGTCTCTATCCTCGGCAATTTCTGCATCATTTATGCGCCCATGCACAAAAAACCGCCTCCGGATCTCCTCCGGAAGCGGCATTTTGCACCGTTTTCAGTTTGAAATGACATTCGATTTTGACAGATTTTCAATCCCTGCCGACGTGCGGCGTCGAAAGTGACCCATGTTTTCGGCGTTTCAAATCCGCCGGATTCCGCGCAGCTTCAGTCCTTCTCCTCGCCGCCGTGCAGCTCCCACATCACCAGCAGCGCGCCCTGTTCCACGGAAATCTCCGCAGTATCCTCGACAAAATCGTTGCCCATGCCCAGGGGGAAGCTGGGGGTCAGGGTGGCATTCTCCACATTGTACTTCGCGCCGGAAATGCACACGCCGCTGCATTCGCCTCCGAAGGCAAACACCGACAATTTTCCGCCGGTGCGTGGAATGCGCAAACTTCCATTTTGCAGCATCACAAGGTGCACGTTTCCGTCGCACAGCTCCGCATGCGCGCCCTGCGCGGTGAGGAAGGCCAGGGTCTGGAGGTTCGCCAGCGTGTGATCCAGCCGCCCGCCCACGCCGCCGACGATCAGGAAGTCTTGGATTCCCTCCTCTAGCGCGAAGCGCGCGCAGAGGATGGTGTCGGTGTCGTCCTTGATCACCGGATGGACGAGGACATTGCCCGCGTCGGGCTTCCCGGCGGAGTCGAAGTCGCCGATGATCCAGTCCGGCTCCACGCCCGCGCGCCGGGCCAGCGCGTAGCCCGCATCGGCGCAGAGGATCAGATCATTCTCCCGGCGCTCGGCATAGGCCGCGTCCACCTCGCCCTCGCAGCGGGCGGTGAAGATCACGCAGCGCCGCCTGGGCAGCAGCTCGGTGAAGTCCGCGATCATCCGGTGGGCGATGGGCTCGATCTCGGGATGGGCGTGGCGGGAAGCTTCGTCCAGCACGCAACACGCGCCCATTCCGGCGCAGCGCGCGCCCCGCACGCCCTCCAGCACGTCCTCGAACACCACGCACCTCTCCGGCTCCACGCCAAGGCGCTCCGCCGCCAGCAGGAACACCTCGCCACGGGACTTGCCCCGGCCCCCGGTATCGTCGGTGGAGCACAACGCATCGAACCAGTCGAGGATGCCCAGATGTTCAAGGCAGGGCCGGTACAGGTACTCCGGCAGCGCCGTCGCCACAGCCAGCTTCACGCCGCTGCGCCGCAGCAGGGTCAGATATTCCCGCGCGCCCGGCTTCAGGCCCACGTTTTCGGCGTACTCGCGGTGGGCCAGCTCCGTCCAGCCGTGCACGATCTCCTCCCAGCTCTCCGTAAGTCCGAAGCGCTCGATGGTGTACTCCGCGCTCTCCCGGTAGCTCTTGCCCGCAAGCGCGGGGCCGTAGTCCGCAGGGCACTCCATGCCCATGTTCTCGAAGAAGATCTCGTCCACGCGCTTCCACACGTACATGCTGTCCAGCAGCGTGCCGTCCAGATCGAAGATGGCCGCGTCAAAGGGAAATTTCGGCTTCATATGTCCTCCTCATGGCGCTTTCGTATGGCATGGGCGCAGCGCAGGCCGTCCACCGCCGCGGACAGGATGCCGCCCGCGTAGCCGCAGCCCTCGCCGCAGGGGTACAGGCCGTCGATCCCCGTTGCGCACAGGTTCTCGCCCCGCAGCACCCGCACCGGCGACGAGGAGCGGGTCTCCACGCCGGTGAGCACCGCGTCGGGATCGGCAAAGCCGCGCAGCTTGCGGTCGAACAGGCCGATGGCCGCGCGCATGTCCGCGATCACGTAGTCGGGAAGGCAGCTTTCCAGCGTCGTCCAGTTCACGCCGGGGCGGTAGCTGGGCCGCACCGCGCCGTCTTCCGTGGAGGGCTTGCCCGCGAGGAAGTCGCCCACGCGCTGGGCCGGAGCGCGGTAGTCGCCGCCGCCGGCCTCGAAGGCCGCCTGCTCCCACCTGCGCTGGAAGCGCACGCCCGCCAGCGGATCGTCCCCGCCGTAGTCGCCGGGGCCCACCGACACCAGGAGCGCACTGTTGGCGTTCTCGCCGTCCCGGGCGAAGAGGCTCATGCCGTTGACCGCCACGCCGCCCGCCTCGCTGGCCGCTGCGACCACCTGGCCGCCGGGGCACATGCAGAAGGTGTACGCCGCGCGCCCGTCGGGCAGGTGGCAGCTGAGCTTGTAGTCTGCCGCGCCCAGAGAGGGGTGCTCCGCTGCAGCGCCGTACTGGGCGCGGTTCACCGATTTTTGTTTATGCTCGATGCGCGCGCCGATGGAGAAGGGCTTCTGCTCCATGGTCACGCCCGCTTCGTTCAGCATCCCGAAGGTATCCCGGGCGCTGTGGCCGATGGCCAGCACCAGCTCCTCCGCAGGCTCGATTGCGCCGCCGATCTCCGCGCCGATGAGCTTTCCGCCCTCGAAGCGCAGGCCCGTGAGCTTCGTCTCGAAGCGCACCTCGCCGCCCAGCCGCAGGATCTCCAGCCGCATATTTCTCACCACCGCGCGCAGGTGATCCGTGCCGATGTGGGGCTTGGCCTGATAGAGGATCTCCTCCGGCGCGCCCATGCGCACGAAGGTCTCCAGCACCTCCCGGCAGCGGGGATCCCTGATGCCGGAGTTGAGCTTGCCGTCCGAGAACGTGCCCGCGCCGCCCTCGCCGAACTGCACGTTGCTGGCCGGATCGAAGGCTCCGCCCGACCAGAAGCGCTCCACGTCCCTCGCGCGGGCATCCACGTCCCGGCCCCGCTCGATCACCAGCGGCTTGAGCCCCGCCTGGGCCAGGTGCAGCGCCGCGAACAGCCCCGCCGGGCCCATGCCCACCACGATGGGCCGGTGTGCGCCGGGCCTGAGTCTCGGCATGGGCTGCGCAGGCTCCATATCGGGCAGGAGCTGGGCGTTTCGCGGCAGGTGGGCGGGCACGCGCCGCACCTCCACGTCCAGCGTGAAGGAGAAGTGCACGTCCCGCTTGTCCCGCGCGTCCACCGACTTTTTGAAGATGCGCGCGGAGACGATTTCCTCCGGGCGCAGCTTCAGCGCCCGCGCAGCGAGCTCCACCGGCGGACGCTGGGCATCATTCAGATTAACGCGAAGCTGAGACAGGCGTATCATATTCTATCTCCCGTTGCGCAGCGGCGGGGCGCTTCCCCGTCCGCCGCACTGTATTTCAGTTTTCGGCCCTGCGGATGAGCTCCCGGGCGACCAGCGCCGCCGAGGCCCAGGCCCAGTGCAGGTTGAAGCCGCCGCAGTCGCCGTCCACGTCCAGCACCTCTCCGGCGGCAAACAGGCCGGGCGTCAGGCGGGATTCCAGGGTATCGGGATCGAAGCCCTTCAGCTCCGCGCCGCCGCAGGTGACCTGGGCCGCATCGAAGCCCAGCGTGGACTTCACCGGCAGCGTCCATTCTGTCAGACAGCGCTGGATGGCGCTGCGCTGATTTGCGTCCAGCTCCCCGGCGCACATCGACAGCGGCCCCACTCCGGCGGCCTTGATCAGCACCTGACCCAGCCGCTTGGGCACGATGCCGCTGAGGAAGTCGTCCAGAGGGCGCTTTGGCAGCAGCTCTGCGCGGCGGTCGATGGCGTTCTCCGGCGCATCCGGCCAGAAGTTCAGCTTCAGCGTGCAGGGCTTCCCCTTCTGCAGATTGACGGCGCGGGCCAGCTGCATGGCCGCGATGCCGGACACGCTGCCCTCGCCGAAGAGGATCTCGCCAACCTCCCGGCGCAGCAGCTTTTCGCCGCAGTACAGCGCAATTTCGCCGTGCATGCGGATTCCCTTGAGCGCCCGCACGGCCTCGGGGTCGGTCTTGAGCGCCGCGATGGCGGGCAGTCGCGGGGTGATTCTGTGGCCAAAGCCCTCCAGAATGCGATAGCCGTCGGCGCAGCCGCCCAGCTTGGGCGCAGCCATGCCGCCGCAGGCCACCAGCACGCAGTCCGCCTGCACCCTGCTTCCATCCTTCGATGTGATGACAAAGTCCCGCCCCCGCCGCACGGACGCGACCTCGAATTCGGGCACGATCTCGCAGCCCTGCTCCGCCGCGTAGAGCCGCAGGCCGTCCAGCACCCCCGCCGCAGCGTTGCTCAGGGGGTAGACCCGGCCCTCGTCATCGGGTGCGCACTCCACGCCGATGGAGGCAAAGAAGTCCATCGCATCCCTTGGGGTGAAGGCAGTGAGCGCCGCGCGCACATAGCGCGGGTCGCCGTGGTAGTCCTTCTCCGAAGCGTTCAGGTTCGTCAGATTGCAGCGGCCGTTGCCGGTGGAGAGCAGCTTGCGCCCCACGCGATTCTGCTTTTCCAACAGCAGCGGATGAAGTCCGGATCGACTCAGCAGGCAGGCGGCCATCAGACCGGCCGCGCCGCCGCCGAGGATTGCAATGCGCGTCTTTTCCATATTCCTCACAGCACGATGCCCAGTTCCTGAATCAGCTTGCCGCCGCCCAGCAGCGACACGGAGTGCAGCGCCCGGGAGCAGGCGGTGTAGAGTCTGCGGCGCTCGGCGTCATCTAGCTCCACATCGGGCCAGACCACGATCACCGCGTCGAACTCCATACCCTTGACCATGTGATAGCAGCCCACCACGTTGTCCGTGCTCTCGTAGTTCAGATCGGCCTCGCCGCCGTCCAGGCGGTAGACGTTGTCCAGCTTCGCCGAGAGGGAATCCGCCTGGGACTGGCTGCGTGTGATCACGGCGATGGAGCCGTAGCCCTGCCCGCGCAGCCGCTTCAAGCTGTCCTTCAGCAGCTGCTCGCTGTACTGGGCCACCAGGGGCATCTCTCCCTCACGGCCGAAGGGATTCAGCCGGTCGCCGCCGGGCAGCAGCGCGTTGCACAGCCGGGCGATGGGCAGCGTGGAGCGATAGCAGCGGGTGAGCTTGAACACGGGCGCGTCCTTCGCCTCGAAGCACTCGCCCCAGTTCTCCGGCACGCAGGCGCTCAGGCCCGGGCAGGTGCGCTGCATGGGATCGCCCAGCAGCGTCACCCGGGCGTTGGGGAAGTAGGCGTGCAGCAGCGCAAGCTCCGTCTCGGTGTAGTCCTGCGCCTCATCCACCAGCAGATGATACACCGTCTTGTCCGGCTGCACAAAGCCCAGCTTCACCAGCAGGTAGGCCTGGGCTGCGGCATCCTCCCACCAGAGCAGGTTCGCGTCCCGGTTCTCAAAGAACAGGTTGCGCAGCTCCCGGGGTGCGTCGCGCAGGGCCTCCTGCAGCAGGTTCCAGCCGGTGATGTTGGTGTAGCCCCGCAGCTGCGTGCGCACGCTCTGCAGCCGCTGGGAGGCCGCCATCCTGGAGACGAAGGTCAGCTCCCGGCCGCTGTACTTATTGGAGAAGCTCTGCTCGTACTGGCGGATCAGCTTCTCCTCCCAGCTGGCGATGCGGCTGTCCAGCGTGGTCTTCATGCGCTCGATGCGCTGGGCCGGGGTCAGAAGCGAGAATTCATTCTTGTACATGCGCCGCAGCTCCTCGCGGCGAATGAGAATCTGATCGTCCATGCGGACGCTTCCGAAGTTCGGCCCGAAGGTGGAGAAGCTGGCGGCGGTGGCGTTCAGCTTGCGCAGGAAGTTGAGATCGCTCTTGTAGGCCACGGACTTGAAGCGCAGCTCCTCGTTCTCCGGAAGCACGCCCTCCAGCTGCCGGGCCAGCGGCTCCACCTTGCGGCCCAGCACCTTTTCCACGATCTCCCGCATGGTGCGGGCGCGGATGTTCTCCTCGCCCAGCTCCGGCAGCACGTTGGACACGTACTCCGAAAAGGCCGTGCTGGGGGAGATGATCTGAATCTTGCTGGCGTCCAGCAGATCCCGGCGGCGGTACATCAGGAAGGCCGCGCGGTGCATGGCCACGCTGGTCTTGCCGCTGCCGGCGCCGCCCACCACGCACAGCACGGGAGCGTCGTCGTAGCGGATGGCCGCGTTCTGCTCCGCCTGAATGGTAGCCACGATCTGGCGCATGTGGCGGCTGCTGGCGCCGGAGAGGATGTCCAGCAGCATGTCGTCGTCGATGGACAGCTGGGTGTCCACGTAGTATTTGAGCTGACCGTTTTCCATGCGGTACTGGCGCTTGAGCGTCATGCGGCCCAGGATCTTGCCGCTGGGGCTGTCGTAGGACACCTCGCCGGGCATGGAATCGTAGTACAGGCTGCACACCGGCGCGCGCCAGTCGTGCACCAGCAGGTTGCCCTTCTCATCCTCCAGACTGTACAAGCCGATGACGATCTTTTCGATCTCCTCCTCGCCCTGCTCCACGAAGTCCACGCGGGCAAAGAAGGGGTTCATCAGCATCTTGCGGTAGCGCTCGGCCAGGCCCTTGGTGAACTCCCGGCGGGCTGCGAAGCGGTCCACTTCCACCGACAGCTGCTCCAGATCCTGCGCCGAGAGCTGGGTGGGGCGCACGCGCAGCTCCTCCCAGGCGTCGGCGATGATCGCCTGGATGGACTCCAGGTGGCTGCCGGAAATCCTGTCCGCCTGCTCAATGAGCGCCAGCATCAGCTGCTGCACCCTCGCAGTGTACGCCTGTTCCTGGCGGAAATCCTTGAGCTCTTCCATATTTCTACCTCCCGTTCCCCCTTGCCGGATCGCGCGCCGCGCACCGTCTTTCTTTTCATTATAGCATGGGTGAAAAAAAAAAGAAAGTCCATTGCGGCAGGAACCCCGCTGCACGGTGCGCCGTCAAAATATGGAAATGCCTGCCCTTTCTGTTGGGGCGCGGCTGCGGATGGGCGCAGGGATGCCGGAATCGCCGCGTTCGTGCGGCGCAAGCGCAGAATTCAACCACGGTTTGCTTTACTTTTTGCCCTGCATCCCGCATAATGGAATCAAAGGGGGAGCCCGCACCGCGGGCAAAAACCATCTGCCAAGATAGGGAACAAAACCGAAGGAGGGACCCACATGAACGCGATCCTGTCGATCCTGGTCTGCTTCGCCATGCTGTTCAGCGGCGGCGCAGCGCTGCCGGCACAGCCGGAGACCGCCACCACCCGAACCCTTCGCAATCTGACCATCGCCGTGGACGGCGAGAGCGTCACCCTGACCCCGCAGGCCCGGTTCACCACCGCCATCGGAAGCGACGTTGCCCGGCTGCAATTCGAGATCGTCGACGGGGAGCGCGTGCTGCTGCCCATGGCGGGCGAGCTCACCGCCGACGGCGTGCGCTTCTCCCTGGGACAGAACGGAAACGTCTATTCCATCTCCGGCGACGATCTGATGGATCTGATGGACATGGACGGGACGGATGCGCAGATGTTTGCGCTGCTGGGCGACTACATGACCGGCTATTCCGCCCTGCTGTCCCGCTCGATCACCGACGCTGCCTTCCAGCGGCAGGTCAGCGACGCGGCGCTTGCGGTCCTGTCCGGCGCCTGCGGCGCGGAGGCGGAGGACGTCGAGGTGGACATCTACGGCGTTCGCTATCCGGGCCAGCGCCTGCAGGGCGAGCTGACTGCCGATGCCTCGATGGATCTGCTGGAGGGCATCCTCAGCTGCGGCATTCCGGAGCTCGAGGACATGATGCGCAGCTATCTGCTGCTGGTGAACGTCGCAGCGGGCTTCGACGGCGATGACGCAACCGGCCTGCTCGACGGGATGCGCGAGGAGCTTGCAGCGTCCGGCATCGACTTCTCCATCCCCTTCGACATGCGCTGGTTCCTCGGTGAGGACGCCGCCTGCAGCGAGCTGGCCTTGGATTTCTCGCTGGACGGCGTCACCCTGCAGATGAACATGCGCACCCAGGCCACCGCCGACGACGCCGACGTTGAAATGTCCATGCATCTGCTCGGGGACATCCTCGCGGGCGACAGCATGCAGATGGATCTGACCCTGACAGAGCAGATCGTAGATCTGGAGCGGCTGCACATGGAGGTGTCCGCGTCCAGTCAGTCCGATTCCTTCAGCGAATCCGAGATGTACGATCCGGAGACGGACGCCCACGAGACCCGGATCGACCGCAACAGCAACCGCAGCGAATTCACCCTTTGCATGGACAGCAGCGCCGTGGACGGCCTGGTGCACACCGACGTCACCGCGGCCACCGTTCAGACCATCGAGGGGAACTCCGGGGAGTACGTCTTTGACTCCCGCTTCGAGAGCGGCGTCAACCTCACTGCGGAGGATCGCCTGGAGGACGACGGCAGCGTGACCACCGCCGTAGCGATGGACATCGACGCCGACGGCAGGCCCGTGCAGATCTCCTTTGAGCTCAACCGCGCTGAAACCGCGGCCACGGATCCCTTCGCGGGCGCGCAGGTGTATGCGCTGAACGCCGATGCGGAGGACGCCGCCTTCGACCGGCTGACCACCGAGGTCTTCAGCCTCAGCGCCGACGCCATGACCCTGTGCGCCAACGACAGCGTGATCGCCCTGACGCAGCTGCTGGACCTCGATATGGGCGCGGAGGATTTCGATGGGATCGATCCCAGCGTCTACGACGAATACTACGACGATAGCGTCACCGTGGACAGCTTCGAGGCCGCGGCGGAGATCTACGGGGGCGCGCTCCCCGACTTCACCGCGCCGGAGGGCTTCACGCTGGACGGCATCAACGTCGGCGAAGCGTACTTCGTCGCCGAATACGTCTCCGACGACGGCCACTTCTCCCTCAGCGGCCTCGCCGATTCCACCGACGCAACAGAAATGCTCACCGTGAAGGACGGGGCGCTCGCACCGGTGGAGGGCGCCATCGCCAAACACACCCGCTATTTTGATATGGAGTTTGGATACGCAGACGTGTACACCGCCGACGGCGCATGGATGCTCTCCTATTTCGACCTCGACGACGCGCAGGTGAAGGCGATCCTTGCCGACCTGATGAACTGACGCGCCGCGCCTCCGCAAGGCGCTTTACCTTTATCGGGAAATCCGCTATAATGAATGTATACGAAAGGGGATGTCTCCCATGCGAATCGAACCCCGCAGGGATGCGCGCAGGCTGCTGCTGGTTGCACTGGCGGCCTGCATCTCTGCGTTCAACATCCGCAGCTTCATCAAGGGCGCCGGCCTGTTTCCCGGCGGCTTCTCGGGCCTGACGATTCTGATTCAGTCCATCTTTTCCAAGTATCTGCACATCGCGCTGCCCTACACCCTGGTCAATCTGCTGCTCAACGCGATCCCGGTGGTCATCAGCTTCCGCTTCATCGGCAAGAAATTCACGCTGTTCTCCTGCGCCTATCTGGCCATCAGCAGCGTGCTGGTGGATCTGATCCCCGGCTTTGCGCTGACGGACAACAGCCTGCTGATGAGCGTGTTCGGCGGCATCATCAACGGCTTCGCCATGGCCATCTGCCTGAACGCGGACGCCACCACCGGCGGCACGGACTTCATCTCCATCTTCCTGTCCGAGCGCTACGGCATCGATACCTTCAACTGGATCTTCGGCGGCAACGTGGCGATGCTGTGCGTGGCGGGCCTGCTGTTCGGCTGGGAGCGCTCGCTCTATTCCATCCTCTACCAGTTCGCCAGCACCCAGATGCTGCACGCGCTGTTCACCCGCTACCAGAAGCAGACCCTGTTCATCATCACCGAGCACCCCGACGAGGTGTACGACGTGATCCGCAAATCCACCAACCACGGCGCGACGCTGTTCAAGGGCGAGGGCCTCTATCAGCAGACGGAGCGCTCGATGGTCTATTCGGTGGTGTCCCGCGCGGAGGCCCGCAGCGTGGTCAAGCGGGTACACGAGGCCGACGAGAGCGCCTTCATCAACTCCATCCGGACCCAGGCCCTCTCGGGCAACTTCTACCAGCGGCCCAACGATTGATCCCATCCAACGGCATACCGCGATGCGCAAAGGAGGTCAAAAATGCTGAACCTGATTCTGTCCCTGTTTGTCTGTCTGGCGATGTCCATGAGCGGCGTGAGCGCGCTGCCGGCACAGCCGGAGACCGCCACCACCACGGTGGTGCGCAACGTGACCGTCGGCCTGGACGGCAAGAGCGTGACCCTGAACCCGGAGCTGGCATTGACGACCGCCGTCGGCCGGGAGCAGGCCCTGACCCACTTCGAGATCCGATCCGGCGACAGCGTGCTGCTGCCCATGTCGCTGGAGCTGGCGCCGGACCAGGCCCGCTTCTCCCTGATGAATTCCGGCCGTGCCTATTCCATCACCGAAAACGCCCTGCTGGGAATGCTGTTTGAGGGTGCCGCCGGCAAGGAGATCGAGCAGCTCAGAACCGCCCTCAACGGCATCGCCGAGCTCTATTACAGCGAGGGCGCGATGATGGCCCTGCTGCAGGACGAGACGCTCGACGATCGCCTCACCGACGTCCTGCTGGAAAACTGGTGCGACGTCACCGGCACCCTGGTGTACAGAACCGAGGTGGAGGTCGACGGCGCGCTCTGCCCGAGCAAGTCCATCGATCTGCACTCCGACTTCAACGGCCTGGTCGCCGCCCTGAAGCGCACCTCCGAGAGCGAGGATGCGCAGGTCGCCCTCGCCGCCGGAGTCATTCTGAACCTGATCAACCAGACCCAGAGCCTGGGAGACCTGCTGATCGGGGAACTGGATCTGAACAATATCAGCCCGCTGGCGCTGAACGAAAGCGGCGAGGCCGTTCCCCTGGCCACCCCGCTGGGCAGCGGCTCCCAGTCCGGCGGCGTCGGGAAGCTGGAGTTCGACCTCGATTACCAGCTGGTGGAGGGCACCGAGTTTTCCAACGAGGTGATCGACATGATCGTCACCGACCTGGACGCCGTCACCGAGGAGCGCACCCACATCGAAAACCGTCGCCAGGGCGACACGACGCAGATCAGCTACCGCGTGCACAGCGCCGACGCCCTCACCAGCGGCACGGAGACCCTGCTGGAGTACAGCGGCAGCATCACCGACCTCGGCGCAAACGCCCAGCGCGTGGATCTCAGCTACAACGTCGAATACGGCGACAGCGGCATCCTCAGCGGCGCAAAGGCCTACCGGATCCGCGCCTTCGGCGCGCTTCAGGGCGAGACCGGCGATGCAAGCGATCTGCACTTCGACATGGAGCTGCAGAAGGACAGCGACGTTCTGGCCACGCTGGACGCCCGTTACGCCGGCGCCGCAGGGGCGGACGGCGCGCGCACGAGCCACGTGGAGCTCGCACTGTCCCTGCTGGATGAAAAGGATCCCCACGACCTGAGCCTGTCCTTCGATGTCGAGCGCAGCCGGGGCGCGGTGGTCAACGACCTCGAGGGCCTCACCGAGCTCTCCCTGAACGACGCAAACGGCGAGGGCGTGAAGCGCCTGCGGCTGGAGCTGCTGGGCCTGACCGCCAACGCCGCCACCCTGTCCGCGGAGGAGAGCGTGCTGGCGCTGCAGAACCTGCTGGACGAGGGCCTGCCCCTCGTCGTGAACGGCGTGATGCAGGTGGAGCGCTCCACCGAGTACGTCAACATGTACTCGGCCGATTCCGTGGAGGACGCCAAGAAGATCTTCGAGGGCCGCATTCCCGACTTCACCCCGCCCGAGGGCTACGAGCTGGACAGCATCCAGGTGAGCGCATACAGCTACTACGCCCTCTACGTCAACGGCGACCGGGCCTTCTACATGGATGTGGACAGCTACGGCATGAATACGGACGGCGCCGCCGTGCACTACGGCCTGCTCAAGGACGACGGCACACTGGAGACCGCGTCCGGCTCCCCGGTGGAGATCTACCTCGTCAACGGCGCGGTGCAGCGGGCGGTGGTGACCCGCGAGGATATGTATATCTACTTCAGCTTCAGAGACGAGGGCGTGAACCTCAATGAGTTCCGCGCCATCCTGGCGGGACTGGGAAAGTAAGCCGGCCTGCGGTATCGCCCGTTCCCATTGCAAAGCCATCCCCGGAATTTACGGGGATGGCTCTTTGTATGCCTCCACGCCGCTCAGCCCTGCTGGGGCATCGCCGCCTCCACCGCGCCGATGTGCTCGGCCAGCGCCTCGCAGAAGGGCTCCAGTTCCCGGCTGCGCGCCTCTCCCGGCAGGGCCAGGAAGTCCTTGATGGGCCCGATCAGCTCCGTCACGGCGCCGCTGAGCTGTCCCCCCGCACCGGCGCTGCGGCGGTCCCGCAGGTATTTGGTGATGGTATCGAAGGCCCGCGCCAGCTCCGCATCGCCCGCGCGCTGCACCTCGTCTGCCAGCTGCGCGCAGGAGACGTTCAGATCGCCGCGGGTGCGATGGTTCACCTGGGGCGCGTCGCACATCACGCCCTCGCTGTTGAGCTTCTCCACCATGGCGCGCACATAGTCCGGACGGCTCTTGATCACCGCGCGGTACTTGTTCTGGTAGCGCAGCATCAGGCTGTGGTCCCCGCCGGAGAGCTTCTGCAGGCAGCTGCGCACGCTCTGGCCCGCAGCGCGCGCGGTCAGCACCTGTTCCATCAGCCAGTCCACTTCCTCCTGGGTGAAGGGCACAAAGCGGGCGGCGTGAACGTGTCCGTCCTCCCGGTTGCGCACCTGGGCGTAGTAGTAGTTGCGAATGCTGTTGGGCCGGCGACCCGTCGCCTGGGCGATCTGTTCAAATACGGCCTTCAACGGCAGGCCCTGCTGCTGTGCTTCGTCGGCGGTCTCCCACAGGAGCTGATTTTCGCTCTCGCTCCACCCCGTCCTTCTTCCCGTTTTGGAAATAGCCTGCTCCATACTTCCTACCCTCCAAAGCCTTGATGATTAAGAGTATGCACTTCATGTGCCATAAATATACCGCGGCAGGATATCTTCAAAAGTTTTTCACAAGTGCGCGCGCCGAATGTTCTCCGAAAAAATCGCGCAAAACCCTTGACTTCCGTATCTCTTTCCATACAATTAAATGTGGAGTATTATGACCACATGGGGAGGAGTACCATGGAAAAAATCACCAGCTTCACCATCGATCACCTGCGCCTGCAGACCGGACTGTATGTCTCCCGGGTGGACTGCGCCGGACAGGAGAAGATCACCACCTTTGACATTCGCATGACCCGCCCCAACACCGAGCCTGTGATGGACACCGCTGCCGTGCATGCCATCGAGCACCTGGGCGCCACCTATCTGCGCAACGAGCCCCAGTGGAAGGCGCGCGTGCTGTACTTCGGCCCCATGGGCTGCCGCACGGGCTTCTATCTGCTGCTGGCCGGCGAATACAGAAGCGCCGACATCCTGCCCCTGATGGACGGCATGTTCCGCTTCATCGCGGACTATGCCGGCGAGATTCCCGGCGCGTCCGCGAAGGACTGCGGCAACTACCTGGACATGAACCTGTCCATGGCGCAGTACCATGCCCGCAAATACATCCGCGAGGTGCTTCAGCAGCCCACGCCGGATCGCCTGAACTATCCCGACTGACAGCAAGGAGGCTTTCCTATGTTCTACCACTCTGAAGAAATGGAGCTGCGCGCCGCGCTGGACGCCGCCGCCCGCGTGTGCGCGGCTGCGCGCACCGCCCCCAAGGCCCGGGGCATCGATTCCATCCGCACCGCCGTGCTCACCGACGCCGACAAGGATTCCGTGGCCGACGCCATGGAGAGGTTCGGCGCCGAACAGGGCGCAGACTTCTTCCTGCGCGACGCCGGCAACGTGCGCGCCGCGAAGGTGCTGGTGCTCATCGGCATCGAGGAGAGCCAGCGCGGCCTGGGCGAGATCTGCGGCTACTGCCACCACAGCAACTGCGCCGCCTGCCGCGAGAACAACGGCGTGTGCGTCTATGATCCCGTGGATGTGGGCATCGCCCTGGGCAGCGCCGCCGCCACCGCAGCCGACCTGCGCATGGACAGCCGCATCCTCTTCTCCGCCGGCCGCGCCGCGCTGGAGATGGGCATCATGGGCGAAAACGTGCGCCAGATCTTCGGGCTGCCCCTGTCCGTCACCGGCAAGTCCCCCTTCTTTGATCGCAAGCGCAAGGGCTGAGGTACAATCGAAGCGCAAACCACGGCGGGCAAAGGCGCGCCGCCGGTTTGTTTTCCCGTTTTTGCCCCACGCTCCCACAGAAAGGAACGAACCAACATGAACAAACCGACCCTCGTCATCATGGCGGCGGGACTGGGCAGCCGGTTCGGCGGCTGCAAGCAGATCACCCCCGTGGATGACCGTGGACACGTCATCATCGATTATTCCATCTACGATGCGCTCAAGGCCGGCTTCGGCCGCATCGTGTGCGTCATCAAGCCGGAGATGGAGGCCGACTTCCGCGCCGCCATCGGCGACCGCATCGCGCAGCACGCCGAGCTGGTCTACGCCTATCAGACCCTCGACCGCCTGCCGGAGGGCTTTGCTGTGCCGGAGGGCCGCACGAAGCCTTGGGGCACCGCCCACGCCGTGCTCTGCGCCGCCGACGCCATCGAGGGCAACTTCGCCGCCATCAACGCCGACGACTACTACGGTCCCGGCGCATTTCGCGCCGCCTGCGACTTCCTCACCGCCTCCCACGATGCCTGCGACCACGCCATGGTGGGCTACCGCATCGAAAACACCCTCACCGAGAACGGCACCGTGTCCCGGGGCGTGTGCGGCGTGGACGAAAACGGCATGCTGACCTCCATCGACGAGCGCACCCGCATCTCTCCCAGCGATGGCGGCGCCGCCTTCACCGAGGACGGCGAAAACTTCAGCTTCATCCCCGCCGGCACGCTGGTCTCCATGAACCTGTGGGCCTTCCATCACGGCATTCTGGACGAGATGCGGCAGCGCTTCTGCCACTTCCTGCGCACCAGGGCCGTGGAGAACCCGCTGAAGGCAGAGTTCTATCTGCCCAGCGTGCCCGACGCACTGATTCGCGAGGGCAAGGCCCGGGTACGCGTGCTGGAGACCGGCGAGCGCTGGTACGGCGTGACCTACCGGGAGGATCTGCCCAAGGTGCAGGCCGCCATGGCGGAAATGCGACAAAAGAACCTCTATCCCGAAAAGCTCTGGTAAAATCCGGCAGAAACTGCAACTTTTTCCCAAAAGCCGCGTCCAACCAAGGTAAAACATACAGAATCGGAGAGAATGGTATGAAAATGTGCATCACCTGGATCCTCGTGGCCCTGCTGGCGCTGTGCGGCACGGCCCTGGCCGAAATGGACACCCTCCCCGGCAACATCTGCTCCGGCGGCATCGCCGCGACCGGCGCGGAGGACGAGCTCTACTTCTCCCTGAACGGCCTGCAGCGCATGGACGTCGACGGCGCGCTGGAGACCCTCGTCGAGGGTGAGGTGCGCTATCTGCAGTGCGTGGACGGCATGCTGTACTTCGTCTCCAGCGAGACCGTGGGCGACGACGAATTTGCCGAGGAATATCTGGACACGCTGTGCGCGGTGGATGCCGACGGCAACATCACCGAGATCGGCGCGCCCCTGCGCCGCGGCATGGACTATGCGTTCTCCAATGACTACAACTACTCCCTCTACGATACCTTCAACGGCTATCAGGATATGACCGTGTACGGCGGCCACATCTACTACATCGGAAACAGCGGCGTGGGCGGCGAATACGAGACCATCGCCCAGGGCTGGGGCGGTGTGGACGGCGAATCCCGCTACACCACCAGCTACACGAGCGGCGCCAGCGTATTCCGCATGGACTTGGACGGCGGCAACGTGACCGAGCTGATCTCCGGCTTGGGCAACGGTCAGGCGCACATGGCCATCTGCAACGGCCGCATCGCCGTGGCCTCCTGCTTCCAGAATTCCGTGTACGCCTACGACTTCTCCAACTTCATGCTCTACGATCTGGAGGGCAATCTGCTGGAGACCAAGGTCAACGGTACGCCGAACTACCACAGCAGCCTCTACAAGGAGGACCAGGAGTTCACCGTCATCATCAACGCCATCCAGACCGACGGCGAGAACATCTACGCCTCCCTGGGCGACAGCGAGGGCGACTTCGCCAGCTCCCGCTTCGTCAACGTCGAGAACATCGACGCGACCCTCGCCTACGAGGCCTGGTACACCCCCTCCCTGCTGACCGACGACGGCCTGATCTACATGGGCTCCGATGTGCAGGATGTGTTCTGGGACGATGCACTGGACACCACCGTGCGGTTGATCTACCGCGACAATGCCGGCGAGGAGCGCGTGCTGGCCTACCTCCCCTCCGCCTATCTCGAGTTCGGCATGCAGCTGAACCTGACCGGCGAGAAGGTCTATCTGCGCACCGGCGACCGCCTGCTGCGCATCGATCTTGTGAGCGGCGACGTGGACGAGTTCAACGGAAGCGAATTCGCCGTGTGTCCGGCCTGCGACCCCGCCTATGCGGGCGGCGCCCAGCTCAACCTGATCCCCCTCGCGCCCGACGAGGAAGCCAACGCCCAGGAACCCGTCGAGGCAGAGCCGACCGAAGTGCCCGTCGAGGTGGAGCCGACCGAAGCGCCCGTCGAGGAGGAAGCCGATGCGGAGAGCGAATATCTGCTGCCCGACAGCGACAAGCGCCTGTACAGCAAGGAGGAGCTGAAGCAGTACGATAAGGAGACCCTGGCGCTGATGCGCAACGAGATCCTCGCCCGCCACGGCTATCCCTTCCAGAAGGAGAAGTACCAGACCTACTTCGGCAGCAAGAGCTGGTACACCGCCGACCCGAACTTCGACTACAACAGCCTGAACAGCATCGAGATGGCCAATGTGGAGACCATCAAGGGTCTGGAGGGCTAAAACACAGTTCCTATGTAAGGGGCGAACTCAGAACTGTATCGTTTTGAGTTCGCCCCTCATTTTTTTGTGCGGCGGGGTGAGGGCACCCCGCCCTACATTTTCGCATGAATTGCTTTTTCTTGACACCCGCCACCGGCTGTGCTAAATTGGAAACATGCAAAGAGCGATTCGGGGGAAGACTATGAACGTGTATGACTTTGACAACACCATCCTGCGGGGCGACAGCACGGCGCGCTTCTTCGCCTATTGCCTGGGCCACTATCCGAGGATGTGGCTGGATATTCCCGCACAGGCGGTCAACGGCCTGCTGTTCCTCTTGAAAAAACGCAAAAAGCAGGACTTCAAGCAGCGCATGCTGGGCTTTTTGCGCCGCATCGACGATGTGGACGCGGCGGTGGAGGCCTTCTGGCGGAAGAATTTCGGCCGCATCAAGCCCTTCTATGCCGAAACCCATCGTCCGGACGATGTGGTGATCTCCGCATCCCCCATCTTCCTGATCCAGCCCGCCTGCGACAAGCTGGGAATCTCCTGCGCCATGGGTTCGCCGGTGGACAGGCATACCGGCATGTTTTCCGGCCTGAACTGCCACGGACAGGAGAAGGTGCGCCGCTTCTACGAGGTCTTTCCCGACGGAAAGATCGAGACCTTCTACTCCGACTCCCACTCCGACGATCCGCTGGCGGCCCTCGCCGAGCATGCCGTGATGGTGAAGGGCGACCGCCTCATGGACTGGGACTGGCCGCAAAAAATGGCGTAAAAATTTCGTTGATGGCTTGACGGGAGGCCGGTTTCGGACTATCATAATATTAGGGTTTCTGTTCTCTTGCGGAACCCAAAGCCAATCTTTTTACCAAATTTGTTATGGGAGGTGGCAAAGCATGGACGACGGCGGAAGAAGTATGTCGGCTGATGGCGTGCCTCGAAGCGTGCGTTCATCGCTGCGCCGCTGACACTTTCCGTGCAGGGAAGCCGCGCTCAGGCCGTTTGCGCCTGCGCTGACTTTCGCAGCGCGGTCTGCGGATGCGGCAGACCGGCGCTGAAAGCACCGTTTCGGGTATGCCTTCATTCTTCACACAAAATCCGAACGTCACACCGATAGGCGAGTTCTGCCCGTGGGATGGTTTGTTCTGCGCATTTTTTGCGCGAACGCGATCTCCGGCTGTGTTTTCGCCGCTTTTCTGTGTGGAACGCACAGTTGGTTCCAATCCGGGAATACAAACTGAAAGGGAGGATGAAGCCAATGGATTTCGATCGCATCAAATCCCGTCTGGACGCGCTGCTTGCGGGCGGCAAGAAGGCCGAGCTGCGCGGCGCTCTCAACATGCTCAACGAAGTTGACATTGCGGAATATCTGGAGACGCTGGACAATGAAAAGATGCTGGTGGTGTTCCGGCTGCTGCCGAAGGACATCTCTGCGGAGGTCTTTTCCTACATGGACAACGACCAGCGCACCCGCATCATGGAGGCCATGGACGATTCCGAGGCCATCAAGCTGATCGACGACATGTTCATCGACGACGCGGTGGACTTCCTCGAGGAGCTGCCCGCGGGCGTGGTCAAGCGCATGCTGCAGGGCTGCGACGAGAAGAAGCGCCAGCTGATCAACCAGTTCCTGCGCTATCCGGAGAACAGCGCAGGCTCGATCATGACCATCGAGTACATGGAGTTCCACCTGGGCACCACGGTGGGCCAGGCCATGGCGGAGATTCGCCGCACGGGCGTGGACAAGGAGACCATCAACACCCTGTACATTCTGGATGACAGCCGCAAGCTCCTGGGCACGGTGGGTCTGCGCAAGCTGCTGCTGGCCACGGACGACCGGGTGGTGGAGGACCTGATGAACACCCAGGTCATCTCCGTGCACACCACCGACGACCAGGAGGTCGTCGCCGACACCGTCCGCAAGTACGACCTGCTGTCCATCCCGGTGGTCGATCACGAGGATCGCCTGGTGGGCATCATCACCGTCGACGACATCGTGGACGTCATCGAAGAGGAGAACACCGAGGACTTTGAAAAGATGGCCGCAATGCTGCCCTCCGACGACGAGTACCTCAAGACCAGCGTGTTCAAGCTGGCCAAGAACCGCCTGCCCTGGCTGCTGATTCTGATGATCTCGGCCACCTTCACGGGCATGATCATCACCCATTTTGAAACCGTGCTCTCCAGTGCGGCGGGCATCGGCGTGGCGCTCACCGCCTGCATCCCGATGCTGATGGACACCGGCGGCAACTGCGGTGCGCAGGCCTCCACGCTGGCCATCCGCGGTCTTGCGCTGGGTGAGATCGAGCTGAGGGACATCGGCAAGGTTCTGTGGAAGGAGGTTCGCGTGGCGCTGATTCTGGGCGTGGTGCTGGCGCTGGTGAACTTCCTGCGCATCTGGTTCTTCACGCCTTACGACAAGACCGTGGCCTTCGTGGTGTCGCTGGCGATGTTCTTCACCATCATCATCGCCAAGTCCATCGGCTGCACGCTGCCGCTGCTGGCCAAGGCGATTCACCTCGACCCGGCCCTGATGGCGAGTCCCATCATCACCACCCTGGTGGACGCGGCCTCCCTGACCGTGCTGTTCACCTTCGCCTCCACGATTATGAAGGTCTGAGGAATACCGAACAGATCTGCTGTCCACAAAACAACAGAGGATTCGTAGCCCGAAGGAGCAACGAATCCTCTGTTGTGGTATAATGATTAGGCAAGCCGAAGGCTTGGCCGGGTCGGCGGGTCACGAAGTGCAGCACGCCGACAATCATGGTATAATGGAGACCTGTGATGAAAGCAGAACATATCCAAACGATACGTGCCGCCTTTGATCTAACAATAATAATGCGCTTCTCCGAAGAAGTTTTCCCATTTTGTAATGACTTCTTCGCTGCGTGCTTCGATAATTGCCATGATATTTCAGAGTGTACGTTCTGGAATTCTTGAATTGTTGTTGCACAGATAGCACTTTCCGGCCTTCGTAATCCAAATTTTCGTGCCGTTGCTATTGGGCACACCTTCCGTTACATGAACATGGACAGGTTCAAGAGGATCGCTTTCATTGGCCCAGAAATATACCCAATATGGACCGATTTTAAAAACCTGCGGCACTGTCGAAGCCTCCCTCCTGCGAAAACCGGAGGATCAGGTGGGCCGTCGATTCAATCACTTGCTGATAACGGGAAATCTCTTCCTGCGTAAAGCCCTCAATATCCTGCCATTTGTAGCCAGGGAGAATACAGGCAGCGGAATGGAAGCAATCCTTTGTGTCCGGTTTTTCCAAATAAACCTTTACCGTGCCGTCGGCACGCATTTCGGAATGAACGATTTCCGTCTGGTCATCCAGCGTTAAAAACGGGAACATCATGCTTATCGCCTCCTCTATATATAGTATAGCACAGCAGCAAACCTTATATCAAGCAGAAAGGGGCTGTCTCAAAACGATATATCGCTTCGAGGCAGGCCCGGAATTGCAATGCGGCGGGGTGAGGGCATCCCGGCGAAACTCAAAAGCCCCCTTTCAGAGACGCGACTGCTGTTTTACACAAGGGAGCCTTGGATGACATAAGAAAACCCGCTGTCCGGTTGAACGGCGGGTCGATTGTTCAGTTGGAACCCAGATACGCGGCCTTCACGTCCTCATTGGCCAGCAGCTCCTGACCGCTGCCGGTCATGGTGATGCTGCCGGTCTCCAGCACGAAGCCCACGTCCGCGCACCGCAGCGCGGCGTTTGCGTTCTGCTCAATCAGCAGGATGGTGATGCCCTCGCTCTTGAGATCCCGGATGATGGAGAAGATGTCCTTCACCACCAGCGGGGCCAGGCCCAGCGACGGCTCGTCCATCATCATCAGCTTGGGCTTGGCCATCATGGCGCGGCCCACGGCCAGCATCTGCTGCTCGCCGCCGGACAGGGTTCCGGCCAGCTGCCACTCGCGCTCCTTCAGGCGGGGGAAGCGGCGGTAGATGTCCTTGATGCCCTCCTCGATCTCATCGCGATCCTTGCGCAGGTACGCGCCGATCTTCAGGTTCTCCTTGACGGTGAGGTTAGCGAACACCCTGCGTCCCTCGGGAACCATGGCGATGCCCTCGGCCACGATCTTCTGGGAGTTCAGCGCGGTGATGTCCCGGCCCATGAAGTTGATACTGCCCGAGGAGGGGCGCACCAGGCCGCTGATCGCACGCAGCGTGGTGGACTTGCCGGCGCCGTTTGCGCCGATGAGGGTGACGATCTGGCCCTGGCCGACCTCGAAGCTGATGCCCTTGAGGGCCTCGATGCCGCCGTAGTGCACGCTCAGATCGGTAACTTTGAGCATAATCATTCTTCATCCACCCCCAGATACGCCGCGATGACGGCGGGATTGTCGCGCACCTCTTTGGGCGTGCCCTC
>SFET01000066.1 GCA_004557125.1 Clostridiales bacterium | reverse complement strand
CTCGATGTCGATGGCCTGCTCGGTCACCTCTGCGCCGAAGGTCTGGTTGCCCACCGTCTTGGCCGGAGCCAGCACCGCATTGGTGCCCTGCTCCAGGTAGTTGACCGTGTAGCTGAGGTCCGTGCGAATCTTCCAGGAGCCGGTGAGCTGCACGTTCTCCGCGGGCATGGTGAAGGAGGTGACCTTTTCGGCGCCCTTGTACCAGCCGTCGAAGGTGTAGCCATCCAGCGTGGGCACAGCCGCAACCGTATAGGCGTCGCCGCTGTTGACGCGCGCATCGGCCGGAAGCGCCGGCGCACTGACCGGAACATCGCCGGTGTAGCTGTAAGTCACATTGAACGCGATGCGCTTCCAGTTGGCGTAGAGATGATTCGCACTGTTGTTGTCAATCAGCAGCGAGCTGCCCACCGGATACACCACGCCGCTGTCGGCAGAGGTGCCCCAGCCAGTGAACGCATAGCCCGCATAGACAAAGTCGATGTCCGCCGCATCCGGAGCGATAATCACCGCGTTGTTGTCCATGTCGAAGCTCTTAACAGCGCTGTCGCCCATGTTGGAGTGGAACACGATGGTCGCCGCCGCAGGCTTTTCGCCCCAGACCGCAGTCATGGTGACATTCGCCGCGGGCATCTTCATCTTGTCCTTGGGCTGATAAGTCCTGCCGTCAGCACTGGACTGCCAGCCGAGGAACGCCTTGCCGTCCGGGCCGACCAGGTTGCCGCCGGAGAGAACCTCCGCGTAGCTGTCCTCCGCATAGAGCCGCTCATCCAGCGGCAGATCGCCCGTGCCGCCGTTGGCGACATAGCTCACGGTGAACTTGCCGGTGCTGATGTAATAGCTGTACAGCGTGTAGTCCTGATAGATCGCCGTGTTGAGGTTGAACACGCGGAAGCTGCCGTTTGCATCCTTGGTGGCCCAGCCGATCCACTCGTAGCCGTCGGGAGTGTTCTTCGCCGGCAGCTGGCTCTGGTCGATCTTCTCGCCATAGGGCACCTTGATCACAGTGGGTTCGCCGGTGCCGTTGGGATTCAGATAGACGGTGACGGTGTAGACGTCGGTGCCCCACTTGGCATAGACGATCAGATCGCCGGCGGGCATGGTCGCATTGCTCCAGTCAAACGCCTGAACGCACTCCTCGGTGGTGTACCAGCCCTGGAAGCCGTAGCCGTCCGTCAGCTCTGCGGGACGATTCTCCGCAGTCAGCGTGACGTTCTTGTCGGAAATGGATGCGCCGAACTTGACGGTGTAGGTCGCGTAGGCGGCGTTGAAATTGTACAGCGTCAGCGTGTAGCTGTTGCGCTTGTAATACAGGAATACGTTGCGCTCGGTGGGGCCCAAGATCGTTCTCTGCAGGATTGTATGCTGGACGCCGACCGAGGTCATGCCGGAGATCGTCTTTGCATCCCAGTTGCCACCCTTGCTGTTCGCATCCTGGGAGTAGGCCGCGCTCCTGTCATAGTACGTGCCGTTGTACAGGATTCTCTCATTGCCGTTTGCAGGGCTGGTCTGATCCAGGCTCTCAAACATGTAATAGAGGTGGTCCAGGCAGTTCGTATAATAATCTGCCGTCGCGGTCTTTCCGTTTGTCGCGCAAAGATCCGCCGTCATGGTGAGACGCTTGGAAACCAGTTTGCCGGAAATCCCGGTGACGTCCCAGCCGTAGAAGCCGTCGCCGGCTTCAAAATTGCTGGCGGTGGGCCAGATATTCTCGATATCGGCCTCGAACTTGGCCGTCAACGTATACTTTGCAGCATTCCAGCCGCCCTTATAGGTCGTCCCGTTGACCGTCATCGCCTTGCTGCCATCTCTTCCCAGATCGAAAGTGACGGAATAGGAATTGCGGCTGAAGTACACATTGACGATGGTGGAACCGTCGCCGGCAATGGTGACCGTCTCCAGCTCTGCGGCGGTCTTTGCCGCATCATACGTGAAATATGCGCCATTGGTCAGATTGCTCGTCGCCGTAATGGCGGAAGAGAGCTCGGGCTTCGCATCGGTGGTGCCCACCGCTCTGCCCTTGTACTGGCCTGCGAAGGAGTAGTCCTTGTCGTTCGCATTCTCGGTCCAGTAGTTGACGGTGAAGGGCGTTTTCGTGTTCGCCGTCCAGTTCGCCACCAGCAAAACGCTCGCATTCAGCTCGCTGCCGAAGCTGAAGGAGGCACCGTCCGCCGTCCAGCCTGCGAAGGTATAGCCGGGCTTCGTGGGATCGGCGGGAGCGACGGTTTTGCTGCCGGGCTCGACAAACTGGGGCGCAATGTAGCTGCCGCCCAGGGTGTCGAAGGTGATCCAGCTGCCCGTCTCGACCTTCGGATAGAGGGTGATGTCCGCGCCGCTGATGGTGACGCTGCTGACCTTGTTGGTCAGCGCAGCATCGGTGTACCAGCCGGTGATGGCCTCCTCAACGCCCACAGGGAAGCTGACGTCGGCGGAAATCACCGTGCCGTCCAAGCCCTCGCGGGTCGCATAGACGCGGCCCTTGTTGTCCAGGAAGAACACATAGTGCACCTGCTCGAAGGCCGCTTCCACGGTCACGGTCTGCGCATCGGTCACGGTCTGCACGCCGAAGCCGCTGAAGGCGGCGCCGCCGACATGCCAGCCGACGAACTTGTAGCCCTCCTTCTCGGGGGAAGCGGGCGCATACAGCGTATCGCCCGTCTTGACCACCTGGGTGCTGACGATCACGCCGTCGACCACAAACTGATAAATCTTCAACACCGGCACCGGATCGGTGGGCGCAATGATGTCCGCGGAATCCGTGCCGTCGTTTCCGACTTCGGTCTTTTCTTCGTCGATGGCCGCGGCCGCGCCGTCCGTACCATCCACGTTCGCATCGTCATTGCCGGTATTGTCCGGATCTGCAGGCACAGCATTACCGACATCGGTCGGTTCTGCGCCGTCATTTGCAGAAACACCGTCATCGGAGTCTTCGGGGTCCGCTGCGATGATCGCAATGTCGTTGTCGTCCGCTTCGCCTTCTTCTGCCACGGTCTGCGCACATGCAAAACCCGTCAGACAGCTCAGCGTCAGGCAAATCGCCATGAACATTGCCAGGATTTTTCTGGTTTTCAGCAAAGCTGATCCCTCCTTGTCCTTCGGATGAACTCTCACCCGATATTTGGTAGCATTATAGCACAACAACCGTACACAAACCGTGCACGGAGGCTGCATTTCTATTTCGCGGACGTTAAGTTTTAGATATATTTTGAAATAATTACAAACTATGACATATTTGTGCTCAAAATATGACTTTGGTTGACGCATAGTGTCCGACAGACGGCGGCAGCCCGGGGCGCATGCCCCGGGCTGCCGTCCGGTTTTTGTTCACTTGCCGAAGCACATCCGCCGATCATTGGCAAGGATGCCGCTGAAGCGCTCGAAGCCGTACCACTGGGTGTAACCCGCGCACTTGCTCAGGAACAGGTAGTACACGTTCAGGCCGCAACCGGTGAGCGTTTCAAAATTCCCCTGCCCCTTGGCGATCACCAGCTTTGCATTGCGGAGCCGCTCCAGCACCGGCTCCGGCAACCGACCAAGGTCGGTTCCTGCCGTGTATTCCAGGCCGTTCTCCACGATTTCCGCCACCAAATCCAGGCCGACCTCGAGGGCGTCCTCCCGGGTTGCGTCGTTGAGCACCGGCGTTCCGCGCACCAAAGAGACCAAAGTCTGTTTTGGATAGAGGCGCCGGATGGTGGACATCAGCAGCTTGTCCAGCACGATCTCGCCGCAGTTGTCATGGATGTACACCAGCTCGCCGCCGGGCTGCTCCAGCTCCGCGCGCAGCCGGGCATACTCGGCGGGATCCACCTTCCTCTGGGCGGCCTCGTCCAGCAGACGCAGCAGCTCGTCGGGGTCGACGTCCTTCAGCACGCCGAAGTCGATGTAATTGCCGGCCATGGCGAGCTGGATCGCGGCGCAGAGGGGATCCGGCGCGGCGTTGACCTGCGCCTCCAGGCGGTCATAGAGCCCCAGCAGCAGCTGGTTGAAGCTGTGCTTGATCGCGGTGAAATCGTCCTCGATGCCCAGCATCTCCCGTCTCAGGCGAATGATGCGCGCATCCACCAGCGGCGGCGCCTCCCGTTCCGCGTCCGCAGCGTGAATGATCTCGCAGATTTTGCGCATGTACTCCATCTTCAGTTTTTCGTCCTGCACCGCGGCCGCCTTGCGCAGGTTCGCCTCCATCAGGCACGCCGCGCACTCCGCATGAAACTTCAGCATTGCACCCTTCCTCCTCGCGAACCGCTTCTGCAAGTCGCGAACTTCTACTTATTAATAATTGTCCGGATCCGTACCGCTCCGGCTGCACGGGCACGGACCCGCGCTCAGACAGTATACCATTTTCTCCCGCGCCTTGTAAATCCTGCAGCGGTGCGCGCAGCCGAAAAATGTTTAGATTCACGCGGTTTTAACAGCCCTTCCACTTGACACGCGGTGCAAATCCGGTTATAATCTCCTTATTATCACAGTGTTTATCTCGAAACAATTTCGAGATAACGAAAAAGCATTGACCGGGAACAAGTAACCCATCGCGGCGCGGATTCAAGAGAGCCCTCGCAAGCTGAGAGGAGGGCATCCGCAGGAGGGGCGAATTCATCCCGGAAGCTGCGCGCTGAAGGCGGCGAGGTGCCGCTGCGTAGGCGCTGCCGGGGGCTTCCCGTTACAGGAGCCGACAGTGAAGGCTGTCCCTGAGGCTTGAACCGCGAGGTTCGGGCGAACTGAGGTGGTACCGCGTGATTTGCGCCCTCTGCATGCGAAGGCATGCCGGGGGCGTTAATGTTTTCGCCGGGGAAGCTCTTCCCCACGGAGACAAAAAATTTTAGGAGGAACTGAACATGAAAAAGATCCTTGCCATCATGGTTGCTCTCATGATCGTGATCGCTCTGCCGGCCATGGCAGAGGAGACCTACACCGTCGGTATCTGCCAGCTGGTGCAGCACCCCGCGCTGGACGCCGCCACTCAGGGCTTCCGCGACGCTCTGACCGAGAAGCTGGGCGATTCCGTCACCTTCGACGAGCAGAACGCCTCCGGCGATTCCGCCACCTGCATCACCATCATCAACTCCCTCATCGCTGAGGAAGTGGACCTGATCATGGCCAACGCTACCGCCGCGCTGCAGGCTGCGCAGGCCGGCACCGCCGACATCCCGATCCTGGGCACCTCCGTCACCGACTACGGCACCGCGCTGGACATCGCTGACTGGAACGGCACCACCGGCATCAACATTTCCGGCACCTCCGACCTCGCTCCCCTGGACGGCCAGGCCGCGATGCTGCAGGAGCTGTTCCCGGATGCGAAGGAGGTCGGCCTGATCTACTGCTCCGCCGAGGCCAACTCCGTCTATCAGATCTCCGTCATCAAGGGCTATCTGACCGAGATGGGCTACAACTGCACCGAGTATTCCTTCACCGACTCCAACGACGTCGCCTCCGTTGTCACCAACGCCTGCGCCGCCAGCGACGTGCTCTATGTGCCCACCGACAACACCGCCGCCTCCTGCACCGAGGCCATCCGCAACGTGGTTGAGCCCGCGGGCATCCCGGTCGTCGCCGGTGAGGAAGGCATCTGCGCCGGCTGCGGCGTGGCCACCCTGTCCATCAGCTACTATGACCTGGGCTACGCCACCGGCGAAATGGCCTACGAAGTTCTGGTCAACGGCGCCGACGTTGCCACCATGCCCATCCAGTACGCTCCCCAGTTCACCAAGGAGTACAATGCGGAGCTGTGCGAGATCCTGGGCGTGACCGTTCCCGAGGACTACGTCGCCATCGAAGGCTAATACAACCTGTTCCCGAAAAGAACAGTGGTTACCCCCACTGTTCTTTTCGCATCATTTGACTTGGGGGAAGGAACTTGAATTTCACGACACTGCTCAACGCCATGCCCGGCGCAATCGCGCAGGGACTCATCTGGGGCATCATGGCGATCGGTCTCTTCATTACCTATAAAGTTCTTGACTATTCCGACCTGACCGTGGACGGCACGATGGCCACGGGCGGCGCGGTGTGCATCATGCTGATGATGCAGGGTGTGAACGTCTGGATCGCGCTGCTCTGCGCCATCATTGCGGGCATGCTTGC
>SFET01000025.1 GCA_004557125.1 Clostridiales bacterium | reverse complement strand
GCCGGAGATGTCCGCCAGCGTCGCTTCGCGCTTGGGCTTGCGGGCCTCAAACAGCTCCTCGACGCGGGGAAGACCCTGGGTGATGTCCTCGCCGGTGGCAACGCCGCCGGTGTGGAAGGTACGCATGGTCAGCTGGGTGCCGGGCTCGCCGATGGACTGGGCGGCGATGATGCCCACGGCCTCGCCGACGTCCACCAGCTTGCCGTTGGTCATGTTGGCGCCGTAGCAGCGGGCGCACACGCCCACGTTGGACTGGCAGGTGAGCACCGAGCGGATGTTGACCTCGGTGATGCCCGCGCCGACGATCTTCTTGGCCAGATCGTGGGTGATCAGCTCGTTCATCTCGACGATGACCTCGCCGGTGGCCGGATCGATCACGTCCTCCGCCGCCACGCGGCCGCGGATGCGATCCTCGAGGTTCTCGATGATGTCGCCGGGCTCGCCGATGTCCTGCACCTTGATGCCGCGCACGCGTTCACCGCGGTTGGCGAAGCAGTCGATTTCGCGGATGATGTTCTCCTGGGACACGTCCACCAGACGGCGGGTCATGTAGCCCGAGTCGGCGGTCTTCATGGCGGTGTCGGCCAGGGACTTGCGGGAGCCGTGGGAGGAGAGGAAGAACTCCAGAACCGACAGGCCCTCGCGGAAGTTTGCCTTGATGGGCAGCTCGATGATCTTGCCCGTCGGCGAAGCCATCAGGCCGCGCATGCCGGCCAGCTGGCGAATCTGGTTGGTGGAACCGCGGGCGCCGGAGTCCGCCATCATGTTGATGGGGTTGAACTTTTCAAGGTTCGCAAGGACTTCCTTGGTGACGTCGTTGGTGGCGGTCTCCCAGATCTTGATGACCGCGCTGTAACGCTCGTTCTCGGACATGCGGCCGCGCTTGAACTCGCGCTCGATGCGGTGCACCTGATCCTCGGCAGCGTGCAGGATGTCCTTCTTCTTGGGCGGCACGATGATGTCCGCCACGGAGACGGTCAGCGCCGCGCGGGTGGAGAACTTGTAGCCCAGCGTCTTGATGTCATCCAGCATGCGGGAGGTGGTGGTCACGCCGTGGGTGCGGTAGCAGCTGTCGACGATCTTGCCCAGCTGCTTCTTGCCGACGACCTCGTCGATCTCCAGCTTGAACATGTCGTCGATGGTCTCGCGCTTCTGCATGCCCATGTCCTGCGGGATCGCCTGGTTGAAGATCACGCGGCCGATGGTGGTCTCCACCCTGCGGGTGTGCTCCACGCCGTCGATGGTCTTCTTCATGCGGATCAGGCAGGGCTCCTCCAGCTTCAGGGCGCCGGTGCCGTAGGCCATCAGGGCCTCGTCCACATCCAGATAGGTCTTGAAGTGCTTCACGCCATTCTCGTCCGGCTGGGGCTCGAGGCGATCGTCCTTCATGGTCAGGTAGTAGCAGCCCAGAACCATGTCCTGCGTCGGGCAGATGACCGGCTTGCCGTCCTGGGGCTTGAGGATGTTGTGCGCCGCCAACATCAGGAAGCGGGCCTCGGCCTGTGCCTCCATGGACAGCGGTACGTGCACGGCCATCTGGTCGCCGTCGAAGTCGGCGTTGAAGGCGGTGCAGCACAGCGGGTGCAGCTTCAGGGCCTTGCCCTCGACCAGGATCGGCTCGAAGGCCTGAATGCCCAGGCGGTGCAGCGTGGGCGCGCGGTTCAGCAGCACCGGATGGTCCTTGATGACGTTCTCCAGAACGTCCCAGACCTCGGGCTTGAGACGCTCCACGGCGCGCTTTGCGGTCTTGACGTTGACGGCCATGCCCTGATTCACAAGGCGCTCGATGACGAAGGGCTTGAACAGCTCCAGCGCCATCTCCTTGGGCAGGCCGCACTGATACAGCTTGAGGCTCGGGCCGACGACGATAACCGAACGGCCGGAGTAGTCCACGCGCTTGCCCAGCAGGTTCTGACGGAAGCGGCCCTGCTTGCCGCGCAGCAGATCGGACAGGGACTTGAGCTGACGTCCGCCGGCGCCGGTGACGGGGCGTCCGCGGCGGCCGTTGTCAATCAGCGCGTCCACGGCCTCCTGCAGCATGCGCTTCTCATTGCGCACGATGATGTCCGGCGCGCCCATCTCCAGCATGCGCTTGAGGCGGTTGTTGCGGTTGATGACGCGGCGGTAGAGATCATTGAGGTCGGCGGTGGCAAAGCGGCCGCCGTCCAGCTGCACCATGGGGCGCAGCTCCGGCGGGATGACCGGCACCACGTCCAGGATCATCCACTCGGGCTTGTTGCCGCTCTGGCGGAAGGCCTCCACGACCTCCAGGCGCTTGATGATGCGCTGGCGCTTCTGGCCCTCGCTGTCGCGCTTGGTCTCCTTGGCGGAGAGCTCCTCCAGCTCAGCGCGCAGCTCCTCGTTCATCTTTTCGATGTCCAGGCTCAGCAGCATCTCGCGCACGGCCTCGGCGCCGATGCCCACGCGGAACTCGAAGCCCTTCTCCTCGGCCTGCTGCTTCTTGCTCTGATATTCGCTCTCGGAGAGCAGCTGGTGCAGCTGCAGGCCGGTGACGGACTTGTCGCCGGGATCCAGCACGATGTAGCTGGCGAAGTACAGCACCTGCTCCAGCGCACGGGGGCTGATGTTGAGCAGCGTGCCCATGCGGGACGGAATGCCCTTGAAGTACCAGATGTGGGACACCGGCGCGGCCAGCTCGATGTGGCCCATGCGCTCGCGGCGCACCTTCGCCTTGGTGACCTCGACGCCGCACTTGTCGCACACGACGCCCTTGAAGCGGGTGCGCTTGTACTTGCCGCAGTTGCACTCCCAGTCCTTGGTGGGTCCGAAGATGCGCTCGCAGAAGAGGCCGTCGCGCTCCGGCTTCAGGGTGCGATAGTTGATGGTTTCCGCCTTGGTTACTTCGCCGTGAGACCACTGGCGGATCTTCTCCGGCGAAGCCAGACCAATTTGAATGGAATCCAGATTTGTCAATTCAAACAAGGAGCTCTCTCCCTTCTATATCAAGACACGGTGAATTCCTCACCTGAAAGCAGTGTGCGGTCGCTTAGAAATCGTCGTCCAGGGACAGATCGTCGTCCAGCTCGAGGTCGTCGAAGTCGAAGTCCTCGGCCGCGGCCTCCTCCTCGGCGAGGGCCTCGGGGGTCGCCTGCGGCACGAGCTCGTCCTTGAATTCGCTCTCGGTGGCGTACACGTCGTCGTCCAGCTCGCGAATCTCGATTTCGTTCTTGTCCTTGTCCAGCACCTTGATGTCCAGGGCGATGGACTGCAGCTCCTTGATCAGCACCTTGAAGGACTCGGGCACGCCCGGATCGGGGATGTTCTCGCCCTTCACGATGGCCTCGTAGGTCTTGACGCGGCCGATGGTGTCGTCCGACTTGACGGTCAGGATCTCCTGCAGCACGTGGCTGGCGCCGTAGGCCTCCAGCGCCCAGACTTCCATCTCACCGAAGCGCTGGCCGCCGAACTGGGCCTTGCCGCCCAGAGGCTGCTGGGTGACCAGGCTGTACGGGCCGGTGGAGCGGGCGTGAATCTTGTCGTCGACCAGGTGATGCAGCTTCAGATAGTACATGTAGCCGACGGTGACGGGGTTGTCGAAGCGGTCGCCGGTGCGGCCGTCGTACACCCACAGCTTGCCGGTGCGGTTGATGCCGATCTTGGAGAACTGGATCGTCGGGCGACCCTTCTCGTCGTAGAGGGGTCCATCCTCCTTCTGTGCCGCGCGGTCGAGCATATCGGCGATGTCCTCCTCGCGGGCGCCGTCAAAGACCGGCGTGGCGACGTGCCAGCCCAGCGCCTTTGCCGCCAGGCCCAGATGCACCTCCAGCACCTGACCGATGTTCATTCGGGACGGAACGCCCAGGGGGTTCAGCACGATGTCCAGCGGCGTGCCGTCCGCCAGGAAGGGCATATCCTCCTCCGGCAGCACGCGGGACACAACGCCCTTGTTGCCGTGGCGGCCGGCCATCTTGTCGCCCACCTGAATCTTGCGCTTCTGGGCGATGTACACGCGCACCATCTGGTTCACGCCGGGGCTCAGCTCGTCGCGGTTCTCGCGGGTGAAGATCTTCACGTCGACAATGATGCCGAATTCGCCGTGGGGTACGCGCAGCGAGGTGTCGCGCACCTCGCGGGCCTTGTCGCCGAAGATGGCGCGCAGCAGACGCTCCTCAGCGGTCAGCTCGGTCTCGCCCTTCGGGGTGACCTTGCCCACCAGGATGTCGTTGGCACGCACCTCCGCGCCGATGCGGATGATGCCGCGCTCGTCCAGATCGCGCAGCGCGTCCTCGCCGACGCCGGGGATGTCGCGGGTGATCTCCTCCGGGCCCAGCTTGGTGTCGCGGGCCTCGGACTCGTATTCCTCGATGTGGATCGAGGTGTACATATCTTCCTTCACGAGGCGCTCAGACAGCAGAACGGCGTCCTCGTAGTTGTAGCCTTCCCAGGTCATAAAGCCGATCAGCGCGTTGCGGCCCAGGGAGATCTCACCATGATCGGTGGAGGGGCCGTCGGCGATGGGCTGGCGCTTTTCGACGCGCTCACCCTCGACAACGATGGGATGCTGGTTGATGCAGGTACCCTGGTTGGAGCGGGCGAACTTGGACAGGCGGTAGAGATGCTCCACGCCCTCGTCGTCGCGGATGACGATCTCGTCCGCGGTCACGCGGGTGACCAGGCCGGCCTCGCGGGCCAGCAGCACCACGCCGGAGTCGCAGGCGGCCTTGTACTCGATGCCGGTGCCCACCAGCGGCGCTTCCGGAACCAGCAGCGGCACGGCCTGGCGCTGCATGTTGGAGCCCATCAGCGCGCGGTTCGCGTCGTCGTTCTCCAGGAAGGGGATCATGCCGGTGGCGACGGAGATCAGCTGGCGCGGGGAGACGTCCACATAGTCCACATCGCCCTTCTCCACCTCGATGGTCTCCTCGCGGCGGCGCACGGTGACGCGGTCATTGACGAAGTGGCCCTCGTCGTCCAGCGGCTCGGTGGCCTGGGCGATGATGTACTGGTCCTCCTCGTCGGCGGTCATGTAGTCGATCTGGTTGGTGACGATGCCGGTGGCCTTGTCCACCTTGCGGTAGGGGGCCTCGATGAAGCCGTACTCGTTGATGCGGGCGTAGGTGGCCAGCGAGCCGATCAGACCGATGTTCGGACCTTCAGGGGTCTCGATGGGGCAGATGCGGCTGTAATGGGAGTAGTGCACGTCGCGGACGGCGAAGGACGCGCGGTCGCGGTTCAGACCGCCCGGGCCCAGCGCAGACAGACGGCGCTTGTGAGTCAGCTCAGCCAGCGGGTTGGGCTGGTCCATGAACTGGGACAGCTGGGAGGAGCCGAAGAACTCCTTGATCGCCGCGGACACGGGGCGGATGTTGATCAGGTCCTGGGGACGAACCTTCTCCAGATCCTGAATGGCCATGCGCTCCTTGACCACGCGCTCCAGGCGGCTCATGCCCACGCGGATCTGGTTCTGCAGAAGCTCGCCCACGCTGCGCAGGCGGCGGTTGCCCAGATGGTCGATATCGTCCACCTCGCCGATGCCGCTGAACATGCCGAACTGATAGGAGACGGACGCCACGATGTCATCCACCAGCACATGCTTGGGCACCAGGCGCTTGTAGGCCTCCTTCAGGGCCTGATTGAGGGGCAGACCGTCCTCCTGGACGCGCTCGAGCACCTCGATCAGGGTCGGGATGTGCACGCGCTCGCTGAAGCGGATCTCCTCCTCGTCGTACTGGGCGTACAGCTCGGCGCTGTAATTCTCCAGGAAGGGCTTGATGTAGGCGAAGTTGTTGCCGATGATGCGCACTTCCTCGTCGCCGACGCGCACAACGACCTCGTTGATGCCGGCGTTCTGGATGGCCTCGGCCTGCTCGCGGCTGATGGGCTCGCCGGCCGCAGCCAGCACCTCGCCCGTGTAGGGATGCACCACATCCTCCACCGGCGCGCGGTTGAAGATGCGCAGCGCCAGCGCGAGCTTCTTATTGTACTTGTAGCGGCCCACGTGCGCCAGATCATAGCGCTTGGGATCGAAGAACAGCGCGTTGATCAGGTTGGTGGCGGAATCCACCGACGGCGGCTCGCCGGGGCGCAGCTTGTTGTAGATCTCGATCAGCGCCTGATCCTTGCGGGAGCGGTAGCGCAGCTCACCCTTGTCGTTGAGGGAGGGCGCGTCGCGGGTCAGCGTTGCGGCGACGTGTTCGCCGTTGCCGAACAGGCGGATGATCTCTTCGTCGCTCTCGATGCCCATGGCGCGCAGCAGCACCGTCACCGGCAGCTTGCGGGCGCGGTCGATGCGCGCGAACACCACGCCGTTGGAATCGGTTTCATACTCGATCCATGCGCCGCGGTTGGGGATCATCTGCGCGGAATACAGGGCCGCGCCGGTCTTGTCGATGGCCTTGGAATAGTACACGCCCGGAGAGCGCACCAGCTGGGAGACGATGACGCGCTCCGCGCCGTTGATGATGAAGGTGCCGTGCTCGGTCATCAGCGGGAAGTCGCCCATAAAGACCTCGGACTCCTTGATCTCGTGGGTGTCGCGGTTGGTCAGACGCACCGTCACCTTCAGGGGAGCGGCGTAGGTTGCGTCGCGCTCCTTGCACTTCTCCACCGTATATTTCGGCTTATCGTCCAGCGAATAGTCCGTGAATTCGAGAATCAGGCTCTCGCTGTAGTCGGTGATGGGAGAGACGTCCGCAAGAACCTCCCGAAGGCCATACTTCAGGAAGTTTCTGTAGGAATTCTTCTGCACCTCAATCAGATCGGGTACTGCCAGCGCCTCTTCAATGCGGGCAAAACTCATTCGCGTGCGCTTGCCCATTTGCACCGGATGAACCATACCTTCAATCACCCCTATCTTTATTTCCACCGCCGGAGCATGCCGGCGATTCCGAACGTCATGGTCCAAAAGTCGAAGGTTATCTTTCGGATAAGCTTTCGTTATTTTCAGACATCTGCACAGTTTTTTCGGCGATTTTGCGTCAATCTGTGAAAATTTTATGTCTGAAGCAGACTTTTGTCCATAATAATGCAATATAGAAATATATCATAGGTTTTTTTGTTTGTCAAGCCCCGCTTTTTCCGGTTTTCCGGCAATTCTGGCGCATTTTTCCCAGTTCTTGAAAATTTAACATAAAAAGCGCACCGCGGCAGCTTCCACGCCGCCTCCGGCACGCCCTCATTATTGAATAATTTCATTCAATTCTTATTTTAGTTTGAATTTGATTCCTGCATTTTCTGATATTCGCCCAGCAGCTGCCGCAGCGCCACGCCCTTTTCCAGCCCGGAGAAGTGCAGCATGCGCCCGCGGCGGAGCAGCTCGCCGAAGTCCTTGCCCGGCTTAAGTCCCGCATGGATCAGATCCTGGCCCGTCACCATGGGGCGCTTCAGGCACGCGCGGTAGTCCTCCAGGCGCTCCCGCAGCCAGAGCTCGGTATTTTCATCATAGGGCTCGTCCAGCTTGCCGCTTGCGTCGGCCCGGGCCAGCAGGATCAGGTCGTTGGGACAGACGCTCAGATCGAAGAGCATGCGCGTCTTTTTCTTCTTGGACTTGGCTCCCGCCAGCATGTTGGGCCGCATGTGCAGCTCCGTCTGGTTCAGCACATAGGCGATGAGCTTCTCATTGTTGGTGATGCGCCGCAGCTGTTTTTCCACCATCTCCAGGCCCAGCACCTCGTGGCCGTAGGCGGTGATGCGCCCGTCCTCCTGCACCTCGGTCGCCACGCACTTGCCCAGATCATGAAAGAGCGCCGAGAGCATGAAGCCCAGCGGAACCTCCGCCCGGCCGCGCAGCTTCGCGGCCTCGTCCAGCGTGAGCATGGTGTGGGTGAACACGTCGCCCTCGGGGTGGAATTTGGGGTTCTGCTCAACGCCGACGGTGGCCTCCAGTTCCGGGAAGAATTCCTTCAGGTGATCCATCGCCTGAAGCTCCCGGAAGTAGACCGAGGGCTTGTCCGCCTTCAGAAGTGCCTTCTCCGTCTCCCCCAGGATGCGCTCCACGCTCAGGTGGGTCACATCCATCGACGCGCACAGCTTCCGCGTCTCCGGTTCGATCTCCGCCCCCAGACGGGCGGCGAACTGTGCGGCGCGGAAGATGCGCAGCGCGTCCTCGACGAAGGTGGCAGAACTTACGCAGCGGATGATCCGCCGCTCCAGATCCTCCCGACCGCCGTGGAAGTCCTTCACCTCGCCGGTGAGCACGTCCTGAATCATGGCGTTGATGGTGAAGTCCCGGCGCAAACAGGCGCGCTCCGGCGGCAGGAAGGGGTCAACAGACACGTCGAAATCGGTGTGCCTCTCCCCCGTGCGGGACTCCGTGCGGGGCATGGCGATGTCGATGTCGCTGTGGCGCAGTCCCAGCACGCCGAAGCTGGCGCCCCGGTCGTAGACCTCGCCCAGGTTGGACAGCAGCGCGCGCAGTTCATCGGGAGCGATGCCGTAGACTTCGATGTCGATGTCCTTGCAGGCGACGCCCATCAGGCCATCGCGCACGAAGCCGCCCACGTAGTAGGCGCGTCCGCCCGCATCCGCAACCCGCGCGGCGATGTCCCTGGAGAGCGCCAGATCCTGTTCGTAAGTATTCATGAAATCACCCGGTGCATTATAGCATACGCGCCGCGGCATGCGCAAGCGGAAAGCGCTGGCAGCAGCGCAAGGCGTGGTCTTTGACCCGATGCCCTTTCATCGCCGGCCAAAATCACCCAAGGTTAACCGCCCCTCTATTTCATGAAGGGCGCGGCTGTGGTATAATACTTTTATACAGTTTTTTAGGAAGGGAATGGGCGACTATGGAACTGCTGAAACAAAAGATACTGGACTGCGGCCGCGCGCTGGACGAGCACGTGCTGCTGGTGGACTCCTTTCTGAACAATCAGGTGGACGTGAAGCTGATGCAGGAGGTGGGCCGCGAGTTCGCCCGCCGCTTCGCAGACGCGGGCATCACCCGCATCGTGACCATCGAATCCTCCGGCATCGCGCCCGCCGCCATGGCCGCGCTGGAGATGGATCTGCCGCTGGTGATCCTGAAGAAGTCCAAATCGAGCATCCTGAAGGAGGGAATCCTCCAGACGGAGGTGTTCTCCTTCACCAAGAACGCGCCCTACCAGCTGACGCTGAAGCCCCAGTTCGTGCATCCGGGCGACAGGGTGCTGCTGATCGACGACTTCCTGGCCAACGGCGAGGCTGCGCTGGGCGCATCGAGCTTGCTGGAGCGCGCGGGCGCAGACAAGACCTTCCAGCCGGGCCTGAAGAAGCTGCAGGAGGCCGGCTACCGCGTGGAGATTCTGGCCCCGGTGAAGCGCATGGCCGAGAATCTGATCGAGTTCGACTGAGAGGTGGCGCGAGACATGACGCTTAAGGATGTGAAGCTGTTCCTGCTGGACATGGACGGCACCTTCTATCTGGGAGATCAACTGATCGAGGGTTCCCTGGACTTCATCGAGAAGGTGAAGTCCACAGGCCGCGACTTCCTCTTCCTCACCAACAATTCCTCCCACAACGCCGATTTCTACGTGCAGCGCCTGCGCCGCATGGGGCTTGATGTGGATCGCAGCAAGGTGATGACCTCCGGCGAGGCCACCTGCGAGAAGCTCAGGGAGCTCTATCCCGGCAAGCGCGCCTTCGTGCTGGGCAACGAATTCCTGGTGCAGGACTTCCGCGAGGCAGGCATCGAAGTGGACCAGAGAAATCCGGAGATCGTGGTCATCGGCTTCGACACCACCCTGGACTACGCCAAGATGACTGCAGTGTGCGACTTCGTGCGCGCGGGACTTCCCTACATCGCCACCCACCCGGACTTCAACTGCCCCACCGAGACGGGCTTCATCCCGGACATCGGCGCGATCATGGCCTTCATCGAGGCCTCCACCGGCCGCCGCCCGGATCTGATCGTGGGCAAGCCCCACACCGGCATCGTGGAGGCCGCCAGGCGCCGCACGGGTCTTTCCTGCAACGAGATGGCGATGGTGGGCGACCGCCTGTACACCGACATTGAAACCGGACTTCGCAGCGGCATGCTGTCCATACTGGTGATGTCCGGCGAGACCACCGAGGAGATGCTGGCCGAGTCCAAGACCGTGCCCGACCTCAAATTCGACCGCCTGGCGGACATGGTTCCGCTTCTGTAAAATAGTGGACGGGGGAGTATCTCCCCCGCCACGACCACCCCCTCCAGTCTCCGCTGAAATCCCAAGGGATTTCAGCGGAGACTGCAAAGAATCGATTTTTGTTCTGAAAAATAGGATTTTCCGTCACAAAAATCGCCCGTGGTCGACGTACATGCTCACGCACCGAAACCGTTGCGCCTGCGCGCAGGTTTCGGCAGCGCGACGCTGGGAACCGCAGGTTCCGCGTCGGCTGGTCGCGCTTGCGCTTGCGCAGCAGCGCGACTGCTATGCCGACCACGATTAAAGTGCGAAAGGGCTGCAGCCCTCTCGCACTCTCCCGGAATTCTTTGATAAGCTATGTTCCCGGATGCAAGCCATATGGAAGCATCCGGGCATTTTTGTGTCTGTTTTGTCCTCATCCGGACGCATATTCCGGGTTCGCCGCGCGCACGGACTCCGGGAAGCATTCGCGCAGGAATGCAAAGGCGCGCTCCACCTCCTCCGGCACGTCCACGTGGGCGATGAAGCCGCGCCCGCGTGGACCGTAGCCCTCCGCGTCGTCCCGCAGCCGGGGGATCTCCCCCATCAGCAGCGTGATGTAGCGCTCCATGCTCCACATGCCCCGGGGCGTATCCCGGAAGGTAAGCTCGCCGTTCTGCGCCTCCACCTCCGCCGCATAGGCGGCATAGCTGATCGCAGTGATCTCCGGCGCATGCTTTTCCAGCCCCGCCGCCATGCGCAGCTGCATGCTCGCGTCCTGCGTCAGGATCAAGGTATTGCATTCCACGGAGTTTTTCCTCAGCATCTCCAGCAGGTTTGTGATGTTGTTGCCGCAGTTCGTGGATTCGCACTCCAGAAAGTCCGCCTCCAGGCCGTGGCGCAGCTTCAGGTACTGCGCGAACAGCCGCGCCTCCGGCACGCCGTCGGTCTCAAACCCCGGCAGCTCCCGGGCCATGATATCCCGCAGGCGCTGGGTGGTGTGGCCCTCGCCGCCCACGATCACATAGCGGTGCGTCACGCCCGCGCGCATGGCTTCCGCCAGCACATCTCCGCCGCAGAGGATGCTGCCGCCGAACAGCGCCATCACATCTGCGTGCCCCACACCGAAACGCTCTTGCAGCTGCTCCCGGCTCAGCTCGGACACGTCCCGCCGCCCGCAGAAGCGGCCCAGCAGGTTGACGGCGTCCGCGATTTTCTGAAGCATGCCCTCTCCCCCATTCACAGAAAAAGGCGGAGGAAACATCCTCCGCCCGTTTCATCAGTAGTTGACCACCGGATTCTCGCCCTTGAGCGCGACCACTGCGCCATTCTTGGCTTCCGGGGATTCCGCGTGGGCCAGCAGCCACTTGTTGGTGGCGGTCAGCAGGCGGCTCTCACCGGCGGGATCGGGCTTGAACTTGAGCTCGGTGTTCGTGCCCTTGGGCAGCACCACCGTGCAGCGGAACTTGCCGCCGGCATTGATGGGCGCGTAGTGCATGGCGGTAGCATAGACCTCCACCAGCGTGCCCTTGGGCGCGAGGAAGGCCTCGACCTTGGAGGTATCGTACTCGTACTTCTCGAAGTCCACATCGGCCTCCAGGCCCAGCAGCAGGATCATGTCAGTGCAGGCCAGGTTCAGCTCACTGTCGCGGTGATACTCCAGGCAGTTCATCACGTGGTTGTCGCCGTTGCAGTAGCCGATCTGGATGGGCATGCCGCCGTAGAGCTGATCGGTAAACGCCTGCATGATGTCCAGCGCCTCCAGCTCGGGCACGGAGGGAACGTACACCACGGCGCCGTCCGGGCAGGGCAGCTTGGCCATCTCAGCCTCCAGTGCGGCGGTGTCAAAGCCCTTGATCACCTTGCCGTAGCGGGCGAAGGCCGGATCGAAAACGGATTGAATCTTCATCTTGAATTCCTCCTGTGATTCCAAAAATGCAGCGGTAAAGCTGCCGCTGCATTCATTATAACTCACTTTTGACCGATTGTATAGGACAAAATCTTCTCCTGCTGCATGTCGGCCTTGTCCTTGATCTCCGCCACGACGCAGCCGTCCTTCATCACATAGATGCGGTCGGACATGCCGATGAGCTCGGGCATATCCGAGGAGATCATGATGACGGCCACGCCCTCGGCGGCGATGGAATCGATGATGTGGTAGATCTCGCGCTTGGCGCCCACGTCGATGCCGCGGGTGGGCTCGTCCAGGATCAGCACCTTCGGCGTGGTGACCAGGCACTTGCCCAGCACCACCTTCTGCTGGTTGCCGCCGGACAGGGTCTTGACCGGCTGGGTCTTGTTCTTGCACATGATGTTGAGCTCCTCAACCATCTTGTCGGAGGTCTCGCGCTCAACAGAGGGCTTGATCACGCCCTTTTTGAACATACGCCAGAGATTGGCCAGGGTGATGTTCTCGGCGATGCCCATCTCCAGAATGAGGCCCTCGTCCTTGCGGTCCTCGGTCAGGTAGATCAGGCCGTCGCGCAGCCACTTCTGGGGATCGAGGGTGGCATACTTCTTTCCATAGTAGTACACCTCGCCGCCGAAGCTCCTGCGCGCGCCGTAGATGGACTTGGCCAGCTCCGTGCGGCCCGCACCGACCAGGCCGCCCATGCCCACGATCTCGCCGGCGTGCACCTTGATGTCGATGGGCGCGGTGTGGGGCTCCAGGCGCATGCCTTTGACCTCCAGCGCAACCTCGCTGCCGGGCACATGATGATTCTCGTACATCTCGCCCAGCTGGCGGCCGACCATCATCTTCACGATGCGGTCGATCTCGAACTCCTCGCGCACCAGCGTGCCGATGTACTGGCCGTCGCGCAGCACGCTCAGGCGGTCGCCCACCTGCTCGAACTCCTCGGTGCGGTGGGAGATGTAGATGATGGACACGCCCTCGCTGCGCAGCTTGTGGATCAGGCCGAACAGGAAGTCGATCTCCTTCTTGGTCAGGGAGGAGGTGGGCTCGTCCATGATGATGATGCGGCAGTTGTAGCTGAGCACCTTGACGATCTCCACCACCTGCTGCTGGGCGGTGGAGAGCTTGGCCACCTGCATGGTGGGGTCGATGTCGATGCCCAGCTCGTTGAGCATCCGGCGGGCCTCCTTCACCATGCCCCGGTTGTCCATCAGGAAGCGGCCCTTTTTCTCGCGGCCGATGAAGATGTTCTGGGCCACGGAGAGGTTGTTGCACAGGTTCAGCTCCTGATGGATGAAGCCGATGCCCAGCTCCATGGCCTCGCGGGCGTTGCGGGGGTGCACCACCTTGCCGTCCAGCAGGATCTCGCCCTCGTCGGGGGGCAGGATGCCGCCCAGAATCTTCATCAGCGTGGACTTGCCCGCGCCGTTCTCGCCCACCAGGATGTGCACCTCGCCCTCGCGCAGATCGAAGTTCACGCCGTCCAGGATCTTGACGGTGGCGTTGCGAAGAGCGTTTCCGTAGGCATCGAAGATGTACTTGGTGATGCCCTTCATTTCAAGAATGGTCTTGTTCATGCCATGCTCCTCGCTTTCTCACAGTTTGCGGTTCTTGTAGGCTTCCAGCACGATGGCGATGAGGATCACCAGGCCCAGGCAGGGCTTGAACAGGTAGTAGTTCACCTTCAGCATGTTGATGGAGACCTCGATGGTCTTGGTGATGAACACGCCGAACACGCAGTTGAGCACGCTGGAGACGCCGCCGTACAGGCTCGTTCCGGCAACCACCGCCGCGGTGACGATGTCGAAGGTGTAGTTCAGACCGCCCAGGTTGGACTGGCAGCAGCCCGCGCGAATGGACAGCAGCACCGAGGCCATGGCCACCAACACGGAGCAGATCATGTAGGTCATCACATGGAGGCGATGGGTGCGGATGCCGGAGAGCCGCGCGGTCTTGGCGTTGAAGCCGAAGGCGGAGAGGTTGCGGCCGTACACCGTCTTGTGGCGCACGAAGTACATCAGCAGCACGATCGCCACGGAGATCCACACGTAGCTGGGCAGGCGCAGGAAGGTCTTGAGGAGCTTCACCTCCTGCAGTCCCTCCGGCAGCGCCTCATAGATGAAGTTGAACAGCTTGGTGGTGCCGAAGGCCTTCAGGTCCTCGGGCAGCTGGTTGAACTGCTCGCCCTTGCCGATGATCTGGGCGATGCCGTAGATCACATAGCCGGAGCCGGTGGTGGCGATGAAGGCCGGCACGCGCAGGTACTGCACGATGCAGCCGTTCATCAGGCCCACCAGCGCGCCCACCAGCAGGGTGATCAGGATGGCGGCCCAGGCAGGCCAGCCATTGATCACGGTCAGCACGCCCAGCACCACGGAGCACAGGCCCACGGTGTTGGCCAGGGAAAGGTCGATGCCGCCGGTGGTCAGCACCAGCATCATGCCCATGACGGCCACGCAGGGCACGGCGGCCTGCTTGATGACGGTGAATACGGCCGAAACCGAGAAGAAGCTGGGCACCACGAAGCAGGCAATGACGAACAGTACGGCGTACTCCAGGATGACGCCATGGTTCTTCGCAAAGGCGGAGAATTTACGCTGTTTTTCCATATCTGCGCCCTCCTTAATGCACGTCCGCTTCTGCGGCTGCGAACTGGGAAGTTCTGGCCTCGCGGCGCGCCTTCATCAGCATGCTGAAGGCCACCACGCCGATGAGCACGATGCCCACGATCAGCGTCTGCATGTAGACGGACACGTGCAGCAGGTTCAGCACGTTGCGCAGGGAGCCGATGATCAGCGCGCCCACCATGGTGTAGAGCACCTTGCCCTCGCCGCCGGCCATGTTGATGCCGCCGATGACGCAGGCGGCGATGGCGTCGGTCTGGTAGTTGTCGCCCTGGGTGGGATGGGCGGTGGACAGCTGCGCCGCCAGCAGCACGCCCGCGGAGGCCGCGCAGAAGCCGGAGAACATGAACACGAACAGCTTGATGCGGTCGGTGCGGATGCCCGCGTTTTTGAGCACCTGCTCGTTGCCGCCCAGGCCGTAGATGTGCGTGCCGATGGGGAGCTTCAGCGTGATGATCATGCCCAGCGCCACGAAGATCACCATCAGATAATCAGAAATCGGAATGCCCAGCAGCGATCCGTTGCCGATGAACTTGTACGCGTCCGGGAAGCTTCCGAAGGAATTTCCGTTGTTGAAGAGGTAGGCCGCGCCCTGGGTGATCTGGCCGATGACCAGCGTGGAGACGAAGGCGGGCACGTTCAGATAGGCCACGAGGGAGCCGGAGATCAGGCCCAGCAGGACGCCGACCGCCAGCGCGACGAGAATCGCAACCGGCACGGATACGCCGTGGGCGAACAGAATGCCCACCACCATGCCGCAGAAGGAGATGTTGCCGCCCACGGAGAGGTCGATGCCCTTGATCACGATGACCTGGGACATGCCCACCGCCGCAATGGCAATGACGGAGCTCTGGCGGATGACGTTGAGCAGGTTACCCGCCTTCAGAAAGTTGGGCACCAGCGAACCGCCGAGCAAGAACAGGGCGACGCCCACGACCGCAATGATCAGCGTCTTTTGATACTTCTTGAAAAACTGCACTTGGGCTTACCTCTCTTTCGGAAAGTGTGAGAGTGTTGCTCGCGAATCAGCGATCTGTCCTTCCAATTCGAACCGTGCCCGGGCGGGAAGCATCCCGCCCGGGCACAAAGTGGAACTCTTCCAAATCAGAACGCGGTGGCGTAGGCGCCGTCGAGGTCACCGGCATTGTACACGGTGGTGCCGGCGTCGATGAACTTCTCATAGTCGTCCGCGGTCTTTTCGCCGCTGAGCACGCTCACCAGAACGTCCACGGCGGTCTGGCCGATCTTGCCCGGGAACTGGGCCATGGTGCCGGTCAGCTTGCCGTCGGCAATGAAGTCCACGCCGGACTTCGCGCCGTCGAAGGAGATGAAGCACAGGTCGGCAACATCGATGTCGTTGTTGTCCAGCGCCTGCAGGATGCCCGCGATCATGTTGTCGGAGCAGCAGAAGATGCCGGAGATGTCGGGGTCGGCCTGGAGCATGTTCTCGGTCGCCTGCATGGCAACGTCAACCGTCCAGTCGCCGGGCTGCTCGTTGGCCAGCACCAGGCCGCTGCCCTCGATGCCCGCCTTGAAGCCGTCGGCGCGGTCGTCGCCTGCGGAGGAGCCGTTGGCGCCGCGGACGATGATGACCTTGCCCTCGCCGCCCAGCTGCTCGGCCATGTACTCGCCGGCAACCTTCGCGGCCGCAAAGTTATCGGTGGAGATGAAGGTCACGTACAGATCCTCGTGGCCCGCCTCGATGCCCTGGTCCACCAGCACCACCGGGATGCCGGCTTCCTTCGCCTTCTCCATGACGGTGATGCAGGCGTTGGAGTCCATGGGGTTCAGGATCAGCGCGTCCACGCCGGAGTTGATCAGGTCCTCAATCTGGGTGACCTGGGTGGCGACGCCGGTCTGGGACTCGGCAATGGCCTCGACGAAGGTGTTGCCGGACGCCTCAACAGCATCCTTGACCGCGGTGTAGAGGGCCAGCTGGAAATCGTCGTTGGTGATGGTCTTGAGGCTGTAGCCGATGGTAAAGCCTTCCGCAGATGCGCCCGCGCAGACTGCACACAGCAGCACGAGGGCCAGAACCAGAGTAGTAATGCGCTTCATTCGAAACATCCTCCTTGCTTTTCGCTCTATTTGACATTTCCTTCAGGTGGAAATGCGAAGCACGATCTTCCATGGAAACGTTTCCGGAAAACGTTTTCCAGATTCTTCTTGCATTATAACACATGAATTACGAACATGTCAAGCAGTCTACAAACAAAAAGAAAAATTGTATCGCCTCACCAAAATACACATTTTTTCGCGGAGGAACCAGCGGAATTCCCGCGCATCGAACCATCCACAAAACTCAACTTGAATTTCATTTACATATTTCTGCGAAATCTGCTATAATACAGATGCAGCGCGTAGCATTCAGATGCGTAAGTCCAACTGAAGCTACGCGCTTTTCTTTTGCGCATTTTTATAGGAGGAGATAATTTATGGAGCGGAAAGTTCAGAAAACGAACAGCTTTCTGGAGACAGAATCTATCGGCACATTGATGTGCAAGTATGCGATTCCCTGCGTCATTTCTCTGCTTGTGGCCGCGCTGTACAACATCGTGGACCAGATCTTCATTGCGAATGCAAGCTATCTGGGCTCCTACGGCAACGCGGCGAACACCGTGGTATTCCCGCTGACGGTGGTGGCACTGTCCATCGCGGTGATGATCGGTGACGGTGCCTGCGCCTTTGTCAGCCTCAGCCTGGGCGCCAACAAGCTGGACGACGCCCACCGCAGCATCGGCAACGCCATCGTCATCTGCATCGGCAGCAGCCTGGTGCTGACGGCGATCTACCTGATCTTCCAGGACGCCATCCTGACCATGTTCGGCGGCCGCGTCAACGCGGAGACCTTCGCCCAGGCCAAGGAATACTTCCTGTGGATCACCATCGGCGTGCCCTTCTACATGTTCGGCCAGGCGCTGAACCCCATCATCCGATCGGACGGCAGCCCGAAGTTCGCCATGGCCAGCACCCTGGCCGGCGCAGCCGTGAACATCGTGCTGGATCCGCTGTTCATCTACGTCTTCCACTGGGGCATGATGGGCGCGGCCCTGGCCACCATCCTCGGCCAGATCCTCACCGCCGCGCTGGCCGTGTGGTATCTGTTCCACCTCAAGGCCGTGAAGATGCACAGGACCAGCTTCCGCCTGTCCTTCCGCCTGATCCGCCGCTTCCTGGCGCTGGGCGTCTGCAGCTTCCTGGCACAGATCTCCCTGGTCGCCGCCATGGCCGCCATCAACAACATGATTCAGAAGTACGGCATGCGGGATGAAATCTTCGGCCAGGCCCAGTACGCCCAGATCCCCATGGCGGTGGTGGGCATCGTCATGAAGTTCTTCCAGATCGTCATCTCCATCTCCATCGGCACGGCCGCGGGCTGCATTCCCATCGTGGGCTACAACATCGGCGCGAAGCGCAACGACCGCGCCCTCGCCCTGTTCAAGCGCCTGCTGATCTGCGAATTCCTGGTGGGCGCGATCGCACTGGTGATCGTGGAGTTCTTCCCCCGCGCGCTGATCTCCATCTTCGGCGCCGCCAACGAGAGCCCCTACTACACATCCTTCGCCGTGCGCGCCTTCCGCATCTATCTGTGCCTGATGCCGCTGGCCTGCGTGAACAAGGCCACCTTCATCTACCTGCAGTCCCTGGGCAAGGCCATGCTCTCCACGCTGCTGTCCATGGTGCGCGAGGTGGTGTTCGGCGTGGGCTTCGCGCTGCTGCTGCCCCTGTTCTTCGCGCTGGACGGCGTGCTCTACTCCATGCCGGTCTCCGACGCGCTGACCTTCGTGATCTCCGCCATCGCCATCGTCTCCACTGTTCGGATCCTGAAGGCGGAGCCTGCCCAGCCGAAGCTCTCCTGAATACGATTCAATCAAACGAAATGGGACGCACGGATTTCTCCATGCGTCCCATGTTACATATTTTTGTCCGGATCAAAAGCCGTAGACATGCATGGCCTCGGAAAAGGACATCCTTCCCTCGCGCATGTAGTGGGTCAGCTCGCTGAACAGGCGCACGCGCGGCTTCTCATAGCTGAAGATATCTGCCACATCCACATAGCAGCTGTCCGTGCGGGCGGCCAGGGCGCGAAGCGCGGCGTTGACGCGTTCCGCGTCCGCTTTTTGGTTGAGCACCGGAATGATGTACACCGCGCGCTTGCCGCCCTCATGGGTTGCGCGGATCAGGCGCTCATAGTCGTCGATGAAGCGGTCCAGATCGAAATCCGGGCGGGCCATGTCGGTCTCGCCGAAGTTCAGAAACACCTTGTGGGGATGCAGGTCATACACGCACTCGTCCAGCAAATCGAAGGCGTCGGCCAGGGTGGCGTCCTCCACGCTGCGGTTGCACACGGAGATGTTCAGGCCGAAATCCTGCACCAGCTCCGCAATGGGAAGCTCGGAAAAGCTCTGCGTTCCAAAGATGACGGAGCCTGCGCTCCCGGTAATGGCATTGATCTCGCCGTAGGCTTCCTTCTGTTCCAGAATTGCCGCGTTCATCGTTTGATTCCTCCCTCAGTGGCTGTGGGCGTGCAGGCCGGTGTGCAGATCGCCGTGCAGGTCGTAATTGCGGTTGATGAAGTAGACCACCACGTTCATGGACACCACGAACAGGTTGAAGAAGTAGATCACCAGCACGTAGCTGTAATTGTGATTGATGATCTTGGAGCTGATGCCGGCGATGTATCCGGTGATGATCAGCAGGATGAAGGGCAGGCTCATGGACTTCGCGGTGTGGGCCTTGATGTTCTTCACCACGGAAACCGGCCAGGACAATCCAAAGCAGATCAGCATCACGGATTCAAGCAGTTCACTCATTTTTTTATACTTCCCTTTCTTTTGCGCTTGCCTTTGTTCGTGAGATATTGTATCATAAATACAGCAAATGTAAAATACGAAATATGGATCAATATTATAGCTTCAAACCTATGTATGGAGGACTTGCATGGAACTGTTGCAGTTGCGTTATTTCCTGGAGGTCGCCCGCACCCAGCACATCACCCGCAGCGCCGAGCGGCTGCACATCGCCCAACCCTCGCTGTCCCAGTCCATCAAGCGGCTGGAGGCGGAGCTGGGTGTAAAGCTGTTCGCCGCCCACGGGCGCAACATCGTCCTGACGGAGTACGGCAAATTTCTTCAGGCGAAGCTGGAGCCGCTGATGCACCGCCTGGACGCCATCCCGGACCAGCTCCGGGAGATGGCCGATCCGGAGCAGACCACCATCTGTCTGCACGTCACAGCGGCCTCGCTAATCGTCTCGGAGGCCATCATCGAGTACCGGCGCATGCACGAAAAGACCAACTTCCGCTTCCTGCTGGGCGACGAGGCCCACATGTACGACGTGAGCATCGAGGCCGAGCACGGCCTGCGGCCCCAGGCAATGTCCCAGGAGAACAGCTTCACCTGCAACGAGAGGATCTTCCTGGCCGTGCCGGACGTGGAGCGCTTCCGCCGCCTGACCCACGTCCGCCTGGAGGACTTCCGGGATGCGAGCTTCATCAGTCTGAACAGCGGCCGCCCGTTCCGGCAGATCTGCGACCGCTTCTGTGCCGAGGCGGGCTTTGCGCCCCGCATCGCCTTCGAGAGCGACAGTCCGGACACCGTGCGCAACATGATCGCCGCACGCATGGGCGTGGGCTTCTGGCCGGCCTTCAGCTGGGGCAAGCTGCAGCCCGGGCGTGCGCGCATGCTGGAGATCATCGAGCCCCAGTGCCGGCGCAGCATCGTGATCCGCCTGCAGCGCAACCGCATGGATTCCCGGGTGGTGGAGGACTTCTTTGCCTTTCTGGGGGACTTCTTCATGGCGCGCATGTCCGAGGCCTACGGCATCCTGTGAAAACCCGTCCGCATTCCGCAAAAAGGGACGCCTCCAATCCGGAAGCGTCCCTTTTCAGTTTCATTTGCAGCGGGCCCCGGCGCTTGCATAAGCCGCAGCCCGCGGATGGATTTTCCCAATTTTTGCTTCAGGGATTCTCACGGCAGGAAGTTGACGGCCAGTATCGCGCCGCCCAGCACCACCAGCACCGCGCCGGTCGCCCGGTTCAGCGTTGCGGGCCTGGCCCTGTTGGCGAAGCGTGCCGCGATGCGCGCCCACAGCAGCGTGGAGAGCACGCAGAACACCAGCGCCCACAGATCCGGTGCGCCGCCGATGGCGAAGTGGCTCAACGAACCCAGCAGCGCCGTGAAGGTCATGATGAACACGCTGGTGCCCACCGCCGTCTTGAGCTCGTAGCCCAGCACGCTTGTGAGGATCAGCAGCATCATCATACCGCCGCCCGCGCCCACGAAGCCGCAGATGAAGCCGATGATCGAGCCGCAGAGGATCGACTGCACGAAGCGCTTGCGTGGCGCCACCGCCTGCATGCGCTCCTTTGTGGTCATCACCGGCCTGACGAGGAACTTGATGCCCAGCAAGAGCGTCATGAACATGGAGAAGCTGCCCATGGTGCTGTTGGGCATCCTGCTGGCCACCCAGCTGCCCACCAGCGTGAAGGCCAGCACGCTGACCATCATCACCAGGCCGTTCTTCACATCCAGATTTTTGTTTCGCCCGTAGGTGTAGGCGCTGATCGCGCTGGCGAGCACGTCGCTGGCCAGGGCGATGCCCACCGCGTCATAGGCTTCCATGTGCAGAAAGGTGATCAGCATCGGACTAATCACCGCCGCGGCGCTCATGCCCGCAAACCCGGTTCCCAGGCCCGCGCCGATGCCGGCGACAAAGCAGATCAGAAATTTGTACAATAAGCTCATATCCTCATTTTCCTTCTTTCAGTTGTGCGCGGGCATTTGCGGCTATGCGGCCAAAAAAGCCACAGAACTGCTCCAGCTCCTCCTCACTGAAGCCCTGAAACAACAGCGAACGGTACCGATGCTGCGCCGCGCGCCCCGCTTCCACCGCAGCGCCCGCTTCCTGCCGCAGGCGCAGGTGAATGGTTCTGCGGTTGTCCCGCGCGTACCAGCGCTCCAGATAGCCCCGCTGCTCCAGCGCCTTAACCCCCTGCGAGACGTGCGCCTTGGAGATGTTGCGCCACTGCACGATCTCCGTGGCCGTGTCAAACTGCGGATTGTTCGCCAGAAACAGCAGGATGTCCAGCTCCACTCGCGCCAGATCCTGCGCCCGACTGACCGCATCCATCTGCGATTCGTACAGCGCCCGCGCCACGCACAGACCGTCCCAGAACAATTCCTTCATCCGTGCCTCCAGATTCAGTTCGTTTTCGAACAGTTTTGTTTCGAACAATATTATAGTCCGTTGACAGCGCCTGTCAAGCAAAGAATCTGTTATTCCTTCGCCGGCACGCAGCTTTGTCGATCGCCTTCCTGCATCGGGACATGAAAAAGCGGCCGCTCTTCAGCGACCGCCGTTCCATATGGGCACAGTTCAGCTGTTGGTATCCGCCAGTTCCCGGGCGATTTCCTGAATCAGGCGTTCGAAGGCGGGAACCTCCGTCTCCTCGGAGAGCATGCACAGCACGAAGGGCTTGCGGGCATAGACGATGCCCACATCGTGGGTGATGCCGTCGTCCTCGCCGGTCTTGTGGGCGCAGGCGATGCCGCGGGGCTTGAGATAGAAGGGCATCTTGCCGTTGAGCTTCTGATTGCGCAGGATCTCCAGCATCTCCGCACTGGCTTCCGGCGAGATCAGCTCGCCGCGGTACATCTTCTCCAGCAGGATGCCGATCTCCTTGGCGCAAACGGTGTTCTCGATGCCGGCCGCATGTCCCGCAGCGTCGAAGAGCTTGCGGCGCAGCACGGTGTTTTTGATCCCCAGCTCCGCCAGGGTTTCGTTGACCCGGGGAATGCCCAGGCGGTCGATGAGGATGTTGGTGGCGGTGTTGTCGCTGAGCACGATCATCAGCTCCACCAGGTCGCGCATGGTGACCTCCAGGCCATCGTGCATGCGATTCAGAGCGCCGCAGGAGGGCATCTTTTCCTCCGCGCGCAGCACATGCTGCTCCCCGGGATCCAGCTCACCCGCCTCAAACTGGCGGAATGCCTCCACCATGATCGGGATTTTGATGACGCTGGCGGCGCGCACCGGCAGCATTTCGTTGTACATTCTGGCGCAGCCGCCGTCCAGCGGGCGATAGTACATCGCCACGTGACCGGACGCCTCGCGCATTTTCTGCATAATATCCAATATAGATTTCACCTCGGTTCTGTTTTTATCCCCCTTTTGACATGAATTCGATGCCGTTGAGGGTATTTTCCACGCGGATTCCGCTCAGCCCGGCCAGAGATCGGGTGGAGAGCACCGTTCCCGTACGGAACAGCATGCCCAGCACCGGCAGCCGCTCCACCACGTTCATCTGAATCTGGCTGTAGAGCGATTTGAGCTCCGCCTCCGTCTGCGCCGTGGAGAGCTGCTCCAGCAGCGCCTTCATCTCTTCGTTTCCATAGTTGTTCAGGTTAATGCTGCCGCCGCTGCGGAACATCTGGGACAGATCCGGCACCTCGCTGAGATTCACGCCCACCAGCGCGATGTCGTAATCGCCCTCGCGGATGTAGCGCAGCACGCGCTCCCGACCGCGCACCTCAATCGACACCTTCACGCCTACCTTCGACAGATACTCCGCGATCATGTTGCAGGCGTTCTCCCGGATGGAATTGGTGGACTCGTTGTAGGTGACCAGCCGCAGCTCCAGATCCTTCAGAATCACGCCGTCCACCTGGTTGAGGATGCCGTCTCCGGTCAGGTCCTCCCAGCCGCAGCTCTTGAGCAGCTGCAGCGCGCGCTCCGGGCTGTAATAGTAGATGGCGCTCTGGCTCTCGTACAGCCAGGAGCTGGGGTTCACCGGAACCTCGCACTGTATGCCCATGCCCAGATAGGCGTTGGACGCCAGCGCCGCACGATCGATGGCGTACATCACCGCCTGGCGGATGCGCACGTCGCTCATCACGGAATCCTCATTCAGGTTCGGCACCAGCATCTCGTAGGTGTTGGTCACGTAGTCCATGCTGGTGTACTCCGAGAGGTTGCGGCTGAAGGAGGCGTTGTCGCTCTGGGTGCACAGGATGTTGATCTCCCGGCACTTGAGCGCCTCCAGTGCGTCGCCGGAGTCCGCATAGTTCACCGCGGCGATGCTGTGCACCTCCGGATCGTTCTTCCACCACAGCGGGTTGGCCTCCAGGCGCAGGCCCACGCCGTACACAAACTGGGTGTACCAGTAGGGGCCGGTGCCCCGGGCCATGCTCTCATTGATGGTGGACTGCTGCACCACCGGGAAGATCATGGCGTAGAGGGTGACGTAGCCCTCGTACTTGGACTTGACGGTGAGGGTCAGCGTGTCGGTGGCCTCCATGCTCTCGATCAGCGACAGGCGCTTGTAGTAGGGATTCGTCGATCCCGCCGACAAAAACGCCTCGTAGCTGCGCACCACATCCGTGGACGTGAGCGGCGCGCCGTTGTGAAAGACGATGCCGTCCCGCAGCTTGAAGGTCCAGGTCTTCCCCTCCACCGTCCAGCTGTCCGCCAGCAGCGGCCTCGGCTTGAACTCGTCGTCCAGCTCCACCACCGATTCAAACACCAGCTGGTTCAGGCTCAGCAGATCCCGCTCGTTGCACAGAAAGGGATTGATCTGCTGGCTCTCCGTCGCGGCCACGTAGCCCAGGCGCAGGTCGGCGTCCATATCGATGCCGGCATGGCTGTTCAGCGCCTGCTCCGCCGCCTGCTGCGCAGCGCTGTCCGCAAAGCCGCCGTCAGCCGGCGCCTCGGCGGCGTCTCCCGCCGGATCGGCCTGGCCGTCCTCCACAATCCAGGGATTGGGCTCCTCCGCCAGCGCCGCACAGCCCGTCAGCAGGCACAGCGACAGCAGCAGCGCAAGCGCACACCTAGGCCTCCAGCTTCTCATACAACTGCTTATACTTTTCATAATACTCCAAAACTCTGCCCACATATGTATTTGCCCGCGGGCCGCCGATGATGTTCAGCGTCCTTCCGTCCGTGCTGTACTGGGGATCCTTCAGCCAGCCGTCCACCGTGCCCTGACCGGAGTGGTAGGCCGCGGTGCTGCAGGTCTTGTCGCCGTCGTAGCGCCTGAGCAGGTAGCCCAGATACCAGCAGCCGTAGCGGATGTTGGTCTCCGGATCGAACAGACAGCCGTCCACATAGCTCTCATCGAACTTCCCGGCGATCCATGCGCCGGTCTCCGGCATGATCTGCATCAGGCCCTGGGCGTTGACGCTGCTCACCGCCTGAGGATTGTAGCTCGACTCCGCCAGGATCACCGCCGCCACGTAGGCCGGCTCCAGGCCCTCCTCCGCCGCGCAGCTGCGAATCAGATCGGTGTACTCCATCGGGTAGCGCTGCAGGGACTGCTCCGCCAGCCGGTCCATCAGCACGGCCGTGCCCAGACCGATCAGCGCCAGCACCAGCACCGCAATGCCGATCGCCTTGTAAATTCGTCTCCTGCGCCGCGCCCTGCGCACGCGGGGACGTCGCTTGTTTTGCGCCATACTCTGCGTCTTTCCTCCGTACTCTATCCAATGCGGCGCAGCAGCTGCATATACAGCGCATTCAGCTCCGCCTGGGTCTTTTCCACGGGCCGGTCGCTGTTGATGACCTTATTCGCCCGTGCGTTGCGCTCCTCCATGGGCAACTGGCCCGCGATGCGTGCGCGCGCCTGCTCCTCGGTCATGCCGTCCCGCACGCACACGCGCCGCACCTGCACCTCCGGCGCCACGCTCATGGTCCAGGTCTCGTCGCAGAGCACATCCATGCCCGTCTCAAACAGCAGCGGCACGTCCAGTATCGTCACCGGTATGCCCGCAGCGCTCGCCGCCGCGATCTCGTCCATCACCTGCCGCTGCACCAGCGGGTGAATCACGCCCTCCAGCGCCCGCTTGCTGCCCACGTCGCTGAACACCAGATCGCCCAGCGCGCGGCGGTTCAGGCTGCCATCATCATTGAAAATCCCGTCGCCGAAGATGCGGCGAAGCTCCGGAAGCGCTGCGCCGTCATCGGCTGTCAGCGACCGGGAAATGGCGTCCGCATCGATGTGCTTCGCGCCCAGGCTGCACAGATACTTTGCCGCCTCGCTCTTGCCGCAGCCGATGCCGCCGGTCAGTCCCACCACATAGGTCTTATTTGCAGGCACGCCAGTCGCCTCCCGTGGTAATGTCGGTCTTGAGCGGCACCTCCAGCTGCATCACGCCCTCCATGCACTCCTTCAAGAGCGCCGCAGCCGCGTCGGCCTCCTCCGCCGGGGCCTCCAGGATCAATTCGTCGTGCACCTGCAGGATCAGCTTCGTCTGCATCTTCCGCCGCTTCAGCTCCCGGTCCACCCGGATCATGGCCAGCTTGATGATGTCTGCCGCCGTGCCCTGAATCGGACTGTTCATGGCGCAGCGCTCGCCGAAGGAGCGCACGTTGAAGTTGCTGCTGGCCAGCTCCGGCAGGTACCGCCGCCGCCCCATCAGCGTCACCGCATAGCCGCGCTCCCGCGCGTCCTGCACGGACTGCTCCATGTAGGCCTTCACGCCGGGGTAGCGCTCAAAGTAGCGGTTGATGAAGTCCCGCGCCTCGTGGCGGCTCACGCCGATGTTCTTTGCCAGCGCGAAGTCCGAGATGCCGTAGACGATGCCGAAGTTCACCGCCTTCGAAGCCGAGCGCATCTGGTGCGTCACCTGATCGAAGGGCACGCCGTAGACCTCTGCCGCCGTGCGGGCGTGGATGTCCTCGCCCTTGCGGAACGCGTCGATCATCGTCTCGTCGCCGGAGATGTGCGCCAGCACCCGCAGCTCGATCTGGGAGTAGTCCGCGTCCACCAGCACATGGCCCGGCTTCGCAATGAACGCGCCGCGAATCTCCCTTCCAAGCTCGGTGCGCACGGGGATGTTCTGCAGATTTGGCTCCGACGAACTCAATCGGCCCGTGGCCGTACCCACCTGATCGAAGTGGGTGTGCACGCGGCCCTGCGCATCGCGAAGCTGAATCAATGAATCGATGTAGGTGGAGCGCAGCTTGGAGTACTTGCGGTACTCCAGAATCTTCGCGCACACCGGGTGCTCCGCCGCCAGCTCCTCCAGCACCTCCGCGCTGGTGGAGTAGCCCGTGCGGGTCTTCTTCGGCGCGGGCAGGCCCATGCGCTCAAACAGCATCTCGCCCAGCTGCTTGGGGGAATTGAGGTTGATCCTCTCCCCCGCCAGCTCCGCGATCTCGTCAATCAGGCGGGCGATGGTCGCGTCGAAGGACACGCCCAGCTGGCGCAGCGCATCCGCGTCCACCAGGAAGCCCTCCTGCTCCATGTCCCGCAGCACGAAGGCCAGCGGCATCTCGATGTCCCGGAACACGCCGTCCAGGTCGCGCGCACGCATCTGTTCCTCCTGCTCCGCGGCAAGGCGGTGAATCGCCTCCGCAGGGCAGACCGCAAAGCCCGAAATTCCCTCGTCCTCGCACAGCGCATCCGCTTCAAAGGACCGCCGCTGGGGGCTGAGCACGTAGGCCGCCAGCATCACGTCGAAGGCCGACTTCTCCAGATCCTCCGCCGCCACCGGCAGCGCCTTCACGTTCCACACGTCCACCCGCGATGCGCGCTTCAGCAGCGGCAGCACCGCCTCCACGGCCTCCGCGTCGCTGACTCCCGCCGACAGCAGATCGCCGCCCAGCGCCAGAGACAGGTTCATTCCCGGCGCGGACAGGCTCAGCTCCGCGCCCAGATGCAGCGCCGCCCAGGGAAGTACCTCCGCGCCCTCGCACTTCGCGCGCAGCTCGTCCAGGCTCTGCAGGTGCTCCACCTTCGCCCTGGGGGCCTCCTGCACAGGCTCGATCTCCACTGCGTCGGGACAGAGCTCCGCCGCCACCTCGGCCAGCTTCTTTGCGGCCATGTTCATGCCCAGCTCCTTCAGCCGGGGGATGCCACCCGTCAGCTTGCCCAGCCTCCAGCCGTCGAAGTCCATCTCCACGGGTGCGTTGCGCACGATCTCGGCCAGGCGGCGGCTCATGCGGGCCTGCTCCGCACCATTCATCAGCTTCTCCCGCAGCTTGCCCTTCTCCTTGGTCTCCGCGTTCGCCAGCGTCTCCTCCAGACTGCCGTAGGTCTGGATCAGCTTTAGCGCCGTCTTTTCGCCAACGCCGGTCACGCCGGGGATGTTGTCCGACGCGTCGCCCATCAGACTTTTGACGTCAATCAGCTGAATCGGTTCCACGCCGTAGGTCTGACGCACATACTCCGGGGTCACGCGGCAGGTGTCGCTGATGCCCTTGCGGGTGTAGAGAATGGTGGTGTGCTCCCCGGAGAGCTGGAAGGAATCACGATCGCCCGTGACCAGCAGCACCTGCCGCCCCCCCTCCTCGCAGGCCTTCGACACCGTGCCGAGGATGTCATCGGCCTCGTAGCCGGGGCACTCCAGAATCGGAATCTCCATGCGCGCGATCAGCTCGCGGATGATGGGATCCTGGGCGCGCAGGTCGTCGGGCATGGGCTTGCGGGTGGCCTTGTATCCGTCGAAGATCTCCTTGCGGAAGGTGGGCGCGTGCATGTCGAAGGCCACGGCCAGGCCGTCGGGCTTCTCCTCGCCGATCACCTTCAGCAGCATCATCACAAAGCCGTGCACTGCATTTGTGGGCGTGCCGTCCGGCGCGCTCATCGGGGTCTGCAGCGCATGATATGCGCGATACATCAGGCTGTAACCGTCCAGCAGGACCATCTTTTCCATACCGGGAAGCTCCTTTATACCATAATCCCAGTTTATTATACCAAAATGCTGCATAAATAGCAAACGGCGAAAGCGAACCATTTGTGAAAAAACAGTGTTGGGATATGGACAGTTCGGAGTGGAGATGGTACAATGGGGAAGCAAGCCGCCAGGCTTGGCCGGGTCGCTCACTCGTCTGAGGGAGCGACAATCATGGTTCCATATTGATTCGGCAAGCCACCAGGCTTGGCCGGGTCGCTCACTCAACTGAGGGAGCGACAATCATAGCATCATGCAGACGGCGCTTCCCGACCACGCGAATGCCGCGCTGCTACTGAAACAACATCCCGAGGTGATTCCTTGAAACCGTTGAACTTTGTCCTCTGTCTGATTCTGGTGCTGCTGCTGGCCTTCGGCGCGCTCTTTTTCGCCGGCGGCTCCCTGCGCACCAGCGTGAGCAGCGTCTCCGCAGCCGCCGCGGACTATCCCGATGCCTTCGCCTCCATCCAGAGCGTGCTCACATCCGGCACCGCGCCGCAGCTGCTCTCCAACGAGGCGCTGGGCGACGCCTCCAATTACACCCTGGTGGACGTGAGCATCACCCTCACCAACCGCGGGATCTTCGATGCGGAGTGGCTGAACATCTCCGTCACCGGCGCACCCGGCGACGTGGCCGTCTACTCCCTCACCGGTGACGGCCTGGACGTGCCCGCGCGCACCGGCGCCCAGATCAACCTGAAGCTGATCACCCGCGCCCCCGCAGGCGCCACCCGCAAGATCACCATCCAGTATTACGTCTACGGCATCTCCCGCAGCGTCACGCTGGAGGCCTGATCCGATCCAAAAACGATGTGCCGCCCGGCCTGCTGGCCGGGCGGCACATCGTTTGTCCGTGTTCCCATCGGGGACATCTTCACTTCCAGAAACAGCGCGCCGCCGGATGCAATGGCATCCGGCGGCGTTGTTTCACATCATCAGGGGTTGGCCCGTCCGGGGCTGGGCTGCTTGGCGTCGGTCCAGCTGCCGTCGTCGGCGCGCGACCAGGCCACGTCCTTGCGCAGCAGATCGAAGGTCACGCTGTCCATCTGGCGGCCCTGGGCGTTGGAGAGCACCACCTGTTCACCCTCCGTACTCAGGGAGAAGTTGGTGTGCAGATGGGTCACATCCTCCTTGCGGTCCAGGCCCGAGGCAAACACCACCAGGTACTCGCCGGGGTTCAGGGTCACATCCGGGAAGCGCCACATGCGCGTGCTGGCCGGATTGTCCGACAGATACCATCCCGAGAGGTTCACGGCCTCGCCGGAGCGGTTGTACAGCTCAATGTAGTCGTAGTACAGGCCGTTCTCATCCGCCAGCGTCGTCGCGTTGCCGGACATCAGCTCCGTCATGATTACCGGGCTGTCGTTGGCGGGCTCGTTGAGTGCGCGGTAATTCTCCTCGGTGTTGAGCATGCCGGGCGTGGGCTGATTGCTCACCTGCCAGGTGGACGTATCCACGCGGGCAAAGGACGCATTGCGCGGCAGCGCCGGCAGATTCACCGTATCGATGGCCGTGCCGCCGTCGTTGAAGAGCATCAGCGTATCTCCCGCCGAGGAGAGCCGGAAGGGCGCGTGCAGATCCTCGCCCGCGGTCTCGCGCAGACGGCTGTCGGCGTACACCAGCACGCACTCGCCGGGATTGACCCAGACCTCGGGGAAGGTGAATACCGTCACGGAATTCGCCGTCTTGGACAGGCTGTATCCGGACAGATTCACCGAGCTCTTTCCGATGTTTGCGATCTCGATCCAGTCCGGCGTGCTGCCGTCCTCGATGCTGAGCACGTTCTGATTTCCGCTCATCACCTCATTGATGCGGATCGGGCCGCCGGAGTGAATCTCCGAGACCGCCTGCACCGCGGTGCTGCCGGAATCCTGCTTCGTCTTGAGCGGGAAGCCGTCGGGCCACATGCACTGCAGCATGTACGCCAGAACCACCGCCACGAGGCCGCCGACCAGCAGCTTGCCCAGATCCGGAATCCGTCCGCCGCTGCGCCGTCTGGGCGGTGCGCTTCTGCGGGGATCGCTTGCGGCGGGCCGGCGCGCCTGCGGGTTTCCCCCCTGGCGCACCGGCGGCCTTCCCGCACCGCCGGCGGAATACTGTCCCGGTCGGGACGCCGGCCGCTGCGGGCCGCGCGAACCCTGGGGAATGCGCTGGCCCTGGGGATAGGGCCGATTGTTCGATTGGCTCACTGAGTTAACCCTCCCATAGAAGATTCAGCCGATTGCCGCAGGGCGGATCAGGCGGACTCTCCGGAGTAGGAAACCAGCGTCGCATCGTAGACGCCCTGCACCGAGCGAAGCTTGTTCAGCAGCGCGTCGGGCTTGTCCACGCGGATCTCATAGGTTGCTTCAATGCCATTGGAGGACACGGTCTTGGACTTGAGCTGCTGGGTGCGCAGGCCGGCAACGATCTGATTTGCGGCGCGCTCCGCCTCATCGCCCATGCGCAGCACCAGCAGGAAGCTGTTCATGCGCTTGGCCTGCACGTTGACCACCACGGTGATCAGAATGCCGATGCCCACAACCGCCAGCACGGTCAGGAAGAACTGGCCCGCGCCCAGCAGAATGCCCATGGTCAGCGCCCAGAACATGTACGCGGTGTCCAGGGGATCCTTCACGGCCGTGCGGAAGCGCACGATGGACAGCGCGCCGACCATGCCCATGGACAGCTGAATGGACTCCTTGATGCACATGACCACCGGGCAGGTGATCAGCGTCATCAGCACCAGGGTGAGGGCGAAGTTGTTGGAGTACATCACGCCACGGAAATTCCGGCGGTAGATCCACGCGATGAAGAGACCGACGGCGAAGGCGAGCACCAGGGACACGACGATTGTCAGCCAGGATGCAGGGGTGATCGTTTGGGAGCTCCAGAGTCCGGAAATTGCGTTCATGTTCGTGTTCCTCCTAAGTATCTAAATAATCAAAATGGTAACAGGGGTTCAGGGGCGTCAGCCGCCCAGGGGTTCGAAGCGCCGGCAGAGCACGTATTTCGAAACGGCGCTGCGTTCGGCCTCCACGCCCCGCAGAAGTCCGGCGATGTGTTCCGGAAGATAGTGGTCGAACTTGACCTCCAGAATCTCCACATCCCGGTCATGGGGACAGACCGTGGGCAGCTCCGCGTTGAACAGATCCTGGGAGTGCAGGCCGCTTCTCAGGTTCAAATCGAAGGTAATGCGCACGTTCTCCGCCGGGTGCAGATAGGCCTCCCGGGCGTAATCGACGATCACCGCCGGCCGCAGCAGCCGCGTGCGCATCTGCACGTACACGTCCTGCAGCAGCGGATTGCTGGAGGTCTGCAGTCCCCGGGGATCGCCGGAGATCAGCTGCTCGCACAGACGCCTGGTGATCTGCACCGAGGATTTCTGAATCAGATCGCCCATCTTGCGCTTGCGCTCCAGAAAGATCTCCTTGTCCGAATAGCGGTAGATGCGGATGCGATACTTGTCGCGGTGCATCACGCCCGCCTGCTTGTCGTAAAAGGCGCTGTCGTCGATGTCGTCAAAGTACAATGAGCGGATAATGTAGGGCTTGCCGCCCCTGCAGTGGGAATCCATCCGCATCACCGGGCGCAGCCGTGCGCGCAGCACGTCCAGCTCCGCCGGGTTGATGAAGTACTTCAGCTCGTGCCGTGCGGGCAGCGCCGTTCTCTTGTCCTGCATTCTGCTTACTGACCTCCCTGCGCGGCTTCCCACGCCTGTATTTTCGCAACCGCATCGCCGAAATACTTCTGCTTTTCAGCGTCGGTGAAGTTGAATACGCCGTCAAAGTAACCAAGGATCTTCGTGGGCCGCGTCTGGGCGTAATCCACGAATTCCTTGAGATGCTCGTTGTAGCTGTTCTCGGACATGCCCAGCTTCGCAAGATAGTCCGGCAGCAGGCCGTCGATCAGATCGTAGCGCGCCTCAATCTTCGCAATCACCGCCTCCGTGGAGAAGGTGGTGGCCATCTGCTGGCCAAAATAGGTCAGGAAGCGGTCCCGGATCGTATCGTTCATCATGCAGGCAATGAACAGCTCCGTGCGGGTGTACTTGTTCGTACCCATGCCCTGGGGATCCAGCCAGCGATTGATGGAGTTGGTATCCACGTCGAAGGCCCAGTCCAGATCGAACAGCACCCATCGCCACTTGCCGTCGGCATTGACATTCCGGTAGCGCTTGACGTTCAGCGTATCTCCGTTACCCACGAAGATCTCGATGGCCATGTATTCGATGTAGTTCTGCAGATCGATGGTGGCGTCGATGCGCTCGTAGGCCTCCTGGGTGTTGAGCTTGTCCTTGTTGGCCTTGATCCAGTCGATCAACGCCTGATAGGTATCGTTGGAGCCCTGCATCACGTTGTTGTTGGCCTTCACAAGATCCAGGTCGTCCTCCTGGCCCTCCCAGCCCTCGAACTGGCAGATCGAGTGGGTGTTGATGCGCTCGCGCAGGTACATCATGCTGTAATACTCGCCGTTGATGTACAGGACGCATACCTCCGTCTCCTGATACATCACGGAGGTATCCTCCGCCAGCGTGGTCAGCACGGAATCGCGCATGAAGGCGCGGTTGTAGTCCTGGCCCGAAGCGCGCAGCAGGAAGGACTGATACTCCGTGTAATCCCGCTTGGTGAAGATGGGATACTCGAAGCGGTTCGATCCGTATTCATCCCGGGCGATCACCTTGAATGCCTTCACGGCGGCCGCGCGGCTGTACTGGCCGTGCAGCTTGATGCCGCACTCCTGGGAGATGGCCTGCTCGCCATCACCCAGATACAGCTCCACGTGGGCCTCGCGCTCCCAGTCCATCCAGAAGTTTGCGCCATTGTTCATGGATCCGTAGGGGAAATCCGGCAGGGCATTGGGGCCCTTGACCATGATGCCCGTTTCATCGCTGATGAGGTTGTCCCAGTCGGACACCAGGGAGACCACGCGGGCGCTGCCCTCGTTGTTCACGTCGTAGAGGTAGCTCTGGGTGTCCATGTAGGACTCCATGTAGCCGTCCCGATACACCCGTGTGCGCAGAATTGTCGTGCCGCTGACGGAAATGGGGCCGGTATAGAGCGTGGAGGACTGATCCGGATCGGAGCAATCCAGCGTGTAGTAGATCTTGCTGCCTGGTGCCGCGCTCAGCTCCACGGCGAAGCTGTCGCCCGTCCTGAACAGGCCGCCCCGCACGGAATACTGCGCGGTCTCCGCCCGGCCACGATAGCGGCTGGCGCTGTTGGCGGTACCCGGCGTGCCCTCGGCAAAGTAGAAGCAGCCGTTCTCGCCGCTGACCCGGCCGTAGGAGATGCCGCCGTACTGCTGCGGCACGTACATGGCGTCCACGATGCTGCCGTCCGGCGTGGCCAGCGCCACGGTGTAGCCGCCCGCCACATTCAGGGCAAAGTCCGCATTCAGGAAGCCCTCCAGCTGGCTGGCCGACGTTCCCGAGAGATACACGCCCAGATACTCGCCCGGCTGAATGACGGTTCCGGCAGGGAACTGCCACTTGCGGGGCTTTGCAGCATCGTCGGTGAGTCCGTAGCTGCTCAGATCCACCGGCTGGGAGCCGCCGTTGTAGATCTCCAGCCAGTCGTAATTCTGTTTGCTGGGCGAGGCCATCACCTCATTGATGTACACGCCCGCCGCCGCGCCGAAGCGCTGGGCATTGAGCGCCGCGCCGGCCTCGTGGCTGTTCTCCATTCCCGGCGTGGGTGCCAGGGCGGTGGTCCATTCGCCCTCAAAGTAGCTGTACGCCTGGCCGTCCGTCAGCGCCGGCACATCCACCGCGGAGACGGTCGCACCTTCGGCATTGCTCAGATAGACGCTCTCCCCCGCGCTGCTCAGCTTGAAGCCGGTGTGCAGGTGCGCAGAATCCTCCTTGCGGTCATAGCCGGAGCAATGGACAATCAGATAGCCGCCCGCCGGAATCTTCACCGCCGGGAAGCTCCACTTCTTCAATTTGTCGCTGGAGTCGGACAGATACCAGCCCTGCAGATCCACCTCCGCATCGGAGGTGTTGTGGATCTCCACGTAGTCGTGGTACTCGCCGTTTTCGTCCGGGCAATAGAGCGTGTTCGAGCTCATGACCTCGCTCAGCTCCACGGCGCCGGGCTGCACCCGCACCGCGGCCTTTTCACCGCTCTGCGCATCGGAAATCTCATTCTTCCTTCCGGGCGTGCCCGTGCTGCTGATCTGCCAGCTGCCCTCGCCGTCGCGGCAATAGACGGCGTCCACCCCAAGCTCCGGCGTGGTCACGCTGTCGATGGCGGCGCCCTGGGCGTTGAGCAGCACCAGCGTATCTCCGCCGGAGGCCGCCAGGCGGAAGGGCGCGCTCAGTTCATAATCGGACTTCGACGCATCCGAGCCCTCCGCATAGATCACCAGATATTCGCCCGGCGCAATGGTGCAATCCGGGAACACGAAGATCCGGTTGATGTTGGATTCGAGCGCCAGGGAATACTTTGACAGGTTCACGCTGCTGCTGCCGGTGTTCTCAATTTCAATCCAGTCCGGCGCATCGCCGGTGCTGCTGAGGATCGTGGAAGCGTTCTCCGACATCACTTCGCTCAGGCGGATTGTGCCCGTCTGCGCCGAAGCCTGCGTCCGGCCCATGGTCTGGAGGGAGCTGTTCTGCAAAAAATAACCTGCCAGGATGCCGAGCACACACAGGCAGGCGACCAGTGCCACCACAAGCGGCCGCTCGCCCTCCCGCTTCCGATACCAGAGCGCATTTTTCTTCGCGCCATTATTTTTTCCGGATTTCCCGGCACGCTTTTGTTTCTTCTGGGACACGAATTCTCCTCCAGATATGTACAAATGCACAGTGCAATATAAATACTCTAGTGTATATAATACTCCTTTTTGCAGGAGCAGGCGAGAGCAAACTTACAATATTTTTCGGAACATTTCGTTAATTTCCATCGAAAGATCGAAATGATTTTGTTACATATGTTCTCTTCCGTTTTCCCAGTACCAACACAAAAGGCCCGGCGTCAGCCGGGCCCTTCATCTTCCTTACTTTGCAAACTCCACCGCGCGGGTTTCGCGGATGACGTTCACCTTGATCTGTCCGGGGTACTCCATTTCCTTTTCGATCTTCTTGACGATCTCGCGGGCCAGGATCAGCGTGCCGGCGTCGTTCACATCCTCGGGCTTGACGACGATGCGCACCTCGCGGCCGGACTGGATCGCGTAGCAGGTCTCCACGCCGTCGAAGGAATAGGCGATGGACTCCAGCTTCTCCAGGCGCTTGATGTAGTTCTCCAGCGACTCGCGGCGCGCGCCGGGACGTGCTGCGGAGATGGCGTCCGCGGCCTGCACCAGCACTGCCTCCACGGTGGCGGGCTCCACATCGTTGTGGTGGGCCATGATGGCGTTGACCACCTGATCGTTCTCGTGGAACTTCTTGGCAAGCTCCGCGCCGATGGTCACGTGGGTGCCCTCGACCTCGTGGTCGATGGCCTTGCCGATGTCATGCAAGAGACCTGCGCGCTTTGCAAGCTGCACGTCCGCGCCCAGCTCCGCCGCCATCACGCCTGCCAGATGGCTGACCTCGATGGAGTGGCGCAGCACGTTCTGGCCATAGCTGGTGCGGTAGCGCATGCGGCCCAGGAGCTTGACCAGCTCCGGATGGATGCCGTGCAGGTTGGTCTCGAAGATGGCCTGTTCGCCAGCCTCGCGGATCTGGTTGTCCACTTCCTTGCGGGCCTTCTCCACCATCTCCTCGATGCGAGCGGGATGGATGCGGCCGTCGGTGATCAGCTTCTCCAGGGCGATGCGGGCGACCTCGCGGCGCACCGGATCGAAGGCGGAGATGATCACGGCCTCGGGGGTGTCATCGATGATCAGATCCACGCCCGTGGCGGTCTCCAGCGTGCGGATGTTGCGGCCCTCGCGGCCGATGATGCGGCCCTTCATGTCGTCGTTGGGCAGCGCCACCACGGACACGGTGGTCTCGGCCACGTGATCCGCCGCGCACTTCTGAATGGCGGTGGAGATGATGTCGCGGGCCTTCTTGTCCGCCTCCTCCTTGGCGCGGGCTTCGATCTCGCGCACCATGACGGCGGCGTCGTGGTAGGCGTCCTTCTGGACGCGGTCGATCAGGATGTTCTTGGCCTCATCGCTGGTCATGTTGGCCACGCGCTCCAGCTCCTGCTGCTGGCGGTCGTGCATCTGCTGGGCCTCGGCTTCCAGGCGCTCGGCCTCCCTGTACTTGTCGTTGAGCTGCTCCTCGCGCAGCTCCAGGTTGTCCATCTTCTTATCGAGCTGTTCCTCGCGCTGGTTGACCCTGCGCTCCTGGCGGGTCACCTCGCTGCGGCGGTCGCGGATCTCCTTGTCCAGCTCATTCTTCAGGCGAATGACCTCTTCCTTGGCTTCCAGAACCGCTTCCTTCTTCTTGTCCTCTGCCTTGCGCGAAGCCTCGTCCAGCAGGTTCCTTGCATACTCTTCCGTCTGGCCGATCTTCTTTTCCATCGTGTTCTTGCGGTAGAAGTATCCGGCCGCCAGGCCGGCCACCAACGCAATCAGCGCAATGACAGCAGTGATTGCAAAACTCACGGTTTTCCACCCTCCCATTCCAATCTTTTCTCTGTTTGCTTCTCTTCCCGGTAAAAGCGGTACGACCGCTGATATGACATGCGCTTCACTTCTATGCAAAAAGTCAGGCCGACAGAACCGCGCGAAATGCGCCGTCCTGTCGGTCCGAAGAAGAAACGTATTTCCCTTTTGAAGATACGATTGCGTCGAGCACGGCCGGAATCTCCGACCGGAATTCACCCCTGCGCAGGCTCACGCCCGCCGCGGGGACTGATTCGCATATCTCTGGCTGCGCCGCTGAGCGATAAACACAAAATAACCGTCCGTCTCGTGGATTTCCACCCCGCCGAAAACGGAAATCAGCTTGTTTTTGTACCATTCCCGCCGCTTGGTAACCATATACAGCTTGCCGCCGATTTTCAATCGGTTAAAACCCTTTTCAATAAAACCCTTTGCCACCGAAAAATCCGTCTGATACGGAGGGTTGGACAGGATCAGGTCAAAACCGCTCGCATCCACGCTCTCAAAGCCCCTTGAGAGGAAGATGTGAACGCCGCCCACGCCATTGCGCTCCGCATTCCGGCGCGCGGTTTCCACCGCCATCGGATCGACATCGGACATGAAAACATTTTCTTCTCCGGCGATCTTCGCCGCGACAATTCCAACAACACCACAGCCGCAGCCAAGATCCATTATGCGCATACCCGACGCAATTTCAACATGCGAAAGCATCGCGAGAGTCCCGCGATCCACATGCTCCGGAGAGAACAGTCCCCTGTGCGTCTCCAGAGAGAGCCGCTGCCCGAGAACCTCCGCCTGAAGCAGTCTGAACCCGCTTTGCTCCGTCATGCCACCGCATCCGCCACTTTCCGTCAGGTTATTCGTCTAGTATTTATTATAACACACTCCGCCACGAAAAAAAAGAATAATTCGCGTCAGTTTGGAAAAAATGTCTTCATAACTATTGAGAAGGTGTAAATTTGGCCGTTTGCATCGCCGCGATCCTCGTTCTGCTGTACTACATCGGCTGCGTGCCGGTGAAATTTGCCTGGGAACTGCGCCTGCATAACGGCGCGGCCTTCGGCGCGGGCATCTCCGCCTTTGAGGGACGCTTCGCCGGACGCAGCGCTCACCGGCGCGCGCTGGGTGAGAAGAAGCCGCTGCCCTGGAGGCGCACGGAGCTGGACGTTGAAAGGACCGACACCCTGCCGGCGCTTCTGCATGCGGCGCGCTACGCCCTGCGGCACATGCGCCTGGAGCAGTTTCACCTCACGGGCACCATCGGTGCGCGCGACGCCGCCGTGACCGCCCTCGTCTGCGGCCTCAGCGACGCGCTTCAGGCATCCATTGCCCCCTGCACGCCGCCCGGGACCGTGCAGCTGCACCTCGCGCCGGACTTCTCCTGCGCTGGCAGCGACGTCACCCTGCGCGGAATGATTTCCATGACCGCGGGACATATTATTCTCGCCGCGCTCATCGGCGCGCAGCACTATGTTCGCAGGAGGCTTGCCCCATGGAGCGCACGACGATGGAGAACATACGCGACATGGTGGACGTGGACACCGTCATCGGCGAACCGATCCTCACCCAGGACGGCTCGACCGTGATTCCGGTCTCGCGCGTCAGCTTCGGCTTCGTGGCCGGCGGCGGCGAATACCACTGCGGCGCGCGCTATCGCGCCCCTGCGGAGGACGGCGACCGGCTCCCCTTCGGCGGCGGCACCGGCGCAGGCGTGACGCTGCAGCCCATGGGCTTTCTGGTGACGAACCAGAATTCCGTGCGCCTGCTGCCCGCCCAGGCCTACGCGCCCGCCGACCGCATCATCGAGCTGGTGCCCCAGCTCCTTTGCGAGGTCAAGACCATGCTGAAGAACAAAAACGAGAAGGAACAGGCCAGGAAGGCCAGTGTCGCGCCGCCCCAGTCTGACCCCCAGAGCGTCCCCCAGTCCGCACCCCAGGGCTGAGGTTCAGAATCCCCTCCCACGCCGCATATGCTGAAGCACAACGCGCTTGGGAGGGGATTTTGCATGCAGCCAATGCTGGCGGTCACCGCGCCGCATCCGGGCATCATCTACATCAACGGCCGCTTTTCCGGTGAGGTCTCCAGGGCGCAGCCCCTGCTACGGCCGGTGTGCCCCACCGGCGCGCTCTACCTGGACTACCGTCCGCTCACGCGCGCCTGCGAAGCCATGACTCGGCGGATCGTGTTCTCCGGCGGCGCGCCCCTTCAGGAATCTGTGGAGTCGGCGGAGGATGTGCGCGCCGTGCTCTGGCCGGGAAATGTGACGGAGCTGGAGCTGCTGCCGGAGCCGCGCGCCCAACCGCCGCGCACTTTCTCCCCCTCCGGGCACGAATTCCGTCTGGAGGGCCTGCCGCCGCGCCTGAGCTGCGACGGACGGGCGCTGTGTACGCTGCCCGACGGCGCAGAGCTTCCCGAGCCGCACCTCCTGCCCGAGGGGGCGATCCTGCTGGGACGCGCGTCGGAGGGCATGTATCTGCTGTCAATGGACCCGGATTTTCGCGGGGAGACCGGCTTTTTGCGCGCGCGGCAGATCGATCTGGAGGGCGACGGGCGCATCCGGGCCATCGTCGCGCCGGGCGACACTGTGGGCCACGCCGCGCTGGAGACCTGGCAGCTGACGGGCGAGGGCTTGCAGCTGCTCTCCTCCCAGTCCGCCTGGGCCCAGGGCGCGCCGCGCTGGCCCCAGACCCCGGTGCAGACCGCCATGGCCGCGGTGGAGGCCGCGCTGGCGGGGCTCGATGCCGAAGCGGAGGGCTACCTTGCCCCGGCGCTGCGCCGCAACTTCTCCACAGATCGCCTGCGGGAGGCCTGCGATCTGTGCGTGGAGATGAAGTATGCGCCGCCGGATTCCCGGCCCTGCGTGGGACTGTTGCGCCTGGAGGGCGGAAACCTTGCGCGGGTTGCGCCGCTGTACTACCGCTGCACGGCCTCCGGCGGCCCGCAGGGGCCGTATCAGATCGACCTGTTCGAGTTCCCGTGAGGACGCAAAAGGCCCGGACATCCATGCGGATATCCGGGCCATATTGATCTGTAAATCAGACCTTGAAGTTGACGGACTTGTCGCCCTGATCGTTGGAGCCGAACACGTAGTCGTTGCCGGGCAGGATGGCGTTGAGGATGATGCCAACCAGCGCGCCGACGGCCAGACCGGACAGGCTGATGGGGCCGAGCACGATCTTGCCGACGCTGGAGAAGGTGATGCCCAGGGACAGGCCCATGATCAGCGCGGCGATGATGATGTTGCGGTTCTTGGTGAAGTCCACTTGGTTTTCCACGACGTTGCGCACGCCGACGGCGGAGATCATGCCGTAGAGGATCAGGGACACGCCGCCGATGGTGGCGGTGGGCATGCAGGCAATCAGGGCCTCAAACTTCGGGCAGAAGGCGAAGATCACGGCCAGCACGGCTGCGATGCGGATGACGCGGGGATCGTAGACCTTGGTCAGCGCAAGCACGCCGGTGTTCTCGCCGTAGGTGGTGTTTGCGGGAGCGCCGAAGGCAGCGGCCAGCGCGGTGGCGCAGCCGTCGCCCAGCAGGGTGCGGTGCAGGCCGGGGTCGGCGACGAAGTTCTCGCCGACGGTGGAGGAGATGGCGCACATGTCGCCGATGTGCTCCACCATGGTCGCCAGCGCGATGGGCATCATGATGGCGATGGAGGAGACCAGCAGGCCGCCGTCACAGCCCTGGAACAGGGAGAACACGGTGTCCTTCCACTGGAAGGGCAGGCCGATCCAGGCAGCTTCCTTCACGGCGGTGAAGTCCACCTGGCCGAAGATGGCGGCGACCACGTAGGAGCCGACCACGCCCAGCAGGATCGGGATGATCTTGATCATGCCCTTGCCCCAGATGTTGCAGACCACCACGATGGCGATGGCCAGCAGGGCGATCCACCAGTTGGCCTGGCAGTTGTTGATGGCGGAGTTGGCCAGGGACATGCCGATGCAGATGATGACCGGTCCGGTGACGATCGGCGGGAAGAAGCGCATGACGCGGGAAGTGCCGAAGGCCTTGAACAGCGCGGAGAGCACCACGTACAGCAGGCCCGCGCAGATCACGCCGACGCCGGCGTAGGGGATCCAGTTCATGCCCTCGACGTTGTCAAACAGGGCGCACACGGCGGCGTAGCCGCCGATGAAGGCGAAGGAGGAGCCCAGGAAGGCCGGAACCTTGCCCTTGGTCAGGAAGTGGAACAGCAGCGTGCCCAGGCCGGCGAACAGCAGGGTCGCGGACACCGGCAGGCCGGTGAGCACCGGAACCAGCACGGTTGCGCCAAACATGGCAAACATGTGCTGGAAACCCAGCAGCAGCATCTTCGGGGTTCCAAGGGTTCTCGCATCGCGGATACCATTTTCAGACATGAAATTTTCCTCCCCTAATTTGGTCCCAAACCGTCACCGGTCACAGAGCCAGACGCTCTCGTCCTCGTCGATGCCCGGCATGTTCACCCGGATGAACTCCGTCTGCGCGGTGGGAACGTTCTTGCCCGCGAAGTCGGCGCGAATGGGCAGCTCCCGATGGCCGCGGTCGATGAGCACCGCCAGCTGAATCCGCTTTGCGCGGCCCAGATCCATCAGGGCATCCATGGCTGCGCGCGCGGTCCGGCCGGTGTAGAGCACATCGTCCACCAGCACCACGGTCTTCCCATCCACGTCGAAGGGAATGTCCGTCCGGTTGAGGGTGGGTTCCTTGGAAATGTGCGTTAGATCGTCCCGGTAGAAGGTGATGTCCACCGACCCGACCGGCACCTGCGCGCCCTCCACGCGCAGAATCGCCTCCGCGAGCATCCTTGCGATGGGCTCGCCGCGCCTGCAGATGCCCACCAGAACCACGTCCTCCACGCCCTTGTTGCGCTCAATGATCTCGTGCGCCATGCGCGTGATCGTGCGCTGCACCTGGCGTGCGTCCATGATCTGGTTCTTCTTCTGCATGCGGCTCACCTCGCTTCAATGCGCCCGGCGTCCCACCCCGGATCCGCCGCTTCGCTCTGTGCCCACGAAAAAATCCCTGCCGGCAACGGGCAGGGACATGCATACGTGTCGCGTCGTCCGAGCGCCTTGCCGACCTCACGGGATCGAGTTAAAGGAACCCTTTCGACAGGATATTATAATTTTTTTGGTGCTTTTCAACCAGTATGTTTTCGTTAAATTCCGACTTTCTTGTGTTAATCCGGGGACGATTTTTTGCATTATATACCAGAGCGTTGAGAAAGACTGGCAGCAGTCGCGCCACTGCCTTCGGCAAGCGCGACCAGCCCGGGCGAATCCTTCGGATTCCAGCCCGGTGCTGCCGAAACCTGCGCAATAGCAGTCACTCCCCGCGAAGCGGGTTGCGACCAGCCGCCGGGAATCCTTTGGATTCCACGGCGCGCTGCTGGCCGCTGCAAAGCATTGCAGAGCGGCCAGTGCGTCAATGCGCTTCGGTTTCGGTGCGTTCAAGACAAGGAAGCAAGGCTGTGAATAAGGGAGCCTACACAGAAGTAAGTGACCGCAATTTGCAGCCGCAGCTGACACAGTAAGCAAAAATGCCAACCAATATCCATAAATCAGTTGGCATTTTTGCGGTTGTGGGCTTTATCAGCGGTCTGCCACCGGGTTTTCAATCGCGCCCGCGAAGCACACGCTGCCGCTCTCCCCATCCGCAATCACGAAGGCGAAGGGACGATCCACGCGCATCTCCACCGTTTCCTCCGGCTGGGGCAGCGCCATGCAGGCCACGACGATCGCCGTTGCCGCAGCCGCCTTGGTGCCCTCCTCGTCCAGCTGCACGCGCACCTTCTGCAGAATCTCATCGATCTTCAAAGGCACCTCCGAGATGCCGGAGAAATCCGCATCGCTTCCGAAGGGAGCCTCCAGACCCAGCGCCTTCAGCGCATCGGAGAGGCAATTCTCCGTCGTCAGGTCGAACTTCGGCAGGTACAGATCCACCTCGCGCTCCTCTGCGCCCTCGGTCAGCCAGGCCGTGCCCTGCGCCGCCAGCACGTCCAGCAGGCCGCCCATCTCCGCGCCCTCGCCGGGCAGCGCGATCCACATCTCCAGCTTGCCGCCTTCATAGGGCAGGCGGATGATCTGCACGCCGTCCTTCTCCATATAATCGAAGAAATCCTGCTGGTACATCATCTCCACGGTCACGTCGCCCTGGCCTGCATGGAAGGTATCCTCAATGGTGTTGTACGCCTCGAAGGCCTTCTCCCACTTCGCGTCCATGGCGATGGCGTTGATGAGAATCAGTCCGGTCTGCGGATCGGGAGCTTCGCTGAGCAGCCGGTCGATCAGGCCGTCGGTGTGCTCCGCCACCCAGGCGTTGACCTTCTCCACCACATCCGCGTCCAGCTCGAACCACTCCGCGCCATAGGCCTCGCTCAGGCGATCGACGTAAGCTCCCTTCAGCGGAAGGCCCTGGGCCGCGAAGGCGGCGTTGGCGGAAGAAATCTCCCCGGGAACCATGCCGGACAGACCGGACAGATCCTCCACGCCCAGCGCGGTCTGAATCTGTTCAAGCGTCTCCCCCGACGCGCCCTCGGCGGCCATGCCCAGCGCCAGGGCCAGGCTCGCGGGGGACAGCATCACGTTGCCGCCTCCGGCATACAGCTCCTTCAGCAGCGCAAAGCCCAGCTTCTCCCCCACTGTGGATGAGGGTTCCTCCGCGACCGGCTCCGCCAGCGCAGCACAGCCCAGCAGCACCAGGCACAGCAGTATGGAAAAAAATTTCTTCATAAGAACACGCTCCTTTGCGTCAATTTCTGCAACATAGACGCAAAGGAGCGATGTGAAGTTCCATATGGGATGTGGATTGATGTGAAATCGCGGTCAGCCGTGGATCCTTGCATCCACCGCGCGCACCTCGTCGATGAAGGCCTTCGCATCCGGCGCGCCGTAGAGTGCGCTGCCCGCCACCATCATGGTCATGCCCTGCTCGATGAATGGTACGCAGGTGGTGGTGTTCAGGCCGCCGTCCACCTCGATCAGCGCGTCGCAGCCGGCCTCGTCCAGCATCCGGCGAATCTCACCCACCTTGTGAATGGTGGCGGGGATCATCTTCTGTCCGCCGAAGCCGGGGTTGACGCTCATCACCAGCGCCAGATCGAAGTCGCCCAGCACGTACCGCAGGCAATCCGGGCTGGTCGCCGGGTTCAGCGCAACGCCCGCCAGCGCACCGGCCGAGCGAATCTGCTGGAGCACGCGGTGCAGATGGTTGGTGGCCTCGGCGTGCACGGTGACGATCTTTGCGCCCGCCGCGACGAACTCCTCCACATACTTCTCGGGGTTGGCGATCATCAGGTGGGCGTCCACCGGCAGCGAGCACTTCGCCGCAAACTTCAGGATGCCCTGACCGAAGGAGATGTTCGGCACGAAGTTGCCGTCCATCACGTCGTAGTGCAGATAGTCCGCACCGGCCTCGGCCATGCGCTCAATCTCCGTACCGATCTTCAGAAAATCCGCCGCAAGCAGCGACGGCGCCAGCTTAATCATAGCGTTCCCTCCACTTCTGTTTCATGTCCTCCAGCAGCTCCACATACCTGCGGTGCCGCATTTCGTCGATCTCGCCCGCCTCCACCGCCTGCCGCACGCCGCACTTGGGCTCGGTGGCGTGGTAGCAGGGCTGAAAGTAGCAGCTTCCCAGGTAGGGTTCAAATTCCGGGTAGCTGTCCTGCAGCTCCACCGGATCGAACAGCTCGCCGTCCAGCAGGCTGAAGCCCGGGGTGTCCAACACCATGCCGCCGCCCGGCAGCGGAATCAGCTCCGAGCGCCGCGTGGTGTTCTTGCCGCGCTCGATCTTCTCCGACAGATCGCCGGTCTCCAGCTCCAGGCGGTACAGCGCGTTGATCAGCGACGACTTGCCCGCACCACTCTGTCCCGCCAGTGCATGCACGCTGCCTTTGAGCGCATCCCGCAGCGCATCCACGTTTTCGCCGGTGCGCGCCGAGACGTACATGGCGTTCACCTGCGCGCCGCGGTACTGATGCACGATCTCCCCCGCACGCGCGGGATCCAGCTCGCACTTGCTGACCACCAGCATGGGCGCGATGCCCCGCCGCCGGGCTGTGAGGATCATGCGATCCACCAGGCTCAGGTCGGCCTCCGGCGCAGCCGCCGCAGCGACGATCACGATCCGATCGATGTTCGCCACCGGCGGCCGGTCCAGCTCGTTGCGGCGCGGCAGGATCGCCTGCAGCCAGCCGTCCTCCTCGCCCGTGCCGGGCGTCATCTCCACGCGGTCGCCCACCTTGGGCTTCATGTGCTCGCGGCGCAGCTTCCGCTGCGCGCGCAGCGTGTACTCCTCGCCCGCATCGTCAAGGACGGTGTAGAAGCCGCCGATGCCCCGCAAAATCGTTCCCTGCAAACGCTCCCCTCCGGTTCTAGTTGAATTCCACTTGTATGCTCTCACAGAGCACGTCGTCCATATAGATGTACACCTGGTGCAGCCCGCTCTCCGTGCTGGTCAGATTCACCGCATGCGTGCCCACCGGCAGCACCTCGGCGTAGACCTGCAGGCTCACGCCCGACGGCGAAACCAGCGTCACTGCCACGTTCAGATTGTTCAGCGGCACCACCACGGTCAACGGAGCATCCGGCGCATACCGGATCTCCTGCGCGCGGCACAGGGTCAGATCCACCGCCGTGCCCGTGAGCACCTGGGTGTAGGGGGCGATGCTCTGGGCGATCACCGCGCCGGACCTCGCGTCGGCGGATTCGCCCTCGCTCACCGTGCCCAGCACCAGGCCCTCGGCCTCGATCACCGCCTGCGCGCCCTCCAGCGTCAGTCCCGACAGCGACGGCACGGACACGCTCTGGCCGCTCACCTTCAGAACCACCGCCGCGTCCCGGGAGACCCAGCCGGGGTTCAGATTCATGGAAACCACCGTGCCCACCGCGAGGTCGCTCTGCACATAGCTGACCTCCACCGTTCGCACGCCGGCCTCGTCCAGCGCCGCAAGCGCATCGTCGCAGCTGCGGCCGGTGAGATCCTCCAGATAGTACCACTGGCTGCCCAGGCTCACCGTCAGCGTGAGCTTTGCATTCCGCTGCAGCGCCTCTCCGGCCTCGCGGGATTGCAGCATCACCGTCCCAGCGGCATAGTCGTCGCTGTACGCATTCACCACGGTGGGCTCGATGCCCAGCGCGCCCATCGCCTCCACAGCGACCTCCTCACGCTCGCCGATCAGATTGGGCATCTCCACGGTGGCATAATAATCCCGCAGCACAAAGCCCAGCAGAATCAGCCCGCAGAGCAAAAGCACCACGCCCGCGATCAGCAGAATCCGGAGCAGGCGCTTCCGGCGCGGCTTCGGCGGCTGCGCATGCCGCTTGTTATCCTCCTTCTGCGCAGACTCGTTCGCGCCCTCCTCGCGCTTGGGATAGCGCACAAAGCCGCCCTTGGGATGGGAGATGGTCATGCGCAGATCCGCAGCCATCTCCGCTGCGGTCTGATAGCGGCGCTGCTTGTCCTTGCACAGCGCGCGCATCACCACCTCGTCCAACGCCTTGGAGATGTGGGAATTGCGGCTGCGCATGGAGGCCGGCTGCTCGGAGACGTGCTTGAGCGCCACGGAGATGGTGGTATCGCCGTCGAAGGGCACGTGGCCGGTGAGCATCTCATACAGCACCACGCCCACGGAATAGAGGTCGCTCTGCTCGTCGGCCACCTCGCCCCGGGCCTGCTCCGGCGAGAGATAGTGCACGCTGCCCATGGCGGCGCCATTGGGATCGAGCTTGGTGGTCTGGCTCGCCTTCAGGCGGGCGATGCCGAAGTCGGCCACCTTCACCCGGCCCTGCTTGTCCACCAGGATGTTCTGGGGCTTGATGTCCCGGTGCACGATGCCGTTGCGATGGGCATGGTCCACCGCCGCCAGGATGCGGATCGTCATGCGCAGCGCCACGTCCGGGTGGATGCGGCCCTCGTCGCGGATCATCTCCTTGAGGGTCTGACCGTCCACATACTCCATGACGATGTAGCGCATCTCGCCCTCGATGCCCACGTCCAGCAGATTGACGATGTTCTCGTGGGACATCTTCGCGGCGGCCTCCGCCTCGCGGCCGAAGCGGCGCACGAATTCCATGTCGGATTCGTACTCCGGCCGCAGCACCTTGATGGCGACGGTTCTATTCTCCTGTAAATCCAGGGCGCGGTATACGACGGCCATTCCGCCCGTACCGACGACAGCTTCGATGCGATACCGGCCCGATATGAGCCGTCCGATCATCTGTCATCCTCCCCGGTCACCACGTACATGGCGGTGATGTTGTCGCTGCCGCCGTCATCCAGCGCAGCCTGCACGGCCGCGTGCAGCTTGTCCTCCCAGCTGCCGTCGCGCCGCGTGATCTCCAATATGTCCCGATCCTCCAGGTGGTTGGACAGGCCGTCGGTGCACAGGAAGAACACGTCTCCCGGCATCAGCTCGATCTGAACCACGTCCACTTCCACGTGATCCCCGGTGCCCAGCGCGCGGGTGATGTAGTTGCGCTTGGGGTGACGCCTGGCCTCGCGAGGGGTAATCAGGCCCTGCATCACCATCTCCTCCACCAGCGTGTGGTCCACGGTGATGCGCAGGATGGCGTCGTTGCGGATCAGGTACGCCCGGCTGTCGCCCACGTGGGCGATGTGCGCCTTGCCGTCGCTCAGCGCGAGTGCGGTGAAGGTGGTGCCCATGCCGCTGTACTGCTCCACGCAGCGGGAGCGCGCATAGACCGCAGCGTTGGCGCGATCCACCGCGCGGCGCATGCTCGCGCCATCCATCCATCTGCAGCCGCGCATCTCCCCGGAAAAGACCCGCACGGCCATGGCGCTGGCGATCTCGCCCGCATTGTGGCCGCCCATGCCGTCCGCAATCGCGCAGAAGCGCTCCCCTTCCCGAGGAAGGTAGTAGGAATCCTCGTTGATGGGCCGAATTCTGCCGATATCCGTCTTGACAAATACTTTCATTTGTTCTCCTCCGGGGTTCGCGTTTGGTTAATTACTTTTGCTCCGAGATGTACTTCCGCCTGAGCTGGCCGCAGGCGCCGTCGATGTCCGCGCCCATCTCCCGCCGAACCGTCGCCGAGATGTTCTTCAGCTCCAGGCGCTTGAGGAACGCGGCCACGTCCTGCTTGGTCGGCGCCTCCAGATTGCGCTCCTTGACCGCGTTCAGGGGGATCAGGTTCACGTGGCAGCGCATGCCGCGCAGCCGTCTCGCCAGCTCCTCGGCGTAGCGCACCTCGCAGTTGACGTTCCTGATCAGCGCGTACTCGAACACCACGCGCCGGCCCGTCGCCTCGCTGTACCTGCGGCAGGCGGCGATCACGTCCTCATAGGCGTAGGCGTTGGCCACGGGCATGATCTTCTGCCGGATCGAATCGTTGGGGGCGTGCAGCGACAGCGACAGCGTCACCGGCAGGCCCTCCCTGATGAAATCGTCGATCCGGTTCACCAGCCCACAGGTGGACAGGGAAATGTTGCGGATGGAAATGTTCAGCCCCGTCGGGCTGTTCACCAGCCGCAGGAATTTGACCACGTTGTCGTAGTTGTCGAAGGGCTCGCCGCTGCCCATCAGCACGATGTTGTGGATGCGGCGCTCGGCGTCCTGGGCCTGAATGTGGCGGTTCGCGGCCACCACCTGGCCCAGAATCTCGCCGGCACTCAGGTTGCGCACGCGGCCCTCCAGCGTGGACGCGCAGAACGCGCAGCCCATGCGGCAGCCCACCTGGGTGGACACGCACAGCGTATCGCCATACTTGTAGCGCATCACCACGCCCTCGATCAGGTTGCCGTCGTGAAGCTCGTAGAGAAACTTCTCCGTCTCATCGATTTTGGATTTGTAGCTCTCGCGGATGCGCACCGGGTTCGCCACGGCGATCTCCGAAAGACGCGTGCGCAGCGCGTTCGAGAGGTTCGACATCTCCGAAATCTCCACGCCCCGGTTCAGCCACTGGCGGATCTGTCCTGCGCGGAACTTGCTCTCGCCCAGGTCATTGACCACAAAATCCATCAGCTCCTGCTCGTTCATGGACAGAAGCTCGATCCTTGCCTCCCGCTTATCTGCCATAGCTGTCCGCCTTCCTGCGCATCCGCGCGATGAAGAAGCCCTCCAGGCCGTCCCTGCCGGGCAGAATCTGGATGCAGCCGCCCTTGAAGCGCGTGCGCAATTCCTCCGGCAGCCACTTGTCGTTCGCATCGGGCGCAAACTCCGGATGCAGGCGCAGGAAGGCCTCGACCTGCCTCTCGTTCTCCTCCGGCAGCAGCGTGCAGGTGGAGTAGACCAGCACTCCGCCGGGCTTCACGCAGGCGGCACAGGCGCTGAGGATGTCCTGCTGCACGGGAAGCAGCGCATCGATGGCCTCGCCCGTCAGGCGGTACTTGATGTCCGGCTTGTCGCCCATCACGCCCAGACCCGAGCAGGGCGCGTCCACCAGCACGGCGTCCATGGCCAGCTCCATGCTCTCCATGGGCTTGGTCGCGTCCCGCACCTGGGCGCGGATGTTGTCCAGATCCAGTCGGCGGGCGGCGGCGCGGATCAGCTCCACGCGGTGTGCGTGCAGATCCCAGGCGTAGATGCGGCCCGTGCCCATCATCATCTCCGCGATCAGGCAGGTCTTGCCGCCGGGCGCGGCGCAGGCGTCCAGCACCTGCATGCCCGGCTTTGCGCCGACGGCATAGGCCGCCAGCATGGAGCTCTGCCCCTGAATGGAGAACAGACCCTTTCGGAAGCCCTCGTGGGCGGCGATGCGCCCCGCACCGGACACCTTGTAGGCGCCGGGCACCTTCGCGCGCTCCCAGGCAAAGCCGTTGCGGCTGAGCCAGCCCTCGAACTCCGCGTCGGTCATGCGCAGGCGGTTCGGACGGATCGTATCGGCATGGCGCTCCGGCGACCAGGCGGCGATCTCCTCGGTGCCCTCCACGCCGTAGGCCGCCACCAGGCGGCGCACCAGCTCCGGTGCGATGGAATACTTCTCCGAGAGATAGGCTTCGGGATCCACATCCCGGTCGGACAGCTGCAGTTCGCCCGCATCCCGGTCGCGAATCAGGCTGCGCAGCACGCCGTTGACCAGCGAGGTCAGGCCCTCCCTGTGGGCGCGGCGCGTCTGCTTCACGGCCTCGTCCACGGCGGCATGGTCCGGAATGCGGTCCATGAACAGGATCTGGGCCGCCGCCAGAATCAGAATGTCCATGACCTCCGGCTCCGGGCGGGTCTTCAGGCGCGCGGCGAGCACGTGCTCGATGTGCAGGCGGTTCTCCAGCGCGAAGTAGAACAGGCTGGAGACCAGGCGGCGATCCTCATCGCTGAGGCGCGCACCGCTGAGTTCACGATCCAGCGCCTGGGCCGCATAGGCATTGTCCCGGGCCACGCTGCGCAGCGCACGCAGCGCCACGTCCCGCGCTGAGAGCCCGCCGTGCCCGGATCTTCCCGGCTGCTGCCTGCGCTCCCGGCCCTCGAACTTCTTCCCGTCGGGCCGCCCATCGAAGCGCCGCTCGGCCTTCTTTTCGCCGGAACGCCCGTCAAAGGATCGCCCGTCGCGGCCCCGGTCGCCCTCGGAACGGGCATACCTGTCCCTGCGTTCGCCGCCGTCAAAGCTGCGCCGTGAATCCCGGTCATGGCCGTCCTCGCGCCTGCGCGCCTGCGGACGATCCTCGCGCCGGTTCGACCCGTATGCGTCCCTTTTGCCCGCGTTTCGATTCTGATTTCTGTTGTTTCCCTGATCCATCGACCGACGCCCCGTTTCAGTTGAATTTGGTTCCGATTTCAATCTTCTTGCCCTGCAGATAGGCCTTGGCGGACATGCGCCTGGCGTTGGGGGCCTGCATCTCCAGCACCTCCAGCCAGCCCGCACCGCAGGCGATCTTGAGGCCCTCCTTCGCACCGGAGACGACCACGGTTCCCGGCTCCGTCGCAGCCTCGGCCGCACAGGGCCGGGCCAGGTAGAGCTTCAACCGCCCAATCTCCCCCTCGGTGTAGGCGCAGGGCCAGGGATTCAGGCCGCGCACCTGCCGGGCGATCTCCTCCGCGCTCTTCGTCCAGTCGATGCGGCCCATCTCCCTGGTCAGCATGGGCTGATAGCTGGCTTCGGCCGCGTCCTGGGGCGTTGGCTTCAGATCCCCGTTCGGATAGACCTTCAGCGTGTCGATGAGCAGCTGCGCGCCCAGCTCCGACAGCCGCTGCGTCAGCTCTCCCGCCGTCTCCAGCTCACCAATATCGGTCTGGGCCTTCATGAGCATGTCGCCGGTATCCATGCCAATGTCCGTGAGCATGGTGGTCACGCCGGCAACCTTTTCACCGTTCAGAATGCACCAGTTGATGGGCGCGGAGCCGCGGTACTTCGGCAGCAGCGACGCATGCACGTTCACGGTGCCGTACTGGGGGATTTCAAGAATCTCCTTGCTGAGCAGCTGGCCGAAGGCGGCAGTGACCACCAGCTCGGGCTTCAGCGCCCGCAGGCAGTCCACGCCCTCCTGCGCCTTGATCTTTTCAAACTGATAGACCGGCACGCCGCGCTCCTGCGCAAGCAGCTTGACCGGACAGGGCGTGAGCTTGTGGCCGCGTCCCGCCGGGCGATCCGGCTGGGTGATCGCACCCACCACCTCGTAGCCGTTGTCCAGAAGCGCGCGCAGAGAGGGCACGGCGAATTCCGGCGTGCCCATGAATACGATGCGCATAGGTCAGTCCTCCTCGTACTGGTCGGTCACGTCCTCGATCATCTTGTCCACATAGACGACGCCGTCCAGATGATCCAGCTCGTGGCAGAAGGCCTGGGCCAGGAAGCCCTCGCCCTCCACCTCGATGTGGCGGCCCTTGCGATCCTGCGCGTGGACCCGCACCTTCGCGGGGCGCTCCACAGTGCCGCGCTTGCCGGGCACGGACAGGCAGCCCTCCACGCAGGTCTGCACGCCCTCGGCGGCGATGATCTCCGGGTTGACCAGCTCGATCAGGCCCTCGCCCACGTCCACGACCACCACGCGCTTGAGGATGCCCACCTGGGGCGCGGCCAGACCCGCGCCGTCGGCCTCGTACATCGTATCCGCCATGTCATCCAGCAGCGTCCACAGCCGCTTGTCAAAGGTATCCACCTTGCGCGCGTGCTTGCGCAGCACATCGTCCTCGCCCAGTACCACGATCTTTCGGATTGCCATATATTTCTACCTCATTTACATAGATTTTCATCAATACAGGTTCGCCGGGTTGACCTCCAGCTCGGCGCGCACGCCCTCGGGCGCAGCGTCGGCCAGCTCCTGCATGCGCGCGCATGCGGCGTTCAGATCCCCCTTGAAGTACATCTTCAGAAACAGCTGCCAGCGGTGTTCGCCCCGCAAAAGAGAGATCGGCGCCTCCGCAGCCCGCAGTTGCACCGCGTCGCCGCGCATGTTTTTCTCCTCCAGCCAGGCGGCAAAGCGCTGCTCGTCCGCCTCTGCAGCTGCGCGCACCTGCTCCTCATCCTTGCCGGAGTACACGATGCGCACGATCTGCGTAAACGGCGGGTACAGCGCGCTCCTGCGGAAGGCGCTCTCCTTGCGGTAGAAGGCCCGAAAGTCCTGTGCCGCCGCCAATTGGATGCCGTAGTGATCCGGATCGTAGGTCTGCACGATCACCCGGCCCGGCTTGTCTCCGCGGCCCGCGCGGCCCGCCACCTGGGTGATCAGCTGAAAGGTGCGCTCGGTGCTGCGGTAGTCCGGCAGGTTCAGCGTCATGTCCGCCGCAACCACGCCCACCAGCGTGACGTTGGGAAAGTCCAGGCCCTTGGCGATCATCTGCGTGCCGATCAGCAGGTTCGCCTCGCCCGAGCGAAAGCGGCTCAGGATGCGCTCGTGGGCGTCCTTGCCCCGGGTGGTGTCCACGTCCATGCGCACGATGCGCGCCTCCGGCAGCAGCTTCTGCGCCTCCTCGGCCACCTTCTGCGTGCCCGCGCCGAAGTATTTAATGTAGGAACTTCCGCACTGGGGGCAGGTCCTCGGCGGCGGCATGGTGTTGCCGCAGTAGTGGCAGCGCAGCTGGTTCTCCACCTGGTGGTAGGTCATGGACACGTCGCACTGGGGGCACTTCACAACGTAGCCGCACTTGCGGCAGGAGACGAAGGTGGAGTGGCCCCGGCGGTTGATGAACAGCACCGCCTGCTCGCCGGCGTTCAGGCACCGCTCCAGCTCGTCGGAAAGCCTGTCGGAAAAGACGCTGTGATTGCCGCGCTCGAACTCGGCGCGCATGTCCACCACCTCCACCTCGGGAAGGGGGCGGCCGTTGACGCGCTCGCGCATTTCCAACAGCTCGAGCCGGTTCTCCGCCCGCACGCCGGGCATGGCCCGCATGAAGCTGGAAATGGAGGGCGTTGCGCTGCCCAGCACCAGCACCGCGCCGTTCTTCTCCGCGCGCCGCCAGGCGACCTCCCGGGCATCGTAGCGCGGGCGGCTCTCGGACTGGTAGGTGTTCTCGTGTTCCTCGTCCACGATGATCGCGCCGATGTTGGTTAGCGGCGCAAAGATCGCACTGCGCGCGCCCACCACCACCTGTGCCTCGCCGAAGCGGATCCTGCGCCACTCATCGAACTTCTCCCCGGCGGACAGGCCGGAATGCAGCACCGCTGCCCGGTCGCCGAAGCGGCCGTGGAACCAAGACACCATCTGCGGGGTGAGCGCGATCTCCGGCACCAGCACGATGGCGGTCTGTCCCCGCTCCAGCGCGTGGCGGATGGCGCGAATGTAGACCTCCGTCTTGCCGCTTCCGGTGATGCCGTTGAGCAGGAAGCGCCCGCCGCCGCGATCCATGGCCTCCGTGATGGCCGCCACCGCGCGCCTCTGGCCCGCCGTCAGCGTAAACTCCCGTGCATCCACGAACCCCCGCAGCGCCGAGGGGGTGCGCCGCTGTTCGCCTTCGTAGACCGTCACCGCGCCCCGCTGCACCAGCGCCTTCAGCGCCGACGCATTGAGCTGCGCCGCCTCGAGATCCCCCGCCTGCAGTTGATGCAGAAGCTCGATCTGTCGCCCGGCGCGGGGATTCGTCCGCCCGAAGCCGTCAATCTGTTCTCCGCTCCAGTTGAGGTGTACGAAGCGCTTCGTGCGAATCCGTACCCTTCCGCTGCGCATCTCCGCAGGGATCATCAATCGAAGCGCATCCACCAGATTGCACAGGTAGCGCTCGTGCATCCAGTCCGCCAGCTCCATCAGCTCCGGCAGCACCACCGGGTAGTCCTGCACCGGCTCCAGCACGTCCTTCACGCGCGCTGGATCCAGCTCGCATTCGTCCGTCAGCGACACCACGAAGCCCTCGATCCGCCTCGGGCCGAAGGGGATGCGCACCTGCTGCCCCGGCACGATCTGCATGCCCTCGGGCACGCGGTAGCTGAACATGCGATCCAGCGCACCCGCCGAGAGGTCCACAATCACGTTTGCGTACTGCGTCATCTGTCCCTCAGTTCCCGCACGCGGCTCAAAATCGCATCCGCCGCCGCGCGCTTGGACATCTTCTCCAGCGCCCGCACGTCCTCAGCGGTGATCAGCGTGATCACGTTCGTGTCCACGCCGAAGCCCGCGTCGCTGCGGGAGACGTCGTTGGCCACGATCAGGTCGGCGTTCTTCTTCGCCAGCTTCCCCCGGGCGTTGTCCATCACGTCGTTGGTCTCCGCCGCGAAGGCCACCAGAATCTGCCCCGGCTGCTTGCGCCTGCCCAGCTCCGCAGCGATGTCCGTGGTCGCCTCCAATTCGAGGGTCATGCTTTCGCCGGTCTTTTTGATCTTGCGGTCAGAAACGTTCTTCGGGCGGAAATCCGCCGGGGCCGCCGCCTGAATGACCACATCCGCACTTTCGCCGCGCTCCAGCACCGCCGCGCAGAGCTGGGCGCTGGACTCAATCCGCACAAATTCCACGCCCTGCGGCGCGGTCAGGCTCGTCGGGCCGGAGACCAGCGTCACATTTGCGCCCCGGTCCCGGGCGGCCTCGGCCAGCGCATAGCCCATCTTGCCCGTGGAACGGTTGGTGATGTAGCGCACCGGATCGATGCGCTCCACCGTGGGCCCGGCAGTCACCAGCACATTCAGCCCCTCCAGATCCCGCAGGGGATTGAGGATCGCTTCAACCGCCTTCACGATCTGCTCCGGCTCGGACATTCGGCCCACGTCGTCGTCACCGCAGGCCAGACGGCCCGCCTCCGGCCCGACGAAGCGCAGGCCCCGCGACCTGAGCAATTCCAGGTTTGCCTGGGTGGCAGGGTTGCGCCACATGGCGCTGTTCATCGCAGGCGCGACCAGCACCGGGCAGCGCACCGCCAGACAGGTGGTGCTCAGCAGATCGTCCGCGATGCCGCAGGCCATCTTCGCCATGCAGTTGGCGGTTGCTGGAGCGATGAGCAAAAGATCCGCCCACTTCGCCAGCGCCACGTGGCCGATCTCATACTTGCGGTCGAAGGAGTCGGTGTAGGCGGGATTTCCGCTGAGGGTCTCGAAGGTCAGGGGCTGCACGAACTGACAGGCGTGCTCCGTGAGCACCACGCGCACCTGCGCGCCGCGCTTCTTCAGTCGGCTCACCAGCTCGCAGGCCTTGTACGCGGCGATTCCGCCGGTCACGCCCACGACGATCTTCTTGCCCGTCAGCATCATGTTCTACCCCTTTCAGATCAACACAACAAGCGAAAACCGATCTTCGTTTTCAAAAAATCGGGTTTTCGCGTCAGGTTTGGATTTGGAATTTGCGCTCTTCTGCGGCTGGGCCGCAGCGCACGCCGGCGGCATGCACCGCAGGTGATGCAGCTCTGTCCCTGTTCAGTTTTTGTGAACGGTCAGTCTTCCTCGTTCTCAGCGTCCTCATTGCGGGAATAGGTGATCAGCCCGCGGTTGATCTCCTCGATCGCGATGGTGAGCGGGTTGCTGTCCTTGGTATCGATCAGCGGCAGGCTGCCACCGATCAGCTCCCGCGCGCGCATGGACGCTTCCACGGCCAGCGTATAGCGGCAATCCACCTTGCTCAGCAGTTCGCCAATGGGCGGTTCGGTCATCATATACGGTTTACCTCCTGTATCAGTTTCATAAAGGCCCCTTCGGGCAGGGTCTGTCGTATGGACGGATCAGGCGCGCAGCTGTGCGCTCAGCTGATCCAGAAATGCGCGGCGGTTCTCCAGCTCGCAGCGCTTTGCCGAGATGATGGCATACACCTCGTCGGCGGCGATCTCCAGGGCGTTGGGCACGTCGCTCCAGTCCTGATGGATGATCACATAGTCGTAGGTGTAGGCGGTGGCCACCTCGCCGGCCACGTTGTTCAGCCGCACGCGGATGGATTCCTCGGTTTCGGTGCCGCGATTGCGCAGCCGCTTCTCCAGGTTGTCGCGGCTGGGGGGACATACAAAGATGCCCACTGCGTCGGGATTCAGCTTGAGCACCTGCTGGCAGCCCTGCACGTCGATCTCCAGAATCAGGTCGTTGCCCTCGTTAAGCTGCTTGCGGACGACCTCCTTCAGCGTGCCGTAGCGGTTCTGATGGACGTGCGCCCACTCGTAGAATGCGTCTTCCCTGATCAGTTCGTCGAAGCGTTCCTCGGTCACAAAGTGATAATGTACGCCATTGATCTCGCCCTCCCGGGGTGCGCGGGTCGTGCAGGACACGGACAGATGCACATCCGGATGCTTTCTGAGCAGGGTCTTTACGATTTCGGACTTGCCCGCACCTGCGGGGCCCGAAATGACAAAGAGCATTCCACGCTTAGCCATTGGCAATCATTCCTTCCACTTATCGTCTTTGGTTCCTATTCGATGTTCTGCAGCTGTTCGCGCAGCTTCTCGATCTCTGCCTTCATGCCCACCACCAGCTGGGTGATCGGCACATCCTGGGACTTGGAGGAGATCGTGTTGACCTCCCGATTCAGCTCCTGCACCGCGGCCCACCGGCTCGGCCTTCTCCAGGCACTCGCGCAGCTGGGCGATGTGGGCGTGCAGGCGCACCGTCTCCTCGGCGATGGCGCTGCGGTCGGCCATCACGGCCACCTCGGTCAGCAACCGGGTCTCGTCCACGTTCTTGCCGATCAGTTCCTCGATGGACGCGCGCAGGCGGCGGGTGTACTCCTCCACCGTCTCGGGATAGCGCGCCTCCACCGCGTTGGTCATCTCCTCAATGCGGTCGGTGCGGAAGGCGAGATCCTTCTTCATCTCCGCGCCCTCCCGGCGGCGCATCTCCACCAGTTGATCAACCGCCGCGTCCAGCGTCTCCTTCAGCAGCGCGCGCAGCGCGTCCTGATCCTCCTCCGCCTCCGTCACCACCAGCACGTCCGGCAGGCGGGCGATGTTCATCAGGCTGCGGTCATCCTCCACGCCGGAATCGGTAAGTCCGCTCAAGGCGGAAGCGTATGCGTCAAACAGCGCGCGATCCACCTGAACCTTGCGCGCGTCGCTGCGCATGTTGCGGTAGGTCATGAACACATCCACATGACCGCGGGCAAGGCGCGCACCGATCAGCTTGCGCGCATCGTCCTCCAGAAACATCAAATTGCGGGGCATGCGGAAGGACAGATCCAGAAAGCGGTGATTCACGCTCTTGAGCTCGATCGTCAGCTGTCGTCCGTCCACATCCCGCATCGCACGGCCGTAGCCGGTCATACTCAACATAGACAGGCCTCCACATTAGAATCTTTAGCTATTATACCATAAAGCGCACGTTTTTTCACCGGTTTACAGAAATTTACAGCTGCGCGCACAATTCGCCTCAGGCCAGACCCAGTCGCGCCAGGAATTCCGCCTCGCCGATGACCTCGATCCCCAGGGCGTTGGCCTTGTCCAGTTTGCTTCCCGCGTTCTCCCCGGCCACCACCAGGCTGGTCTTTTTCGACACCGATCCCGCCGCCCTGCCACCCGCATTGCGCACGGCCTCCTCGGCCTCGGCGCGGGAGAAGCTCGAAAGCGTTCCCGTGACCACCACGGTCATGCCCTCGAAGGGGCCTCCGACCGCCGCCTGCGCGGGGGCCTCCGGGGCAACGCCCGCAGCCAGCAGCGCCGAGATCAGGCGAAGGTTCGCTTCATCCTCGAAGAAACCCGCGACGGAGTCGGCCAGAATCCCGCCCACGTCGTCCATCTGAACCAGCTCCTCGCGCTTTGCCGCGCGCAGCGCGTCCACGCTGCGGTAGCGCTCCGCAAGGTCGCGGGCGGTCTTTGCGCCGATGCCGGGGATGCCGATGGCGTAGATGAATGCTGCAAGGCTGCACTTCTTGCTCTTCTCGATGGCCTTCAGCAGGTTTTCCGCCTTCTTTTCGCCGAAGCGCTCCAGCGCGCAGAGCTGCTCCTTCGTGAGGGCGTAGAGCTGATCGGCCTCCTGCAAGAGCCCCGCGTCCACCAGCTGGGCGGCGGTCTTTTCGGAGAAGGTGTCGATGTCCATGGCGTCGCGGCTGGCGAAGTGGCTCAGGCGCATCACGATCTGGGGCTTGCAGCCGTCCCGGTTGGGACAGAACAGGTGCGCGCCGATCTCTGTAAGCGGCGTTCCGCAGGCCGGGCAGACCTCCGGCTTTTGAACGTCGCGCTCACCCTCGACATATTCGTCCACCCGGCCCATGATCTCCGGGATGACCTCGTTGGAGCGGCGGATCCACACCTTCGCACCGATCTTCACCCGCTTGCGCTGGATGTCCTGCCAGTTGTTCAGCGTGGCGCGCTTGACTGTAGCCCCGGCCAGCTCCACAGGCGACACGTGGGCCAGGGGCGTGAGCTTGCCGGTGCGGCCGATCTGCCAGGTCACGTCCTCGAGGGTCGTGGTGACCTCCTCGGCCTCGAACTTGTAGGCCACCGCCCAGCGGGGGAACTTGTCCGTGTAGCCCAGAGCCTCGCGGGTGGCGAAGTCCGTAATCTTGATCACCGCGCCGTCGATCATGTAGTCCAAATCCGCGCGCGAGGCCTCCACCGCGTGCACCGCGTCGATGGCGGCATCCAGCGTGTCGGCGTACACCTCACAGCCGGACACCGGGAAGCGGTTCTCCCGCAGGAAATCCAGCATCTCGCGCTGGTCGGCAAAGCTCCTGCCCTCGATGTAGCCCACGTCGTAGAAGCAGGCGGACAGCTTGCGCGCAGCCGTCACCGCCGGATCCAGGTTGCGCAGCGCGCCCGCGGCGGCGTTGCGGGGGTTCTTCAAAGGCTCCTTGGCAGTTTTGTTGTAGTTTTCCAGCGTGGAGAGCTTCATGAACGCCTCGCCGTGCACCTCCATGCGGCCCTCGTAGGGGATGCGCACCGGAATCGTGCGGATGGTGAGCGCCTGCTGCAAAATTTCCTCGCCGGTCACGCCGTTGCCGCGGGTCGCCGCGCCCACCAGATGACCGCCCTCATAGGTCAGATTCACCGTCAGGCCGTCAAACTTATGCTCCACCACGTACTTGAGCGCCGGAAGTCCCGCCTCCAGCCGCAGCTTCTGCCCATGCTCCACAGCCGCGCCAGATGGGTGTGGGGCTCGAAGCCCGGCAGCACCGCGCCGCCCACGCGCCGCGTGGGGGAATCCGGCAGGCGCTCGCCCGTCTCCTTTTCGAGACGCACGAGCTCGTCGTAGAGCGCGTCCCACTCCTTGTCGGAGATCGTAGGCGCGTCCAGCGTGTAGTACTGATATGCCGTTTCGTTGAGCCGGTCCACCAGCTCGCGCATTCGGTTCATCGCAGAACCTCCGTTCTCAGGTTCAAATATTTCATGTCAATTGTTGCCATTCTATATAGAAGCTATTCCCTCAGTTCAGCTTGCGCAGCGGGGCGATGTTCGCGGAAAAGCGCTTTTTTGCACCGCTTTCGAAGGCCACGATCACCTTCTGATCGCCGCCCTCGCCTTCCACCGCCTCCACGCGTCCGCGCCCGAACACCGCATGGATCACGCTGTCCCCCTCGCGGAAGAGTTTCAGGCTCCGCTGGGGCGCGCTCTGTCCACCGCCGAAACCCTTTTGCAGGCCGGGGATGTTCAGCGCAGGCTTGCCGGACGGCTTCTCCCCACGCGTTTGGGGCGCAGGACGGGAGGTATAGCTGCCGGAGCGGGGCGCATCCTCATACGATCTGCGCGGTGGCATGGGCACGCGGGTCTGGGATTTCACCGCGCCCTCCTGAATCAGCCGCTGGGGAATCTCGCTGACGAAGCGGGAGAGCTGGTTCGCCGAGCGCGCGTTGTACAGCATGCGGGTGTGGGCGTGGCTCAGGTACAGCTTCTTCTTCGCGCGGGTGATGCCCACGTAGGCCAGCCTGCGCTCCTCCTCCAGCGCCGTCTCGTCGAACAGCGCGCGGCTGAGGGGGAACACGCCCTCCTCCATGCCCACCAGAAACACCGCGTCGAACTCCAGGCCCTTGGCGGAGTGCAGCGTCATCAGCGTCACCGCACCGCTCGTCTCATTCAGGTTGTCCACGTCGGTGATCAGCGCCACGTTCTCCAAAAAGTCGGTCAGCGTGCCCTCGGGGTTCAAGCGCGCGAACTCCGAGACCGCACCCTCCAGCTCTCGGATGTTCTCAATGCGGGTCTGGTTCTCCTCGGTCTTGCTCTCCTCCAGCGCCTTGACGTAGCCCGTCTTTTCGATCAGCGCGGAGGTGAACTCCGTGATGCTCATGCTGTACATGGCCTCGGTCAGCTCCACCATCAGATCGGCAAAGCCGCCCACCAGCCGCTGCGCGCGACTGCTCAGCCCCGCGCCCTCGCTGTCCAGCGCCGCCGCCATCAGGGAGAGGTCGTTCTCCCCCGCGTACAGCGCCAGCGCCTCCACAGTGCTGTCGCCGATGCCGCGCTTGGGCTCGTTGATGATGCGCCGCACGGACACATCGTCGTCCGGGTTCACCAGCGCGCGCATGTAGGCGATCAGATCCTTGACCTCCTTGCGGTCGTAGAACCTCTGGCCGCCGTAGATGCGGTTGGGCACGCCCGCGCGCACGAAGGCCTCTTCAAGCACGCGCGACTGGGCGTTGGTGCGGTAGAGCACCGCGATCTCGCCGGGGCGAATGCCCTGATTGATCAGTTTCTTCGACATCAGCGCCGCAAAGGCGGCCTCGTCGCGCTCGTCCATGGCATGGTACAGGCCCACCTTGTCGCCGGGATCGCACTGGGTCCACAGCGCCTTCTCCTTGCGCCCGGCGTTGTGGGCGATCACCTGGTTGGCCGCGTCCAGAATGTTGGCGGTGGATCGGTAGTTCTGCTCCAGCTTGATGACCTTGCAGTCCGGGAAGTCCTTCTCGAATTCCAATATGTTGCGGATGTCCGCGCCGCGCCAGCCGTAGATGGACTGGTCGTCGTCGCCCACCACGCACAGGTTGCGCTTGCTGCCGGCCATCAGCCGCACGAACTGGTACTGGGCGATGTTCGTGTCCTGATACTCGTCCACCAGCACATAGTCGAACTTGTCCTGGTAGTACTGCAGCACCGGCGGATGCTCGCTCAGCAGCTCCAGCGTCTTGATCAGCAAATCGTCGAAGTCTAGGGCATTGTTGCCCCGCAGCGCGATCTCATACTTTTCATAGGCCTCGCACAGCCTGCGGTTGCGGAAGTTGTCGCCCGCATCCTTCAGCCACTCGCGGGGCGTGAGCATGCGGTTCTTCGCGTCGGAGATGGCCGCCTTGATGGCCTTGGGCGGGTACTCCTTGTCGCTCAGGCCCAGCTGCTTCGCCACGCCCTTGATCACCGTCATGCGGTCGTCCTCGTCGTAGATGACGAACTCCCGCTTGTAGCCCAGCTTCTCGATGTCCCTTCTCAGGATGCGCGCGCAGCAGGAGTGGAAGGTGGACACCCAGGCGTCCTTGCCGGACTCGCCGGTGAGGCTGTCCACGCGCTCCACCATCTCCCGGGCCGCCTTGTTGGTGAAGGTGATGGCCAGGATTCGCCATGCGGGCACGCCGCTGTCGATCAGATGGGCGATGCGGCAGGTGAGCACGCGGGTCTTGCCGCTGCCCGCACCCGCCAAAACAAGCAGCGGCCCCTGCGTCTGTTCGACGGCGGCGCGCTGCTCGGGATTCAGTTTATCCAAATAATTCATCGGTTCATTCCTTTTTGTCCTTTAGCCTTTCAATCACGCGCTCATATCCCCCGGCTCCATAGTTCAGCGCGCGGTTCACGCGGCCGATGGTGGCGGTGGATGCGCCCGTCTTTTCCACGATTTCGTTGTAGGTGGTCTTGTCGTGCAGCATCAGCGCAATCTCCATGCGGGAGCTGAGATCCTGCACCTCCCGGATGGTGAACAGGTCCTCGAACAGGCGATAGCAGTCCTCCACGCTCTCCATCGCCAGAAAGGCCTTCGCCAGCAGGTCCACGCGCTCACTCTGCAACCTGGATTCAAACATCTCGATGTCACCGGCTTTCACACTTTAATGTGTTAACAACATTATACCCCGAAAATGCCCCTGCGTCAAGGGTCAATTCCATCGTCCGTGAATTGCACAGAGGACAGAATCCCAAAGGATTCTGTCCTCCCGCCGTGCGCACATGCGCCGTTTACTTCAACTCGTTGTACTCGATAATCCGGTTGGAAATTTCCCGCAGCAGCTTGCGCTGATCCTCCGAAAGCGACTGATTGCGATCTCCCAGCAGATCGTTGTCCAGCGAATCCTGTAAAAGAATGCTTGGTGAAACCTTCAGCGCATTGCAAAGCTTGACCACAGTATCCAGGCTCGCCTTGCGCGTGCCCCGCTCGATGTGGCCCAGGAACGACAGGCTGATTCCTGCGCGCTCCGACAGCTTCTCCTGTGTGATCTGCAGCGCGTTCCTCTGTTGACGCACGCGCCGCCCGAAATCCTCATAAAGCATCTCCATTGACCCACCATTTCACCTTTTCCCTTAGTTTATCGGATTCCAAACACAGGTTGAATCGACCATTAGAATTATATTCTCCTAATGGAATTATAGAACCGAAATTTTCCCGGCCCGGTTGTCATGCATTGACCTTTGATGTTATAATGAAAGATAATAGATCAGAATGCGCGTTCCAAGCGCGCCTGAAGGGAGTCAAAATGGGCACGAAATTGCATTCCGGCAACCGATCCGGGCGCCGCCACGGCCGTTTGCACTGGCTGTGGGTGCTGCTGATCCAGATCGTTTCGTCGCTGCTGATCGCCCTGCCGCTCTCGCTGAGCCTGTGGCTGGGCGGTGCGATCCACAACCTGTGCATGTGGGGCCTCTCCTCCATCGCCGGCTTCGTCTCCGCCTGCATCGCCACCCGCAATGGCCTACTCAACTACGCCGCGTGGATCGCACCGCCGGTGATGCTGTTCGTGGGCTACGTGCTGGTCTGGGGATACGCCCCCTCCGCAGGGCCGGTGTTCCTCTGCGGCTTCGTCTCCCTGGTGGGCGCGGCCACGGGCGAGGTGCTCAACCAGCGGCAAAAGAAAAAGTGACAAAAGGAGTCCCAGCATGGAAAAAGACCTGATCCTCACCTGTGACGCCGGAACCACCGGCTGCAAGTGCTCCGTGTTCAGCCTGCGCGGCGAGGCGCTGTCCTCGGTGCGGCGCGACTATCCCACGCTATATCCGCGGCCGAACTGGTCGGAGCAGGATCCCGACCGCATCCTGGACGCGGTGTACGACGGCATTCGGGAGCTGTTGCAGCAGGTCAGTCCCCAGCGCATCGCCTGCGTGGGCCTCAGCGGCTCCATGAACGGCTGCATCCCCGTGGACGCGGAGGGCAACGCCCTGCACCCCAACATCATCCACTCCGACAGCCGCACAGGTTCTCAGGTGGAGGAGATCGGCAGGGTCATCAACAAGTACCACTTCTACACCCTAACCGGCAACCGCCTGGACACCCACTACACCCTGCCCAAGATCCTCTGGTTCAAGGAGAATCTGCCGGAGGTGTACAACCGGGCGCGCTGGTTCATGAACATCAAGGACTACATCTACGCCCACATGACCGGGCGCATCGGCTACACGGACTACTCCGACGCGTCGCTGACCACGGCGCTGGACATCAACAACCGCTGCTGGGCGGGAGATCTTTTAAAGGAGCTGGACATCGACATCAGCCGCATGCCCAAGATCATTCCCGGGCACGATATTCGCGGCAAGATCACCCGGCAGGTGTACTACCGCACGGGCCTGATCACCGGAACACCGGTGGCCATCGGCGGCGGTAGCGGCTGCTGCACGGCCCGGGGCGCGGGCATCGTCAGCCCCGGCAGCGCCTACACCTACATCGGCTCCAGCGCCTGGGTCTCCCAGATTCAGGATCACCCCGTGCTGGACCCCAAAGCCCGCATCTTCAACTATCTGGATTCCGACGGCAAGGCCTGCCACGTGATCGGCAACGTGCAGACCGGCGCTGCGGCCTTCGACTGGGCGCGCAAGCACCTGCTGGGCAGTCAGGACGGTTCGCTGGACATCTCCCGTGTGGAGAACATGGCCCGGCAGATCCGTCCCGGCGCGGAGGGCCTGCTGTTCCTGCCCACGCTGATGGGCTCCCGCACGCCCTACTGGGATCCCAACACCCGCGGCGTGCTGATGGGCTTCACCCTCTACCACGATTCGCGGCACATCGCCCGGGCGGTGTACGAGGGCATCGCCTTCGCACTGAACAGCTGCGCGGAGATCATCTCCGAGTACGGCACGCCCATCCAGTCCATGCTGCTCACCGGCGGCGGCGCGCGCAGCGGCCTGTGGCCCGACATCCTCGCAGCCGTGTTCGGCATGACCACCCAAGTGCACCGCGCGCCCGGCGAATGCACCTCCCTGGGCGCAGCCATTCTGGCGGGCGTGGGCACGGGCATCTTCGCCAGCTATGAGGACGCGGCCTCCGTGATTGCCACCCGCTCCACCCATCCGGTCAATCCCGGCTGGAAGCAGGTCTACGACGAGATCTATCCCATCTACAAGGACGTGTACGAGCGCGTCCATCCCCTGAACGACCGCATCGCCGGTCTCGGCATCGGAGGTTGAACATGGTTCGCAGCGACAGCGAGGATTTCCAGATCTACTTCAACCGCATCCGGCCCATCTACCACGAGCTGTTCAATCTTGCCCACGCCGTGACCGGTTCGAGCGCCCAGGCGGAATACAGCCTGCAGTACGCCCTGCTGGAGTGCTGGAGCCTGGGATCGGCGCCCTCCAGCCGCCACGGCTTTCGCGAGGCCCTGCGCCGCGCCACCCTTCGGGCCGCCCTGAAGAACGGCGGCGATGCCCGGGACGGCGGCGATTGGGACGGCCTGCGCGCGACCGGCGGTTCCGGGGACGCGCTTTCCCGCCTGATCGCCCAGGAGAGCGCGGAGCTACGGCGCATGCTTGCGCTGCGCTACGGCTGCGGACTTTCGCTGCGCAAGAGCGCACGCCTGGCCGGGGTGGAACTCCGTCGCGCCAGGCAGCTTCTGCAGCGCTTCGAGGCCCGCGCCCGCCGTGCGTTGCTCCCGTCGGACCGGCGCAGGTTCGAGCTGCGCATCGTCAAATCCGTGCGTGCCAGCATGACGCAGCCCAATCCGCTGGCGCCGGAGCTGAGCAGCGTGTTGCGCACCTTCCAGATGGACGCCGCCTCGGTCACTCGACCCGGCCGCACGCCCACGCGCATCCTGCGCATCGTCCTGGCGGCGGTGCTGATGCTGCTGTGCGTGGTCACGTTCTGGTTCGCCGCCGTGCTGCTGCAGCCCGCCGTGCTGGAGGAAGTCCCCACGCCGGGCGCTGTCGAAACCACAGCGCCGGACTGAGCTTCCGCAGCCTTCAAGCATTCCCGCTTCTCCCGCAAAAATGAATCCCGGACTTTTCAACAGAGTCCGGGATTCATTTTGCCTCGCAGCGTATCACAGGTGGATGGCCTTCGTGGGACAGCTGTCGGCACACTCCAGGCACAGGATGCACTCGGTGCCGTTTTTGCGGCTCCGGGATGGATCGCACACGTCCACCTCCATGGGGCAGACGCGGCCGCACTTGCCGCAGCCGATGCACCTGTCCGCATCCACGCGCATCCGCAAAAGCGCATGCCGGCTCATGGGCTTCAGAAACACCGTCACCGGGCAGACATATTTGCAGAAGGCACGGTTGTCCTGAAAACAGATGGCCAGCGCGATGCCCGCGGCGTAATAGAGCGCGTTGCCGGCGATGAAACTGACAAACAGGATCCGCTCCAGGTTCCCCACGGGCAGCAGAAACAGCGCGCCCACAAAGATCAGCGACAGAAAGAAGGCGATGTAGCGAATCCATCCCAGCTCCCTGCGCGGCCCGGCGGGATGCTTATAGGGCAGAAAGTCCAGCACCATGGCCGTCCAGCAGGCGTAGCCGCACCAACCACGCCCGAAGATGAGCGGCCCGAAGATCTTCGCCACGGCGTAGTGGATCGTGGCCGCCTCAAAGCTCCCCAGGGACAGGTAGTACCAGAAGCCCTCGATCTGCATGTTCTCCCGGCAGATCAGCCCCAGATACACCAGCATGTACAGTCCCACGCCCAGCTGCACCACGTGGCGGGCGTATCTGAACCTACGGATGTACAACGTCAGTCCCAGCGCCAGAAAGCAGCCGATGTAGCTGAAGTTCCACAGATAGAACGCATTGCCCTTGGCCCGCCACAGCGCCACCGCCACCGCCTCGAAGATCGCCAGAAACAGAAGCGGCGCGGCGTACTTCTTCAGTGTCCTCATGAAATCTTCCTCCGGCGGCGCTTCTCAGATGTCCACCGGCAGCCCGACGATCACCGGCCGGCCGTCGGTTCCAATGATGCCGCTGCGAATCTCCACCGGACTTCCATCCAGTAGGTTCGTGCAGCTCAGATCGCCCCCAAAGCGCTCGATGGGCATCTTCACCGGCGCGCCCTTCAGGCTAAACAGCCCCAGATAGCGCCGGCCCTCGCCGCCGAGCTGGGCGCAGATCGCGTGTTGATCGTCGTCGGCCACCGCGCCAAACCAGCAGTCTGCCGGGAAGCGCTTCTTCAGCGCCGCGAGCCTGCGCAGCTCATCGGAGATATCCCGCCCGTCCCAATTCACCGGATCGCGGTCGAACAGGCTGGGCTGGTTCGCGTCGCACCTCTCCTCGCCCGCGTAGAGCAGCGTGCTGCCCTTCTGAAAAATGAGCAGCGCGTGCCAGTTGGACAGCGCCACGGGATCGCTTACGCGGGACGCGATGCGGGGCTGGTCGTGGTTCTCCAGGCAGCGCAGCTTGATGTAGTTCGCCGGATAGCTGATCTCCTGGCGGTTGAGCGCCTCCACCCACTCGTGCAGCGGCCGCTTGCCCGCCCAGTAGTCGTCCAGCAGCTCGCGAATGTCGTAGTCGTACTCCAGATCGAAGGCGGCGAAGCCCTCCGCGTCGGAGTAGATCATCTCCATGCCCTGCCGGCGCGCGGCGAGCTGGAAGCTCATGTGCACGCTCTCGGCCAGCCAGATCAGATCGGGATTGACCTCCGCGCAGGCCCTGCGGGCCTCCTTCCAGAACGCTACCGGCACCAGCGAGGCCACGTCGCAGCGGAAGCCGTCCACGATCCCCGACCACATCTTCAGCGTCTCGATCTGGTAGTCCCACAGGCCGCGCACGCGGTAGTTCAGGTCGATCACGTCCGACCAGTCGCCGAAGCGGTTGCCGAAGCCGCCGTCCGGCTTGTGGTAGAAGAACTCTGGGTGCGCATTGCGCAGCGTGGAGTCCGGCGAGGTATGGTTGTACACCACGTCGATGATGCACTTCATGCCGTTCGCGTGAATCGCGTCCACCAGATGGCGGAAGTCCTCCATCGTGCCGTACTCCGGGTTTACCGTGCGGTAGTCCTTGTTGGCGTAGGGACAGCCCAGGCTGCCCTTCTTGCCCTCCACCCCGATGGGGTGAATGGGCATCAGCCACAATATGTCCGTTCCAAGGGAACGGATGCGGGGAAGGTCAGCTTCCAGAGATCGAAACGTGCCCTCCTTCGTATGATTGCGCACGTACACACTGTAAATCAGCGCATTGCGCAGGGAAAGATCGGTATTGCGTGCCATACTGCACCTCCGAATTTGTCAATCGTCCATCAGCTCCAGCACCACGCTGTCCTGAAGCTCCAGTCCCACGGGCGTGAGCCGTAGAAAGCCGCCCTCGATTTCGATCAGGCCGTAATTCTCCAGCTTTCTGAGCTGCCGGGCGTGAGTCTCTGCAAAGTCTTCGCCGAACTCCGCCTGCCAGCGCGCCAGATTCATGCCCTGCACCGTGCGGGTGGAGAGCATCAGCATCTCCTCCCGGCGGTCGCGCAGGCTGCGCTCCGTGCGCTCGCACATGCGCTCCCCGGCAAGGTAGCGCGCGAGCTCCGGCGGATTGGAGAAGCGCTCGTTCTCCACCAGCGAGTGCGCCGCGCTGCCCAGGCCCAGGTAGTCGCCGTCCTGCCAGTAGGTCAGGTTGTGGCGGGATTCAAAGCCCGGCACGGCGAAGTTGGAGATCTCGTAGCGCGCAAGGCCATGCTCCGCAAGGCGCTGCACCGCCATGCGCTGCATTTCGTTCACCAGATCGTCGTCGGGAAGGATTGCCGCGCCCGATTCAACCCTTCTCTCCATCTCCGTGCCCGGCTCCACGATCAGGCTGTACGCGGAGATGTGCTTGATGGGCAGGGATACCGCCCGGGCGAGGGTGTCCGACCACTGGGCAATGCTCTGCCCCGGCAGGGCGTACATCAGGTCTATGCTGAGGTTCTCAAAGCCCGCCTCCGCCGCCATGCGCACCGCCTCCGCAGCCTGTTCCGGCGTGTGGATGCGGCCCAGATTCCACAGCAGCCCTTCATCGAAGCTCTGCACGCCGATGGACAGCCGGTTCACCCCCGCGCGGCGGTAGGTTTCCAGCTTCTCCACCGTCACCGTGCCCGGATTGGCCTCCAGCGTGATCTCGCAGTCCGCCGCAAAGGGCAGCAGGCCCCGCAGGTGATCCAGTGCGCCTTCAATGTATGTCGCAGGCATCAGCGAGGGCGTGCCCCCGCCGAAAAAGACGCTGCGCGCCTCGTAAGCGCGCAGTCGGTCCGCCCAGGCGTCCATCTCGGCACGCAGGGCGGCAAAGTAGTCACTCCACGCATCCTCCCGGCCCGCAAAGGACGCAAAGTCGCAGTAGGCGCACTTGCGGGCGCAGAAGGGCACGTGGATGTAGATTGCAAGGGGTTTCAATTTGCTCATCCTCTTACAAATTTCATTTCAAGTCCCGTCTTTTCCGTGATGAACGCAGCAAACTCTGCGGGATCCCCCTCGACGAAATCGCGCTTCGGTAGGATGTAACCGCTGTACTTTCCCACGAGCAGAAAATAGTGCCCGCTGTCCGCCGCGACCTTCACATACGCATCGTACTTCGACACGCCTGCATCCACGGTGGTCGTAATCTCCACGCGCTCCTCTGAAAAGCGAAACTCGCTCTCCTTGACTTTCTGATTCATTCCGCGCCGGATGCTCCAACCCATCATCACCGGGAAAAACAGCGTGTACAGTGTGACCAGTGTCGAATACGCAATGAACACGACGTCCCATCCAAGCACAAAGAAAACCAGTCCCCAGGACACGACGCAGAGCATCACAAAAAGGATGCGCACCTTTCCATAGAGAATCCGTGCAAAGGCGGCAAAATCCCGAAGCTCCAGTTGGGGTCTGACCACAAATCTCGCTTCCATTGACATCCTCCCCATGGAAAGGTCTCAGTCCATCTTCAGAACCGCCATGAACGCCTCGCTGGGCACGGACACGGTGCCCACCTGACGCATGCGCTTCTTGCCCTCCTTCTGCTTCTCCAGCAGCTTCTTCTTGCGGGTGATGTCGCCGCCGTAGCACTTGGCCAGCACGTCCTTGCGCAGGGCCTTCACCGTCTCGCGGGCGATGACCTTGCCGCCGATGGCCGCCTGAATCGGAATCTCAAACATCTGCCGCGGAATGGCCTCCTTGAGCTTCTCCGCGATGGAGCGCCCGCGCGGATAGGCCCGGTCGCGGTGCACGATGATGGACAGCGCGTCGCACTGATCTCCGTTGAGCAGCATGTCCAGCTTCACAAGATCGCTCTTGACGTAGCCCTTGAGCTCGTAGTCGAAGGAGGCGTAGCCGCGGGTGCGGCTCTTGAGCTGGTCGAAGAAGTCGTAGATGACCTCGTTGAGGGGCATGTCGTAGGAAAGCAGCACGCGGCCGCCCTCAATGTACTTCATGTCCCGGAAGATGCCGCGCTTGTCCTGGCACAGCTCCATGATCGCGCCCACGTAGTCCTGGGGCGTGATGACGGACGCGTCCACGAAGGGCTCCTCCATGGATTCGATCTCCTGCACCGGCGGCAGGTTGGTGGGGTTGTCGATCATCACCGTCGTGCCGTCGGTCTTGTTGACCTTGTAGACGACGCTGGGCGCGGTGGTCACCAGGTCCAGATCAAACTCGCGCTCCAGCCGCTGCTGGATGATCTCCATGTGCAACAGGCCCAGAAAGCCGCAGCGGAAGCCGTAGCCCAGCGCCACACTGGTCTCCGGCTCGTAGGACAGCGCCGCGTCGTTCAGGCGCAGCTTCTCCAGCGCGTCGCGCAGGCTCTCGTAGTCCGCGCCGTCGGCGGGATAGATGCCGCAGTACACCATCGGCAGCACCGGCTTGTAGCCCGGCAGCGGCTCCGCCGCCGGAGCATCCGCCAGCGTGATGGTGTCGCCCACGTGCACGTCCGCGATGTCCTTGATGGACGCGGCGATGTAGCCCACCTCGCCCGCGCGCAGTTCGTCCTTCGGGGCGTAGCCCAGCGGGCGGTACGCGCCCACCTCGGTAACCTCGAACTCGCACTTTCCGGCCATCATGCGGATGCGGTCGCCCACCTTCACCCGTCCGCTCTTGAGCCGCACCGAGGAGATCGCGCCGCGATAGTTGTCGTAGTAGGAATCGAAGATCAGCGCTTGCAGCGGGCCGTCCACGTCGTCCTGCGGCGCGGGGATCTTTTCGATCACCGCCTCCAGCACATCCTCGATTCCGATGCCCTGCTTGGCGGAGATCAGCGGACAGCCCTCGGTGTCCAGGCCGATCTCGTCCTCGATCTCCTGCTTCACCACCTCGGGCTGGGCGCTGGGCAGGTCGATCTTGTTGATGACGGGCAGGATCTCCAGATCGTGCTCCAACGCCAGGTACACGTTGGCCAGCGTCTGGGCCTCGATGCCCTGGGAGGCGTCCACCACCAGAATCGCGCCCTCGCAGGCGGCCAGCGCGCGGGAAACCTCATAGTTGAAGTCCACATGGCCGGGGGTATCGATCAGGTTCAGCTCGTAGGTCTTCCCGTCCTTCGCGGTATAGTTCATGCGCACGGCCTTCGATTTGATGGTGATGCCGCGCTCCCGCTCCAGCTCCATGGAATCCAGCACCTGATCGGTCATCTCGCGCAGCTGCATCGCACCCGTCTTTTCCAGGATGCGGTCCGCCAGCGTGGATTTGCCGTGGTCGATGTGGGCGATGATGCAAAAATTGCGTATTCTGCTCTGATCAAATTCGGACATATGGAATCCTCCGCCTATCTATTCAATGTAATGATACAGGATTCCAATGTAAAAATCAAGTCCACCCCGAGGTTCAGGGTGGACTTTCGCGTTCAAATATGCACTTTTCAGCCGGGAATTCAGGCAGCCTGCTTCTTGCTCAGCACCAGCTGGAGCACCACGCCAAGGGCGATCAGCGCAAGGCCGATCACGTCCGTCAGCGTGCCGGGAACGATCAGGCACAGGCCGCCGGCGATGGTCAGCACGCGCTCGACCACGTTCATCGGCCGCACCAGATAGCCGCTCAGGCCCGCCGCAACGCCGACCATGCCGATGGTGGCCGTCAGCGCGATCAGGATCACGTTGTACCAGACCACGTCGCCCACGAAGAGGATCGACGGGCTGTAGGCGAACACGAAGGGAATGATGAACGCCGCGATCGCCAGCCGCGTTGCCGTGATGCCTGTCTTCATCGGATTGCCCTTCGCAATGGCCGAGCCTGCGTAGGCTGCCAGCGCAACCGGCGGCGTGATGTCCGCCACGATGCCGAAGTAGAACACGAAGAAGTGGGCCGCGATGGTGGGAATGCCCATCTTGATCAGGATCGGCGCGCAGGTGGAGGCCATGATGCAGTAGTTCGCGGTGGTGGGAACGCCCATGCCCAGCACGATGCAGCACAGCATGGTCAGCACCAGCGCCAGCAGCATGCTGTTGCCCGAGATGCCCACGATGATGTTGATCAGCTTGGACGCAAGGCCCGTGACGGTGAGGCAACCGGCGATGACGCCCGCGATGCCGCAGGCCACGGCCACGGTGATCACGCCGCGTCCGCCAGCCTCCAGGGAAGCAAAGATGCTCTTTGCGCTGAAGCCGCCGTCCGCGCCGAAGGTTGCCGCAACCACGCCGTGACCGGGCTGCTCGCCCGCCTTCTTCGCGCGCAGGTAGCGCAGGAGGTTGTTGATAAAGCCCACCGCGATGGCCGCCAGAATGGCGATGGCCGCGGAGAACTGCATGGTCTTGGTGTTGCTGCACACCAGGTAGATCAGGATAATCAGGGGCAGCAGCAGGTAGGTGTCCTTGATGAGCTGGCGCATGCGGGGCAGCATCTCCTTTGGAATGCCCTTCAGGCCCAGCTTCTTGGCCTCCAGGTGCACCGCGATGAAGATGCCCAGGAAGTACAGCACCGCCGGCAGGATCGCGCGCACGATGATGTTGGAGTAGGGCACGCCCACATACTCCGCCATCAGGAAGGCCGCAGCGCCCATAATGGGGGGCATGATCTGACCGCCGGTGGAGGCGGAGGCCTCGACAGCGCCCGCGAACTCCGCTCGATAGCCGGTCTTCTTCATCATCGGGATGGTGACGGAGCCGGTGGTGACGGTGTTGCCCACGGAGGAGCCGGACACCATGCCGCACAGCGCCGAGGACACGACCGCGACCTTCGCCGGGCCGCCTGCGAAGCGGCCGCAAAGGCTGTTCGCCAGGCTGATGAAGAAGTCGGAAATGCCGGTGCGCTCCAGGAACGCGCCGAAGATGATGAACACGACGATGTACTTGGAGCAGACGTTGATCGGGGTGGAGAGCACGCCGCTGTCGCCGTAGAACAGCTTGTAGACCACCAGCGGGATGCCGCCCTTGCTCCACAGGTTGACCAGCGTGTAGATCATGAACACGCCCGCCACGCACAGGATGGGCAGGCCCACGCTGCGGCGGCACAGCTCCGCCAGCACCAGCATGCCAATTGCGCCGGTCACGATGTAGAACATGTCCTTGGTGATGCGCATGTTCAGCTTGACCACGGTCTGGGCGTTGAAGGTGTAGAACAGGAACGCGCCTGCGCCCAGCACCATCAGCACGATGTCATACCAGGGCATGTAATTGACCCGCACCTTGCCCTTCTTGGCGGGGTAGGTCAGAAAACCGATGAGCACCACCAGTCCCAGGAAGGAAGACAGGCGGATCTGCTCCATGAAGTTCGCAAACAGGGTCACATAGATGCAGAAGAGCGCAAACAGCACCGTCACGCAGTTGACGATGATCTTGGGAACGCCCTCCCACACGCGCGTGTTCGACTCGCGATCGTACTTGCGCATGATCTCATCGACGTCTGCGGCCGAGCCCACCTCAGCATCCGCTGCTCCGGGGGCCGGATCGATGATCTTCGGGTCCTTTTCAGGGTCTCGGTTCATATTTTTGCCTCCCATTGTCGGAAAGAATCCGCTAAATTCTGCTCAAAACCGCTTGATACATGACGGGGGACTATGGCGAAACGCCTTCGCCGTAGTCCCCCTGATCATTCCCCGCGCTTTCGGTGCGCGGTCAGCGTTTCTTATTCGACAACCGTGATGCCCTTCTCGGCGAAGTACTTGGCAGCGCCGGCAGCATAGGGCAGGCCGCACTCGGAAGCATACTCCAGATTCAGCTCCAGGCCCTTCGCATGGGCGGCGGCGATCTCCTCGGTGTTCTCGAAGATGGTGGAAACGATGGTGTAGGCCTCCTCGTCGGTCACATCGGCGTTGGCGATGATGATGGCCTTGACCGCCACGGTGGTCACGTCCTCGTCGATGCCCTCATAGGTGCCGGCGGGGATCACGCACTCGGTGTAGGCGCCGTTGAGCTCCTTCAGCTTCGCAACGTGCTCCTCGTCGCAGCCAACCAGGTATGCGCCCTTGGTCGCGCACAGATCGACGACGGCGGTGGTGGGAGCGCCAGCAACGACGAAGGCAGCGTCAATCTTGCCGTCCTTCAGCGCTTCGGCGGAGTCCGCGAAGGAGAGGTACTGGGGATTGATGTCGGCCTCGGTCATGTCATAGGCGGCCAGGAAGTCCATGGCGTTGAAGTACACGCCGGAGCCGGCAGCGCCGATGGAGACGTTCTTGCCGCGCAGGTCGTCCATGCTCTTGATCTCCGGATTGCAGGTGACCAGCTGCACGGTCTCGTTGTACAGGGCCGCCAGCGCCTTGAAGGAGGTGATGGGAGCGCCTTCATACTGCTCGAAGCGGATGCCGTTGTAGGCATAGTAGGCGACGTCGCTCTGCACGAAGCCCAGCTGTGCGAAGCCCATGTCCAGCATGTCGATGTTGGCCGCGGAGCCCTCGCCGGCCACTGCGGTGACCTGAACGTCGGTGTTGTCGCTGATGTACTGGGCCAGCACGCCGCCGAAGGCATAATAGGTGCCGGAGGTACCGCCGGTGGTGAAGGTCAGCTCCGCCAGAGCGGACGCGCAGGTGAATACCATCACCAATGCAACCAGGATTGCCAAAGTCTTTTTCATTGTATTTTCCCCCTTGAAATTACGGGCCTGTTGAAAGCATCAAACAAGACCCCTTTTATCATATTATACTGCAATTCCCTCCGCCGCGCAATAGAAAATCGGGTTTTTGAATGTAAATTATTGCATTTTCTGTTAATTCAGCTTTATATCCTGCATTTTTTGCACTTTTCGTGCCAATTTGATGCACTTTTGCATCATTTTAACCCAAAAAATATGCACGGCGGCACGCACACGCCCGGATTGTGGGAATGTGCGCGCCGCCGCGCCGGAAATGGCTGCTCACAGCTGCTCGGGATAAGCGCCCTGTTCGATCAGCGACCGGATCTTCTCCTGGGTCTGCCGCTTGTCCTGGGCATAGGTCATGCCGAACCACTTGTCCGCCGTGGGCAGCACCTGTACGCTGCCTTCGCCGCGGCGGATCATCTTTCCAATGATGGAGGGCAGCAGATACTCCGAGGTGAGATCCTCCTCTCCCAGCCGCTGCAAAAACTGCGGGAAGCCCTCCTCCAGGTAGTCGATGAAGCCCGCGGGCAGGCCCCAGATGTTCATCGACACCGCCGAATCGGGATCCAGGCGCTCCAATGTGCCGTCTCTCTCCACGCAGGGCGCGCCGTCGCGCAGCAGAATGCCGCGGGTCTCGCGAATCTCGCACAGCTTGCCCGCGCCGTCCACCTTGCAGATGCCGCGGGTCACCGCACCGCTCTCCGAAAGGGTGTTGCCCAGCACATAGCCCGCCATGCAGCAGTCCAGCTCCCTTGCCGGACGCTCCGCCGCGCCGATGTACTCGTGGATCCGCGCGAAGGCCTCGGGGCCGTAATAGTCATCCGCATTCAGCACGCAGAAGGGCTCGCGAATCACGCCCCTGCACGCCAGCACCGCGTGGCCCGTGCCCCAGGGCTTTCTGCGCTGCAGAGGCAGCGTAAAGCCCGCCGGCAGGTCCGATACGTCCTGATAGACGTATTCCACATCGCACTTTTTCTCCACGCGCCGTCCGACGCCGCTGCGGAATTCTGCTTCTATATCCTTTCGAATGATGAATACCACGCGGTTAAAGCCTGCCCGCAGCGCATCGTGCACCGCGTAATCCATCAGGACTTCACCGTGGGGACCCACCGGTTCGATCTGCTTGACGCCGCCACCAAAGCGCGATCCAAATCCCGCCGCCATGAATGCCAACGTTGTCCTGTTCATAACCATTCTCTTTCTTCCTGCAACCTGAGTATTTGCACCTGTGCGCATACGGTCGCATTTTCATTCCCATTATAAAGCATATTTATGCAAAGCGCAAGTAAATAAAGGAAAAATATGTCCCTTTTCATCAAATTAATGCCGATTCCATATAAAAGCCCCTGAATTGATCAAAGCCGCATGTGCCCGTCGCGAACTACCTCGCCACGTGCGCCGGCGCGCCGTTCTCCAAAGCGGCATCGGCCCAAACCCATGCGGTTTCACTTGCCGCGCCATGGTCCTGGCATTCCTCCGGCCGCACTTGCAAAACAGGAAAAACATGTTATAATGAAAATGTTATGACCATCGGCGCCATCCCTGCGCACGCTTGCGACGGCCGGATGCGCGCAGTGGCAGCCGCTCCCCCACCCATGAAAATCCCCGGCGCCGTTACGAATGAAGCGTCCGGAGTTCCTGGATTCACCCACGATTCAAAGGAGGAAAACGTTATGAACCGCGCAGAAAACTTCCGCAAAAATGTGACCGGCATCCAGCACCTGGGCATCCCCACGGCCGATCTGAACAGGACCATCGAATTCTACCAGGGCCTCGGCTTTGAGATCCAGTGGCAGAAGAGCGGCGAGGTCGCCTTCCTGAAGCTGGGCACGCTGGTCATCGAGACCTATCTGGTGGATGCGCCCGCCCTGAAGAACGGTGCCATCGACCACGTCGCCCTGAACGTCAACGACATCGAGGCCGCCTGGAGCGACGCACAGGCCTGCGGCTACGAGACCGAGGACACCGCCATCAACTTCCTGCCCTTCTACGAAAACGGCGTGAAGTTCTTCACCATCATCGGCCCCAACCGCGAAAAGGTGGAATTCAACCAGTTCATGTGATTGGCAAACCGCTGCCGCTTCATCCCGGCGGCGATCCTCCCAACCCAAACAGAGCGGCATGACCCTTCGGTCATGCCGCTCTGTTCTGCACGCCGGGACTTATTCGCCGTCGCCGGTGCCGATTTCCAGCGAAGCCGTTGCAGGCGCTGCATCCTCCGCCTCCGCCACGCTGCAGTAGATCCTGCTGTCATCGCGCCATACGGAGATGGTCACCGCTTCGCCGTGGTTGGTAAAGCGGAAGTCGATGGGCTGGCTGTAATCGGTGATCACCGCGTCCTCCGCATCAGGCACATAGTCCTCGCAGAAGTCGGAGCCGTAGGTGCGCTTTTCCACGACCTCCATGCTGTCCATGTTCTTGATCGCCAGATAGATCGTCGTGGCAACCTGGGCGACGCCGCCGCCCACCACCTCCACGCCGCGGCCATTGAGCGCTTCGCAGTAGCCGCGCTCCTCCGAGCGCGCGCCCACGGCGGCATTGAAGGAGAAGGTTTCGTTGGTTCCCAGTTCCATTTCGTTGATGGAAGCGATGCACACGTCCAGGTTGGAGAGATAATTCTCTCCCTCCACCGTGATGGGCGTGAACACCTCCGCAAGTGCGCTGCCGGTCAGCGCGCACAGCGCGGCCGCCAGAATCAGCGCAAGAATTCGCTTCATTGCAATGTCCCTCCCTTGAGATACCGATGTACTGTATCACAATGGCTCGATTCCATCAACAAATTATTCGTGTCATTTGCATTAAATTCTCGGCAATTCAGGTTTTTAGGTTAATTTTATGTACAAAATACAACATCCAGCTCACACTTTCCCGCAGTCGGGATTTCACCCACTTGACCGGCATCGGATTGGACCGCGCCGCCGCGCCGCAAACCTCCATGCCCAGATCCCGGGCGATCCACAGTGCGCGCTGCAGATGATAGTCGCTGGTGACGATCACCGCGCTGCGCAAGCCCTGCGCCGCCATGATTCCCGCCGCATTTCGCAGATTCTCCACGGTGTTGACCGATTTGTCCTCCGGATGAATCCGCCCGCGCGGCACGCCCAGCTCCTCCAGCTGCGCCGCCATGGCGAAGGCCTCGGTGCAGGGCTCGTCGCCGCCCCGACCGCCGCAGACGATCACCGCGCCCGCCAGGCCGTCGCGCCAGAGCTCCCACGCACGCTCGCAGCGCCACCGCAGCGTTTTGCTCAGACGGCCGTCGGGATGCACCTTCGCCCCCAGCACCACGATGCAGTCCGACCTCCGCACCGGCCGCCGCAGGTGGGCGCAGGCGATCACTGCCGCCAGGATCAGGCTAAAAAAGAGGGCCGCCGCCCCCGGCAGGAGCCACAGCCGCGTCATGTCCGTTCCTCCTGCGCGCAGCAAACGCCCGTCACATGCCGTCCGCAGCTCTCCAGCACGATCTGCGTCCCCGGGCCCGGAAAGCGCGCCGCATGCTCCGCATTTAAATAGAAGATTCTCTCCTCGCCGTGCTCCGCCAGGCGCACGTGCAGCACCCGCACCTGCGCGCCGTCCTGCATCTGCGCAGCGTCCTCCAGGGATTCCACCCTGCACACGGCGCTGCGCCGCAGTCCCGCATTCAATTCCCGCAGAAACTTTTGATACCGCAGTGCAGGCAGCAGGCGAAGATCGCCCCAGAACAGGGCGAAGATGAAGGCCGCCAGCAGCAGCGCCAGCATCCCCCAGTAGAGATCCAGCGCCGTCGCTGCCGCATAGGCCGCCAGCAGCGCGATCTCCGCACCGCCCAGCGTCCACGCATTGCGCCGCACGCACCGCCCGGCGCGCTGCAGATCCTCCGATGCGTACAGGGCCGCGCAGCCGCTCGCCGCGCTCACAGCTTGCCCTCGCCGGCCATCTCCAGCACCTCCCAGATGCGCTGCAGATCGTCTGCACTGTAATAGAACAGCGTCAGCTTCCCGCTGTCCTGGGTGCCGTCCAGCTTCGCGCGCGTGCCGAACAGCTCCCGCGCCATGCCCTCCAGGCGGCTGAACTGCTGATCCCGCACCTTGGCGGGCTTCGGCTGCTCCTCCTTCACCGGCTGGGCACAGATGCGCTCCAGTTGACGCACCGACCAGCCCTGCTGCACAGTGAGGTTTGCAAGCTGCACCTGCCGCTTCTTGTCCACCGTCACCAGCGCGCGGGCGTGTCCCGCCGACAGCTTACCCTCGATCAGCAGTTGCTGCACGCTCTCCTCCAGCGTCAGCAGGCGCAGCAGGTTCGCCACCGCCGGGCGGCTCTTGCCCAGTCTCTCGGCGACCTTTTCCTGCGTAAGGCTGCTCTCCTCCATCAGGCGCTTCACGCCCATGGCCTCCTCGATGGGGTTCAGATCGTCGCGCTGCAGGTTCTCAATCAGCGCGGCTTCGAGCCTGCGCTGCTCATCCCAGTTGCGCACAATGGCCGGAATCTCCTCCAGACCCGCCATGCGCGACGCCCGGTAGCGGCGCTCGCCCGCGATGATGCTGTACCGCTCGCCGCTCTCCGCCACGATGATCGGTTGGATCACGCCCACAGACTCGATGGAAGCCGCCAGGTCCTTCAGCGCCTCCTCGTCAAAGGTGCGACGCGGCTGCTCACGGTTGGGATCGATCAGGCGAATGGGCAGCATGCGCACCGCATCCCGAACCTCCTCCTGCTTCGGTTCCGGCTCCGGCGCGGCCTTCGGCTGCTCCACGACGTCGTCACCCAGCAGCGCGCCCAGCCCGCGGCCCAATCCCCGCTGTACCTTCTTTGCCATGCCTTACACCCCTTTCCGGTCGATCAGTTCCTGCGCCAACTCCGTATACGCCTTCGCGCCGATGCAGCGCGCGTCGTAGAGGTGGATGGGCAGGCCGTAGCTCGGCGCCTCGCTCAGGCGCACGTTGCGCGGGATCATCGTCTCGAACAGCTCGTTCGGGAAGTGGCTGCGCACCTCCTGCACCACCTGCGCGCAGAGGTTCGTACGGGAATCGAACATCGTCAGCAATATGCCCTCGATCTCCAACTGCGGATTGAGCTTCTTGCGCATCAGCTTCACCGTGTTCATCAGCTGGCCCAGGCCCTCCAGCGCGTAGTATTCGCACTGGATCGGGATCAGCACGCTGTCCGCCGCAGTCAGGGCGTTGATCGTCAGCAGGCTCAGCGAGGGCGGGCAGTCGATGAAAATCACATCGTAATCCCCACGCACCTCCTGAAGCGCGCCCTTCAGCAGCGACTCGCGGTCGTCCACACCCACCAGCTCGATCTCCGCGCCGGCCAGCTCAATGGCCGTGGGGATCAGATCCAGCGTGCCGTGACCCGTGGGAAGGATCGCATCCCGGGCCTCCGCCTCGCCGATGAGCACGTCGTAGACCGTATTCTCGCCCTCGCCCGCCTTGCCCAGGCCGCTGGTAGCGTTGCCCTGGGGATCGATGTCCACCAGCAGCACGCGCTTGCCCTTCGCCGCCAGGCATGCAGAGAGATTCACCGCCGTGGTCGTCTTGCCCACGCCGCCCTTCTGATTCGTTACCGCAATGATCTTGCCCAATGCTTCCACCTGTTCCTGTACAGACTTATTGATTCTTTCATTATAACGAAAAACGCGCAGAGTTACAAGACCGGGCATAAAAAGATAAAGGAATTGTCTGGTTCCGGGCATGAATGCACGAAAACATAACCTTCCTGACCCGCGCAAGTTCGGTCGCATCCAGACGGGGAAGATGCGTTGCATCGGGTCGCCCCTTTGTTCCCGCGAATATAATTTATTGTTTTTCAATATATCTTAGTTGACATTCAGGCATTTCTCCACTATACTGAAATTATACAGAAGGTACATTTCGACGCAAAGGAGGAGATTATGCGCAGTCGAATTCTATGCATCGCGCTGATTCTCGCGATCAGCCTGGCCACCGTCGCGCTGGCCGAGACGCCCCTCGGCATCCTGCCCGGCCTGAACTGGGAGGATCCGCCTGAGGCCGCGATCTCCTGCATTGGCGACGAAGCTCAAATCAGCAGCTATGATTCCATGCAATACATCGATGCGATTGTTTCCAATCCATTCGGTCTCGGTGCTGAAACCTCCATGCTGAATCTGGTATATGTCAATGATTCGCTGGAAATGGCCACGCTCATCCTCGAAGGCGCCGATCTGCAGCCGTATATCGACGCCCTCAGCGCGCTCCACGGTGCGCCAATTCAGCTCGGTGAGAATGAATATTTCGCAACGGACATCATCGCAGACCTTGCTGCCAAGACAGCTTGCATTTGGAAGATCGGAGAAACGCGATGCGCGTATCTCTCCGAGGCGACTGAGCGGAACGAAAATCCGAACATGATGTTCATTTTCTACGCCGTGCTCGATCCCGACGAGAGGATCGAAGATTACATCCTTCCCCTGGATGATGCGTACATTGCCAGCATCACCGGTGACAACTCCAAAAATGATTGAGTACAGCATGTAAAAAAGCCGGTACGCAAGTACCGGCTTTTGTGTGTTGCTTCGCGATCAGACGAGCTCGACGATGACCATTTCGGCAGCATCGCCGCGGCGGGGGCCGATCTTGACCAGGCGGGTGTATCCGCCGCCCTGGCCCTTCTCCTCGGCGCGCTTCTTATACTTCGGCGCGATCTCGCGGAAGAGCTTCTCGACGACCTGATGCTTCACCTGCTTCTGACGCGCCTTGAAATCGTCACGATCCTCGTCCTTGTTCTGGATGGCGGGGATGTCGTACAGATAGCGCATCACGCGGCGGCGGGCAGCCAGGCGCTCCGGGGAATCGTTGGTCACGGTGAGCTCAACGATCTGCTGCTTGTCGTTCTTGGTCTTCTTCGTCAGTTCGACGGTATTATCACACTGACGCATTGCGATGGTGATCAGATGCTCAGCCATGGACTGAACTTCCTTGCCACGTGCGAGAGTGGTTTCGATCTTTCCGTACCAGATCAGATTGGTGACCTGGTTGCGAAGCATCGCCATTCTCTGGTCGGACGGACGGCCCAACTTACGATGATTGGCCATTGCTGGTTCCTCCCTTGATGCTCAATATCGGTATCCCGGCGTTATTCTTCGCTCGACTTGAGGGCAAGGCCCAGAGCAACGAGCTTCTGTTCCACTTCCTCAAGCGACTTTTTGCCGAGGTTGCGCACCTTCATCATGTCTTCCTGGTTGCGCTGTACGAGTTCCGCGACGGTATTGATGCCCGCGCGCTTCAGGCAGTTGAACGCGCGCACGGAGAGATCCAGTTCCTCGATGGTCATCTCCAGAACCTTCTCCTTCTTGTCGTCCTCCTGCTCGGTATAATCCACCCGCACAACGTTCACCGTCAGATCGATGAAGAGGCGCATATTGTTTGTCAGAATCTGCGCCGCAGAGGCCAAGGCCTCCTTGGGCAGAATGCTACCGTTGGTCCACACCTCGATGGTCAGCTTATCGTAGTCGGTAACCTGGCCCACGCGGGTGTCCTCCACCGCATAGCTCACTTTGCGAATCGGGGTAAAAATAGAATCGACCGGGATCACGCCGATCGGCATGCCGCCGATCTTGTTGCGTTCAATGGAAAGCTGCTTGTTG
>SFET01000065.1 GCA_004557125.1 Clostridiales bacterium | reverse complement strand
CATAACCACGAAGCGGAGGGTCACGACCACGAGGCCGAGGCCGACGGCCACAACCACGAAGCGGACGAACACGATCACGACGCTGATGAACACGCGGGCCACTCCGCCGAAATCACTTTCACCGAGGCGCAGGCGAAAGCCGCCGGCCTGCGGCTCGTCACGGTCGAGCCGGGCGAGTTTGCCGAGGTGGTGGAGGTAACGGGCCGCCTCTTGCCGGCACAGGGCGATGAGGCGACGGTGTCGGCCACGATGGCGGGCATCGTGAGCCAGGCTACGAAGAACCTGGCCGACGGTGCTGCCGTGCGTCAGGGGCAACAGCTCTTTGTCATCAACGCTTCGGCCATGGCCGACGGCAACCCGGCGGCAGCGGCCCGCGCGGAACTGGAAGCGGCGCGCAAGGCGTTGGCACGCGCCGAGCAGCTGGCGGCGGAGAAACTGCTGCCGCAACGCGAACTGGACGAGGCACGCAGCCGTTTCCGCACGGCGGAGGCGGCGGCCCGCAGTTTGGGCAACGAAACCCGGACACGCGCCGTGGCCGCGCCTTTCACGGGCTACGTGAAGGAGGTGCTGGTGCGCCCGGGCGACTATGTGCAGCCGGGACAACCGCTGGCCACGGTGACGCAGAGCCAACGCCTGCAGCTGAGTGCCGACCTGCCGGAACGCCACTTTGCCCTGTTGCCGCAAATCAAGGATGCCACGTTCCGCCTGTCGTACGAGCCGGAAGGGACGGCACACTGCGTGAGCGAGATGGGGGGCAGTCTGGTTTCCAAGGGGAAGGCGAGCAGCGCGACGGGCTTTTCCGTTCCCGTGACCTTCGAGCTGCCCAACCGGGGACGGTTAGTTTCGGGCAGCTTCGCACAGGTGTATCTGCAGGGGGCGTCCCGGAAGGGGGTCATCACGGTGCCCAACGAGGCTCTTACCGAGGCGCAGGGGCTTTTCTTTGTGTATGTGCAAATCCATCCTGAAAGGTATCAGCGGCAGGAGGTGACCATCGGCGCGACCGATGGCCGCCGCACCGAAATCCGCTCGGGCCTGACGGCGGGCCAGCACGTGGTGGCGCAAGGTGCCACGCAGGTGCGCTTAGCGGCCAACGCCACGGTGATTCCCGAAGGACACAGCCATTGAGCGGCGGCATAGACCGCCGGAGACAGCCAGCTATAGTTTTCTATAGAGCTCTATAGTAATTTATAGTTATCTATAGTAATCTATAGCTCCTTATAGCCTTTTATAGCGCTCCAACCCCTTAACCTCAAACCTTATGCTCAACAAAATAATTTCCCTTTCTCTCCGCAACCGTCCGTTGGTGGTGTTCTTCAGCGTGCTGCTGCTCGCTGTGGGCTGCTGGACGGCTTGGCGGATGGAGGTCGACGTTTTCCCCGACCTCAACGCGCCCACCGTGGTGGTGATGACCGAAGCCCGGGGCATGGCCGCCGAAGAGGTGGAACGGCTCGTCACCTTCCCCATCGAGACCGCCGTGAACGGTGCCACCGGCGTGCGCCGCGTGCGCTCCTCGTCCACCACGGGTTTCTCCGTGGTGTGGGTGGAATTCGACTGGGGCACGGACGTGTACCGCGACCGCCAGATTGTTTCCGAAAAGCTCGCCACGCTGGGCGACCAGTTGCCCGAAGGCGTGGGCAGTCCCACCATCGGGCCGCAGAGCAGTATCATGGGCGAAGTGCTCTTCGTGGGCCTCACCGCCGACACGACCTCCATGGGCCGCCTGCGCTCGCTCGCCGACTGGACCGTGCGCCCACGACTGCTCAGCACGGGCGGCGTGGCACAGGTGACGGTGCTCGGAGGCGACGTGCTGGAATACCAAATCCGCCTCCACCCCGAACGGATGCGCCACTTCGGCGTGACGCTCTCGCAGGTGCTCGACGCTACGCGCCAGATGAACCGCAACGCGGCCGGCGGCGTGCTCTATGAATACGGAAACGAATACATCGTACGCGGCGTGGTGGCCACGGCTCGCACGGAGGAGATGGCTCAGGCCGTGGTGGGCACCACGCCCGGCGGACTACCCGTGGTGCTGGCCGACGTGGCCGACGTGGAGCTGGGTGCCAAACGCCCCAAGATGGGCACTGCATCGGTCGACGGCAAGCCCGCCGTGCTCCTCACGGTGACCAAACAACCCGCCACGGGTACGCTCGAACTGACCGAGGCACTCGACACGGCCATTGCCCGACTGCGCACCGCTTTGCCCGCCGATGTGAAGGTGAACACCGAGCTTTACCGCCAGCAGGACTTCATCGACAGCTCCATATCGAACATCCGGAAGTCGCTCGTCGAGGGCGGCATCTTCGTGGTGCTGGTGCTGTTCATCTTCCTCATGAACGCGCGTACCACGCTCATCTCCCTCGTCACCATTCCCCTCTCCCTGCTCGTCACGCTCCTCGTGTTGCAGGCCATGGGCCTGACGCTCAACACCATGAGCATAGGCGGCATGGCCATAGCCATCGGTTCACTGGTCGACGACGCGATTGTGGACGTGGAGAACGTGTACAAGCGGCTGCGCCTCAACGCCCTGTTGCCGCCGGCGCAGCGGCGCGGACGCATGGAGGTGATTTACGACGCTTCGCGCGAGGTGCGTATGCCCATCCTCAACTCCACGCTCATCATCGTGGTGAGCTTCATCCCCCTGTTCTGCCTATCGGGCCTGGAAGGCCGTATGCTCGCCCCGCTGGGCGTGAGCTTCATCGTTTCGCTCTTCGCCTCGACGCTCGTGGCCCTGACCCTCACGCCCGTGCTGTGCAGCTATTTGCTGCGCGTCAAGGGCGACAGCGGCAGGACCAACGAACCGCGCTGGGTGCGCGCCATGAAGCACGGCTACGAACGGCTGCTGGGCAGCCTGACGGGCCGTACGGGACGCTGGGTGCTGGGCACGACCGCCGTGTTAGTGGTGCTCACCGTAGGACTCTTCTTCACCTTGGGCCGCAGCTTCCTGCCGCCGTTCAACGAGGGCAGCTTCACAATCAATGTCAGCACCTTGCCCGGCGTTTCGTTCGAGGAGAGCGACCGCATCGGCCGGCGCGCCGAACAGCTCCTGATGCAGGTGCCTGAGGTGAAGCACGTGGCACGCAAAACGGGGCGCGCCGAGCTGGACGAGCACGCCCTGGGCGTGAACACGAGCGAGATAGAAGTGCCTTTCCGGCTGCAGGACCGCACGAAGGAGGAGGTGATGGCCGACATCCGGCAGAAGCTGGTCACCATCCCGGGGGTGAACATCGAGATAGGCCAACCCATCTCCCACCGCATCGATGCCATGCTCTCGGGCACGAAGGCGGGCATCGCCATCAAGCTGTTCGGCCCGGATCTGGGCGAACTGCACCGCCTGGGCCTGCGCATACAGGAAGCGACTCGCAGCGTGGAGGGCGTGGCCGACCTCAACGTGGAACAACAGATTGAACGCCCGCAACTGGTGCTGCGTCCGCGCCGCACACTCCTGGCGCGCTACGGCATCACCCTGCCGGAATTTTCGGAATACGTCAACGCCGCGCTCGGAGGCGAGGTGGTGAGCCAAGTGCAGGACGCGGGACGCACGTACGATCTGACGGTGAGAATGTCGGACCACGACATGGCGACCACGGAGCGCATCAGGCAAATGCTCATCGACACGGGCACGGGACAGAAGGTGCCCCTGAGCGAGGTGTGCGACGTGGTGTCGACCGCAGGGCCTAACACCATCAGCCGGGAGAACGCGCAACGCAAACTGGTGGTGTCGGCCAACGTGGAAGGCCGCGATATGCGCTCCGTGGTGCAAGATATGCGTCGCGCCATCGAGGAGAAGGTGGAGCTGCCCGAGGGTTACCATATCGAATACGGTGGACAGTTCGAGAGCGAGGAGGCCGCCTCGCGCCTGTTGCTGGCTCTCTCCGTGGTGAGCGTGGTGGTGATTTTCCTGCTCCTCTACCTGCAGTTCCGTTCGTGGCGGCAGGCCGTGGTGGTGCTGCTCAATTTGCCGTTAGCGCTCATCGGCGGTGTGCTGGCCTTGGTGGTGACGGGCGGCGTGGTGAGCATTCCCGCCGTGATCGGCTTTATCTCGCTCTTCGGCATAGCCACGCGCGGCGGTATGCTGCTGGTGGACCGTTACAACGAGCTGTACAGCCAAGGACTGCCGCCCCGCGAGTGTGTGCTCCAGGGTTCGCAGGACCGTCTGCTGCCCATCGTGATGACGGCCCTGTCGTCGGCCTTGGCGCTCATCCCCTTGGCGCTGGGCAGTGCGCTGCCGGGCAACGAAATCCAGAGCCCCATGGCACAGGTGATGCTGGGCGGACTGCTGACGAGCACGCTGCTGAACCTGGTGGTAGTGCCCGTGGTGTTCGGCGGCATTGGCTGTTTCAAAAAGAAAAGATTACAACAAACGATTTCGGAGGTTGAAGAAAATGATGACTGACAAAACTGTTTTTTTCATGCACTATATAAAAGGTGTGGCGCGCAGGCTACGCCGCCCGCTGCTCGTGGCGGCAGGACTCCTGGCGGCGGCGAGCTTGCACGCGCAGTCGCCGGCCCTGCTCGACACCATCGCTCGGAACAACCCGACCCTGCGCGCCGCACTGGCGGGACGCAGGGCGGCGGAGGCGGCCAACAGGGCCGAAACCCGGCTGCCGGACCCGGAAGCGGAAGTGGCTTATCTCGCCGGTTCGCCCTCGGGGGTGCCGAACCGCACCAATGTGTCGCTGACGCAGGAACTGGACTGGGGGGTGCTGACGGGGCGGCGCAAAGGGCTGGTCGAGGCGGCGGACCGCACGGCGGCGGCACGGCAACGCGGCGTGTACCGTGAGGTGATGGCTGATGCGCTCGAACAACTCGTGCTGTTGGTTCACGGCAACCGCATGGTGGCCGAGATGGAGGCGCGCCTTGCGCTGGCACAGCAGGTGGAGGGACTTTGCCTAAAGCTCTATGACAAGGGCGACCTGACAGAGCCGGAAATGAACAAGGCGCGGCTGAACACGGTGGTGGCGAAGGCTGACCGCCAACGGGCGGCGGACGAACGGGCGGCGGTGATGGCACGGCTGCGTGCGCTGAATGGCGGCCTGTCGTTCGTGTGCAACGATACGGTCTACTCGCTGCCGGCGGACGACCTGTGCCGCGCGGCAGAAACGCGTTCGTTGCCGCGCACCGCCGCCGTGGAGGGGGCTGAGGCCGCTGTGGCAGAGGCGGAAGCAGAAGTGAAGCTGGCACGGGCGCAGCAGTGGCCGTCGTTCACGGTGGGTTTCCAAGGGGAATATATCCGCCAGAACAATTACAGCGGCCTGAGTTTGGGCTTGTCGCTTCCGCTGTGGGGCAACAAGCGGGCGGAGGTGCGTCGACGCGAGGCAGAACTATTGGCATCGCGCCTCGATTTGGCCGATACGCAGTTGACGGCCGGAGCACAGCAGGAGCTGTTGGCTCAAAAAACGCGCCGTTTGCTCCAAGTGGCCGATGAGCTGCACCAAGGATTGCTTGCCACCTCCAACAGCCGATTGTTGCAACGTTCCTTGGAGCTCGGTCAGATTTCACTCCTCGACTTTCTGCTCGAAACTTCCTTTTATTACGCTGCCCGCACCGCCTGGCTCGAAGCAGAGCGCGATGCCTACCTCTCTGCCGCCGCAATCCGCTCACTGGAGTTCTGAGCGGAGTACGGCCAAAGGCGAGAAGAGGAAAACAGTGCCGTTTAGATTTTGATGGCTCTACGAATATCTATCTTCCTAAGGCGAAAAGAAGAAAACAGTGCCGTTTAGATCCTTACGCTGCTGAGTTGGGAGTTGTGAGTGGAGCCCTCTTTCTCCTTTCTGTGCAACCCCTTCCAACGAATGGCGGACTTGTGAAAAATAGTCCGGGAGTAGAATTTTCAACTCGGCGAGTAGAAAAAAATAGTCCCGGACTTGTGAAGAGGTATTCTATAAATTAGTTTGATGAGCTATACCATTCTGCAATATGATGGAATATTCCTTGAACGAGGATTTTAGTTCGTTTCTTTCAATCGGGGAGATGATGAAAAAAGGCGCAACCGCCGGGGAAGGGGGTTGCGCCTGATGCTGAATGGCCTGTGAGGCTGGTAAACAGATGGGGTGCGGGCTGCGCTTCGGCAGCACCGCGTGGGGTTATGCCAGCCGGGCTTCGAGGTGGCGGCGGATGGCTGCGAGGAAGTCGGCGGAGTTGACGGCGTGGGGGGTGAGGCCTTCCATGAGGTTCACCAGGTCCTTCGTCACCGTGCCCTCGTTGAGCGTGTCGAAGCAGGCGGCTTCGAGCTCCTGGCCGAAGCGGACGAGATCGGGCAGGC
>SFET01000024.1 GCA_004557125.1 Clostridiales bacterium | reverse complement strand
CATCTACCTGGAGAAGGACGACGGCAAGCCGTATCTGATCATGAGCGGCTTTAACGGCTGCGACATCCTCACCGAAAAGAGCACGTTCTACTATTCGCCCAAGAATGATTACAGCCACGCCGTCTCCGCGAAGCTGAGCAGCGCCACGGACGGCACGCTGGAGCTGCATCATCTCTACGACGGCAAGGATACGGTCGTTTCGAAGGCTTGGCTGAGCATCCTTCAGCCGGGCACGAAGGTCTACTTCAAGATCATCACCAAGGACAAGCAGGACTATACGTTTGATACCCAGCTGGACATTCAGAAGGCGATCGTCGATGAGCCCTTCCTGAGCGAAAGCAGCACGCTGTTCAAGTTCTTCGGCGGCGACGGCGGATTTGGCTTTGACATTCCGACGTCTGTCCCCTTCATCGGAGGCGAACGTCTGGCCGTCAGCATCCCGGGCAAGGCGCCGAAGTTTATGATTCTGCCCTCGGGCCGGGCGATGTTTTCCTGGGGAGCCACTTACTCGAGCAAGGACACCAGCTGGAAAAGCGAAGACACGCAGGACATAGAAAACGCGAAGAAGGAATTCGCGGCGAAGAGCACGGCGGACAAGCTGCTGGCCAAGGCCGGCGCGTATCGCGGTGTCAACACCACCACGGAGCCCAAAATGCTGGGCAGCTTTGGGGCGAGCGTGAACCCCTTTGTGTCCGTGCAGGGCGTGTACAACTCGAACGAGCACAAGCTGACCATGGACGGCGACGCCGGCGCGACGCTGGCCTTCAAGGCCGCCTTCACCCAGACCTTTATGATGGGCCCGGTGCCATTCTTTGCCGGCGTGGATTTCAGCATGGGCGCCAGCTTCGGTCTGGAGACCAAAGTGACCGTGAACATGGATTTCGTCGATGGCACGATGGCGATTACGAAAGACCCGACGATCGAATACTTCAACGGCAAAGATAGCGGATTCACCATTTCCATCCGACTGGAGCTGGGCGGCACGATCGGTCTGGGCCTGCAGGATGTGGCGAGCGTCGCGCTGCGCGGCTACGGCTACCTCAACCCCGTCGTGGACCTCGCCATCAAGGGCGTCAGCGCAAACGCGAAGTACGGCATGGGCATAGGCGTCACCGTCCGCGTGCTGTTCCTCAAATGGCAGCACACCCTGATTAACGATGAGGAGAGCCTTGGCCAGAGCAATTCGGCGATGACGCTGAGCGCGCCGTCGGATGGGGAATACCAGCACTTTGACAGCACAGGCGCGAGAGAACCGGTGACACCCGAGACGGACATCGTAACCAATGGCAGCAGCGGCGTGGAGCCGACCGAAACAAAGAAGGTGTTCAGCCAGATCGACAGCGCGACCGGGAATTTCCAGTACGCGGTGATTGGCGACCAGACCTATCTGTTCTGGATCCAGCCCGGCGCAGCTACCGGATCGAACAAAGTCGGAGCGCGGCTGATGTGGTGCAACCTGAATGACACGACCATACAAGGAGATGTCGGCTGCCGGGCCCAAAACTCAATCGGGAATGCGAACAACGGCGAGAACGGCACTACACCCAAGCGCCAGACGTATGCGGACTACGACTTTGCGGTGGAGGTCAGCCGTGGGTTGAACAATCAGGGGAGCAGCTTCTGCGCGCTGACGATCCTGAGCGGCATGTTCACCGGCACCGGCTCCGGCACAACGCCTCAAGCTCCCGATGAATCCGTCCTGACGACCGTGCTGATGAAGCAGAACGAGCACAAAGGATTGGATATCGTATTCTATCAGGAGCACACAAGGGTGTTCCGCAAGGATGACTACGCCATCATGCCAGAGGTCTTTCTGAGTGCGACGGCGAACTACGAAAAATCCGTTTACATCGTCAGCACCTGTACGAGCAGCGACGGCAAGAAAAATATCTATGGCCAGATTGTCTTCGACCAGGATCCTTCCTCCACAACGATTCTGGCGGGGTATGAGGAGATCGACAATACCACGTTCAGAGACGGATACGGCATTAGCCGCTACCATATTGGCATACCCAACGGGAAAACGACTAGTCAGCAGCAACAAAAGATCAACATCTATTCGCTGAACAGAAATGACAATACCGGGCTCAGCGAGCTTTCTTACATTTCCTATAATTCCCGTCTTCTGCTGGCACAGGGGAACATCGTCAATTTCCGGGTCTATAGCCAGATTAGCGGCGCTTACTACACGTTCAAGGACACGCTGTTCTATCTGGAGCGGGTCAAGCAGGAGGAGGGCAAGGACATCCATCGGCTCAAGTGTGTCACACTGGATGCGAATAACCCGACCGCGTTCCCACCGGTTACGAATCTCGACGTGGAGATCAACGCGGACCAGTTTGACATCGTCAAGTTTGGCACGGGCGTGTATCTGTACTGGACGGAATGCTCGACCCCGGACCCGACGAAACCGACGGCGCAACCGAAGTATATGGTGCGCTGCCTGCGCTATGACCCCGGCACGGATACGGTCTGCGGCCCCTTTAACATGGTGGAGCTCAAGGAAAGCCCCAACACCATCAAGCTGCAGGACAGCGGCACCGGCTTCTACTCGGTGGATCTGCAAACCAGCGAGGGCTCCTATCTGCGGCAGTCGTTCTCCAAGTTCACCTACAAGCTGGTCAGCTCGGCGGAGCTGATGACCGCTACGCCCAAGGATACGAGCGTCTGCGCCGGCGACTACATCGACATCGTGTTCTCTGTCAAGAACACCGGCAACGTCCCGCTGTCCGGCATCGATGTGAAGATCAAAAACGGCAGCACAGACGTTCAGACCCTTCACATTGACTGCGCCAACCCGGCAAACAACAGCAATGCGTTCAGCGCCACAAAGGTCATGACCGGCGCGTATGCCGTCAGACGCGTCAGCGGCATGTACGATGAGCTGAACAACGACAGCTGGGAAATCACCCGGACGAACGCCAACGGCGCCACGACGGTCCAGGAGGTGCAGACCGCCATGCTGATGCCGGGCGATACGCACTACTACGAGGCCAAGCTGCTGATTCCGACGAACTGGTCGGGCGACAAGAATCTCACCGCGACCATCGAGAGCGTGCAAGGTGACATCGCGGTGAACGGGACGATGGAGAACGGCGTCCTGATGCTGACGGGCGCGGACGCACCCCAGACGCTGGATGATACAAATGAGTCGATCCTGATCACCCGGCTCAGCGGGGACGAGAAGACGTTTGAGACCGATGTGCACGACCTGTCGCTGAGCGCCCGGATCTTCAAGCTGAACGGCGAGGACTATGTGCGCGTCAACGTCAAGAACCTGAGTGGCAATACCGCATCGAACGTTACGCCGGTCCTGACCAGCGTGTATCGCGGCGAAACCCTGTTCACCCACCGGTTCGAGCTTTCCATGGGCGATGACTTCGGCTACTCCATGGATATCCCGCTGAGGGAGCTGACGAAGGGCCGCAGCCTGCAGAATCTGGACCTTTATGTGAGCGCGAACGGGAATTACGAAGAATACGCTGATGTGGACAACCATGTGCGTCTGCTGCTGATCACGCAGCTGTGCATCATCGAGCAGCCCGTGAGCATCCCCGTCTCCGCGGGGCAGGAGGCCGTATTCACCGTGAAGGCCGCCGGCGGTAAGGCGCCCTACCGCTACCAGTGGCAGCGCATGACCGGAACGGATCGCTGGGAGGACATCCCGGGCGCCAATCAGGACACCTACCGCATCGAATCGGTCAAGGAGGAGCACAACGGCCTGACCGTGCGCTGCGTGGTCACGGATCAGTTCGGGGACTACGTCCTCTCCGATTCCGCGACGCTGACCCTTCTGCCGCAGACCGGCGACAGCTCACAGCTGACGCTGTGGCTGCTGCTGGCGCTCTCGGCCGCGGCTGTGGTGGCGGTCGTGTACCGTAAAGGGCGCCGCAGATGACCGCGCCGGGAGGCAACCCGAGGACAAGCCAAACCATCCCATGCCCGGAGGCCTCGCCGGATGGGCAGTCATGATGATCTCGGATCAAGATGATGTATCCTCCATTCACCGCCAGGGAACATGACGTTCCCTGGCGGTTTTTACGCGATAGGAAACTGCGCAAGGTATCGTACAGCGAGCACGGAATAGCTTGACATTGCAAAGCCGTTCGGAAGTGGGAGCGGCCACGGGCCGTTTGGCCGACAAAAGCGCCGCATGGCTGCGGCGCTTTGCAAAGGATATGTCGTTTGTTTGCGATCGATGTCATTCCTGGGCATCATCTGCCTGACGGAGCCTGGCAGTCTGCGCCCAGAACGCCTCGTCATGCAGCAGATTGTAGTTGACCCCATCCTTCGTCAGCCAATGGCCGTTGAAGGCAGCGAACCAGCACTGACCATCGGCGCTGGTGACGCGCAGGACGGGATCCCAGTCCGTCACAGCCATATCGCTGACAGAACCGATTTCAATCTGCAGCGCGGCATCCAGGATGGCCTGAATCTCATCGGGAGAATCCGTGGCGTATTCCGGGGCAAGGCTGGCGTAGCCATCGGAGTACGAGACGGAGATCACGGGATTGTCCTCCGTCACCTGACGCATAAATGCGCTCAGACCCGTGAACGCCGCAAAGGAGGACGGCTGAGCGGCATCGTCACTGGCATCCGCAGGGGAAATGCGGCACCATGCGCGCACGTTCACCATGGCCGGCAAAGAAAGCGTCATCGTCCCATCCGTGCAGATCACGATCTGCTCATCCAAGGCCGGCAAGGGCATCTCCGGGCTGAACCGCGCCAGGATTTCGCCGAGCATGTCATGCTCAATCAGCGCGGTGTGATTCTCCTCGTCCAGAGAAAGCACGGCGCCCTGCAGAACGCCGGTTTCCGTCACATCCGTCAAGGTCAGATTCAGCGCCTGATCCACGACAGCCAGATAGACCCTCTGCTCCAGCGCCGTGTCCTCCCAGCTGCGGCGATAATCAAAGGTGATGACGCTGCTTCCCGGCTTCACGGCCGTGAGCACAAACTGCGTTTGCCCGCCGGCGCCGGTCATCGCGGCGGTCTGCGCATCCGGGATGTAGGTTCCTTCCGCGCTGTCCAGCCGGACGGTATCCCCGCCCAGCACAGCGCCTGCCCAGGAATAGCCGGTACTGGGATTGGCAATAAGGGAGAGCATCGCCGTATGGCCTGCCTCCGGGGACTCCGCCGCCGCACAGGACAACGTCAGCAAAAGGGCCGACAGAAGTGCGATCCATGTTTTCATCGTCTCATGACCTCCTCAATAGCTTCAATATATAGACGATCATGGGCTGGAATCGGTTCCCATGCACCGTTCTTTTTCAGCACAAAATTTTCTCTGCCCGGCGCCGGGCCCGTCCTGACTGCGCTGCCCATCAGCGCCCCATCCGGGGATTTTGGCTGAACAAAAGTGCGCCAACCTGCAAAAGCAGGCGGCGCAGTCTGATATGGATAAGCGGGGTCTTATTCCTTGTCCACGACCCAGAGATCGCTGACAATCTGGAGGGCCAGCTCCATGTCCTCCTCGACGATCTGCTCTGTCTTCTGGATGCCGACGGTGATGAAGTAGCCGTTCCAGATGGTAATCATGTCGGCATAGTCCGTCTGGGCATCGTTCTCGGTGATGCAGATCATCCGGGTGCCGTAGCGGGTCTCCCGGATTTCAATGCTCGGGCTGTTGTAGTCAGCGGCCAGCGTTTCTTCAATCTCCAGCATCTGTTCATCGGTCACATCCGTATTGAGCGTAACGCCGCTGAAGCCGTCCGCATAGGCGACGGAGACATAGACCGCCGGCGCCGTCCTGTCCGCCTCGTGGTTTTCGTCCTCCTTGTAGAAAACGGCAAAGAGGCTTCCGCCGCTTTCCTCGGTATAGTAGGCGTAGCCTTCCGGCAGACGATCCATTTCAATGGCGAAATGGATCTGCACAGCGTCTTCGTCCATGCTGACTTCGTCATGCTGCTCTTCAGCGACGGCAAGGCCGCATCCCAGGAGCATCAGCGCCGCAAGAAGCATCGCAAAGCACTTTTTCATCGTGAATATCCCTCCTCAATCTGTTTTGCGTCGCCCTCAGGATTCGTCATCATAGCGGATGAGGAATCCCTTGCGCATGAAGCCGACATAGCCGCTGCGTTCATCCTGCACCTGATACCAGCCGCGTCCCTCTGCGATCACCCGCAGCATGGAGCCGTCATTGACACGCTCGGCCACAGCCGCATCCATGCTCGGGGCCCAACGGAGGTTGACATAGCCGCCGGCATGGCTGGCCTGAACATAGACATCGTACGGCTCAACCAGCTTGAAGGACTTGAAATCCACATCGGCAATGCTGGTCGCGCCCTTGTCATCGCTGCTCTTGTCCGTCGTCTTTGACTTGCTGCCGGGATATTCGGAAACCAGATAGCGGGACTGGATATAGCACGGCTGGCTGTAGCCCTGCCAATTCACGACGGTCCAGCTTCCCTCATTCTGCAGCACCTCGACCGCAGAGCCGTAGTTCAGCTTGCCGACCGATTCGGAATCGGTGCTCGGCTTCAGGCGCACGTTGACGGCGCCGCCATTCGAGGTTTTGACGTACATGGTGTAGGCGCTGGCACAGGCCGGAAGAAGCAGGCACAGCAGCGCGATCATCAGCAGGGCGATTTTCTTTTTCATGCCAAATCTCCTTTTCCGTTCCAAGGGAAGCGGTTCATTCACATCAGCTTGCTTGCGACGCTCATTCGATCGTCAGAGAATAGGGCGTGGTATAGTCCTGCTGCAGCCAGACGGTTGCGCTCGCGTCCTGCGCATTGTAGATCACGCTGTACTGCGTCATGGAGGTCGCCTCCGTGCCCGGATCCTGCGCCGCGACGCTGAGGATCTTCATGGCCTGGGCCGGGGTCATCTTCGTCATGTAGCCCTCCTGGGTAAAGTCGAGATAGCGCTCCACCGCGCTGACGATGCCGGTCAGGCGGTGATAGCCGTGGCCATAGCCATAGTGATACTCCCGCACGGTGTTGCCCAGCGGAGTCACCTTTTCCGTGCAGACGCCGTCCTTGTAGCGATCCTCGGCGTCGTCATAGCCCACATAGTAGTTGGTCACGGCGTTGGTGTCCGTCACGGTCAGCTGATTGTAGCGCCACTCCAGCACGACGGAAGCACCCGTGGCGTCGGTGACGAACAGATGGAAGTCCATGCCGCCCGTATTGCGGATGTTGTATTCCTTGGCCAGGGCAACGGCTTCCTCCACCGTGGCGCAGTTGTCCAGGATATAGCGTGCCAGCACGGAATGGCCGATCGCGACCTTGCCCGGCTCCTGCTGATCGACGGGGGTCTCGCCCTCCTTCACATCCAGCTTCAGAATGGAGACGCTCACGCCCTTTTCATTGAGGCCATCCACGCACAGATACGGGAGCAGTACGGCCAGCGAGGTATCCGTCGTGCCGTCATCCAGCACGCCGGCATAGTAGGCGCCGCCGGCCAGGCTGAGCCAGCAGGCGTCCGCGATGCCGATGGATTTGTATTTGCCCTCCGGGGCGCAGTGAAGGGCCACGTTCAGGCCGGTATACGCGCCATTGGGATCGGTATGCCGGTAATCGTAGTTTCTGGCGGTCAGGAAGCAGTCGCCCGTTTCGTTCCAGGTGGTGAACGCCGAGCAGCCCGCGTCATACTGGCCGAATTTGCCGAGGAGGGTCTGAAAGAGGGGATTGTCGTAGTCGTAATCGCAGGTCATTTTATAGAAAATCCCTGCGTCATCGACGCGCTTGATGGTTTCGAGCGACGCGGTCATCGCCTCGTCCAGCCATTCGGCGGCGTGCGGATTCGCGTTTTGCGCGCAGGCGGCGCCAGAAAGCGCGACCAGGGCAATGAGCAGCGCAAGGGCTGCCAGGACAAAACCGGTTTTCTTCATGTGATTCATCCTTTCCATGATTTCTTTTTTCATTTATTCATGCAAACAGCCTTCTGGCGACGAAATTCCGTCAGGCTGCTTCCAGAACGTCAGGGGAGGGACTTCAGTCCCCGTTGTCTTCCTCATTCATGCGCCTTGCCGCCCTGCTTTTCAGCCGGACGCACAGCACGGTCACCGCCACGCCTGCGGCAAAGGCGGCAATGCCAATGACGACGTACGCCCCCGCACCGTCCTGCAGCAGCACCGCGCCGTAGGCGCCCGCCACCGTCGCCACGCCGGACGACTGTGCATGATTCAGCAGCAGACCAATGCCCGCGAGCAGCAGCAGGCTGCACGCCGTCAGGATGGAAAGCTGCCGGGCCTCGCAGCGCGCTCGGTACTGCCTCGTTCTGCTGCGAATTGCCCGCACCCGGGTGTCCGTCGTACAGGTCATGAACGAACCCTCCTTTGTGTCATCATCAACCCTTCCATATGATAAAAGACAGGAAATTCAGAATCCTTTCACCCCGAAGGAAAACTTTTCAAATTTTTCTCAAAAAAAGAGCCGTTCCCCGGTCCGGGAACGGCATGGTGAAGGGAATGACGCTATGCAAAGGAGAGCTTCAGCCTAGGAAGAAGCTGCCGGAGGACGAGCAGGCAGACGAGCAGCACGGAGGGGAAGAGGTAGCCCGCCGTTTTCCACACGCCCTGTGCCGTGATGAGCAGATTGTAGATGCCGTGGAAGCCGATGCAGGCGCCCAGAATGCCCACGGTGCCGGTCAGCGCCAGCCAGCGGCGGCGGAAGACATAGGCAATCCCGTAGCCGGACAGCACGCCGCACAGGATGTGCAGCGCCCCGGCGGAAATCCCGCGGATGAGCAGGAATGCCAAATCCTCCGCGCCGTTCTCCGTCAGATAGCAGACGTTTTCAAAGGTGGCAAAGCCCACGGCGATCGCCAGCGCCGCGCCGGGCAGCTCGCGGGGCTTTGGCTCGAAGATCAGCAGGTAGAACAGCAGCGGCAGCAGCTTGAGGATTTCCTCGCAGACCGGGGTGATCTCGATGACGGCCACCCGGGCGTCCGCCCCGCAATACCCCATGAAAAAGCTGCTGACATAGGCCGACAGCAGGCAGACGCTCATCCCCGCGACGACGAAGAGGGGAAAGCTGCGCGCGCGCCCCCGGGTGAAAAGCAGCGACAGGATCAGCGGAAGGGCGAGGCAGACGAAGATGTTTTCGATGTAGGTCACCGGTCCGTCACCTCCCGCAGCGTCAGCGGCAGCAGCGCCGCAAGGGAAAGGGTCAGCGCGATGTCCACGGCGAAGTACAGGTTGAAGCGGGTGAAATCGCTGAAGAAGATGGAGACGATGAACAGCAGCAGCTGCAGCGCGATGCAGCCAAGCAGCAGCCCGTCCGTCCGCCGCTGCGCCGGGCAGCGCTGCCAGTGAAACGCGCTCAGGTACACGATGGCGCCCAGCGTCAGCGCAAAGAGCAGGGACATCAGAATCGACGGCCCCAGCATGCGGAAATGCAGAACGAGCGCCGCGGTCAGCGCCGCGCCGGCTGCGGGCAGCGGACGCATGCGGAGCCGGAGCGTCTCCGTGCGCAGGATCTGCAGCGAGAGGAAGCAGAGGTAGGAGGCCAGCCACGACACCTCCGAGACATAGAAGACCCGCGGGATATCCCCGATGATGGCCAGATGCAGCACAAAATACAGCGTGCCCATGGCAAAGCAGGCGTAGGCGAGGGCGAGCATCAGCAGAGGGCGGCTCTTATGCCGCAGCGCCAGGATCACGGCGGCGGCAGCGGCGCAGCCCAGCGCCGCCACCTGAAAGAGATTGTCGATCAGCTCAAAGTTCATCGCAGTCCTCCTCGCGCTGCCGGCGCTCATCCCTGCGGCGCAGCCGGTACAGGCATACCGTCACGCAAACGCCCAGCAGGAAGGCCATCAGCCCCATCAGGATATACCCCAGTGCGGCATGGTCGCCGATCAGGCTGGCCGCGCCCGAGGCATGGGCCACGATGCTCCCCGTCGCGCGGGCTATCAGCCCCGGCATCAGCGTGCCGGCGCCGGCGACCAGCAGCAGGCACACCGCTATGCAGGCCGCGTCAAGCGCGCGGCGGCGCCGCTGCGCCCTTTCCCGTCTCCGCTGCGTCGCCCTTTCATGAACCAGCCGGATGCGTTCCTCATTCGTCCGCACGGGTGAATCCCTCCTGCTCCAGAATCTGCTTCAGGCTCTGCTTGCCGCGGTGGACAAGGTTGGTGATCTGCGCCTCGCTCTTTCCCATGACGGTCGCCGCGCTGCGGTAGCTGAGCTCCGCGAAGTAGACGAGGTACAGCGCCTCACGGTATTCCGCCTTCAGCCTCGCCAGCGCGGCATAGAGCTGGCGGCTTTGCTCGCTGCGCACAAGCGCCGTGTCCGCCAGCACGTCGCTCTGCGGCTCAAAGGGGAGCGCGTCGAGCCGAAGAAGGCGCAGCCGGTTTCGCCTGCTGTGGCGCAGGGCGAGATGCCGCGCTGTCTTGTACAGGTACGCCCTGAACGCGCCCGCGCCTGTGATGGGACGCTCCTTCGCAAAAATCTGCGAGAACGCGTCAATCATCAGATCCTCGGCCTCGTGCATATCCCGCAGATAGCCGTGGATGTACAGCGTCAATGCGTCGCCGTACCGCTCAACCAGCAGATCGGCGGCCTTCTCCTCGCCGTCCAGATACCGCCGGTATGCGGTTTCATCCGAAATCATGCTGGCCGCCTCCCTTCGCGTCTTCTGCGCACGTGAACCCAGATATCCTACATTATATCCGAACATCAGAGGCTTCGCAAGCGCGCGGATTGTCTCCGCTTCTGACTTTGAGCAGATGGAAAGGAAAAATCAATAAACATTGACAAGTTGCTGATGATGCTTTACTATTCAGAAGGTACATTCTCGGAAATGGTTAGGACTGGGGGAAACGGTTGGATGACATCACGTGAATTTGCGGAACTGATCGGCGTATCGCAGGCTACGGTTTCGCGGGCGCTCAATGGCAGCCCTTCTGTTTGTGAAAGGACGAGGCTTTATGTTGAGCAGAAGGCGGAGGAGTACGGCTTTGTGCTCAATTCTCAGGCGCGGAGCCTGAAGACCAGCAAGACGCAGACGATTGGCGTGTTGTTTCCGCTGAACTTTGACAGCCTGAGCAAGAACCTGATGTTCACGCATATCTCTGACCAGCTCCAGCGTGAGCTCAGCCACAGGAACTATGACATCATGATCGTCTACGATCACGATCCCCAGCTCAAGAGCAATACGTTTGAGCGCGTCATTCGCAGCGGCAAGGTGGATGGACTGATCAACTTCAGGCCCCAGCTGCTGGAGCGCGAGATTGATCTGATTGAGAAATTCCATGTGCCGTTCGTCTCGCTGCACTGTGCGCTGCAGGAAAACCCCATGCTGCATCAGCTGATGATCGACGAAGAGAACGCAGGCTTTCAGATCGGGCAGTTCCTTGGCAGCCAGGATGGAGACAGGTATGCCTATCTGGCGGTGGATGATGAGCCGCCGGCCAAAAGCAGCCGCCTGCATGGATTCAGGAAAGGCCTGGCTTCGATGGGAAAAAAACTGGAGGATGATGCCATCCTTTCCGCGGAAAGATTGCCCTCCGCCGCCCGCGAGGCGGTTCTTGACCGTCGGGAGCTGTTTGAAAACGGGTCAACCAGCATCTTCGTCTACAATGACATGATGGCGCTGGGCGTGCTCAATGCGCTGCGCGAGCTTGGCGTGGATGTGCCGCGGCAGGCACAGGTCTTTGGCATGGATGACATCCCGATGGCGTCCTGGTTCACGCCGCGGCTGAGCACGATGCGTTCGCCGGTTCGCCAAATGGTGAAGGATGGCTGCGATTTGCTCATCAGCCTGATTGAAGGCAAGGAGATTACGCCGCAGACGGTGTATTATCAGGCGCAGATGGTTTTAAGGGATACGACGAGAGAAAATAAATAAATTCCGCAATCACGCTTTTGTGGTGTTGACAAGCACTCAAATGCGTGATATATTATTATCGACAAATGAATACGTATACAAACAGGAAAAATGACACAAATGAAAAAATGTATACGTATGCTAGATACGGAATGGCCAATTCGTGTGTACAGCCCTATGCGGCTGGCAATCTATCGGATGCGATTCAAACCGGTTCCTGGGGAGCCGGTAAAAAATAAGGAGGCTATCATCATGAAAAAGCTCGTCTCTCTCGTTCTGGCGCTCATGCTGTGCCTGAGCTGCGTGTCTGCTCTGGCTGCCGAGGCCTGGACCGTCACCTGCCCGTGGGCGCCGTCCGGCGTCGCCGCGATGGTCAATCAGAAGGCTGCCGCGCTCTCGACCACCTATAGCCAGGACTACGTTCTTGTGGCCAATGCTGAAAAGGGCGATACCGCGACCATCAACAGCTGGCTGACCAAGTACACCGAGGCGGATCCGCAGATGTGCTTCATCGGCGAGGGTATGTTTGGCATCACGGCGATCCTCGATCCCGCACGCATGAACTTTACCTACGATGATTTCAAGTACGTTGAAAATCTGTACTCCTCCATCTTTGTCGCCAGCGCCCGCAAGGAGCTGGGCATCACCTCCATCGACGCGCTGAAGGCGTATCTGGAGGCCGGCAATCAGATCATGGTTGGCACCAACGGCGCCACCGGCTCCGAGGCTTTCCTGGCCGCTGCGCTGATCGGCGCGATGGGCTATGGCGATCAGTTCTGTCTGATTCCGTACGAGTCCGCGGCCGAGGCTGCTCAGGCTGTTGCGCGCGGCGAGGTGGACGTTGCGGTTTCTCACCAGAGCCAGATCCTGGAGACTTGGCAGCAGGGCGGCGTCGACGTGTTTGCTGCGTTCGACGGCCAGCCGATTGCGCAGGGCCCGTTCGCCGGCGTTGAGGGCGTGGGTCAGTATGGCTATCCGTACTTCCGCAACCGCTGCTTCATCTTCGCCAAGGCCGGCGCGGACGAGCAGAAGATCGCTGACATCAAGGCGCTGTATGCGCAGATCCTGGCCGATGAGGGGATGGTGGATTGGCTGAACAACACCATGCTGCTGGAGGCTGATCCGATGACCGAAGAGGAGACCATCGCGCATATCGAGAATGTCAAGAGCATCGTCAACGAGTATTACGATCTGGTTGCTGAGTAATTGACAGGGCTGATCACCGGGCAATGCAGGGAAGATGCCTTGCATTGCCCTTTTGATCAGCATGGAATCGTGAAAAAAGCAAATGCCGCTCACACTGGGGGAAACGGTATGGATAATGAAAACAGGAGCCTGATCGCCTGCATCGACGCGAGGCTCGACGCCATCGGCGATAAGCTCAAAAAGAAGGAATGGAAGGTGCCTACCGATCTGCTCGGCGGCGTCATTTTCCTGATCTTCGGCCTGGTGATGCTCAGAATCATTCCGCAGCAGATTGAGATCAAAAAGAAGGAGCTGGTCAACGGACAGGCCTTCCCGAATCTGCTGATGTACATCATGATCGCCTGCTCCATCGTCCTGATTGTCAATCAGGTGATCAAGCTCATGCGCAAGGAGCCGATCAAAACGACGACGATCAATCTGCTGGTGGAGGTCAAGGCAGTCTTCATCTTCCTGTGCATGATCGTTTTCTGGCTGGTTGCCGAAAAGACTGGCAACTTTGCCATTGGTGCCGCGGTCTTTGGCGTGCTGATGCTCTGCCTCTTTCGCTGCCGGAAACCGCTGTACTATGTCATTGTGCTCCTTGCGGCTGTCGCGATCTGGGCGGCATTCCGCTTTGGCCTTGGCGTGATGTTCTGACGGGAGGGGAAAGCCATGCTTGAATTCATCGTTCCTGCGCTGCAGAACCTGCTGAACATCCAGAACCTGCTCTGGATCAATCTGGGTGTATTCATCGGCAGCGTCTTTGCTGCGATTCCGGGGCTTACCGTCATCCTGTGCATCATCCTCTTCCTGCCGTTTACCTATCAGATGACGGCGATTCCGGGCATGATGTTCCTGCTGGGCATCTACTGTGCAGGCGGCTACGGCGGCAGCGTCAGCGCGATTCTGATCAACACCCCGGGCACCCCTCACGCTGCGACGACCATGCTCGACGGCTATCCGCTCAATCAGCAGGGCCGAACCAAGGCGGCGCTCAAGATCGCGCTGTATGCTTCCACCTTTGGCGGCATTTTCTCCGCACTGATGCTGCTGTTCCTCGCGCCGCAGGTCGCCAGGGTCGCCGCGATGCTGGGCACGGCGGAGTATTTTCTGGTCTGCGTGTTCGGCCTGACCATCATCGCAGGCATCTCAGGCGACAGCCTGTGCAAGGGAATCATGGCGGCCTGTATCGGCCTGCTGGTTTCCTGCATCGGCGCTGATCCGATGACCAGCCGCGCCCGCCTCACCTTCGGTGTGGAGCGTCTGTATCTGGGGCTTGATCTGGCGATCTGCCTGATTGGCCTGTTTGCGCTGGTTCAGGTGCTGACCAAGGCTGAGCAGCTGGAGGGGCGCCTGGTGATGGATACCTCCCGCCTCAAGGACGGTCAGGACATCACAAAGGAAGAAAAAAAGCGCATGGTGCGCCCGATGCTGGTTTCTTCCATCATCGGTACCATCATCGGCATCATTCCGGGAACCGGCGCCTCCATGGCGTCCTGGTTCAGCTATGACCGTGCGCGTTCCATGTCCCGGCACCCGGAGGAATTTGGCAAGGGCTCTGTCGAAGGCATCGCTGCTGCCGAGTCCGCGAACAATGCCGTCACCGGTGCGACGCTGATTCCGCTGCTGACGCTGGGTATCCCGGGCGACGGCTGTGTGGCGATCATGCTCTCTGCGCTGATGATCAACGGCCTGAATCCGGGGCTCTCCCTGTTCACGGAGCAGGGCGATATCATGTATGCGATCATGCTGGGGCTCATCCTGGTGAACGTGTTCATGTTTATTCAGGGCCGGTTCCTGACCAACCTCTTTGCCAAGGTGGTCTCCATTCCGCAGGAGATTCTCACGCCGATCATCGTCATGTTCTGCTTTGCGGGCGCGTTCTCTGTCAACAAGAGCTACTTTGACGTCATCGTCACACTGGTCTTCTGCGCGATTGCCTGGCTGCTTCGAAAGATCAATTTCCCGGCTGTGCCGATTCTGCTCGGCCTTGTGCTGGGCAGGATGACGGAGACAAACTTCCGTCGCGCGCTGATGGTGTCCCGCGGCAGCTATTCCATCTTCGTGTCCAGTCCCTTCTGCATCGCTTTCCTGGCCCTGACCGCGCTGGTCATCGGCTCTGTTGTCCTCAAGAAGATTAAAGGAAGGAAAAAAGCAAATGGCTGATTATCGTCCAAATATCATCTTTTATTTTACTGATCAGCAGCGTGCGGATACCTGCGGCTGCTACGGTCAGAAGCTGGATATCACCCCGCGCCTGGATCAGCTTGCCGGCGAGGGCGTGAGGTTTGAATGGGCATTCTCCCCGCAGCCGGTGTGCGGCCCGTGCCGCGCCCTGTTTCAGACAGGCAAGTATCCCACCGAGACGGGCTGCTTCCGCAACAATGTGATGCTTCCGGCAAACGTCAAGACACTGGGCAGCTATATGGAGGAGGCGGGCTATGAGACCGCCTACATCGGCAAGTGGCACCTGGCCAGCGACGGCGAGCTGGAAAAGAAGCCGACGATCGATCATACGATCACCGCGATCCCGAAGGAGCTGCGCGGCGGCTACACCGGCTTCTGGCGCGCTGCGGATGTGCTGGAGTTTACCTCCCACGGCTATGACGGCTATGTGTTTGATGAGAACAACAACCGCATCGACTTCAAGGGCTACCGGGCAGATTGCATCACCGATCTGGCGCTGGATTTCTTCGATCAGTATGACAGGCAGAAGCCGTTCTTCATGACGATCTCACACATCGAGCCGCATCATCAGAATGACCATAAGCATTACGAGGGCCCGGCTGGTTCCAAGGAGAAGTACGCTAATTACGAGGCGCCGGCGGATCTGGCTGCGCTGGGCGGCGATTACAGGGAGGAGTACCCGGATTACCTGGGCGCATGCGCGTCGTTGGATAAAAACCTGGGCAGGCTCATCGATCGCCTGAAGCAAGAGGGACTGTACGAGAATACAGTCATCATCTTTGGCGCGGATCATGGCTCCCACTTCAGAACCCGCAACCGTGATGGCCATCTCAACGGCTATGACGATTACAAGCGCTCCGGCCACGACGCCGCGCTGCGTGTGCCGCTGGTCATCGCGGGCGGCCCGTTCAAGGGCGGCAGGGTCGAGAAGCAGATCGTCTCCACCGCCAGCCTGCCCAAGACGATTCTTGCGCTGGCCGGCGTGAACGTAGGGGATGCCATGATCGGGGAAAATCTCATCGATGTCGTCGAGGGAAACACGCCGGACCGCATCAACGAGGCCTTTGCCCAGATCAGCGAGAGCCGCTGCGGCCGCTGCATCCGCACGCCGGAATTCCTCTATGCCGTGTATGCTCCGGGTGTGAACGGCGGCGCGGCTGCGGCTGCCGATGTGTATGCAGACGACTACCTGTACGATCTAAAGGCTGATCCCGTTCAGCTGAACAATGTCGTCGCTGATCCGGCATATGCTGAGGCAAAGGCAATGCTGCGTGATCATCTGCTGAATTGGATCAAGCGCGCTGAGGGCGCGGTTCCGACCATCACGAACTGAGCGAAGACGGGAGTTCTCTTCAGCGTGCAGCAATAAATAAGGGGTTGCCTCACGAAGAGACAACTCCGTTTTTGTATAAAAGGCATTCAGACCATGAAAACCCGAATGCCTCCTGAAGCAATGCGAGATGCGGATTCGGGACAGCGTCTTCAAGCAGCGCCTATGTTATGCCAATCCTTCTGCAAGGCATCGGTATCGGACACTGTACCTTGCGTTTTGCAGCCCTTTGCAGGGACGCCGCCGCCGGCAGGCCTGTCAATCGATGATTTCCCCTTCCTTGCTGCGCACATGATTGCCGTTCATATGAATGTATTCAAGCGGGCTGATGCTTGTATGCTGCTTAAACTGCTTTGAAAAGGCAAACTCGTCGCAATACCCGAGCATGCGGGCCGTGGCGCGAACAGATCCTGTGGCCAGGAGCAAATCCTGGGCCCGGAAGATTCTCTGTGAGATGCGGTATTTATTGGGCGAAATGCCGTAGCGCTGCTTAAACAGCTTGCGAAAGTTCTCATAGCCCATGTTGATGTATTCGGCAACCGCCTCCGCGCTCTGAAACTGACCCGTTCCTGAGAGCAAATCCCGTGCGGTTTCCAGCCTCTTTTCCTGATCTGTCACGCTGCATATGCGGTCCATGGAAAGCAGCTGCTCCAGCAGGATCACAATGCGCGCCTGAATGGACGGGAGCCGGAGCGGTTCGCAGGTTTCCAGCTCATCGATCAGCATGATCCCGCGCTTCACCCAATCGATATCAATCCCCGGATGCAGGACATGCCTGCAGTTGTCCGTCACATTGCATAGTGCCAACGCCGAAAACAGCGCGGCAGGCAGATCCAGAAACAGCTCCACCCATTGCTCGTGCGGATCGACCATCGTGCTGTGCACCTGCATGGGAAGCCGTTGGAAAAAATCACCGGGACCGAGGCGATAGGTTGTCCCTTCCGCAGTCGTGTATGCTCCATGCCCCTTCAGGACCAGCACGCCGCTGTAATACGTGAACCGCACCCGCTCACGATTATTTGCCTCTGTCTTGTATTTGATGCCTGCACTGATCTGGCTTTGGGCAGCATCCGTTGTCGCAAAGCGAAAGCATTCTATCGTATGGGGATGCCCTTTCAGCAGCATGTCAACCGTATCCACGCGATCACCTTCCACATAAATACCAAATCTTACATGTATTTTACCACTACTGCAATGGAAATTGCAATCCGAATTATATATATTCTAGATAAGAGATTCGGCTTGCGTTTCAAAACAGGAATTCTGTATGGATATTATGAAAGGGAGAGTGGATGCTTTGCCCAACGAAATGCACAAAAAGAAGAATATCTTCATCTTCATGACGGATCACCAGCGTGTTGATATGGCTCCGCCTTTCCATAAGTGTCTTACCCCCAATTTGGATATGTTTATGCAGGAGGCCGTTGCCTTTACCAATATGACCTGCCCCTCGCCGCACTGCTGCCCGTCCAGAGCGACTTTTTTCTCCGGGCTGTATCCGTCTCAGCACGGCGTATGGAACAATGTCATGGTCGGCAACACGCTGTCCCGCGGTTTGGCGGCCAATGTCCGCCTGTTCAGCGAGGACCTCAGGGATGCGGGTTACCGCCTGTTCTTCTCCGGGAAATGGCATCTCTCCAATGAGGAAGGCCCTGAATCCCGCGGCTTTGAAACCGTCTATCACAAGCAGACCTATACCGGCATCCAGTCTGCCGCCGAAGCGCGCATCCCGGACTGCAGCGAGTGGGCGTACTATGAGCGCCCCCTCTGCACAGAGGACACGCCCCGCGGCGAAGGCGAAATCGTTCGTCCCGGCTATCCGCGCTATGCTCTATACGGAACCAGCGAAACGCCTTTTGACGATGAACAGGTTGTCCGTGCCGCGGAAAAGCATATCGGGGAGGTTCTTCCCGGCGTTGAGGACCCCTGGTGCTATTATGTCGGCCCGCTTGGCCCACATGATCCCTATTTTGTGCCGCAGCGCTTTCTCGACATGTATGACATTGCGGAGATCGAGCTGCCCGACAACTACCATGACGACATGATGGACAAGCCTGAGCTGTACCGCAAAACACGCGACCGTTTTGCGCAGCTGACGGATCAGGAGCACAGGGAAGCGGTCCGGCATTTTCTGGCGTTCTGTACGTATGAGGACTATCTGTTTGGCCGCATGATTTCCGCTCTCAAAAAGGCCGGCCTCTACGAGGACAGCATCATTCTCTACACCTCCGATCACGGCGATTATGTCGGCGCCCACGGTTTATGGACCAAAGGCCTGCCCTGCTTCATGGAGGCCTATCGGATTCCCTTCCTGCTGCGCATCCCGGGCGGCAAGCACAACGAGGTCAGCGACGTACCCGCTCTGCTTGCAGACGCCGCCCCCACCATCTTGGAGCTTGCCGGCATACAGGTTGACCGGCCGATGACAGGCGTGAGCCTTGTTCCCTACGTTCTGGGCGGTCAGCTTCCCGCAAGGCGGGAATACCGTTTCACGCAGAGCAACGGCAACGAGCTCTACGGCATTCAGCGCTCCGTTTTCAACGAGAATTGGAAGTATGTATTCAACGGATTCGGCTATGACGAGCTGTACGATCTGAAAAATGATCCCGGCGAGCTGCATAATCTGGCTTCTGACAGTCGATACAGGGATGTCATCCGGCAAATGGTGCGCGAGCTGTGGCGTTTTGCACGCCAAACGCAGGACACGTACATTAACCCCTATATCATGATCGCGCACATGCCCTACGGACCCGGTATTCTGCTGGAGGAGGAACGCACATGAAAAGGAGCTCTTTACGACCTTCTCTCACGAAACGGGTGAGAAGGACATGGGAACTGTATCTATTCCTGCTGCCGGCATTCGTGTTCTATATTCTGTTTAAATTCTGGCCGATTTACGGCCTGAAGATGGCCTTCCTGGATTATTCTCCGTTTCTGGGATTTGATGCCAGCCCCTTTGTCGGACTGGAGAATTTCAGGCGCTTCTTTACTTCACCGCACTGGAGGATGGTGCTGGGCAACACGCTCAGAATCAATCTGACCTCGCTGTGCATCGGGTTCCCGGCGCCCATTCTCCTGGCGCTTCTGCTGCAGCAGGTTCAGTGCACGCCCTTTAAGAAGACTACGCAGATGATCACCTACGCGCCCTACTTCATCTCCAGCGTCGTGCTGGTGGGCATGATGTACACGATCTTCTCCCCGAGCTCCGGCGTCGTCAATGCCATCATCAGGAACCTCGGCGGCGAGCCGATCTTCTTCATGGGACGGACCGATACATTCCTGGCCATGTTCGTGGGCAGCGAGGTGTGGCAGAATTCCGGATGGAATGCCGTCGTTTACCTGGCCGCGCTGGCCGCAGTCAGCCCTGAGCTGCACGAATCCGCACTGATTGACGGCGCCAACCGCCTCCAGCGGATTCGCTATATCGATCTGCCTTCCATCATGCCTACGATCATCACCATGTTCCTTCTGCAGGTCGGCCGCCTGTTTACGGTAGGCTTTGACAAGATCTATCTGATGCAGAACTCTCTGAACCAAACCGTGTCCGAGGTGCTGTCCACCTTCTCCTACAAGCGCGGCCTGCTCGAGGGTGATTTCAGCTATGCCACGGCGGTCGGTCTGATGGAATCCGGCGTGAATTTCATGCTCTTGCTCTTCTTTAACATCACCGCCAAACGCACAACCGGCACAAGCCTCTGGTAATGAAGAAAGGAGTGGCCGTCATGAAAATCCGTCAATCCACCACGGACCGCATCTTTATGCTGATTACCTATGGGCTCCTGCTGCTGTTCTCTCTGATTGTCGCCTATCCCATTTTCTTCATGTGCATTGCCTCTGTCAGCGATCCCAACGCGGTCATGCGGGGCGAAGTCATTTTCTGGTTCAAGGACTTCACTTCGCTGGGATACGAGCGCATTTTCTCCAACGATACGATTTTCCGCAGCTATGGCAACTCCATCCTGTACTCGGTGCTCGGCGTTTCCATCAGCCTCCTGCTCACGATTCCGACTGCCTTTGCGCTTTCCCGGCGTGAGCTGCCGGGCGTCGGCATCATCACCAAGCTCTTCGTGTTCACCATGTACTTCTACGGCGGAACGATTCCAACCTACCTGGTGGTGAAGCAGCTCGGGCTTCTGGACAGCATGTTCAGTCTGATTTTCCCAACGGCGATTGTGACCTACAACCTCGTTGTTGCCCGTTCCTTCTACATCAATTCCATCCCCAACGAGCTGCATGAAGCGGCGCTGCTGGACGGCTGCTCCTATACGCAATTCTTTATCTCAATCGTTCTTCCGCTGTCCAAGTCCATCATCGCTGTCATGGTGCTCTTCTACACCACCAAAATGTGGAACGGCTTTATGGACGCCCTGATGTACATGAATACGGAATCGAAATTCCCCCTGCAGCTGGTGCTCAGAAACATCCTGGTGCAAAGTCAGGCCATGGCGCTGCTGGACGATGCCACGGCTGTCGCCGAGCAGCAGAAAGCAACCGAGCTCATCAAATACGGCGCGGTTGTCATTGCCAGCATTCCGATGCTCTGTCTCTATCCCTTCATTCAAAAACACTTTGTCAGCGGCGTGATGCTTGGTGCTGTTAAAGGCTGAGAATAAGGCCTTATCAGAAATAGAAAAGGAGGAATCCAAATGAAAAAGTCTCTGTCCCTGGTACTGGTGCTGTTGATGATTCTCGGCATATCCCTGAGCGCTTCGGCGGATGAACCGGTTTCCTTCAGCGTCACCTTCCTCAAGAACGACTGGCATGGTGATCCAAACAACATGGAGATCATGCAGAAGCTGGAAGAAGAAGCCAATGTGGATATCGATTGGCAGATCTATTCCAACGCCACCTGGTCTGAAAAGAAGAACCTGATCATCAACAGCGGTGATCTGCCCGACGTCTTTTACATGAACGCAGTCAATGCCACCGACGTCGCCAAGTACGGCCCGCAGGGCATGTTCCTGGATATGACGGATCTGATCGATCAGTACTGCCCGAACCTGAAGGCGGTGATGGAGGCCAATCCCACCTTCAAGGCGCTGTGCACCAACCCGGCTGACGGAAAGATCTATTCCATCTCCCGCGCAGCTGAGCGCGAAGCCAACACGCTGGCCGGCCAGATGTACATCTACAAGCCCTGGCTGGACAAGCTCGGCCTGGAGGTGCCGACCGACTATGAATCCTTCTATCAGGTTCTGAAGGCCTTCAAGGAGCAGGATCCCAACGGCAACGGTCAGGCGGATGAATTGCCCTTTGCCTTCAGCAACATGGAGCTCAGCTACAGCTTTGGCAACCTGTTCGGCATGTTCGGCTATGGCTACAACCTGGACTACGGCCTCAAATGCGACGGCATCACCGTCGTAGGCGATGAAGTCGTCTTCGTGCCGCGTACGGAAAACTATAAGGAAGCCATCGCGTACTTCAACCGCATGTTCACCGAGGGCCTCTTCAGCGCTGAGGATTACGCCACGCAGGACAGCAAGCTGCTCAATTCCAAGCTCCACAGCGAGGAAGTGACCGTTGGCTGCTTCATCGCCTTTGACGCCAACATCGTCGTTCCGGCTGACCGCCTTGACGATTATGTGCAGATGGAGCCCATGGCAGGCCCGCGCGGCGACCGCATCTGGATGCAGACCGAGAACCCCAACAACATGGGCGGCACGCAGTTTGTCATGACCTACAAGGCCAAGGGCAAGGAAGAAGCTATCATGCGTTGGCTCGACGCGCATTTTGAAAAGACCAACTCCATTCAGCTGTTCCTTGGCAGCATCGGCACCAATCTGGAGTATGACGAAAACGGCATGCTGGTTTACGTTCCGACGCCGGAAGGCCAGAGCTACTCCGAATTCCGTTACGCCAACTGCCCGGTTCACGTTCCCTGCTCCATTTCCGCTGATCAGTGGAATACGGATATCCAGATCATGGACGAGGATGCCGGCCGCTGGGTGTATATGCAGGAAGTGCTCAAGCCCTATCTCACTCAGCACGCGCTCTATCAATACGTCATTGATGAGGACAGCAAGTACCTGACCAGCCGCGGCAAGGATATCATGGATTATGTCCGTACCACCGAAGCCCGCTGGATGACCTCGGGCGGCGTTGAGGAAGAATGGGATGCGTACATCAAGCAGCTCAATGCGCTGGGCATTGATGAGTACGTGCAGGTCAAGCAGGGTATCCTTGATCGCTTCCAGGCTGCCGGCAAGTAACATACGAGCAACGCTTCGTTTGGGCAGTACCCCGCAAAACAGACAATGAGATAAGAGACATCCTGTTGTAGAACAAGAAAAAGAACTGCAACAGGATGTCTCGCCGCGCCGAGGGCTTATACGAAGACGGAGATGCCGGCGGATGTGTATAGACGCTAAGCGGGAGATATGCTATAATGAAACGAAAATTATGGAAACGTATATCAAAGAATTGTGAACAGGAAATGGAGTATACGAGATGCCGCCGCTGTCTGTTATGATCAAGCCAGTATCAGGTGCATGCAATATGCGATGCAGCTACTGCTTCTATGCAGATGAAATGCGTCACCGTGAGGTGAAGCTCTATCCGCGCATGGACACCGCCCTGCTGGAGACGGTCGTGCGCAGGGTCATTGCGTGCGCAGATGAATCGGTTTCTTTTGTATTTCAGGGCGGCGAACCGACGCTGATTGGCCTGCCCTTTTTTGAAGCGCTGGTCAGATTCGAGAGGAAGTACAACCAGCGGGGACTGCGTATCCACAATGCCGTGCAGAGCAACGGCTATGACCTGCCGGAGGATATGCTGCGCTTCTTTGCCAGGGAGCACTTCCTGTTGGGCATCTCCCTGGATGGCACGCAGGAGACGCACGATGCGTCCCGCGTAGATGCATCGGGTCAGCCGACCTATCGGCGTATCCGCACGGCGATCGAGCGCATGCAAAGCTGCGGCGTTGAATTCAATGTTCTGTGCGTCGTCAATGCGCATGTGGCCCGGCAGCCCAAAGCGGTCTTTGAAGCACTCGCACCGTATGGATATATCCAGTTCATTGCATGCCTGGAGGAGCTGGATGGGCAGGCGCAAGAGCACTCGCTGACGCAGGAGCTGTATCTGGAGTTTCTGAAAACGACATTTGATCTGTATTTTGAACGGCATATGCAGGGAAAGCCGGTGAGCGTCCGGAATTTTGACAACTACATCGGTATTTTGCTGGGCATGCCGCCGGAAAACTGCAGCATGACAGGCCATTGTACGACGCAGATTCTCATAGAAGGGGATGGAAGCGTATTTCCCTGCGATTTCTATGCGCTGGATACGTGGCGGTTGGGCAACATTCAGAGCGATTCCCTTCGAAGAATGCTGAAATCCGACCGGGCGAGGGCATTCGTGGAAGAATCCCTTCCTGTACCGGAGAAATGCACGGCATGCCGCTGGTATACGTTGTGCCGCAACGGATGCAAGAGGGAGCGGAATCAGGATGGCCTGAACCGATGGTGTGACTGTATGCAGGCGTTCTTTGCCTACAGCGACCAGAAAATGGAAAAAATCGTGCGAAAAATCAGGCGTTTGGACGTCAAACGCTGACAGATGAGGAGCAGAGCGCCTGTCGATCAGCGGGCTCAGAGATCGACGGCGTGCATTCAGTCAAAGGACAGCGCTGCTGCATGGACAGAACAAAATGGAGAAAGGCCGACGATGATGCAGATTTTTCTTTTTTTGCGGTGAGCTTCCCTGCTTCTGTTGTCGGTGCGATTTGCGGGATTGGCGGCGGGAAATGAGCAATGATCTGTGATTTGGAGCCGGAGAAGGGAGAAAAGGAGAATGAAGCGTTTCTTCAACCGAATTGGACACATCTCGCTTCGGACCTATCTGGCGCTGCTGCTGTGTCTGGTCATTCCCCTGTTTCTCATGTTTGGCTGGATTCGCATTCAATACGAGACGTATATTCAGGAGCAGCTCAGTGAACAGATTATCAGCAGTATTTCCAAGTCCGAGGAGGCCGTCTATGACAGCTTTCGCAATATCGCGGGGATTTCCAGCGCTATTGTGACGAACAGTGCCCTGCTGGAGGGCCTGAGCAATTCCGACAACTCGTACTATTCGGTCAACAAGCTGTTTGACGAATGCGTCAACTATGCACAGGTGAACAATCTGTACACGAACGGCGAAATGCTGATGACGCTCTTCGACCGGGAGGGACGCTGCTATACCAACTGGGACAGAAATTTTCAGGATTACAGCTATCTCAGGCAGGAAAGCTGGGTGATCGAGGCTGAAAACGGCAAAGGACACCTGGTTTGGAACCTGTTTTCTCCGACCTTTTTGATCGATAAAGAGGAAAAATATATCTCCGTGGCGCGCGCGGTATTTGAAGGCTCGCTGGATGACGAGGCGCTCGGCGTGCTGATTGTCAGTATGCCGCAAAGCCATCTGAGCCAGGTGCTCAGGGGCTACTGCTACGGGGAGCGCGACAGTGTATATGTGTTTGGCGACGGCGACACGCCCATTCTCCAGTACGTGCCAATGGTTGCTGAGGATGAGCTGTCCTGTGCACTTCCTCTGATGCGGGAGGGAGATTCAGGCAGCTTCCGGGTGAATACGGCGGACGGCATCCGGCTGGTGAACTACTATACGCTGGATGCGCCGTGGACGCTGGGCGAAGAGAAGCTGCGCATCGCCCATTTCACGGATTTTGAGGCCGTGGTCCAGCGGATGACGCAGTTCTCCAGGCGGATGAGCCTCATCCTTGCCGCCGTATTGTTGATTACGCTGCTGATTGTGGGCGTCATTGTGCGGATGCTCGTCAAGCCCGTCCGTCAGCTTGCGCATGTCATGGGGCACTATCGGCTGGGGGATTCGCTGGAAGGGCTGGATATGACGAGGCAGGACGAAATCGGCCACCTGAACCGCTCCTTCAAGCGGCTGACGACAAACATTCAGGAGCTGTTTGCCAATCTGGACAAGGAGTACCGCGTGAAGGAGCGCTACCGCTACGAATCCCTGCGCTCCCAGCTTAACCCGCATTTTCTGTTCAATGCGCTCAACACCATTCGCTACATGTCGATCATGCAGCACGCGGATGCGATTACCAGGGGCATCGATGCCCTTGCCGCGGTGCTGAAATACAGCGTTGGGCACGAGGAGGAGCTCAGCAGAATCAGCGATGAGATCGCGCATGTCCGCGGATATCTGGAGATACAGAACATGCGCTTTGGTCAGCGAATCCACATGGAGGAGGACTTCGAGCCCGGGGTGACGGCGCTGTATATGCTGCGCTTTGCCCTGCAGCCCATTGTGGAAAACGCGGTCATTCACGCCTTTGGTGAAAACATGCGTGCGGGGCGCGAATGCCTGATCCGCCTCTATGGCTACACGGAGGACGACGTCCTTCACCTGTTTGTGGAGGACAACGGAGAGGGCGTCTCGCCCCAAACGCTGGAGACGCTCAACAGCGGACAGCGCAGAAAGGACAAGATGACGGGCATCGGCTTCTCCCATGTCAAGGAGCTGATCGAGATCACGTTCGGCGCGGGCTATACGCTGGAGATCACATCCCATCCGGGGATCGGCACGGTGGTGCACTATGTGCTCCCCGTGATCACATCGATTGAGGAGGAAGACCATGAAAAGAGTGCTGATCGTGGACGATGAGCTGCTGGTGCGCATGGGCTTCCGCTCGATTCTGGATTGGGAGAGCTGCGGCTTTACCGTGGTGGGTGACGCGGAGAACGGCGAGGAGGCGCTTGAAAAAATCCGGGTGCTCAAGCCGGATCTCGTGTTCACCGACCTGAAGATGGATCGTATGGACGGCTTTGAGCTGATGAATGCCTGCATGCGCGATTACCCGTCCGTGAAGTTCATCGTGCTGAGTGGCTACAACGACTTTGAAAACGTCCGGCAGGCCATGCGCTGCGGCGCGCTGGACTACGTCTTCAAGCTGGATGTCACGCCGGAGCAGCTTCGGAAAATCCTGTCAGAGATCAAATGGGAGACGCCTGAGCCGGTGCCGGTCGGGCAAAGCGGCAGGCGCGCCATGCGGGCCAGCGCGGTGCGCAGGGCGATTGCAGGAGAAATCCCGCCGGAGGAGGCGCGTGAAAGCTTTGCCCGGATGTTTCCCGCTGTGCGCTGGGAGCGGCCCTTCCGGCTGATTACGGTGGCCATTGATGATTATGAGCTGCGCAGGGGGAATGCCCATCAGCGCCTGTCGCAGAGCGCTATTGTGGAAATTGAGAGCATTTGCGAAGAGGTGTTTGCCGAGCAGGCTGTCGTGTGCCCGTTTCAGGCGGATCGCGCGCTGATGATCTGGCAGCAGGGAAGTGTGGAAGCACTCAGCAGCCTGCAAAGCGCTTACGCCAGGGCGGAGGAATATGTCAAGCGATACCTCAATCAGTCGGTGACGGCCGTCATCAGCGAAAGCCATCCGAACCTGCGGGCACTGCCGCAGGCGCACCTGCAGAACGAGGAGACACTTTCCTATCGTTATCTGCTCGACCATGGCAGAATTCATGGCTATCATCCCGTTGCGCAGCCAGACTCCGTGACGCCGCCCATCGATATGAGCGCGCTGGATGCGGCGCTTGCCGGGCACAATGGAGAGCATCTGTCGGCTGCGTGCGAGGCGGCGTTCTCCCAGATGAGCAAGCGCCGCGGATATCCGCTGCATAAGCTGCGGGTGAACCTGCTGGACATGCTCTTTGCCATCAAGCGCGTCTATCCGACGGTAGCCGCATGGACGGATGAAAATGGCTACACGCTGGCCAATCTGATCCAGCGCTCGGACAGGCTGAGCACCGTGCGGGAGGGCTTTGCCAAGGCCGTCGCCCAGTGCACGGGCGAGAAGGAGGCGCGATCACTCAGGCCGGAGATTCAAATGATCGTACGCTATGTGCGGGAGCATCCCGCGCAGGAGCTCAGCGTGAGCGGCGCGGCACAGCTCGCCCGGCTGAGCGAGAGCTATTTCGCCCATATTTTCAAGCGGGAGATGGGCATGAGCTTTGTGGATTGGTACAACCGGGAGCGCATCGAGCGCGCGCGGCAGCTGCTGTGCCAGTCGGACATGCGGGTCAACGAAATCGCGGCAAGCGTGGGGATCGACAATGCGAATTACTTCAGCATCCTCTTCAAGAAGCTGACGGGCAAGACGCCGATGCAGGTCCGGGATGAGGCAAAAAAGCAGAATCGTGAAGGGAAAAGCGGAAATCGGATAGTCTGAAGGCCGCTGCGTCCGCGACAGGCACATCCATTCAACAGCATTGCAAAGAAAAAGCGCAGGATCGTTCATTGTTTGACGACCTGCGCATCTTTATAATATAGACAGAATCAGGCGGGAGAAGCACCGCCGGGAAAGAAACAGGAGGGAAACAGAATGAAAAAGTGGTTGAGCATGCTCATGGCGATTGCGCTGCTGGTGACTGCGGCGACAGCGCTGGCGGACGATGTGATCACCCTGCGCGTATGGGGCGGCGTGCCGGCAGAGGCAGGCCCTCAGGCGAGCATCGATCTGTTCAACGAGGCGTTCAAGGATAAGGGCATCCAGGCGGAGTATGAGCGCTTCGTCAACGACGACACCGGCAACCTGAAGCTGGAGACCAGCCTGCTTGCGGGCAACGACGTCGACCTGTACATGACCTATACCCCGGCTGTGCTGCAAAAGCGCGCCAGCGGCAACATGGCGCTGGACCTGACCGAGCTGGTCGAGCGCGACGGCTTTGACATCGAGGGCATCTTCGGCAAGATGGCGCTGTCGTACTACATTGACGGCAAGCCCTACTCGCTGCCCACCAAGATGGACCAGTACGGCATCGTCATCAACAAGGATATGTTTGATGCGGCCGGCATCGAGGTGCCGACCGAGTGGAGCTTTGAGGAGTTCCGCGAGATCGCAAAGAAGCTGACCCACGGCGAGGGCGACAGCAAGGTCTACGGCATGTTCTTCAACTCCCAGCAGGACCTGCTCTACCCGTTCAACTACTTCTCCGTGCAGACGCTCGGCGGCGACCCGCTCTACCATTCGGACGGCACGGCGAACGTCAACGACCCGGTCAACGTGGCGGCGATTGAGCTGGTCAACAACATGATGAACGTGGATCATACCGCGCCGACGCACACCGACAGCGTGACGCAGAAGCTCTCCCAGGAGGGCATGTTCATCACCGGCAAGTCCGCGATGACCATCGGCCCGTGGATGGTGCGCAGCATCAAGGACCGCGACAACTATCCGCACGACTTCAAGACGGCCTTTGCGCCCTATCCGACGATCGACGGCGTGCGCACCTACACCCAGGGCGGCTACGGCGATCACCTGTGCATCAATCCGAAGTCCAAGCACATCGACGCTGCGTGGGAGTTCATGAAGTGGTACGCGACCGAAGGCATGCTGCCGCTGACCTCTGGCGGACGCGTTCCCTCCGCGAATACCTATGATTCCGCCGAGGTGACGGAGTACTTCCTCAAGGGCGCCGAGGATCTGCTCGATGCTGAAACGGCCAAGAACGTGCTGATCGTGCCCGCGAGCAACCACGCGGTGCCCAGCATCACCACCAAGCTGCCGGAGATCAACAAGGTGCTCACCGAGGAGCTGGAGAACATCTACACCGGCGTCAAGACGGTGCAGCAGGGCATGGACGACGCGCAGGCGCGCGCCGAGGCGCTGCTGGCCAAGTAATCTGCAATCGGGTATTTCCTGGCGGGGAGGAGGAAACTCCTCTCCGCTTTTTTGAAGAAGGATGGGTGACGCTATGCAGCGGACGATTTCATCAGGGAAAAGGGGAATCAGCCGACAGCTCAAGACGGATCTGACCGGCTACGCCTTTATCGCGCCCAATGTGCTGGGCTTTACCCTGTTTACGCTGGTGCCGATGATCATATCGCTGATCATCAGCTTTACCGACTGGGACTATACGCAGGGCTTTGGCAACTGGACCTTCAACGGCGGCGCCAATTATGTGGAAATGTGGGCGGACAAATGGTTCGTCGATTCGCTGGTCAATACCATCGTCTTCGCTGTCGGCGTGGTGCCTGTGACGATTTTCCTCGCGCTGGTGCTGGCCGTTGTGATTGACAAGTTCTGCTACGCCAAGCTGCCGATCCGGCTGGCGATGTTCATGCCCTACATCTCCAATGTGGTGGCGGTGGCCATCGTGTGGGTGATGATGTATTCTCCGTGGGGGCCGTTTACCCAGATGGTCAAGATGCTGGGCGTGGAGAATCCGCCGCAGTGGCTGGGCGATCATCACTGGGCGCTGCCGGCGATCATGCTGATGACGGTCTGGTCGGGCGTGGGCTACGCGATGATGATCTACACCTCGTCGATCACGGCGCTGCCCAGGGACATCTACGAGGCGGCGGATATCGACGGCGCGGGGGAGCTGACCAAGTTCTTCAAAATCACCATTCCCTTCCTTTCGCCGACGACGTTCTTCTTGGTCATTACGACGTTCATCTCCTCGTTCCAGGTGTTTGCGCCGATCCAGATCATGACGCGCGGCGGCCCCGGCACGGCGACGCATGTGCTGGTCTATTACATCTACACGACGGCCTTCACCTTCTATCGGATGGGCTATGCGGCCAGCATGTCGTGGATTCTGTTCATCATTCTGTTCCTGATCACGCTGGTGCAGTGGCGGGGACAGAAAAAGTGGGTCAGCTATTGAGGAGGGAAGAAGCGATGAAAGCAACGGCTGCATCCGCCGCGCGCAGATCGGGCGGCCACTATCGGGAAAAGCAGGTGCTCGTCCGGGTGATCTGGACGGTCCTCATCGGCGCGTTTGCCCTGACGATGATCGTTCCCTTCCTCTGGATGATCTCCGCGAGCATGAAGCGTCCGCTGGACGTCATGAAGCTGCCGATCGACTGGATCCCGGATTACTGGTATCCCCAGAACTACATGAAGGTCTGGAACGTGGGCGGCGTGGCGGCGCGCGACTATCACTTTGGTCTGGCGTATTTCAACAGCCTGAAGATTGCCTTCATCAATCTGTCAGGCTCCGTGCTCACCAGCACGCTGGCGGGCTATGCCTTTGCCAAGATCAAATTCCGCGGCGCGACGGGCATCTTCTTCCTCTATCTGGCGACGATGATGATCCCGTCTCAGGTGACGCTGATCCCCAAGTTCATTCTCTTCAATGAAATCGGCATCTCCGGCACGCATCTTACGCTGATCCTGCCGGGCCTGATCACCGTGACGGGCACGTTCCTCATGCGCCAGTACTTCATGCAGGTGCCGGACGAGCTGATCGAGGCCGCGCGGCTGGACAACGCCAACGAGGCGCAGGTGCTGGCGCGGATCATGCTGCCGATGTCCAAGCCGGGCATCTCGGCCATCGCGCTTTTGA
>SFET01000064.1 GCA_004557125.1 Clostridiales bacterium | reverse complement strand
TTTCAGATCATCCCGCACCATGCGCCAGTACTTTTCCTGTATTGTGCGTTCGCTGTCGGAGCCGATGACCACGCGCATTGTGTTCTGCTTCTGCACCCGGTCATATGCCGCTCCACAGAACGGACAAAAGGAGATCGCCTCTCCACATTCAAAACTTCGACCGCAGTTCCGGCAAGCATACAACATATTCAATCACCTCAGAAGATATCCAGCGCTTTTTTCACCGCGTCAACCGGATCCACATAGAACATTGGCTGGATTGCCGTCAACAGCTCACTGGGAACCAGCATCATGTCCTGCATGCTCTGCATGGGAAGAAGCAGTCGGCGGGCGCCTGCATTTTTGGTAACGCGCACGATATTCTCCAGTCCCTTCACTTCGCCCATGGATCCCGACAGCTTGATTTCACCCACGATGGCCAGGGACTCCAGCACAGGCCTGTCCATCAATGCGCTGCAAAGACCAACCCACTCAGCGATAGAAATCTCGGAGCTGGGATACTTGCCCTGAACATCATCGTAATACAGCAGGTAGTCGTTTCCTGCCAGCGACACGCCCGGAACCACGCGCTTTGCATTGTTCTGGAAATAGTACCACGCGGCGTTCATGCTTTCCCGCAGCGGGCGATTACTGCCAACGCCCTGCATTTCGAACTTCCCGTTTCCGCGCACAACCTTATTTTCCAGCCTGTACACCGCAAATTCTCCGTCATCCTGATTTGCGCCGATGGCGTAAACATGTCCGGCCGGCAGCTTTTGTACGGGAATCAGCGTTTCGCTGGTCTGTTCCGGCATCTGCACGATGCTTTCATTTCCATCTTCATCCACATATCCCAGATCCACATCTGCAAATTCAACGCCCGCCATGATCTTGAGCTGCTCCTTTACGCGGCGGCGACCCTCAATGGCATACTCCAGCAACCACCGCGTCTCTTCGCGTGTGATCTTCTGATCCGGGAAGAGCAGCTTGATCAATCCGGACATGGTCTTCCGGACGGCGATTTCATCGCGCTTGTTGAACTTTCCGTTCAGCTGGAAGTATTCGTCAAGGACGTGCGTAAAGTCCATCCTGCGCATGCCGCGCGTAAACTCTGCCAGGCAGTCCGTAATCAGGCCATAGCGTTCCGTCAGCAATTCGGAGCGCATCTTGGGAATTTCCCAGCCCGGGAGATAGTAGTGCATGCGATCAAAAAACGCGCTGTCGTTGTTGAACTCCGGCGGAAACGGGCTGAACAGATGGGTCACCTTGAGCAGATTCTGCACGCTGTCATTGATATTTCCCACGAACACCATGGATGCGTCCGCGTTGATCATGTCCCGCCCACGGGCAAATGAGCCCGACGCCATGTAGTCCTTCATGATCTGAATGGCGTCCTGATCCCGGAAATGCATGCCCGCGACCTCGTCAAAGGCGATGCAGTCCCAGTGTCCCACCAGGCCGACCCGGTGCGCCGACAGGGAATAGAACAGATTGGCCGTGGTGGTCTGTCCGCCGCTCATCAGAATCGAATAGGGGGAAATCTCCTTGTACAGATGGCTCTTGCCCGTTCCGCGCGGGCCAAGCTCGCACAGGTTGTAGTTGTGTTCCACCAGCGGAACCATGCGTTCAATGAAATGCAGTTTTTCCTTTTCATCCATCGCATCCGGCTCCATGCCCTCGCTGCGCAGCAGCATGTTCATCCATTCCTCGGTTGTGAACGCTTCCCGGCAGGAGATGATTTCATCCAGATTAAGATTCGGCAGCTGGATGGGCTTCAGACTGGTGATGCGGAAGGGCGAATCCTCCGGGCCGCGCTTCTTCTTCCTGCGCTTTTCGTCCGCGAAGGCCTCTTCGATATAGGTATAGGATATGCGCGCGATGCACCATATGCCGCCCATGAGTATCTTGCTGTACTGAACCGCGTATTCGCTCTGAATCACGAACGGCTCAATCTCCAGATTCGCAAAACGCGCGACATAGAAATCCTTGTATTCATCCAGATGGGCGGACACCTTGTCGATGATCGTATACTCGCCCCGCTCACGGATCATGGATTTGATCTTCTCGCTCTCCTCCGGGCGCACGTAATTCTCCGCAAGGATCCTGCGAATCTTGGCGACGCCATCGGCAATCGCCGCTTCGTCGTCCGTCGCGCAGTACATGCCCAGCAGATACTCCAGCACAAAGGTCGGCACGTTTGCGCCGCGCTTGAGCATCGCCGTCAGATCCTTCCGGACGATCTTCCCGGGGAATACATCCACAATTTTCCGATCCAGTGCGTCCATGTTTCCTCCTCCAGTATATTCAAATCCTCGCCTGTTCTCTTCGATTCTCGCCGGCGGCATTTCCACATGCTCCTCGCCTTCGGGCTTCGGGCGCGCACGCTTCTCTGCGCCCCTCAGAACGCCCCGGGCGACGGCACGGCCGATCGCCCTCAGGGCATATTCGGCTGTCCGGTCGCGGTCCGCCGTATTGTCTTTTCTCGAATAATAGGTTTTGGTGACAAACGACTTCCCGCACTTGTACACGACCCGTTTTTATGCGCTTTCATTCCCAGTCACCGCCTAGAATCCGAAGTCGTTTTCAAACACAATATCGATCCGGAAGGGAATGCGCTCCAGTTCGCACTTCTCATCCTCATCCCGAAGCACCAGATCGTATTCCTGCCTCCGGTCGTAGCCGTTCCCCAGCAGGCGGAACCGCACGCGCGTGACGCGGGCGCTGTTGTCCGCATCGGCGCTGTCAAAGACGAGTCTGTGCGCGTCGCTGATCGCCCTGCCGTTCGCATCCTCGAAGTGGGCCAGAAGGGTGCGCGGCTGCGTCCTGTCCGTGCAGGGCTCCTTCTGATAGAAGCTCAGCGTGAAGATATTGTTGCTGATTGTCCTGCTTTCGCCAAGCAGCGCCACCTCCACCCTGGAAATGGCCCGGAAGCCCTTTTGCCCCGCCTTTTTGTTCTGATAGCAGAGCACGGGGATCATCCATTCCTGAAGCGACAGACCGCCGTGAAAATACTTCTCATCGCCGCCCTGAAGCCGGAAGCGCATGCAGCCGCGGGGAAACACCGCCGTGAGATCGCTCCGGCCAAGCTCCGTCATTTCGTGGGCGATCAGGCGTTCGTCCATCTTCAGCCCCCGCACAATTGCATAGCGGCGCTTGTACTCCAGAATCTCGCCCGAAATCAGCTCCCGATCCGCCTTGTCATATGCGTCCAGCGCCATGCGCGAATAGAGGAAGCCGTGATCCGAGGTGATCAGCACGCTGCTGGCCTTGCGCTCGTTCACCAGCAGATTCATCAGCTGCGTCAGCTCCCGCACGGCTGCTTCGCAGGCCTGCGCCACATCTCCACCGCTTTCGCCGACGCGGTCGATTGTATCATGATAGATGTAGACGACCTTCTTTCCGCGCACAAGCTCCGCGCGCTGCTCCCGACTGCACCGCCGGAAGCCTGCGGAATCCACCGCGATGCTCTCCAGGCAGGCGCGCTGAAGCACGCGCTCCCGGTTGGACGCATCCGTGGCCATGCCATCGCAGCGTATCTTCAGATCATCCTCCATTGTGAGCCGCTCGTGGGGCAGCAGCGCCGCCATGCCCACGGGCGTGATCCCCGGCAGCGCGCCCAGCCATTGTTCCGCAGCTGGTGTTCCCCCGCAGGCTGCCGCTCAGGCGCTCCTCCAGCGTCTTTGCCACCTCGTAGCGCAGGCCGTCCGAGATGATGACATAGACGCGGTTCTCAGCGGGCGCAACCCGATCCCGGTAGAAATCCGCCTGCCGCGCCACGCCGGTGAGCGCGTCCAGCCCCTGCTCGGAAACCAGCCGCGTCCAGAGCGCGTTCAGCTCGCCCAGATAGCTGTTTTTGTACATCCGGTCTGCAGTCTCCGCCGCCGCCTTCAGGCTGTCCTCCAGCACCATCTGCATCAGCTCCAGCGCCTGATCGCAGGCGACGCAGAATTCCCGGTAATACTGATCCATGCGGTACATCTCGTCCGCATAGGCCGTCCACAGCTCCTTCAGCGCCGTGGCGTGATAGCCGCCCCGGTGCGCCATGTGAAAGCGCTGCATGTCCGTCAGCGCGCGCAGCGCCCGATAATACGCCGCGTACTCCTCCGACCACGCCTGATCCCGCCGCGCGCGCAGCAGCTCCTCCGCATCATCCAGATTCAGCCTCCCCTGCGCAAAGCTGTTCAGCGCCGCATCCAGCAGTATCGTGTCCGCAGCCGGAAACACGCGCATGCGCATCAGCGCCTCCCGATCCATGCGGCGCAGGCAATCCTCCACGCCGAAGCGCTCCTCCACCCAGTAGCAGATGCCGATCAGCCCTTCCCGGTCGCGGCGCAGCCAGTTTTCAAAGAAGCCATAGGCCTGCGTGGCGTGGGCCGCGTCGCAGGGCAGGCCCGACAGCTCAGCCGTCTGCGTTCCGTCCAGCGCGGCCGTCGTCAGTATGTGGCAGGTCAGCCGGTCGCAGTCGTGTGCGCCCGCATAGCCGAAGCTCTTTTCACACAGCCGCCAGAACGCATCCTCGCCGCAAGTCTTCGCCATGGCGCTCAGGCAGGGATTTTCCTCCCCCGGGTCGCAGCAGAGCACGCGGCGCACGATCTCGCCGAAGCCATATTCTCTCGCACCGCACAGCACGCCCAGAACGCCGATCTCCAGCTCCGCCGCGCTGGCATAGCGCTCCCGAAGCGCGCGCAGCTTCTCCCGCCGCTCCTTGCTTCCGAAGAAATCCGCAACCGACCGGGCGTATACCCGCGCGTCCGGGGCGTCTGCGATGTTCAATTCCTGAAACAGCAGCGACCAATAATCCGCGCGGAACTCCTCGCTGTACAGAAATACGTCCAGCAGCCAGTTGTCCTGCGGCTTCGAAAAGCTCAGTGGGCAGTAAATCAGAAGGTTTTCCTGCGCGTAATCCACCTCGATCTGCCGCCGCAGCTCGAACATGTGATCCTTCTGCATGACGAGTACCCGTGCGTTCTCCAGCTCCAGCTCCGCCGCAGCATCGGCAAACTCGCCCTCCTCGTCCTTCCAGACGATGATTCGCCGCCGGTAATGCTCCTTCAGCGGTGCGCGGAAGCGCGCGTTCAGCGTATCTTTCACTTCCATCGTTCCTTTACTTGATCTTGGTCAGCAGATCGGCGAGCTTTGCATAATTCACCTTCACGCCGTCGTCCAGATCGATCTCCAGGCGCATATCCGCGTAGTGATGCACGATTTCCTCGTACTGGTTCACCTCGGCGAGCTGCTTTTCCATCTTCTGGGCGCGCTTGACGGCGTTGGCGCGCATGCGGCCCTCGGCCGTCTCGGCAGTCTTGCGCGCATCGTCCAACTGGGTGCGCAGGCGCTCCTGCTGTTCATGCACATAGTCCGTGCGCACGCGGGCCACGCTGTCGCGGTCGTAGCGGTGCAGATACATCAGACACTTGAAGCCGTTCTGCTTGCCGGAATCAAACTGCCAGTAGATCGGCCGCTTCTGATAGGTCTTCAGGTGATCCTTATAGAAATCGTTCAGATAGTAATTGCGGATCACCTCCCGGGGGGAATCCCCCTTATTGCCCAGCGCATCGGCGATGAACTTCAGGTTCTCCTCCAGCGTCTGAGCGCCATAGACCTTCTTCACGAACTCCGCCGTGCGGGTCACGACGTCGTCGGCGAAGTATTCGTCGTCGGTCACGGGCACGATGCCGTCCCGGTCGGGCAGGAAGAGGCCGAGGGAGGAATCGTAAAAATCGCAGTCCTTTGCGCCAACGGCGATGCGCTCCACGATCGCTTCATAATTCCATTCGCCGCCGGCGTAGAGCAGGCCGTCCACATAGGGACTGTACCTGCCCAGCATGCAGCCCACGATGTAGGAAAGCAGCGAAACGATCTCATCGCGCATGGAGCGCACATAGGCCATCTTGCGCTCCTCCTCGTTGGGATTGTCGATGATGCGATAGACGGTGACGTCCCTGTCGGCCACCTCGGGCGTCAGCTCACCCTGCAGGCCGTAGATGTCGATGAAGATGCGGTTCAACTCCTCCTCGTTGGCCTTGAGCTGGTTGAAACGCTCCAAACATTCCTGCTGATGGGCGAGGTATTTATCACGGATTAGGCGAGGCATCATGCTGCTTTATTTCTCTCTTTCATTTTTCTATTCTTCTTCGTGTAATACTCCGGGTTTGTTTTGATTATCTTGATCCATTCGAGCAAAGTAGCTTCTGAAATAATCATCCGTGCTTTCAGACGGCCCCGATACCTGTTTTCTAGCAGATACCATCCATTATCCATTTTTGAAAATGATCCATGCGCAAATGCATTTCGTATCGCATATACAACAGATCGAACCTTGCCTGTAGGCCTGTCCGATTTGAAAGATTGTGTGCGGCTTCCCACGACGCCTTGCGGCGTTTCGACTCGGTGCCAAGGCGACAAGCCTGAGGCTTGTCGGTCTGCCTTTGGCAGACTGCCGACGGCTCAATTCAGGGAATTGAGGCGCGGCACCGCGAGTCCTCGTCAGGCGGGTGGTGTATCAGGAAGCCTGCCGCCAGGCGCTGTTGCCGGGCAGGTGCTTGGTGAGGTGCTGGCGGGCGGTCTCGAATTCGTCGCCGATGAAGCCCAGCTGGAGGAGCCAGCAGCGGAAGGTGTAC
>SFET01000023.1 GCA_004557125.1 Clostridiales bacterium | reverse complement strand
GGGCGTGCACACGCTGGTGGTGGAGATGGGCGTGGGCATGCGCATCACCCGCGCCTACGGCGACCAGCTGCTGGACGGCATCTTCCACCTGCTGCACAGTGAGGGAATCTGGCTGGGCGAGGATCCCGAGGTGCGCAAGCCCATCGTCTCCACCGACGGCAAGGTGGGCTTCGTCAACGCCGAGACCCTGGGCATGTTCGTTCCCCGCGTGACCCACTGGCAGGACGTGCGCCGGGGTCAGGTCATCGGCGACCTCATCAATCCCCTCACCGGCGAGGGCGTGGAGGTCAAGTCCCCCTGCGACGGCATCCTCTTTACCCTGCGGGAGTACCCGCTGGTGTACGAGGGCTCGCTGATCGCCCGGGTGCTGTCCAGAGAGGAGGATCCGGCATGAAGCGCGAGATTCTGTTCAGCCTGCAGTCCCTCTACCGGGACGATCTGCGTGTCATGGGTTTCCGCTTCGGCGAGGGCGAAAAGGCCGCCTGCATCGTGGGCGCGCTGCGCGGCAACGAGGTGCAGCAGATGTACGTCGCCTCCCAGCTGGTGCGCAGGCTCTCCCGGCTGGAGGAGCAGGGAAAACTCACCCCCGGCAGGGAAATCCTGGTGGTGCCCTCCGTCAACCACTTCTCCATGAACATCGGCAAGCGCTTCTGGTCGCTGGACAACACCGACGTCAACCGCATGTTCCCCGGCTACCTTCAGGGTGAAACCACCCAGCGCATCGCCGCCAAGCTGTTCGAGCAGATCAGCACATATCAGTACGGCATCCAGTTCGCCTCCTTCTACATGCCCGGCAACTTCCTGCCCCACGTGAAGATGATGGATCTGGGCCTGCAGAGCCCCACGCTGGGCTGCAGCTTCGGCCTGCCCTACGTGCTGGTGCGCAACCCCCGGCCCTACGACACCACCACGCTCAACTACAACTGGCAGGTGTGGGAGACGAAGGCCTTCTCCGTCTACACCACCGCCACCGATTCCATCGACGAGCAGTCCGCCCGGGAGAGCATCGAGGCCGTGCTGCGCTTCCTGGGCGCGCAGGGTCTGCTGATGGACATGCACTTTGATGAGAGCGAGCCCTGCCGCATCGTGCCGGAGAACAGCCTGGTGTCCGTGCACACCCACGCCGCCGGCATCTACCGCCGCTTCTACCACCCCGGCGACCGGGTGCGCGCCGGTCAGGCCCTGTGCGAGATTCTCCACCCCCTTGAGGGCACGGTGATCGACCGCGTCTGCTCCCCCGTCTCCGGCCGCGTGTTCTTCGCACACAAATCCCCACTGGTGTACGAGCGCGGCGTCGTCTACAAGATCATTGTGGATGAATAGACTGCATATTTCCTGAATAAACATTCCGAAAATCCTCCGGTTGCGGGAAAAAAATAACAGAAATATCCGCTCCGGGGGATTGTATTCTCATCAGATTCTGTTATAATTACCCCATTGCGCACGCGCGCGCAAGCTCCGCTGCAGCAAAGGAGGGTTGAGCCGGAAACGCAGCAATCTCTTGTTGGAGCCCATATGCGGGCTCGGTATCTTTTACAGCGCGGGGATCCATACCCCGTAGGTAGCGCGGGAGGCAACTCCCACCCGTACTTGTGTAAAACAGCATGAGAGTAGTAAAAGTAGCAAGTTCTGACAGAATTTCTGGCATTTCGAACCCATCACTATATAGACTCAAAAGATCCGTAAATTGAATCAGTCGAAGGGCGGGCACATCGTGCCCAATCAGCAAACGAGACAATCACGGTGCCTGTAACAAGTACAATTACATTTTTTCAGGAGTGAGAAACAATGAAAAAACTGATTGTATGGTTGCTTGTACTCTGCATGTCCCTCAGCCTGACCTCTGCTTTTGCAACTGAGGCCGGCAATTACACCGATGAAATGAAGTTCGACGACGGCTGTGATCTCAGCCCCGAGGACGGCGCGGACAGCGTCGAGCGCCTGGGCGATCATGAAAACAGCCCCTACTTCAGCACGCTGGACTTCTACAACATGACCTCCACCGATACGCTGACCATCCTCTCCAACTTCAAGACCATCCAGCAGTCCAGCGAATGGAGCTGCGGCGTGACCAGCGCGTTGATGGTGCTGGAGTGGTACGGCCTGCGCGGCGACTACACCGAGGAGACGCTGGCGCAGCTGCGTCCCAACGGACTGAAGCCGGGCGCAACCAGCCTTTCCCAGTTGATCGCCATCTTTGACGGCGTAGGCGGCTTCGACTGCTACTCCGCCATCGACGCAGGCGAGGATGTGTACGACATCTTCACCTTCGACTACATCCAGCAGACCCTGGCCGCAGGCGATCCCATCGTGATCGGCTGGAACGACTGGGGCGGACACTGGCAGGTCATCATCGGCTACGACACCATGGGCACCGAGACCACCCAGGACGACGTGATCATCGTGGCGGACCCCTACGACACCACCGACCACAACCAGGACGGCTACGGCGTGTACTCCGCCGAGCGCTTCCTGTACAACTTCACCTTCTACAATTTCTTCGATGAGGAATCCGGCGAACTGAACGACATGTGCTTCCTCGTCGCCACCCCCACAGCCGAATAAGCTGTCCTCCGGCTCGACAGTCTCCGTGGCGGGAAACAAATCGCGCGGCGAAGCCGCATCCATGCGGATGCGGCTTCGCTTTTGTTCGTCGGATCAAGAATCGCGGATGCGAGAGTATCTTTTCGCGCACCGGCTGCAAAATAGCCCTGCCCGGCGCCCGGCAGCCTCACAGCTCGATATCGCCCATTCGCGCCGCGTGGAACAGAAACTGTTGCAGCAGGCCCGCATGCGGCCCCAGCAGCGCCTGCGCACGCAACATCATCTGTTTGCGGCTGCATCCGCAGATGCCGAACCAGCTCTTCAGCAGCTTTTGCACCCACACGTCCACCGGGAAGGCCGAGGTCTGTCCGCAGCCGAACAGCAGCACGCAGTCCGCCACCTTGTCCCCCACGCCGGGAAGTCCTGTCAGCAGCCGATGGGCCTCGCCATAGTCCATATCCTTCAATTTCCACAGGGGAAAGCCCTCCAGCACAGCCTTCGCCGTTCCGATCAGATAGGGCGCGCGATAGCCCACGCCAAGGCCGCGCAGCAGGCTCTCCTCGCAGCTTGCCAGCCGCTCCGGCGACGGAAAGCCGTGCAGCACATGCCCGTCCAGCGCAAATTCCTCTCCCAGCGCGTCGCACAGCGCCTCCACCAGGCTGCGAATGCGGCGCACGTTGTTGTTGGCTGACAAAATGAAGCTCTGCAGTGCTTCCCAGGGATCCTGATTCAGCACCCGCAGCCCTGGATACAGCGCGATGGCGCGCTCCGCCGCGGGTATGTGGGCGAACTCCCGGGCCAGCGCGGCGTAGTCGCGGTCGAGATCCAGATATCGCCGCAGTTCCGCCGCATCCACATCGCCCCCGGCGCAGACGCCGTCCGCACTCCTGTACAGGCGCACGGGCGCATTCCGCACAATGCCCAGATAGCTCTCGCCAGCCTGCGTCCAATGAAAGCACTGGGCGCTGTCCATCAGGCAGAGCTGCAGATCGATCTGCTCTGTGCCGATCCGAATTCCCTTACAGCCTTGGTTCATCACCGTACTCCCTCCACCTCTGTACATTCCGTCTCTGATCCGGATTCCCGTTCATCATAGCATCCAAGCGCGTTTTCGTCAATCATCTGAGTCCCTCCGTATGGCGCGGCAGCTTTGCCGCTGTCCCGATCATTCACATGGCTGCTGCCTTCATTTCTCCCGCCACAGTTCTTCCATTCATCAGCATATATTCCGCAAGATTTCGCCCATATTTTGGAACAAATGCGCAGGAATTCCGTCTATACAGATAAATAGCAATTTCGGAAAGGAAGATCAACAGATGAAACGGATACTAACCTGCCTGCTGGCACTGACGATGCTCCTCTCCTGCGCGGCATATGCCGCATCCAACGGCGACTTCGTGCGCGTGTGCGGCTGCGAGGAATACGTCACCCTGCGCGAGCAGCCCTCCACCGGCGCAGCGCGCATCATGCAGATTCCCCTCGGCGCGCAGGTCATCTACAAAGGACCCGCCGGGAACGGCTTCACAAAGGTATACTTCGGCGGATACGATGGCTATGTGCTGTCCAAATATCTCAGCCGCCTGGATCCCATGACCGGCGAGGAGTATAATGTTCCCATGTACGTGGCCAACTGCAACAAGTACATCTCCCAGCGCAGCGAACCCGCTATCGACATGGAGGTTCTGCAGCGCATTCCCCTGGGTGCAGAGGTGATGAGCTACGGCAGGGTGGGCGAATTTTTGCAGGAAAACCCCATGGAGGAAGTGCACTATCAAGGCAAGAACGGTTCCCTGCGCGGCTATGCGCTGTCGCGCTACCTGTGCTTCCTGCCGCCCGAGACGGACAGCTGCGCGCTTCTCTCCGCAACGCTGCGGCGAAACGACGACAGCGGCCACCTCATTGCGCAGACCATCACTGACCCGGCGCTGCTCCGGGAGATCGAGGGAATGATCCGGCGCGCGGAGCCGGGCGAGATCGGCAAGTGCCCGATGGACGCGCTGCTGGAGCTGAAGCTCGCCAACGGCAACACGCTGCGCTTCACCTATCCCACGGACGGCTGCACCTCGATGATCGCGGAGAACGCCAGCGTGTACTGTCTGCCCAGCGCCGACGGAACGCGGGTCTGGGAGATCTTCGATGCGGTGAAGCCCTGGTGATCGCTCCCCGCACAAATGAAAAAGTCCAACCGGAAAAGCAAACCGGTTGGACTTTTTGTATTCACAGTGTGGCAGGCGCCGGAAACCATGCAACGACGCATGGGATACGCGCCCCCTGATAACGCCCCTACTGCCCGTCGGCATTGCGCATGCCTTCGCGGTGCGTGGAAGCGTCTCTGCCGCAGCAGTCGCAGGTGTGTGGCTCCGCGCCGCGCGCGCAGCTCCCCTTCGCTTCATGCCTTCGCCGCTTTCCCTTGCAGCCTGCGGCGGCGCAGTGGGCACAGTCGCCACAGCACCCGCCGCTGCCGCAGCAGCCGCCCTTATGCCGCGCAATGTGCACCACCGCAACAATCAGCCAGAGCGCAACGGCCCCCAGCAGCAGCCAGGACGCAAGGTTCATCTTCTCACCCCACAAACTGCAAAAGCAGATTCACCGCCAGAGCGATCAGCCATGCGATGCCGCACTGGGACAGCACCACCACCGCCGACCAGCGCCGGCCCAGCTCCCGCTTGACGGAGGCAATCGCCGCCACGCAGGGCGTGTACAGAAGCGAAAATACCAGGAACACCAGCGCAGACTTCGGCGTGAACAGCGAGGAGAGCGCCGCCGTGGAGCCGCCCAGCAGCACCTGGAAGGTGCTGACCACGCTCTCCTTGGCCGTAAAGCCGGTGATCAGCGCCGTGGAGACGCGCCAGTCGCCCAGGCCCAGGGGCTTGAAGATGGGTGCAATCAGGCCGCCGATCAGCGCAAGCAGGCTGTTTGCGGAGTCGGAGACCACGTTCAGCCGGGTGTCGAAGGTCTGGAGGAACCAGATGATCACCGTGGCCACGAAGATTACCGTGAAGGCCTTGGTCACGAAGTCCTTCGCCTTCTCGCCGATCAGCTGCAATACGTTGCGGGGCGTGGGCATGCGGTAGTTGGGCAGCTCCATGACGAAGGGCACGGGTTCGCCCTTGAAGGCCGTCTTTTTCAGCGCCAGTGCATACAGGATGCCCACAACAATGCCGCCGAAATACAGGCCCAGCATCACCAGCGTGCCGTTCTTCGGGAAGAATGCCGCCGTGAACAGCGCGTAGATGGGCAGCTTTGCGCTGCAGCTCATGAAGGGTGTGAGCAGGATCGTCATCTTGCGGTCTCGGTCGGAGGGCAGGGTGCGAGTGGCCATGATGGCGGGCACCGAGCAGCCGAAGCCGATGAGCATGGGCACCACGCTGCGCCCCGACAGGCCGATCTTGCGCAGCAGCTTGTCCATGACGAAGGCCACGCGGGCCATGTAGCCGCTATCCTCCAGCATGGACAGGAAGAAGAACAGCACGACGATGATCGGCAGGAAGCTGAGCACGCTGCCCACGCCGGCAAAGACGCCGTCGATCACCAGCGAGTGCACCACGGGGTTGATGCCGTAGGCGGTCAGTGCAGAGTCCACAAGGCCGGTGAAGGCGTCGATGCCCAGGGACATCAGATCCGACAGCCAGCTGCCGATCAACCCGAAGGTCAGGTAGAACACCAGCGCCATGATCGCCACGAAGGCCGGAAGCGCCGTGTACTTTCCGGTGAGCACCTGGTCGATCTTCTTGCTGCGCAGGCGCTCCCTGCTCTCGCCGGGATGCACCACGGTGCGCCCGCACAGGTCGCTGATGAAGCGGAAGCGCATATCCGCCAGCGCCGCCATGCGCTCCTGGCCGCTCTCCTCCTCCATCTGGGTCACGATGTGCTCCAGCAGCTCCACTTCGTTGCCGTCCAGCTCCAGCTGATCCAGGATCGGCTTGTCGCCCTCGATGAGCTTCGTCGCCGCGAAGCGCGTGGGAATCTTGCGTCTCTTGGCATGGTCGTCGATCAGATGCATCACCGCATGGATGCAGCGGTGCACCGCGCCGCTTCCGTCGCCGTCGTCGTCGCAGAAGTCCATGCGCCGGGGCCGCACGTCGTAGCGCGCGGCGTAGATGGCGTGGTCGATCAATTCGTCAATGCCCTCGTTCTTCGAGGCGGAGATCGGCACCACCGGGATGCCCAGCGCCTGCTCCAGCGCGTTTACGTTGATCGTGCCGCCGTTCTGACGCACCTCGTCCATCATATTGAGGGCCAGCACCATGGGCATGTTCAGCTCGATCAGCTGGCAGGTCAGGTACAGGTTGCGCTCGATGTTCGACGCGTCCAGGATGTTGATGATGCAGTTCGGCTTGCTGCGCAGCAGGAATTCCCGGGTCACGATCTCCTCGCTGGTGTAGGGCGAGAGGGAGTAGATGCCGGGAAGATCCGTGACCGTCGCCTCGGCGTGGCCACGGATCGCGCCGTCCTTGCGGTCCACCGTCACGCCGGGGAAGTTGCCCACGTGCTGGTTGGAGCCGGTGAGCTGGTTGAACAGCGTGGTCTTGCCGCAGTTCTGGTTGCCCGCCAGCGCAAAGCGGATCGGTTCGCCCGCCGGGATGACCTCCTGGGGCTTGACATTCAGTTTCAGGTCGTTCTCCGCAACGCCGGGGTGCGGAATGCGCGCGCGCTGCGGCTCCTTCGGCCGGTAGGCGTGGGCCTCGTGCACGTCCTTGAGTTCGATCTTCGCCGCGTCCGCCTTGCGCAGCGTGAGCTCGTAGCCCCGCGTGCGAATCTCCAGGGGATCCCCCAGCGGCGCGGCCTTGATCATCGTGACCTCCGTGCCGGGGGTCAGGCCCATATCCAGGATGTGCTTGCGAAGGGATACCTCCTCGCAGTTCACGCTATGTATGATGGCATCTTTGCCGGGTACAAGCTGATCCAGTGTCATGCAATCGCCCCTTTCCGACATTTCACGCCGAATATAATAGCACAACCGAGTCTGAAAAACAATTTCAGTTTTGTGAAATCCAGAATGAAACTGGTTATATCTGTTTAAATGCGATACTTCAGCAGAACCGTCTCCACCAGCACCGCCAGTCGATAGAAGAAGATCAGATCCCGCTTCTCCTCGCCGTCCGGGCTGCGGGTGATGATGTTGTTGATCGCGGCCTTGTCCTCCTTGGTGAGCACCGCCGGCGTGAGGATCTCAATCGTTTCGCTCCTTCCCATCAGCAGCCGGTTCGCCAGGGACTTGAGTTCGTCGCCGCAGCGCTGTGCCAGTACAGCGTCCTCCCGGCGCAGCAGCTCCGGCACCGGCGTCTCCAACAGTGCCTTGAGCACCAGCTTGTCCGCCCTGTTCTTCAGCATATTCCATCCTCCTTCGCTTTCTCCCCTTCAGTATATACGAGCAGGCCCCGCCTTGCAACCCGCTTCCTTGCTTTTCCCACGCAGATGTGCTATTCTATGACTTGCGCGGAGCCTTTCCGCCCATACTAAGCGAAAACACAGGCAGGATTCTATGAACGAAACGAGCGAAGTTCTCTACGATATTTTGCGGCATGCCAACGTGCCGCGCACGCTGACGGAGCTTGCCGATGCGAGCAGCATGGATTATTCCGATCTCCAGAGGGATCTGGATGCACTGATCGCCTGCGGACGCATCGCCCTGTCGAAAAAGGGCAAGTACGCCCTGCCGGAGAAGCTGGGGCTGATCGCCGGAAGCGCCGCCTTTCTCCACAACGGTGCGCCGGTGTGCCGCCCCGACGACGGCTCCAATCAGCTGCGCATCGACGAGGGCCGGCTGCGTCCCATGCCCGGCGACCGCATCCTGGTGCGCAGAACCGGCGAGGGCAGCTGTGCGCTGGAGACCATCTGCAGCCGCGCACGAAGCAGCCTGTGCGCCTGCGTGCGCATCGAACGCCTCGGACGGGGCCGGCATCGCGGTGCGGACGTGGATCGCCTGCGCGCCACCGCCGTGCCCTGCGACCCCCGCATTCCTTATGCGATCGATCTGGACGGCGATCTCTCCTTCGTGCGCAACAACGAGATCGCGCTGCTGGAGATCGACGAATACCCCCAGGGCAACCGTCCCATCCGCGCCCACGCGGTTCGGGTGCTGGGCAACGGCAGCAGCATGCTTGCCCGGCTGCGCTCCATCGCCGAGGAGCACGACTTCCCCACCGAATTCCCGCAGGATGTAGAGGATGCCGCCTGCATGCTGCGCCGGGAACCGATGCCGGAGCCGAACGAGAAGCGCATCGACCTGCGCGATCAGGTGATCTTCACCATCGACGGCGCGAGTTCAAAGGATTTCGACGACGCGGTGTCCATCGAAGCTCTGCCGGACGGCGGCTACCGCCTGGGCGTGCACATCGCGGACGTGTCCCACTACGTGCGCCCGGGCTCCGCCGTGGATCGGGAGGCCCGCGACCGGGGAACCTCCCTCTACCTGCCGGGCTGCACCGTGCCCATGCTGCCGGAGGCGCTGTCCAACGACCTGTGCTCGCTGATGCCGGACGCAGACCGACTCGCCATGAGCTTGTTCATGGACGTATCCCCCGCCGGACGCGTGGTGGATCACCGGCTCAGCCGCTCGATCATCCGCTCCCGGGCGCGCCTGACCTACGACGGCGTGAACCGCTTCTTCGAGGGAAGCGCGGAACCCATCCCGGAGGAGGTTGCTTCGTCCCTCTTGCAGATGCGCAGGCTGGCCCAGCGCCTGCAGGAGCAGCGCAAGGAGCGCGGCGCGGTGGACTTCGAGATGGACGAGGCGGAGTTCGTGCTGAACGAGAAGTACGAGCCGACGGAGATCCTCTGTCCGCAGCGCGGCGAATCCGAGCGCCTGATCGAGGAGTTCATGCTGCTGGCCAACCAGACCGTGGCGCGCCTCGCCATGGACACCCAGCTGCCCTTCCTCTATCGCATCCACGAGCGCCCCGACCCGGACCGCATCCATGCGCTGGAGGAATTCATGAACCTAGCGGGCGACCCGGTGTATCTGGGCGAACATCCCCACCCGGGCATGCTGCAGAAGATTCTGGACAGACACGCCGACGACGGCCGCATTGAGATCATCCGCCACACGATGCTGCGGGCGCTAAAGAAGGCGCAGTACAGCGAAAAGCCCGTGGGCCACTACGCGCTGGCGCTGGCGGACTACTGCCACTTCACCTCCCCCATCCGCCGCTACCCGGACCTGGTGGTGCACCGCATGCTGAAGCTCCTGCTGGACGGCGGCATGGCGGGCATGGCCACGGCGGAGAAGCGCATGCCGGAGCTGGCGAAGGACTGCTCGCAGCGGGAGCAGGAGAGCGTTCGGGCGGAGCGCGAGGCGGACGACATGCTCAAGGCCGCGTGGATGCGCCATCAGATCGGCCGCAAGTTCTACGGCACCATCTCGGGCGTGACCTCCTGGGGCGCGTACGTCACCCTGGACAACACCGTGGAGGGTCTGGTGCACGTATCCGACCTGGACGATTACTACGTCTATGACGACCACAGGCAGCAGCTCGTGGGTTCGGAGAGCGGACAGATTCTCTGCTTGGGCCAGCAGGTTCGGGTGCGGGCGCTGAGCGCAAGCGTGGAGCGCGGCGAGATCAGTTTTGAGCTGGTGGGCGTTCTAACGGACCCACAGGCTTGATTTTTCCGCCCTTCGGGCCTATAATGAAAAGGAATCAACGCATTGTGAGCGAGGCGCACATGAAGGACATCATTGGAATTCTGGATTCAGGGGTCGGCGGCATCAGCGTGCTGCGCCGGGCGGTGCAGCTGCTGCCGAACGAAAATTTTCTGTTTTACGGTGACAACGCAAACGCACCCTATGGCCGGCGGCCGCTGGAGGAAATCCGCACACTGTCCCGTCAGGCGACGGATTACCTGCTTGAAAAGGACGTGAAGGCGCTGGTGATCGCCTGCAATACCATCACCTCGGCCTACGCTGAGACCCTGCGCGCCGAGGTCTCCATCCCGGTCATCGGCATGGAGCCAGCGGTGAAGCCTGCGAGTCTGGCCCGCAGCGGCGGCAAGATACTGGCGCTGGCGACCCGGGCGACGCTGTCGCTGGAGCGCTTCTCCCGGCTGATGGAGCACTACGGCGAGGGCGTGATCCCGCTGGAGGGCAAGGGCCTGGTGGAGCTCGTGGAGGCCGGGCACGCCAATTCCCCGGAGGCCCGCGCGGCGCTTGCATCCATCTTCGAACCGTATCTCAATCAGCAGATCGACGGCATCGTACTGGGCTGCACCCACTACCCCTTCCTGCGGCGGCAGATCGAGGCTTTTTTCCCGGACGCGCAGATTTTCGACGGCCTGGACGGCACCGCGCGCCAGCTGAGGCGTCGTCTGGAGGATGCTGGCCTGCTCACAAAGCAGTCCGCGCCCGGTCAGGTCCGCTTTGAAACCTCCGGCGGTACGGACAAGCTCAAACTGATGCAGGAGCTGTTCACCGCGGAGCTGTGAGCTACATAAGAAACGACGGCATGCAATCGCATACCGTCGTTTCTCTATCTCTGGATGAACTCGGGGATGATCTCCTCCTGATAGCTGTCATCCGCATCGTGCACCTCCTGGAGAACCTTGAAAATCTCCTGCATCTTGTAGTCGGTGGCGGTGATCACATCGGCGCACTCGCGCAGCTCGTCCACGATCTTCTGGGGCACCTCCTCGGTGGCCTTGTAGCGGATGCCGTGCTCCAGCGTGGCCCAGAAGTCCATGGCGACGGTGCGGATCTGAATCTCCACCGGCGTGAACAGCTTGCCGTGAGACATGTACACCGGCACGTCCACCACGATGTGCAGACTGCGATAGCCGTTGGGCTTGGGATTCTTGATGTAGTTCTTCTCCAGGATCAGCGAGATGTCGTCCTGCGCCAGCAGCAGATCTGCGATGCGGTAGATGTCGTCCACGTAGCGGCACACCACGCGCACGCCGGCAATGTCGTGCAGGTGCTTCTTCGCGCTGGACATGGAGATGGGCGCGCCGATGGTGCGCAGCTTCTTGATGATGCTGGGCATGGATTTGACCCGGCTCTCGATGTGATGGATGGGATTGTGCCGGTTGCGGTAGGAGAATTCGTTGTTCAGCGTTTCCAGGCGGGCGTTGATCTCACGGATGGCTGCCGAATAGACGCCGCGCATCTGCGCGTAATCCTGGCGCAGGGACTCCAGCGAATCCTCAAAGGGCTCCATCGCCTCCCGGATGTTTCTCTTCTCCGTCATCTTCGTTCGCCTCCTTGATCGCTGTATCGACGCTCAGCACGTCCCAGGGCGTCAGCATGCAGATCAGCTGCTCCGACGCCGAGCCCGTCTCGGTGACAAACACCATGCCGAGCCTGCTGTTCTTTTCCGTATACCGCTCAAACGCCCTGCGCACGCTGAGGATGGAGGTATCCGCGGCGATGAACATGTAACGCTCGCCGGTGCGGCCGTCCAGACGGATGCGCTCGCCCAGCTGGGAAATGCGCGCATCCGGTGCAAGGCTGTCCAGCCCTGCATCCGCGAGGTAATCAAACACGTTCTTGACGCTGAACACGCCCACCACGCTGCCCTGCTCCGTCACTGGAACGTGGGAATAGCCGTTCTTACGCATGTTCCGCATCACATTGTAAATCGGATCGTTCATGTGCGCGCTCAGCACCTGACTTGCAGGCGTGCCGAACTTGCAGGCCTCCCGGGGCTTGCGCACGTACTCGGTGATGGCCTCCAGCCGCTCAATCATCTCCTGAGAGGGCTCCACCACCGCGCCGCCGTCATCTCCGGCGTTGTGCGACAGCAGGTTTCGAATCTCCCGCAGCAGATCCAGATCCACGCGCACCGGTTCGGAGTCCTCGTCGCGGATGTACTCGTACACCACGCTCGGCCCACCCATATGGCGGCTGTCGTAGCGCTTCTCCAGCAGGCCCTCCAGGATCCGGTATTTCTGCAAAAAGATCTCCGATCGCGACATGTTTGCTCCTCCCGGCAGATCAGTCCTGCCGCGCCTCCTTCGCCTGGGGCGAAAGATCCATGAACCAGGTGTACTCGCCCTTCCAGCCCAGCTTCACCGTGCCCAGCGAACCGTTTCTCTGCTTGGCGATGATGAGCTCCGCGATGTTCTTCTCCGCCGTCTCCGGCTCGTAGTAGTCCTCGCGGTGCACGAACATGACCACGTCCGCATCCTGCTCGATGGCGCCGGATTCGCGGATGTCCGAGAGCATCGGGCGGTGGTTGGATCGCCCCGCGGGCGCGCGGGAGAGCTGCTGCAGCGCAATCACAGGCACGCCCAGCTCGATGGCCAGGGACTTCAGCGCGCGGGAGATCTGCGCAACCTCCTCCTGACGGCTGCCGAAGTTGCCGGAGGCGCTCATCAGCGACAGATAGTCGATCATGATGATGTCCAGGCCGTGTTCCAGCTGGAGTCTTCGGGCCTTGGAGCGCACCTGGGAGACGGTGATGCCCGGTGTAGCGTCCACGTAGATGGCGGCCGGACCGATGCTGATCATCGCGTCGCAGAGCTTGGCCCAGTCCTCGTCGCCGATCTGGCCGCGGCGCACCTTCTGCATGTCCACGCGCGCCTCGGTGCACAGCATGCGCATCGCCAGCTGCTCGGCTGGCATCTCCAGTGAGAACACCGCCGCCTTCTTGCCGGTGCGGATCGCTGCGTTTTCGATGAAGTTCATGCCGATGCTGGTCTTGCCCATGGCAGGTCGCCCGGCCACCAGGATCATCTCGCCCGGATGGAAGCCGGTCAGCAGCTCGTCCAGCTCCGTGTAGCCGGACTCCACGCCGTCCACCTTGCCGTGGTTCTTCACCAGCAGCTCGATCTTTTCAAAGGTCTTGAGCAGCACCGGCTGGATGGGCACCAGTTCCTCGCCGCCCTTGCGCATGGTGATGTCGTAGATCAGCTTCTCCGCTTCCTCCAATACCTCCTGCGTCTCCCGGTCGCCGGCGTAGCAGGCCTGGGTGATCTTCTCCGAGGCCGCGATCAGCTTGCGCAGCGTGGACTTCTCGTCCACGATCTGGATGTACGCCCGGGCGTTGGCCGCCGAGGGAACACAGCGGCTCAGCTCGATCAGATAGGCCGCACCGCCCACCGCCTCCAGCTTGCCGCGCCGCGTGAGCTCCTCATCCAGTGTGACCAGGTCGATGGGGCGCGCCGCCGTGGCCAGAGTCTGCATTGCGGCATAGATCTCGCGGTTCGCGGGATCGTAGAAATCGCCGGGCTGCAATGTCTCGATGGCAAGCAGGGCCGCCTCGCGGGAGCGAAGCATCGCGCCCAGCACGCTGCGCTCCGATTCCGGATGGCACGGAACGTTCTGAACGTTTCCTGCGGCGACGTATCCTTCCATTTGTAACTCCCTCCGACCTTCCTTATGGCGAATTCACTTGGCCACGACCTTCACGTTCACGATCATACGCGTGGAAATGCCAGCCATCAGTTTCAGATTGAAGAAGGCCTGACCGGCGTTCTTGATGGGCTCCTCTACCTCGATCTTGCGCTTGTCCACGTCGATGCCCAGCTGCTCGCGGATGGCCGCAGCGATCTGGTCGTTGGTGACGGAGCCGTAGATCTTGCCGTTCTCGCCGCCGCGCGCGGTCAGCTGGACGACCTTGCCCTTCAGCTCGCGGGCCTGCTTCTCGGCCTCGGCGCGCTTGACCTCCTCGCGGTGCTTGTCAGCGCTCCTGGCGCGCTCCACGGAGTTCAGTGCCTCTGCGGTCGCCTCCTTGGCGAGCTTGCGGGGCAGCAGATAATTGCGGGCATAGCCGTCCGAAATCTCCAGAATCTGATCCTTTTTGCCGGTTCCCTTCACGTCCTGAAGCAGAATAACCTTCATTTGAATTTCCCCTTCCTGTCTCTGCCGGAATTGTTCATTTGTTTGAATCCTTATGCGGGCGCTGTTTCAGCGCGCCGCGGCTGCCGAAGATGGCGGAGGCGCAGCCATATATCGCGAGATAGAGCGACGCCCCACAGTAGGCCAGCACGGCGATCACCGCCACGAGGCCGCGCTGCATGCCCCTGCTCCTGCCCGCCATGTGCAGCCTGCGCGCCATGGAGGCCAGCGCCTGCACACAGAAGGCGATGGCAGTGACGTCGAGCACTGCTTGAAACGCCACATCCCCGCCTCGCACGCCGCACGCTTCCAGAATGTAGCTCACGGCAAGGCTCAGCAGCAGGCCGCCGGTGGTGGACGCCGGAAGCGCCCACGTGCGAAGCGGCGCGCAGTCGCCGCCCCGGGCCATGGCGAGCAGCGGCGTGCAGAGCAGCGCCGAGATCAGCGAACCGCCGAAGATCAGCCCCGGCAGATTGTACTGATACACCGGGATCAGCGCCTCGATGGCCTTGCCGAAGGAGTCGAAGAAGTCCTCCACCGTCATGCCCGAGGTGATCCCAGCCGGGAGTGTCGCAAGCGTCGCGTTCACAGACTCCGTGGGCAGCGCCCGCAGGGCCTCCGGCAGGAGCCGAAGCAGCCGGGCAATGGCGTCGCCGCCGAAGCTCAGGTACAGCAGAACCACCGCCAGCAGCGCGCCCAGTGCAAAGGATGCAATCGAGATGCGCAGTTGCTCAAAGAAAGGCCTGCCGGACGCCGCGAGCACCGGGATCAACGGCAGCAGCGACGCGCACACCGCCATCCACATGCCCATCGCACCCAGCATTGCAGCGTCCACAAAGATCTGCAGCACTGCGGAAAACAGCGCCGGACCCCTTCCGAACCAGCGATAGATCAGCGCGACGCCCACGGCGGGCACAACAATCACCGGCAGCAGCCACATCAGCTCCAACAGCACCGCCAGCGGCGCCGCAATCGCCAGCAGCAGGCCCAGCAGATACCCCGCTGCAAGCCTTCCGCCGCGATATTTCCTCTGTTCCCGGGTCCGATTCTGTTCCAATGGACAACCTCCGATCACACTGCGCCTCTCTTCAGGCGCGCAGGCAGACAATCCTGCTCCTTAGTATAACACATTCCCCCATTCCCTTCAAGCCGCGCGCATCATTTTCTCCATTTTCATCAGTTTTCGTTAATATATTGCGCAATTCCTGAAAATTTCATCATTCAATCCATACAAACGTCCTCAGCGCAGCGCGCGAAAACGGGCGAAACTCCCGTAGGAATTCCGCCCGCGCACCCCATTCTGAATCAGAGATGTTGATCCAGCATATCCACGGCGTCGAAGTCGCCCTGCTCCACGGCGGTTTCCATCAGCTGCTCCACCGTGTTTGCGGGCGCGAGGGAAACGTACTGTTCCACGTGCGCCCAGTCCGCATTTGCCGCGAGATCCCGCAGCAGCGCATCCACAAACACCGCATCGCAACCCGGAAGCAGCTTCTCCAGCGCATCATGGTTCTTCGCCGCATAGGCCAGGTTGGCAAGCTCCGCCATCTGATTTACGTCCAGCCGGTTCGCCGCAAGCTGTGCCGCCAGCGCGCCCTCGCCCGCCTGCAGCGCACCGTTTGCGAGCTCCCAGGCGCAGTCGTCCAGGTTCAGCGCATCGCTGTGCGCACGCAGCCACGGCCAGTTCTGCGCCTGCATCGCCGCAAGTGCGACCCGCTTCTGCAGCCCATCGTCCATGCCGGTGACGTGCTCGCCCAGCCAGTCCCACTTTCCGTCGGCGATGGCGGCGTCCACGTTGGCCGCATCGGCAAAGCCGCCCAGGTTTGTGCGAATCCATTCGTGCATGCCCTGCGTCTGCGCCTTCGCAGCGATCCGCTCCTTCAGTTCGCTGTCGTCCGCAATCTCATCCATGTGCGCCGCAAGCCAGTCCCACTTGCTGTCCTCCAGCGCGCGCTCAAAGGCCCGCTTGCGGATCTGCTGCGCACGCTCGGAGCGCACGCGCTCCACAGGAGCGTTCTCTGCTTCGGAAGAAAGATCGTTGATGGCGTTGGAGACCTCATTGATGACGTTCTCCCCGAAGCGCCACGCCTTGCGCACCGCCTTCTCCATGCCCTTGCCCAGGCCGTCGAAGGCCTGGCCCACGCCCTTGCCGATGTCGTCGAAGGCCTTGCCGATGTCATTGATCGTCTTGTTGATGCCATCGGCGGAATCCTGCACGGTGGTCTCACCGCTGGCGATGGCCCGCGCGAGGCGATCCACCGATTCCCGGCTCATGAAGGGTGCGAGGCGGCGCAGCGCGTCCCAGTTCATCTGGGGCTGATACTTCGCCAGCAGCGCCTCGACGCACTCCTGGCGCACAAAGGGCGCGAGCCGGGCCAGCTGCATGGCCGTAACGCTGCCCTCCAGCTGCATCGCGATCTCCTCCACGCCCTCCTTCGACATGAAGGGGGCCATCTGCAAAAGCTGCTGTATATTCATATTTTTCTCCTCTCCGGGCGCATCGCCCGCATCGACGCTTTCCTGCTTGTGTTCCTGTGCCTGCGCACAGCTCTGCTCCGCCTCCTGCGCCTGCTCCGGCTGCGCGCTTCCATTCAACAGCTGTTCCACGGTGACGCCGAAGAACTGCGTCAGCTCCAGCATCGTCTGAATGTCCGGCAGCGCCTGGCCGCTCTCCCACTTGGAGACGGCCTGATGGGACACCCGGAGCATGGCGGCCAGCTGTTGCTGGGTCAGGCTGTGCTCCTGCCGGAGGGAGGCGATCCTCCGGCCCACTGCGCGATTCTCGATCATCCCGCTTGCCTCCTTGCTCTCCGGGCGCGTTCTGCGCCCATTCGTCGTCCTGTCGCAACGGAACGCCCCGTATGGCATTCCATCATCGTCAATTGGGCTTCGGGCATTTGCTCTTTCGCTGCCCGTGGCTGAATGGTAGCATATTCTATTATTATTTGCAAGCAACCATTGGTTGAATTTCGTAAATTCCCGGATAAATGTTAGCACTCGACGCGATTGAGTGCTGATTTTTGCTTGACTTTTGGTTCTCCGGTGATAAAATAGGTTCATTCAAAGATTTCCGGAGGTGAATTCCATGTTTGGAAAGGGAACCGTATCCATCAATGCTGAAAACATTATGCCCGTCATCAAGCAGTGGCTGTATTCCGATAAAGACATCTTTGTCCGCGAGCTGGTCTCCAACGGCTGCGACGCCATCAGCAAGCTGAAGCGCCTGGTCAACAGTGGCGAAGCGAAGGTCGAGGAGAATCCCGCCTACCGCGTGGACGTGATCACCAATCCCGGCGCCGGCACCATCCAGTTCATCGACAACGGCCTGGGCATGACCGGCGACGAGGTCATCAAGTACATCGCCCAGGTGGCCTTCTCCGGCGCGACGGACTTCGTGCAGAAGTACGCAAGCAGCGAGAAGGACGGCGAGGGCAGCGGCATCATCGGCCACTTCGGCCTGGGCTTTTACAGCTGCTTCATGGTCTCCGACAAGGTGGAGATCGAGACGAAGAGCTACATCGAGGGAGAGCCTGCCGTGCGCTGGGTGAGCGAGGATGGCATGGAGTACGATCTGGAGGAATGTGACCGCAGCCAGCGCGGCACCTGCATCACGCTGCACATCTCCGAGGAGGACAAGGACTTTTTGAACCTGTGGACGCTGCGCTCCACGCTGGAGAAGCACTGCGCCTTCATGCCGGTTCCGATCTACCTGTCCGAGATCAAGAAGGTCAAGCCCGAGCCGGAGAAGAAGGACGGCGAGGATGCCGAGACCACTGAGACCGCCGAAGCCCCCACTGAGGATGTCGCCGAGGTGGAGCAGCAGAGCGATCCGCAGCAGATCAACGAGACGAATCCGCTGTGGATGAAGCGCCCCAACGAGTGCACCGACGAGGAGTACCTGGAGTTCTACCACAGCGTGTTCCACGACATGGACGATCCGCTGTTCTGGATCCACCTGAACGCCGAGTATCCCTTCAATCTGAAGGGCATCCTCTACTTCCCCAAGCTGAAGAACGAGTTCACCGCCAGCGAGGGCGTGATCAAGCTCTACAACAACCAGGTGTTCGTGGCCGACAACATCAAGGAAGTCATTCCGGAGTTTTTGATGCTGCTGAAGGGCTGCATTGACTGCCCCGACCTGCCGCTGAACGTGTCGCGCTCCTTCCTGCAGAACGACGGCTACGTGAAGAAGATGTCCGCCTACATCACCCGCAAGGTGGCCGACCGCCTGATGAGCGAGTTCAACACCAAACGCGAGGACTACCAGCGCTACTGGGACGACATTCATCCCTTCGTGAAGTACGGCTGCATCAAGGACAGCAAGTTCTACGAGCGCGTGAAGGGCGCAATCCTGTACAAGACCACCGACGGCAAGTACATGACCCTCTCCGAGTACGCCGACGCGAACTGTGACGGCGAGGAGCGCGTGATCTACTACGCCTCCGACGAGAAGCGCCAGGCCCAGATGATCAAGATGTACAACGATCAGGGCAAGGACGTGGTGCTGCTGAACACGCTGATCGACACCAACTTCATCAGTTTCCTGGAGTACGACGCAGGCGAGGAGAAGCTCAGCTTCAAGCGCGTGGACTCCGCCTCCGACGGCCTCACCGAGGACGGCGAGGTGGACGAGGAGGTTCGCAAGGCGCTGGAGGAGCGCTTCCGCACCGCCATGGACGACAAGGAGGTGGCCGTGCAGCTGAAGCCCTTCAAGGCCGAGGACGCCATCGCCATGATCACCGTGGACGAGCAGAACCGGCGCTTCACCGAGATGAGCGAGCGCTGGGGCGGCGCATCCATGAAGCTGCCGGAGAAGCGCACGCTGGTGCTGAACAGCAAGCATCCGCTGGTGCAGTGGCTGGAGAAGGCCGAGGACGGCGAGGACACCCAGGCGATCTGCGCGCAGGTTGCAGACCTTGCCGAGATGGCCCGCCAGCCCCTGGTGGCCGACCGCATGGTGGACTTCCTCAAGCGCAGCAACCAGCTGCTGACGAAGATCATCGAAAAGTAATTTCAAACCCGAAAACTGCACGTGAAGTGTACAGACAGAGGGATCCTGCGTTGCAGGATCCCTCTTGTTTTTCACAGGCAACCGCCTTGCGGCGCTGCCCGTTTCAATTTTGCAAGGCACGTTTTCAGCATTCCCGGCTTTGCATCAATGGATCAGCTTCTCCCCTTCTCCGCCATCAGTTCCTGCGCCATGGGCCGCGCCCAGGCGTACTGCTGCATGAACTCCCCGTGGAAGGCGTTCATCGCTTCAGCCTTGCCCGCCTTGAAGTCGAACAGGTCGCAGTCGAACTCGTCGGTATCCAGATAGACCACGCTGCGCTTGCGCTTGAGGATCTTCTCCGCGCCGACCTCCTTGAGCGTGTCGTTGAGCGCCTTGATGGTGGTGCGGTAGCCCAGACCCTGATCGCCGGTGTCGGCCCAGAGGGTGTCCACCATCTCGTAGATCGTGACCTCGCCGCCCATGCGGCTCACGCACAGCGCCAGCAGCTCCTTGGCCTTGGAGGACTTGAAGCGCACCAGCCGGTTCTCCACGAACATGTCGAAGTGGCCGAAGGTGCGGAAGAACACCCGCTTCTTCTGGCGCTCGCTGAGCAGCCGCGCGCGCTCCAGCGCGTCGATGATGTCCTCGCGCTCGTAGGGCTTGAACACCACAAAGTCCGCCTTGGCGTGAATCGCGTCGGCGGCGTACTCCGGGTGGGCCGTCACGAAGATGACGATCATCCCGGGCCGCACCGCGCGCAGCCTTCGGGCCAGCTCGATGCCGTTCATCTCAGGCATGTCGATGTCCAGCAGCGCAAAGTCCACCGGATTCTTCTGGGCGTAGTCCAGTGCGTCCAGGGAGTTGTCGAAGAAGCCCACCACCTCGAAACCGGGCATGTTGCCGCACTCGATCTTGAACAGGTTCAGGGACAGCGGCTCGTCATCCACCAGAATTACCTTCATTCCGTCCTTCCTTTCCGGGTGATCTTTTTTGGAGTGTCCAGGCTGGCGGTGATGCCGCCCAGCTCGTTGTGGGTAAGCCTAATCGGCGCTATGCCGTAGAACTCCAGGCGCGTGTTGACGTTCTTGATGGCCACCGATTTCTTCTGTTCGTCGCCGATCTCCGGCTTTGCACCGGCGCCGGGGCCGTTGTCGATGACCTCGATGTGATAGCCCTTCCCCGTCTCCCGGCACACCAGCCGCACCTCGCCGCCCTCGCGGCGGCGCTGCACGGCGTGAATCACCGCGTTCTCCACCAGCGGCTGCACCGTCAGCGGCAGGATCTCGAAATCCTCGGTCTCCACGTCGTAGTTCATGCGGAAGCGCTCGCCCAGCTGGGCCTGCTTGATGTCCGTGTAGGCGCGGATCGAGCGCAGCTCCCGGGAGAAGGGCACCGTCTCCTCCATGCCCTCCACGCCGTCCACGCGGTAGCGCACGTACTTGGCAAAGTCGCCGGCCATCTTATAGGCCTTGTCTGCATCCATGCGGATCAGCGCCCGGATGGAGTCCAGCGTGTGATAGAAGAAGTGGCTGGTGATCTGGATGGTGGCGATCTCGCTGCGGGAGACCTCCAGCGCCGCCTCCAGACGGATCTGCTTGGCCTGCGAGCGCACAAGGGTGGAGATCACCCGGTAGATCACGATGTACAAATAGGCGAAGATCGCCACGTACACCAGCCAGGTGATGGTGTCGGTGATGTAGTAGCGCACGATGGCGTAGATCATCAGCGCCGCGAACAGGCACACCAGCAGCCTGCGCCGCACCTGCAGCTCCAGAATCAGCTCGTAGAGGATCAGCGCCGCACAGAGAAAGCGGGTAAAGACCATCATCTGCGGCACGTCCAGGCGGGTCAGGAACTGCAGCGTCAGCACCAGCAGCAGGTTGATCAGGCTCACCAGGCACAGCGCCCGGTCGAACTTGCACAGCTTGCCCGTGTGCATGCGCGAGAGGTGCCAGCTGTACATCACCGGGCAGAGCATCAGCGCGATGTTCTGCAGCAGGATGTAGGACACGCCGCTGTTGATCTTGAGCAGCAGGCTGGTCTGCTGCGCGGCCAGGAAGATCGCCAGCACCACGATGAACAGGCTCAGGGAGTAAAGCCCCGTGTTGCCCGCCACATAGTAGCGCAATATGATTGCCACGATGGCAAACACTAGGCCGATGAACAGCACCGCCAGCGCTGCGACCAGCCTCGGCACCGTCTTCATCACGATGAAGCTCTCCACCATCTCCGCGCTCCCGGCGAGCACCTGGGGCATCCGCGAGGCGTAGTGGCGGTAGGGCGTGGTCAGCTCAATCGTGAGCGTCCGCTCGCCGCTTCCCTCCGGCAGCGCCATGCTGTTCCAGTTGCTGGGAGCCGCGCCCAGCAGCTTCTCTCCGGCGGGCACGTCGAAGCGATAGATCTCCTCGCCGTCCAAGCGCACGCACACCTGCTGGTACACGGTAAAGAAGCACACCGATTGCGCCGCATCGAACGACTCCGGTAGCGCGACAGTCATGCGCGTGACAAAGTCCTCCTCCGACACTTCCGCATCGGACACCTCCCAGCCCTCCAGCAGCGGCAGCTGCTCCGATTTTCGGCCGTACTCCAGGGCAGAAGCCGCAATGAACAGCGCCATCAGGGCACAGATGACCGCCAGCGGCAGCACCTCAATCAGGTATTTGCGCTGCTTCTCCGTCATGTTCCCACCGCCCCGCACTTGAAAGATCGTTTTTCCTATCATATCACAGGCAGCCGCGGCTTTCAAGCGATGCGCGCACAAACATCACCTCGGTTTAACTCCGATCGGATAGTTCCCCCGGATGAGATGCGCTATCATGGCAGGGATAACGTGAAAAAGGAAGAAATGAGTTCCCATGAGTGAAATGAAATTTACCGAGCTTGGCCTGCTGCCGGAAATGCAGCGCGCCATCGACGAGCTCGGCTTTGAAACCGCCACCGACATCCAGGCCGAGGCCATCCCCGCCGTGCGCGAGGGCCGCGACGTGATCGGCAAGTCCCAGACCGGCACCGGCAAGACCCTGGCCTTCGCCATCCCCGCCATCGAGAAGATCGACCGCGACGAGGCCGAGACCAGCGTGCAGGTTCTCATCCTCTGCCCCACCCGGGAGCTGGCCCAGCAGGGTGCGGACGAGATCAAGAAGCTCACCCGCTTCATGCAGGGCATCTGGGTCACGGACGTCTACGGCGGCGCGCCCATGGACCGTCAGATCGCCCACCTCAAAAAGTGCAACCTGGTGATCGGCACGCCAGGTCGCGTGATGGATCACATGCGCCGGGGCACGCTGTCGCTGGCGAACGTGAAGCTGGTGGTGCTGGACGAGGCCGACGAGATGCTCTCCATGGGCTTCCGCGAGGACATCGAGACGATCCTGAAGGACGTGCCTGAGACCCGCCAGACGGTGCTCTTCTCTGCCACCATGCCCGATCCCATCCTGGAGCTGACCGAGACCTACCTCACCGAGCCCCACATGATCGAGATCAACCGGGAGCAGGTGACGCTGGAGAACATCCGCCAGATCTACGTGGACGTGCCCATGGGCCGCAAGCTGGACGCACTGAACCTGCTGCTGCGCGCCTACGAGCCGCAACTGTGCATGATCTTCTGCAACACCAAGGCCATGGTGGAGGAGGTCACACAGTACCTCGTACGCAACGGCTTCGCCGCCGAGGCGCTGCACGGCGACCTGAACCAGTCCCAGCGCACCCGCGTGATGGACGCGTTCAAGTCCGCCCGCATCCCGCTGCTGGTGGCCACCGACGTTGCTGCGCGCGGCATCGACGTCAACGACATCGACTACGTCATCAACTACGACGTGCCCGGCCACGACGAGTACTACGTCCACCGCATCGGCCGCACCGGACGCGCCGGCAAGGAGGGCACCGCCATCACCATCTGCTCCGGGCGCAGGCAGTTCTACATGATCCGCGACCTGGCCCGTGTGGCGAAATCCGAGATCAAGCAGGTACCGCTGCCCACCGTCAAGGAGATCCGGGAGAAGCAGCAGAACAAACAGCGCGAAACCCTGCTGGCGACCATCACCGAGGGCGTGGCGCAGAACTATCAGGATATGGTCAGTGAGATGCTGGAGGCCGGCTGCGACCTGCAGATGATCGCCGCCGCGGCGCTCCAGACCGCCTTCCAGAAGGACGAGCTGAGCCTTGAGGACATCGTGTTCGAGCGCCGCAGCGCAGGCGGCGGCATGTACCGCAAGCTCATCATCTCCGTCGGCCGCCGCCAGAAGATCGCGCCGAACCACGTGGTCAGCGCCGTGTGCGAGCGCACCGACCTCTCCGGCAAGGAGATCGGCAAGATCGAAATCTACGATGACAAGACCATCGTGGGCGTGCCCGCCGACCGCGCCGAGCAGGTCGTACATGCGCTGAAGGGTCTGAAGATCAACGGCGCTCCGGCCACCGTGCGCCTGTCCGCCGAGAAGCCCAGCGCCAGTCCCCGGCCCGGCATGCGGCGCAATCCCCGCAGCGTAGCGCCCCGCCAGGACTTCGTGCCCCAGAGGGCCCCTGCCGATGCGGATGCTTCCGACGCGCCCCAGCCGGTGCGCCGGGGCAAGGTTCGCCTGTCCGAGAGTGCAAAGGCGCGGCTGCTGGACGGCAGCGACCTGAGCCGCTTCGAGATCCACAAGCCCCGGGAGACCGGCCTCAAGTCCGCATCGGACTTCCACGGACGCAAGGGCGAAAGCCGCCGCAAGAGCGAGCGACACGGCGAGCGCCACGGTGGTCGCGACGGTCGCGACGGTCGCGGCAATCGCAAGAACAGCGACCGCGGCTCCGTGCGCCGGGGCAAGCGATAAATCCGCAATTCAAAAGGGCCGCACCAGCTTCATGCAGGCGCGGTCCTTTTCATGCCAATTCCATTCAAATATACGAAAAAGCGCCCCCGCAGCTGCGAAGGCGCTTTTCAGTTTCAAATGTAGCCGCTTATAGGCTCAGACCTCGGGCATCTGATTGTCGTTTTCGGTCTTGACGTTCTCCACGGAGCGGATGGCCCAGCGGGTGACGACCACGGTATTCTCCAGGGAACCGATCTTCAGGGTCACAGTGTCCTCCTTCAGAGCGGTGATGGTGCCGTACAGGCCGCCGATGGTGCAGATGCGATCGCCCACCTTCAGCGCGCTGAGCATATCCTTGACCGCCTTGTCCTTCTTGCGCTGGGGACGGATCAGCAGGAAGTAGAATACCACCACCATGACGACGATCATGATGATCATGGACAGCATATCACCGGTACCGCTGGCGGATGCAGTGGCGGTCTCCGCCAGTGCGCTATTGAAGAAAAGATTCATGAATTGTACGCTCCTTTATATCTGTATACCTGTTTATTATACCCAACTTTTCCAGCATTTACAACGTAACGCAGGCGAAAAAACGAACGTTTCCACTAAATTTAACCTTGGAGCTGCGGTTTACCAGTTGCCGCGGCCGTGGCGCGCGTAGAAGGCGTTCGCCCAGTCCAGCAGACAGTCGTTTTCGATGGCCTCACGCATTTCGGTCATCATGTGGGTCAGGAAGTAGATGTTGTGGATGGTGTTCAGCCGCAGCGGCAGAATCTCCCCCGCCTTGAACAGGTGGCGGATGTAGGCGCGGCTGAAGTTCCTGCAGGTGTAGCAGTCGCAGTCCGGATCCAGCGGGCCGAAGTCCTCGGCGTACTTCGCGTTGCGCACCACCAGGCGGCCGTCATGGGTGAACACCGTGCCGTTGCGGGCCACGCGGGTGGCCAGCACGCAGTCGAACATGTCCACGCCCCGCAGCACGCCCTCGATCAGGCAGTCCGGGGAGCCCACGCCCATCAGATAGCGCGGCTTGTTCTCCGGCATGTAGGGCATCATCTTGTCCAGCATCTCGTACATGACCTCCTTGGGCTCGCCCACGGAGAGTCCGCCGATGCCGAAGCCGGGCAGATCGAGCTTTGCCATCTCCTTGGCGCACTCGATGCGCAGATCGGAGTAGAACGCGCCCTGCACGATGCCGAACAGCGCCTGATCCTCCCTCGTCTTGGCCTTCATGCACCGCTCCAGCCAGCGCAGCGTGCGGTACATCGCGTCCTTTGCGCGGTTGTAGTCGCAGGGATAGGGCGAGCACTCGTCAAACTGCATGGCGATGTCCGAGCCCAGCGCCTCCTGAATCTGCACGGAAATCTCCGGCGAGATGAAGCGCTTGCTGCCGTCCAGATGGGAACGGAACTCCACGCCCTCGTCGTTCAGCTTGCGCAGATCCGCCAGCGAGAACACCTGAAATCCGCCGCTGTCGGTGAGGATCGGGCGATCCCAGTTCATGAAGGAATGCAGGCCGCCCGCCTTCTTCACCAGCTCCTCGCCCGGGCGCAGGTGCAGATGATAGGTGTTGGACAGGATGATCTGCGCGCCGCAGTCCTTCAGCTCGTCCGGCGTCATGGTCTTGACACTGGCCTGAGTGCCCACGGGCATGAAGATCGGCGTTTCGATCACGCCGTGGGGCGTGTGCAGCCTGCCGCGCCGCGCGCCGGTCTGCTTGCACACGTGCAACAGTTCAAATTCAAAGGGTTTCTCCATTTCATCTTCCTCCGGTTCCTTCGCAGGCAACGCGCTTCCGATTTCAGCATGCGCGCAAAACCATGTTTCCATCCGCCGGAAGCGCCGCCGCAGCTTCGGCAGCACCCGCCGCGCGCCCCTTCCGAAAAAAATAGTGACCTGCGCAAGCGGATCACTATTTTTGTTACAGCTTTCAGCCCGGCATTTCCACCGGTCTTACGCCCTCTTTCTGCGGCAGAACATCGCCACAAGGGCCAGCGCAGCCGCCGCGAACACCGCCGCCGCCACGCCCACCGGCATGGAGCGATCGCCCGACTGGGGCACGGCCTTGCCGATCACGCGGGCGCTGATGTCCATGCTCACCAGCATCCTGCCCTCGGCATCGAAGGCCTCCATGCGATACACGCCGCTGTTCTCCACCTGGGCGTTGACGATGTTGTACACCTTCTGATTTGCGCCCTCGATGGCCTCGTCCTCAAAATACCACTGATAGGAGGCGGGCTCCACGCCATCGATCTGAACCTCCATGGAGAGGTCCTCACCGGCATCCACCACCGCATTCTGCGTCATGTGGGAAACGCGCATCACAACGGTTGTGGAAATCACACCGTCTGCCAGAGCATATGCACTCAGCAGCAGCGCCATCACGGCCATCCATGCGATAATACGCTTTATTCCTCGCTTCACGGAGTCGTCCTCCCAATCCAATGATCCCAATAATCATTCTTATTTTATACTATAAATCGACACAGTTCAACGATTATGCGCCTTTCTGCACAAAAATGACTATTTTCAGTAATATTTCGTTCTATTCAGAAATAATTGTTCATTATTTTGTAAAATAAATTCGGCTTCGCACGCATTCTCCGGGGCATTTTGCGCACAATTTCCGCGACGCCCTTTACATTGTTTCAGAGGCAATGCTATAATATAAGATAGGATTTTGTGACCTGCGCCCGGTGCGCACGTCGGTCAGGAGTTTCTATGGGTGGAATTTTGCTGTTATCCGGCTTTTTGCTTTGCGGCGTGATCATCTGTGACGCGCTGTTTTCCCACCGCAGCGGCCTTGTGCGGCTGTGGCTGGGCCTGTGCATGGGACTGATGCTGATGATGTGGCTGCCGGTTCCCTTTGCATACGTTCTGGATTTCACGCGCACGGCACAGCTGCTGGCCATACTCTCTGCGGCGCTGCTCGCGGCACTGGCCACCTGGGGCAAGCGCTTCATTCGCAGGGGCGCGCCGCTGCTGGAAGGCGTGCACACGGGTCCGGGCTTTCTGGGCGGCATGCCCGCCTGGCTGCCCATCGTACTGATCGTGCCATTGGTGCTGCTCTCCGGCTATCTGCAGTACACCCACGTACTGCGCAACGTCGACGGCGCACTGTACGTGGGCCAGTCCACCTACGGGGATCTGTGCCTGCACCTGGGCATCGCCACCGGATTGCGCAACGCCTCCTTCCCGCCGGACTACACCATACTTCCGGGCACGCTGCTGGGCTATCCCTTCCTTGCGGACAGCATGGTGACCTCGATGCTGCTGCTGGGCAGCGACCTCGCCCTGTCCTTCACCCTCACCGGCACGCTGATGATGGCGCTGGTCTACACCGGCTTTGTGCTCTTTGTCTGGGAGCTGACCCATAAAAGCGCCGCGGTGGTGCTGGCCTACGTGCTGATGTTTTTCAACGGCGGCCTGGGCTTCCTCTACGTCTTTGACGGCGCAATGAAGGATCCCACGGCGCTGAAGAACGTGTTCACCGGCTTCTATCAGACCCCGACGAACATGCCGGATCTGAACCTGCGCTGGGTGAACGTGATCTGCGACATGATGATCCCCCAGCGGACGCTGCTGACGGGCTGGATGGTGCTGCTGCCGGCGCTGTTCATGCTGCTGGACGCCGTGCGCAGCCGGGATCTGCGCCGCTTCGCGCTGCTGGGCGTCTGGGCCGGGCTGATGCCCATGGTGCACACCCACTCCTTCTTCGCCCTGGGGCTCTTGAGCGGCGGCGTACTGCTGAGCCGGGTGCTGCGCGCGTCCGCGCGGGATCGCCTGCGCCGCCTGCGCTGCTATCTGTGCTACGGCGGCATCGCGCTGCTTATCGCGCTGCCCCAGCTGCTGACCTGGACCTTCCCCCAGACCACGGGCGGCGGCAGCCTGGGCTTTCGCTTCAACTGGGTCAACAACCAGGGCGACGGTTGCCTGATCGACGGCTACTTCTGGTTCTGGATCAAGAATGTGGGGCTGGTATACCTGCTGATGCTGCCCGCGGCCCTGAGCATGCGCAAGGGCGGCATGCTGCGCGCGCTCTCGCTGGGCGCGCTGGCGATCTATGCCGTGGCCGAGTGCATCCAGTTCCAGCCCAATCCCTACGACAACAACAAGCTGTTTTACGTGGCATATATGATTATGCTGCCGGCGGTAGCGCTATACCTCTTGCAGCTGTGGGAGAAGCTGCGGGGTGTGCACGGCCGCGCGATGCTGGCGGCGCTGTTCATCGGCGCATCCACCCTGTCGGGCGCACTGTCCATCGGGCGCGAGGTCGTATCGAACTACCAGCTCTTCGGTGCGGAGGAGGTGCAGGCGGCGTCCTTCATCGATGAAAACCTCCCCGCCGACGCGATGATTCTCACCGGGGATCAGCACAACAACGCCGTGGCTGCCCTCGCCGGGCGACACATCGTGTGCGGCACAGGCAGTTACCTCTACTACCACGGCTTCGACACCACCGAGGAGCGCAGCGCTGAGGCGCAGATGCTCGCCCATCCCGGCGAGAGCGCCGATCTTTTCGAGGAATACGGCGTGGACTACATCTACATCTCCGGACACGAGCGGGCAAACTTCAGCGCCGACGAGGCATGGTTCCTCCAGAACTGCTACCTGATCTACGACGAAGGCGGCGTGCGCATCTTCGCCCGGGACGAAGAGGACGCCCTGCGCGCGCTGGGAGACGCGGAGCTGACTGTTGCGGATTCTTTGGCAGATTGATTAAACTTCGGGAATGCGCTTGTGTTTGCGCGCCGCTTGCGTTACAATAGAATTGGAAGATTATCGTAGAAAGCGTCGGATTCGGCGCCTCTGCGTTCGGAGGTTTTCATGAACCGCAAATATACGCGCCTCGCCCTCGCCGGCGGGATTCTGGTGTTCTGCCTGACGCTGAGCGGCTGTGACGCCCAGCTCGACGAGAGCATACTGACAGCGGAGGCAAATTATGACATCGACATCTCCCTGCCCTACGCCACGGTCACGCCGCCCCCGGCCTTTAAGGAGGAGACGGAGGCGCTGGTGATCGATTCGGAGGGCGGCGTTACCGTAAATGACGCCTCCGCCCTGCTGAACTCCGCGGCGGAATCCAGCTCGGAATCCACGGGCAATTACAAGTCCCTGCGCCTGGGCAACACCGGTCTTGCGGTGCAGGCGCTGCAGAACCGCCTGCAGGAGCTGGGCTACTACACCTCAGGCGTCTCCGGCATCTTTGACAGCGATACGGAGCAGGCCGTGCGCCGCTTCGAGCAGACCTACGGCACCATGCAGACCGGCGTCGCCACGTCGGAGCTGCAGACGCGCCTGTTCGCATCGGACGCCCTGATCTACGGCAGCGACGCCTACAACAAGGCCGTCATCGCCCAGTACAAGGTGCTTCAGCGCGGCGACGTGGGCAGCTCGGTCTATGCCCTGCAGCAGCGCCTGAAGAACCTGGGCTATCCCATCGACGAGCTGACCGGCATCTTTGACAACGAGACCGCCAACGCCGTCATGCTCTTCTACGAGGCCTACGGCCTGACCGCCGACGAAGTGGCCAACGTGGCCATGCAGAAGGAGCTCTACTCCGACTCCGCGCGCACCTACGAGGGCGACGGCGCCCAGACGAGCGTCGTTGCCGAGCTGCGCTCGCTGGCGGATATCCAGCAGCGGCTCATCGATCTGGGCTACCTCAGCGGCGAGGCCACCGGCGAGCTGGACAAGCGCACGGAGATCGCCATCAAGCTCTTCGAGGAGGCCTGCGGACAGCTTCCCTCCGGTTCCGTGACCACGGAGCTGCAAGCGATGCTTCAGAGCGAATATGCGCCGGATTTCAGCACCATCGGCAGCCAGTATTCCAACCTCATCGAGGGCGCCAGCGGCGAGGAGGTCTATGCGCTGCAGAACCGCCTCATCGCCCTGGGCTTCGCCTCCGGTGCGCCCAACGGCGAGTACGGCAGCGCCACCACCGCCTCCATCCGCCTGTTCCAGAACCGCAACGGCATGGACGAAACCGGCATCGCCAGCGCCTACGTGCAGGCCGTGCTCAACGCCTCCTTCGCGCTGAACATCGACGGCGAGACCATGCAGAACCTGAGCGCCGTCGCGCCGGAGGATACGCCCGTGCCCGAGGTGGCAGCAGCAGATGTGCAGACCGCAGAAGCGCCTGCACAGGATGCCGGCGAGATCCTCGGCGTGGGCAGCAGCTCGGATGCAGTGCTTGAATTGCAGAACCGGCTGACGGAGCTGGGCTACATCACCTCCCTCACCGGCAACTACGATGCGCTCACCGCGCGCGCGGTCTCCACCGTACAGACCTCCCTGGGCCTGGATCCCGACGGCACCGTGGACGAATCGCTGCTAGAATTCATCAACTCTGAAGCGGCGCCCCGCAGCGGCATGGTCTATGCGCGGGAGGATCTGGTCTATCCGACCCTGCGCACGGGCGACACCGGCGACGCGCTGGACGCCCTGCAGAAACGCCTGCGGGAACTGAATTATCTCACGAAGAAGCAGGTCAGCGGAACCTTCGACGATGCCACGCGCGCGGCCATCGTTGAGATTCAGCAGCAGCTCTCCCTCACCGACGACGGCGAGGTCTGCCCTGCGTTGCTGTCCTACCTGCTCAGCGATGCGAGCGACGTTCTGGAAAAGGACGACTGACCGCCGCTCGTCAACGCAGGCATACAAAACAGCCCGGATCGATTTGGAACCGATCCGGGCTGTTTTTTACACTCCGCCGCGCAATATGACGACGTCCCGCGGCGCTCAGGCCAGCTTGATCTCGCCACAGTAGTTGGTCTGAAAGATCCGGCGCACCTCGTCGGGATCCTCCGTCTGTCCCAGCGCCCACATGAGCTTGGTGACCACCGCCTCCGTGGTCATGTCCCGGGCGGAAATCACCCCACAGGAGAGCAGCTTCGTCCCCACCTCGTAGATGCCCAAATCGCTGGTCTCATAGAGGCACTGGCTGCACACCACCACCGAGACGCCCTCCTCCGTCAGCGCCTTCAGCTGCTCCAGCATGCTCGTGCGGACGAACTGCATGCCGCCCACGCCGAAGGCCTCGATCACGATGCCCCGGTAGTTGAGCTGCCGCAGCAGCCTGAGCACCTCCGGATTGGTGCCCGGGATGAGCTTGAGCAGGAACACGTCCCGGCAGATGCGGTCACACAGCCGAACCGGCTGCGCCGCCGTGAGGGCATCGGGGATCTCCACGTTGGGATGCATGCCGTCGGAAAACACCTCGCCCAGATAGCCCGCGTTCACGCTCTCGAAGGCCTCAAAGCCCATGGTGCGCACCTTCACGGCCCGGCAGCCGGCGATCACCTTGCGGTTGAAGGCCACGCTGACGCCCGGAATGCCGCAATCCACCGCGGCGAAGGCAGTGTACAGGTTGTTGCGCGCGTCGGTGAGCAGGTTGTCGATGGGCATCTGTGAGCCCGTAAACACCACCGGCTTGCGCAGGTACTGCAGTATGAAGCTGACCATGGAGGCCGTGTAGGCCATGGTGTCGGTGCCGTGGGTGACGACGATGCCATCGTACTTCGGCAGCGCCTCGAAGATCGATCGGGCGATGGTGAGCCACTCGTCGGCCTGAATGTTGGAGCTGTCCAGGTTCAGAAGCTCCCGGGTGTCGATGTGAAAGTACTCCCGCAGGCCCTCCACATACGCAAGCAGCTCGTCCGGATGCATCTGCGGACACAGACCATCCGTGCCGCGCCTGGAGGCGATGGTCCCACCCGTGGTGAGCAGCAGCACTGATTTCATCTTGATTCTCCCCAGTTTTTCTGCGCAAAAGCGCGCAGGGAACGCACGTCAAAGCTCACGTCCGCTCCCTGCAGCCCATGCAAATCAGATGCCCGTGGTGCGATAGTCCCAATTGATGGCATCCAGCGCCTTGATCTCGCGCTCCATGCAGTCCACCAGAACCTCGGTCATCATGCGGCCCTTCTCGACGGTCGCCTTGGTGGGATCGCCGGTGGCAGCGGAGTTGGTGAGCTCGGAGAAGTCCCACTTGACCTCGGAGAACTTCGGCAGCTTGTCCGGCACATAGCCCTTGGCCAGCTCCGGCTCGTTCCACTGGGGATAGAGGTAGTACGCGATGGAGGACTCGCCCTCGCCCGCATGGCCCTCGCCGTTCATGACCTCGAAGGTGCCCTCCGGCAGCAGCTGACCGGCGGCGACCCACCAGCGGTCCATGGACACGATGCGCGCCTCGGGATACTTCTCCTTGATCTTGCGGGAGGCGATCTCGATGGGTGCGATGTTGCCGTCGTGGCCGTTGACGATGTAGACCTTGTTCATGCCGTTGCGCATGCAGGACTCCAGATTGTCGTAGATCACGGCGGTGATGGTGTCATAGCTCATGGTGAGAGTGAAGGGGAAGGAATCGTAGTGGCCGCTGTAACCCACGGTGATGGGCGGCAGCACCAGCATGTCGTCAAAGCGATCGGCGACCTTGCAGGCCAGCATGTAGGAAACCAGCGTATCGGTGCCCTCCGCAAGGTGCGGGCCGTGGGCCTCGCAGGAGCCGACGGCCAGAATCGCCTTTTTGAAATTGCGCTCCCGCACCTGATGGGAGGTCAGCTTCAGCAGTTCGTTGTTTGCCATGGTACAATCTCCTTGTATAATGTATTTGGGTTTTGAGAGGGGCCCATACCCTCGAAAGGACTTGTTCAATTGGCACAGAAGTGCGATAATTGAACCAATGGGCGGAG
>SFET01000022.1 GCA_004557125.1 Clostridiales bacterium | reverse complement strand
CGTGCATCTGGCGAGGGCGAGCACCGGCGGCGTGCGCTTCGGCGGCTACTCCACCGCGACGGAGGACAACCCGAAGTTCGAGTGCGACTACCCGGCCTATCTCTACGGCGGCATCGCACAGATCGGCGACGGAAGCGGAGATTTGCTCGCCAGCATGGGCATTCAGACGGGCAGCAGCGCGGCGCAGAGCGTTGCGAGTTCCGGCACGGCAACGGTGGACGTGACCTTCGGCAAGGCTTATGCTTCGCCGCCGCTGGTCGTGGCAAACATTGTCAGCACATCCACCAGCTACTACCTGGGCCGCTGCAATGTTGCGATTCAGAGCGTGACCACCACCGGCTTCACCGCGCGCATTGCAAACGGCGGCTCCAGCGCCGTGACGTTCGGCTTCAACTGGATCGCAGTCGGAACACCGGCATGATCATTCAATTGGCATTCGGCCCCGCATTGCGGGGCTTTTGCATGCAAAGACAAAGGAGGAAAAACACATGGCAGTATTGATCGGCTCCGCACGGAGCAGCTACGGAAACACCAATCCCGGAGATCAGAACGGTGGGAAAGAAGTTTCTACCGAGAAGTGGTACCTGCACAGCAAGGGCTGGGTGCTGCTGCGTGCGCTGGACCCCGAGGCGCGGGAGAGGATCGCGCTGGCGATGGAACGGGCCTGTGCCAATGATGACATCGGCTATTCGCAGGGCACACGCAACACGCTCTTTGACAACGTGAAGCCCTATGGATATGATCCGGCGCGAACCACCAAGAAAGTAAATACGGACTGCTCCGCTCTTGTGCGTGTGTGCGTCCATTATGCCGGGATCACTGTCGGCGACTTCATCACATCCAGCGAGGCAAGTACGCTGATGGCCACCGGCGCATTTGACAAGTTCGCGGACGACGTACACTGTAAGTCCTCTGATCACCTGCTGCGCGGCGATATCCTCGACACCCGGACGAAGGGCCACACCGTTGTGGTGCTCTCCAATGGCGCGAAGGCCAGCGAGGAGGTTGTCTATGTCTCCTACAAACTGGGAGACCGCATCCTGAAGAACGGCATGGAGGGCGCGGACGTGAAGGAGCTGCAGACCATGCTGATCCAGCTTGGCTATGACTGCGGAAGTTGGGGCGTTGACGGCGAGTTTGGCGACAGCACGCAGAATGCCGTGGAAGCGTTCCAGACGGCGAGCAGCTGCGCGGTGGACGGCGAGGTCGGCCCTGAAACGCTGGATGCGCTCAGAAAGGCGATGGAGGCTGCGGAAGCGCCGGTTGCGGATGCGCGGTATGTACAGATCGTGAACGGCAACTGCTACGTGCGCACGGCTCCGAACACCGACGGGCAGAAGCTGGGCGTGGCGCACCGGGGCGATATCCTGAACTATCAGGGGCAGACCAGTGCTGACGGCTGGAACCTGGTAGAGTACAACGGTGTCAACGGCTGGGTCAGCGGCAAGTACAGCGAGCCGATTGAGGCGGCAAAAGGTTTGACGCCTTTGGAGGGTTAAGCCGGGAGATCGATCACAAGCTGGAGACGCGCCAAGCCGTTCGGAGTTTCCAGCATGCACACGGCTGCGCGGTGGACGGCGAGGTCGGCGGGGTGCTGTGGATCAGCCAAAAGGGAATCAAAAACCAATAATTCATGAATAAACTAGCGCCAAGCCATATTTCGTGTTATAATACATACGAAGTATGGTTTGGCCTTTTATTCTTCAGGGAGGTGCACATTTTTGAATAAGAGGCTGGACGAAGCCATGCGCGAGTGGCTTGTAAATTACAAAAGAAATACAGTAAAGGTATCGACATACGATCGCTTGGAAATCTCGTACAAGCTTATGCTCAGATATTCCATATCGTCCGAACGACTCGACAGGCTGAATTCGGATGATATTCAGAGCTATCTGAACGCATTGGTGGATGACGGATATTCCTTATCGACGATCAAGAAGCAGTTAACCCTGCTGACATCGTATCTGAAATATGCTTACTCCAGATCTGACATCAAGCTTCCGATTTATATGGGCGTCAGACTTCCGGTTCGAGAAAAAGTAAAGAAGCCTGCCAAAGAAATCGAAGCGTACAATCCGATCGAGCAAAAGAAGCTGATGAGTGTTCTGACGACGCTGAGACACAGGCAATATTGTGCGATCGTGCTGATGATGGAAAATGGTCTTCGGGCTGGAGAAGCGCTTGCACTCAAGTGGAGCGATATAGACTGGGAGCGAAGAGCGATTCGAATCAACAAGACCGTAGTTCGAATTGGAACGAAGAACAAATCGACATTCGTTCAGGATGGAGCGAAAAGCAAATCCAGCAATCGCAGAATTCCTTTGAGTAGCAAGGCGTATGATATTCTTCAGCGAACCGCGACAGAATTTGACAGGAAGAGTGAGTATATTTTTTACGATGAGAACGAACCTTCAAAACCTGCCACGTATGATCAACTCCGATGGCGATTGAAAAGTGTTTGTAAAAAAGCTGAAGTTCCCTACAAAGGGAACCATGCGCTCCGGCACACTTTCGCTACCAACTGCTACAACAGAGGTTGCGATGTTAAGATTCTGTCAAAACTGCTTGGACACGCCGATGTGTCCATAACGTACAACATTTACATCCACCTCTATGGCGACGCACTCGAAGAGATGCGGTCGGTTATCGGCTGAATGCATAAAAAAGTACGACCCGTTTGCAGCAGATCGTACTAAGAAAATGGCAGGGGCAGAAGGACTCGAACCCTCAACAAAGGTTTTGGAGACCCACGTGTTACCATTACACCATGCCCCTATGTTCTTTCGAACAGGGTTTATTATACAGGAATTCTTCGCCTTTGTCAATACCCAAGTTTGATTTCCTCACAGAATGCTCTTTGCAGTGTTTGTTAGCACTCTATTCGATCGAGTGCTAACAATTCATTGTTTAGAAATGATTTCGACATACTTTTGCAATAAATCAGGACTACAATACAATTGTTCCAAGGAAAGGAAGACCATTGAACGCCACCGGTGCGGATCCGGCGGCCCAGAATTCAGGAAGGTGATTGCTATGAACCGCAATGCCGCCGTGCAGACATTCCAACAGTCCAGTGTCCGGCACGCATAAAAACTCCATGGATTGCAAAAATAGAATGAAGCAGAGACAGGAGGCATCCTTATGTTTGAAATTATTCCTTATACCCGCAGAAATCACATTTCCAGCTACAATCCGTTCCGTGAGATGGACGAATTCGAGCGCAACTTCTTCAACGGCGGCTTCTTCGGCAACAACGCCCTGGCCGAGTTCAGAACCGACATCACCGACACCGGCGACGCCTACCTGCTGGAGGCCGATCTCCCGGGCTTTGCCAAGGAGGACATCCACCTGGACGTCAACGGCGACGTGCTGACCGTGCGCGCCGAGCGTCGCTCCAGCCACGAGGACAAGAACGATCAGAACCAGGTGATCCGCTGTGAGCGCTCCTACGGCAGTTACAGCAGGAATTACGATATCTCCGGCGTCAATGTGGACGGCATCACGGCCAAGTATGAAAACGGCGTGCTGAAGCTGCACCTGCCCAAGAAGCAGGCGACCGTCTCCAACACCCGCACGCTGATGATCGAGTAAACCGTGCCCTTCTTCCCCCCGGCCTGCGCATGTGCGCGGGCCTTTTTTGCGTCCGGCTGCGCACCTTTCCCCGCGCTCAACTTTTTTGCCCGGAAGTTAAAGCACCTTCAATTGTGTCCGCGCCAACAAAGCATTATAATGGAAGCAACGGACCCCGTCATTCACGCAAGGAGGAGAAGCAAATGCCCATGAATCAGGTGATCCAGCGCAGGCGCAGGGAGCTGGGGCTGACCCAGGAGCATCTCGCCCGGGCGCTGAACGTGACCGCACCGGCGGTGAACAAGTGGGAGAAGGGCGCGACCTGTCCGGACGTGAGCCTGCTGGCCCCGCTGGCACGGCTACTGAAAATCGACATGAACGAGCTGTTCTGCTTCCGGGAGGATCCGACGGAGGCGGAGATTCAGCGCTTCGCCGCAGAGGTTCTGGAAGCGGCGCAGCACAGCGGCCTGGACGCAGCCTTTGCCATGGCGGCGGAGGAGCTGCGACAGTACCCCCACTGCGATGCGCTGCGCCTGCAGTGCGCCTCGGTGCTGGACGGCGCGGCGCTGCTGTATCCGGAGGAGGATGGCCGCCAGGAGCAGCGCGCGGCACAGATCGACGAATGGTACGAGTGCTGCGCATCGTGCGAAATCGAAGCGATTCGCAGGCGTGCGGCCTACATGCTGGCGGCGCGGCACCTGCGCCGGGAGGATGCGGACGCCGCCCAGCGCATGCTGGACCAGTTGGGAAGCGAGCCGCCGCTGGACACATCGCCGTTGCAGATCCGGATCCGCATGCAGCAGGGGCGCACGGAGGAGGCGGGACGGCTGGCGGCGCAGGCGCTGCTGCGGTGCATCAACGAGGCGCAGAGTTACCTGTGGCAGCTGATCGACGTGGAGATGAGCTGCAAAAACGACGGCGCGGCGGCGGAGATGGCGCAACGCTCGGCGGATCTGACCCGGCTGATGGAGCTGTGGGCGTACAACGCCGCGATCGCACCGCTGAACCTGGCCCTGAAGCGCCGCGACGCAGCGGAGAGTCTGAAGCTGCTCGGACAGCTGCTTCAGGCCGCCGCCGAGCCCTGGAAGCCGGAGGAGACGCTATTGTTCCGCCGCCTGTCCGGTGCGCACGGCCGACCCGACATGCACAGGATGCTATCTTCGCTGCTCGACAGCCTGGAGACCGACCCCGCCTACGATTTTCTGCGCACGGAGCCGGGCTTTCGGGAACTGATCGCGGCCCACCGGAACTGCTGAGAATCCAACAGGGGAGGCACTTCGCCTCCCCTGCTTTGCGTCGGGATTAAGCTGTGGGCCGCCGCAGCGAGCTGAAGCTGCCGCCCTTTCGTTCAAACACCGGGATGACCTCCAGCGGCGCATCGACCACGATGGTCTGGCCACCGCAATACTCGGCACCACTCTGCAGATCGATCCAGGTCTCTCCCTTGGGCAGGTAGACCTTGCGCTTCCGCATACCGAGTTCCAGAATGGGCGCCACGAGCACGTCGGGGCCAAACATGTACTGGTCGGTCACTTCAACGGCAGCTGCATCGGTATGGAAGTCGAAGAACAGCGGACGGATCACGGGCGCACCGGCCTCTGCCGCATCCTTCATGATGCTCGAGATGTACGGCCGCATCTCCTCGCGCAGGAACATATACTTGCGCAGGATCTGATAGACCTCCTCACCATAGCTCCACACCTCGTTCGGTCCGCCCGTATCCGCCTTGGCGGGATTGGCAGAATCCTCGCGATTGAGCCGGTACCCGTGCAGGCGCATCACCGGACAGAAGGCGCCAAACTGGAACCAGCGCACCATGAGCTCGCGATAGTCCGGATCGTCCTGATCGCCGCCCAGGAAACCGCCGATATCCGTCGTCCACCAGGGGATGCCCGCCATGCCCATGGACAGGCCGATGGAGAGTTGGGAGCGAAGGGACTGGAATGTCGTATCGATATCGCCGGACCAAACCAGCGCGCCGTAGCGCTGGCTTCCCGCCCAGGCGCAGCGCAGCAGATTCATGGGATTCTCCATGCCGCTCTCCTGCATGCCTTCAAAGAACGTGCGCGCATATTCCAGCGGATAGATGTTGCCCACCTGGAGCACCGGGCCCTTCTGGTAGCGGTAGAGATCGTAATCGTAAACCTTGCACTCCGGCTCCGCCTCATCCAGCCAGAACAGCCGCACGCCCTTGTCAAAATAGTTGCGCTTGGCGACGCTCCAGACAAATTTGCACGCTTCCGGATTGGTCGCGTCGAAGGGGATGGTATTGCCGCAGTAATCCATGGAATAGCGTACGCCGCGATCAACCCGTGCAAGGTAGCCCTTCTCCAGCATCTCCGGATAGTTCTCGCTGCGGGTGTCCACGTAGGGCCAGATGGAAACCATCAGCTCTGCGCCGTTTTCGTTGACCTCGCGGATCATCGCCTCCGGATCCGGGAATTCCGTCTCGTCAAAGCGCCAGTCGCCCTGCATCGGCCAGTGGAAGAAGTCCACCACAATCACGTCCAGCGGCAAGCCGCGCTTCTTGTGCTCCCGCAGCACCTGCAGCAGCTCCTCCTGCGTGCGGTAGCGCAGCTTGCACTGCCAGAATCCCATGCCGTAATCCGGCATCATCGGGCTGTGGCCGGTGGCGTCCGCATACGCATGCAGGATCTCCCCGGGCGTATCCCCGGCGACGATATAGTAGTCCATCAGGCGGGTGGCCTCCGCCCGCCACTCGATGACGTTGCGGCCAAAGGTTGCGCGGCCCACCGCCGGATTGTGCCATAAGAATCCATAGCCCTTCGAAGAAACGTAGAAGGGCACGCTCGCCTGCGAATTCCGATGCGCCAGCTCCAGGCTGCAGCCGGACTTGTCCAGACAGTCGTCCTGATACTGACCCATGCCAAAGATCTTCTCTCCCGGATTGGGTTCAAAGCGCATGGTGAGCTTGTAATCTCCGCCCAAAATCGGCCGGAACTCTCTGCCGCGGATCTCCAGCGAGCTCTGCTGCGTATGTCCCGGATCCCGCGTGCGCCACTGCTCCTCCAGCAGGAGATTTCCGTTTCCATCATAGAAGCTGATGCAGCCTCCCTCGGAGATCTCGGCGCGAATCTTGCCGTTGACGATGGTCGCAGTCCGTTCTTCGATCCGGATCTCCGGTTCCACCGGCGCCGGTGCAAGCAACGCCCAGTCCTGCTGCGGCATCTCCGGCAGGTAGCTGGCGCGCACGCGCAGCGCGTTTTCACCCCAGGGTTCGATCCACAGCGTCTCCCCATCATACCGGCGAATCAGCCGGCCCTCCTGACTCGTAAAAAGTGCCATAACCCGCCTCCTCTTTCTTTACTGATAGATCTCAATATCCGGTGCTGTCATGCCAAAGTAGCGGTAGACCTCCCGCGTCACCAGGCCGAAGCGGTTGATATCGACCATCGGCGGGCAGGAATCCGCATTTGCCAGAATAAACCTGCGGTTGCGAAGTGCATCCAGCTCCTCACGGACCTTTTCCAGCAGGTCGTCGTCGGTCGCACCCATGATGAAGGTCGGCTCCAGGCCGCCGATGAGCGCAATCCGCTCCGGCAGGATCTCATTCAGCGCAAGAATATTCGTATTTCCGGTCGGCGGCGCGGAAACGGACTCCAGCGCGTCGATCTTGGACTGCGCAATCAGCGGAGCCAGCGCTTTGAGATGTCCGCAGGCGTGCTGCATATACAGCTTCCCTTTGGCGTGGAGGATGTCGCACCAGTTGTTGATCTCGGGAAGAATGTAGTCCTCGTACCACCTCGGGGAAATATTCGTCGTGGACGTATCCTCCCAGCTGATGAACACCTCCGCCTCGGACTGTGCCGAAATCCGCGCGCTGGCGTCTGAGAGCGCATACATCACCTTCAGCGTCTCCTCGATCTCCTCCGGATAATCGCACATGGCATATGCCAGTTCCTCCGTGCCCACCCAGAATTCAATCATGGATTGGAAGCCGGTCTTTCCCAGCGGACTGACCAGCGGCACAAACAGTGCCTCCGGGAGCCGGCGGATTTCCTTCAGATAACCGTCGTCCGCTTCCACCGCCTGATCCTGAATGATGTAGCGCAGAATGTCAAAGTCGCCCTCCTCCCTGACCGGATGTCCCGTCAGGAACCAGGTATTTCCTTCCGGCGAGAACGTATAGGTCGCCATGAGCTCTCCCACCGGCGTCACATAGCGGACATACTTGTATTTCCCCTCGATTTTTTCCTCAATGCGGGTCTTTCCATAGATCGTTCGGAAAGCGTACAGATCCCGGTATTCGCTGCGCACCGGGCGGTCGCAGTGTCCCCGCATCAGCACATCGCAGCCAACGGAGGCCTTGAAGCCGGCCTCCCCCTTCGCTTCGGCCCTGGGGTTGGTATTGTAATCCCACCAGTAGGTCAGAAAAGGCGCCCATGCGACCCGTGGCGTCGGCTCTCCCCGCAGGGTCGAAAGCATCAATTCTCTGGATGTCATGTGGATCAGCCTCCCGCTCCGGCACTGTTCATCTCGTCCGTCAGCTCATGTCCGGCCACCTCATACATGCTCCGGATCAGATCGTCCAGCGAAACCTCGTCCTTGCGATAGTTGTAAGCCACCCTGCCGCGATCGATCAACACGATCCGATCGACGACGGGATAGACGTGGTAGATGTTGTGGGAAATAAAGATGCAGGCCTTGTTCTCCGCCTTGATGCGCCGGATGAACCCCAATACCTTCTGCGTCTCTGCCAGGGACAGGCCCGTGGTCGGCTCGTCCAGGATGATCAGGTTCGCATTGAATGCCAGTGCGCGGCTGATGGCGACGCCCTGCTTCTCACCGCCGGACATGAACCCCACCGTATTGTCCGGCTGCACCGCATCGGAGGTAAAGCCCATGGTGTTCTTCATCAGATCGGCGGTCTTTTCCTTCATCTCGCGCACCTTCAGCATGCCGAAGCGGTTGGTGATCTCCCGCCCCATGAAGATGTTGCGCCAGATGCTGTGCTGTTCGCACAGGGCACGATCCTGAAAGACGGTCTCGATGCCCAGATCGCGGGCGGTGTTGACATTGTAGTTGGTCAGCTTCTCTCCCTTCCAGAACAGCTCTCCGGAGGTCGGCTCGTGCACGCCCGTAATGATCTTGATCAGCGTCGATTTTCCCGCACCGTTGTCGCCGAGCAGGCCGATCGTCTCGTTGCTGCCGATGGAGAGATCCACCCCGCGAAGGGCCTCCACGGTGTTGAATTTTTTGGTCACTGCCTTCATTTCAAAAAGCGGCGTTTGCTTGTCCATTTCAACTCCCCCTTCGTCAGGATTTGCGCTTCACGCCGGAGAATTTGTGGCTGATCAGGGCCAGAATAATGATCAGGCCGAAAAAGAACTTCGTATAGAAGCCCGTCAGGCCGCAGGCGATGATGCCCGTCTCCAGGAAGCTCATGATGAACGCGCCCAGCGCGCTGCCGATGATGGTGCCGATACCGCCCCAGGTCGGCGTTCCGCCGATGTAAACCGCAGCCATGGTGTTGAGCAGATATCCGTCGCCCGTCGTGGGCCAGAAGGTATTGTTCACCAAGCCGGAGAGGATGCCTGCAAATGCGCAGGAGACGCCCACCAGGACGTACGCCTGTATCCGCACCCTGCGGATGTTCACGCCGGTCTCTCTGGCGCTGGTTGCATTGTCACCCGAGAAGCAGACGTGCAGGCCAAAGCGGTGCCGTGTAAAGAGCAGCTGGCAGACGACCACAAACACCAGTCCCCAGATCATCTGCACCGGAAAGCTGCCAATCTTTCCGGCAAAGATCTTTGCAAAGGCAGTATCCTTCAGGAAGAGCAGCGACGTGCCCTCACCGTTGGTGCCGATGTTGATCAGGCCGCGCAGCAAAAAGTTCATGCCCAGCGTCACCACCAGCGAGGACAGCTGCAGCCGGGCGACCAGGATGCCGTTGATCAGACCCACCAGCGCGCCCGCAGCAATCGCGGCGACTGCGCCAACCACCGGAGAGCCGCTTGCAGAGGCCGCAAGCGTGAACATCCACAGACACACGCCAATTGTCGAAGGAAAGGACATGTCCGCCTCTCCGGACACGATCACGAATGTCAGGGATACCGCCAGGAACATCTGAATCGGCAGCACCGTAAACACGGCCTTGTAAATATTTGCTTTCAAAAAGACGCGCGGATTGATGATGGCAAAGAATGCCAGCAACACGATGGTCAATGCCAACACTGAAAACTCCGCCGCATGCTTTTTGAAGATCTTCTTCATCTTCATGAATGCCTCCAACAACATGTTTTTCAATGGAATCAGGGACGGAAATCCATCCCTGATTCCTGCGAACCGTTTTCACCGTCGATCGATCAACGGTATCCCTCCGTCACGAGATCGGCAACATTCTGATAGTTCTGCGTATCCACGATGCCGGCGCCGGTATCCCAGGTGCACGCCGACAGCTGATAGTTGAACGTGAGATAGGCGCTCATCACCGGCATGAAGCCCTGCAGGAAGGGCTGCTGATCCGCCGTCAGCTGGATCCATCCATCCTCGAAGCCCTTGAGAATCGTTTCGGTGGTGTCATAGCCCACGCAGATGACCTCGCCGGGCTTCTTGCCGCAGGCTTCCATGTACATCGACGTCGCGTCAAGCGTCTGAGAACCGGTGAACTGGATCAGCTTCAGATCCGTATACGTCTCCAATTCGGCGCTGATCGTGGGCAGCAGCACCTGCGGATCAGTTGCGGCCTCCGTCGGAGCGACGACGCGGTCGCAGATGATGCCCGCGGCCTCCAGGGTCGCTGCAAAGCCTTCCTCGCGATAGTAGCGTCCGGGCTGTCCCCAGGCGCCCAGCACCAGCGCGCGGTCGCCTTCCTTCAGGTCGAAATCCGCCAGACAGCGGTTGGCCAGCTCAATGCCCTGGGCTTCCAAGCTCAGCAGGCCCACAAAGCCGCCGCCATATTCGCCGCGCACCGCGGGAACATCCACGTTCTGGTACATCATGAGGATGCCCGCGTCCTTGGCCTCCTCCGCAAGACCCATCAGTGCGTCGTCGCCTGCATGGCCCATCATGCAGATGGCATCCGGAGCCATTGCAATGGCCTCACGCAGCTGGGAGACCATCTTCTCCGTCTGCCAGCCGGAGAACACATAATCGACCGTCACATTGCAGGGCTCCAGCAGCTCTGCCGCAACCATCGCGCCCTTGTAAACGATGGATGCAAAGGAATCGCCCGCGTCGCCGCCGACGAAGAAGATGATGTGCATCGGCTCTCCCTTTGCAACCTCCTCCGCATTCGCGGCGCACACGCCCATGCCCAGAACCAGCATGAGACAGAGAATCATAGCCAACAGTTTCTTCATTGAAAATCCCCCTTTTCTATTTTCTGTTGACAATTCGATTCTATCACGCCCACTTTCAAGTGAAAATCTTAATATTTGACCTGTTTCTTTATAAATTTTCACCTAAATGCTTCTCGCATTTAGGTGAAATAGCGAATATTATTTTTCTTTTGTACAGTTCTTCCGATGACTTCCCGGATTGACGCCCTCGTTTTTGTAGAACACCTGCGTGAAATACGCCGCATTTTCAAACCCGCATTCCACTGCGGCCTGCTGCACCGTCGCGCCCCTTTCCAGGAGCTGCTTCGCCTTTGAGAGCCGGTATCTTGTCAGATCCTGAATGATCGTTCTCCCCGTCTGACTCTTGTAGAGCCTGCAGAGGTAGTTCTGGTTGAGGTAGACCATTCCGGCGATCTCCTTGACGCTGATGTGCTTGCTGTAATTCAGGCGAAGGTAGGCGATCACCTGATTGACCGGTTCCGAATACCGCGGATCCGGCTGCAGCACGTCCTCCTTGGCGCCGCCCGGCTGCGCAGCAGCATTCAGCCTTGCCAGTGCCCGCCGGATCGCATCCGGAAGCTCCGCCTCGAAGCTGGACTTCATCACATAGTCGCACACATGCATCTGCAGCGCGTTTCGCATCAGATTGTAATCCGAATATGCCGTCAGGATGATGATCTGGGTATTCAAGCCCTCCTCGCACATCAGATTGCAGAGCTCCATCCCGCTGATTCCCGGCATCCGTATATCCAGGATGGCAATATCCACCGGATTTTTGCGGATATACTCCCAGGCCTCCGCGCCGTTTCCGGCGGAGCAGACAACCCTGCAGTTCAGGCTGCCCCAGTCGACCATCTCCGTCAGCGATTCCCGCATGATCATTTCATCATCTGCGATCAGAACATTGTACATCAGGTATTCACCTCCATCCTGGGAACACGCACACGAATGTACGTTCCTCTTCCAATCTGACTTTCGATCTTCAGACCATAGCTCTCGCCAAAGAGCAGTTTGAGCCGCTGATTTGCATTGTTGAGCCCAATGCCGCTGTGAACGGCCCCCGGTTCTTCGTCGAAGACCTGTGCGACGTCAAAGCCCACGCCGTCGTCCTCGATCACAATGCCCACATCCTCCTCCAGCGCGAACACATTCACCTGCAGCGACCCACGCCCGATCTTGGGTTCCAGGCCGTGGCTCACCCCGTTTTCCACGATGGATTCCAGACAGAGCCGCGGAATCCCGCACCTGAGCAGGCTCCGGTCCTGCACCTGTATGGAGAACGTCAATCGATCCTCAAAGCGTATCTGCTGCAAATACAGATACTGTTCGATGTAGTGCAGCTCCTCCTCCAGCGATATCAGGGAACAATCGTCCCTGACGATGCCCGCATGGATCAGCTCCCCCAGAGAGTAGAGCATGCGATAGACCAGATCGTCCCCATTCTTCCGGGCGTGCAGGCGAATGTTGGTCAGGACATTGAACAGAAAATGCGGATTGATCTGCGCCTGAAGGAATTTCAGCTCGCTCTCCTTGCGCAGCATCTCCTCCTTGTGGACGACAGTGATCATGTACTGGATCTTCTCTGCCATGCTGTTGAATCCATCCGAAATCGTCTGAAAGTCCGAATCCCGATACGCCGGCATGCGCACGGCATAGTCCCCGTCCTGCATCTGCCAGATGCGCTTGAGCAGCTGATTGATCACGCGCACGATGTTCGTGGCGACGGTCCAGATGGACACGTTCAGCGCGATGATAAACAGCGCGGCTATGCCGATGAAGGGATACATCTGCCGCAGGGTCTGTGCGCGAATGACGTCCTTGTCGCACAGGCACAGTACCACCAGCCGGTTCATCGCCGTCGCCTGCGCCAGAATCAGCTGACCCGCACCCGTGTCCGAAACACCCGCACCGCGATCGCTCTTCCAGTTTGTCGTCTCGGCCAGCGGATGCACGCTTCCCACATCCCTCCAGTCCTTCGCGGCGTAGACGATTCCGTTTTCATCGGTGATGTACACGTCCACGCCTGCGGCAGCATTGCCGACGATGCTCATCATCTCGCGCGTGGACACGCACTGAACGATCGATCCCGGCGTCTTGGAGGTCGGCAGATTGTAGACGTTCCGGACGTAAAAGAAATAGGAATTTGCCAGGGTGGGTGGAAAGAGAATGGGGCTGCTCATGGTTGTGTTTGCACTCTGCCGGTAGATCGCCACGCTTTCCTCCGGGCGATTGTTGACATAGGAAAAGGGGAAGATGTAATAGTTCTCCGCGTCCACGAAGAAATAGGAGGAGATCATATCCGCAGCGATGTTGCGCAGCGCCTTGTATTCGCTGGAATACTCCAGCCCACCCTCATTCAGCTTCTGCAGCTTGTTCTTTCGCTCCGAAAGGAGCGGCTCAGAGATGATTTCGTCGATCTCCTTCGCAGAATACTGGGCCACGGTGAAGGAATCCAGGGTCTTGATCATGCTGTTGACCTCCGAAGAGATCTGCTGGGAGGTCTGCTCCAAAAGGCTGTTGGCATTGGACAGGCATTTCTCGTAGATGTTTCCATAACACATTCCGACAAAAGCCAGCACAATCAGACTCAGAAAGCCGCTCAACAGAACCGCCTTCTGCCGGAAGGTGATGGGGCCCCTCTTTCGTGACCTGCGCATGGAAACACTCCTCAGAAAATGCCCTGAGCATTCATGATACGTTTCTGAACCGGATGTGTTTTCATTGTAACATCTATCCATTGTTTTGTCCACATCCAGATATTTCCACGGAGTCCGCAGCCCACGCAAAGCGCCGCAGGCAAAATGCCTGCGGTGCCCGTGCAAGTGCTTCCTTCTGTTCCGAACCGTCGTAATGCGCGCGTACGCAGCAGAATGTCCGTCAGTCGAGGACGTAGCCCCCATCCGCAGTCGAGCGAAGCTCCGTGCGGTAGAAGGCGGTGAGGCCGCGCACCATGTGCTCCACGTCCCGCGTGCCGGCGGTCTCGTAGCTGGAGTGCATGGCCAGCTGGGCAAGGCCGATGTCCACCGCGGGGATGGACACGTGCGCCCCGGAGATATTGCCCAGCGTGGAGCCGCCCGGCATGTCGGAGCGGTTGGCGAAGTGCTGCACCGGCACGTCCGCGCGGCGGCAGATCTCGCCGAAGATGGCCCGGCTCACGCCGTCGGTGGTGTACTTCTGGTTGGCGCTCTGCTTGATCACGATGCCGCCGTTCATCAGCGGGCGGTTCGCCCCGTCGGACTTCTCCGGATGGTTCGGATGCAGCGCGTGTGCGTTGTCCGCGGACACCATGAAGCTGGAGGCCAACGCAGCATGCAGCGCTTCGCCGTCCGCACCCAGCCCCTCCGCAATGCGGCCAATCACATCCGAGAGGAAGGTGGAATCCGCGCCCTGACGCGTGCCGCTGCCCACCTCTTCATTGTCAAAGACGCAGCAGAGCTTAATGTGCTCGCTCTCCCCCGCCTCCAGCAGCGCACACAGGCTGGTGTAGGCGCACTCCAGGTCGTCCAGGCGCGGCGCGGAGATGTAGCAGTCCTCCGGGCCCCAGAGCCGGGGTTCCATGCGGTTGTAGAGGTAGAGGTCTCGCCCGAGCACGTCCTCCGGGGAAGCGCCCGCGATTTCCGCGACCTTGGCCTCGAAGCGGCCCTTGGCAGAAATATCGCCGTAGAGGGGCAGCATGTCCACCTGCGCGTTGAGCTTGCAGTTTTCGTTCACGTCCCGCTGCATGTGGATGGCCAGGTTGGGAATCAGCGCTGCGTCGCAGCCGAAGTCCACCAGCCGGCTCTCCAGGCCCCGGGGCGTGCGCACCAGAACCCGCCCGGCGACGCCCAGCGGACGATCCAGCCAGGTGTTCATGATCATGCCGCCGTAGCGCTCGGTGTTGAGCTGCACGTAGCTGCCCTGCACCTCCAGCTCGGCGCGCTCCTTGATGCGGAACACCGGGCTGTCGCTGTGGCTGGCCACGATCTGCATCGGCGCGAAGCCCCGCTCCGGCAGGGTGAAGGCGATCACGCTGGACTGGTTCCGCGTGACGAAGTAGCGTCCGCCGGGCGCGATGCTCCAGCGCGCGCACTCCCTGAGTTCCTGAAACCCGGCCCCGCGCAGCATCCCGCACAGCGCATCCACCGCGTGAAAGGCGCTGACGGACTTCCTGAGAAAGCCCATCAGGCCGTCGATCCGATTCTCCATCTGTCTCTCCTCCGCTTTCATTGGAATTACTGCTTTCATTATAGAACCCCGCGCGCCCTTTTTCCAGAGCCCAATGTTAAAAATTCAGTTGACAGTTTGCAGGGCATTTTCTATAATATAGGTGGAATGATTTGCGCGCAAAGCGGCGCTCATGGAGGATATAAATATGAAGAAATCTCAGGAATACGAACTTCGCAAGAAATGCAACAATATCGACGCGCTCTGCGGCTTCAAGGATTACATCTACAACGACGGCCCGTCCCGTGGCCTGCGCGCCTTCGATCTGAAGAACGGCCGCAATCTGGAAATGACCCTGCTGGCGGATCGCGGCCTGGACATCCCGTCCCTCTCCTACAAGGGAATCAACATCGGCCTGAACAACAAGGTGGGCATCCGTTCCCCCTACCTCTTCCAGGAGGACGGCGCTTCGGGCTTCCTGAAGCAGTTCTGCGGCGGCATGATGACCACCTGCGGAATCACCTACAGCGGCGCTGCGGGCGTGGACAACGGCAAGGCCCTGGGTCTGCACGGCCCGATGAGCAACATCCCCGCCGAGCAGGTGAGCGCGTCCATCGAATACGAGGGCGACGAGCGCGTGATCCGTGTGCGCGGCCAGGTGCACGAGGCCGAGGTCTTCGGCACCGACATGCTGATGAAGCGCTGCTACACGCTGGAGACCGAGCGCGACGTCCTGCACATCCACGACGTTGTAACCAACCAGAGCTTCGAGAAGCAGCCGGTGATGCTGATCTACCACATCAACTTCGGCTATCCCATGCTGGACGCGGGCGCGAAGGCCTACTTCAGCGCGGGCAAGGTTACGCCCCGCACGGAGTTTGCCGCCCAGGGCATGGGCAACTACTTCGAGATGGAGGAGCCCGGCTGCGGCCGCGACGAGCAGTGCTACTACCACACCGAGCAGCCCACCGACGGCGAGGCCTTCGCCATGCTGCACAACGAGAAGCTGGGTCTGGCCGCCATCATCCGCTTCGACCAGAAGGTGTTCCCGCTGATGTGCCAGTGGAAGTGCATGCGCGCCGGCGAGTACGCCTTGGGTCTGGAACCCACCACCAGCGGCGTGGTGAACCGCTCCGAGGCCCGCGAGCTGGGCAATCTGACCTACCTGGAGAGCGGCGAGTCCCGGGAGTACAACGTGTCCATCGAGCTGACCGAGGATGCGGCGCTCATCGAGCACTACAAGTCCATCGCACACAAGGAATAAGGGGGAAGCGCCATGTCCGGACCGGCAATCCTCATCTACAACATGGACAATCCGCGCAAGCTGAAGCTGATGTTCATCTGTTCCCAGCTGAAGCTGCGCATGATCAGCGTGCCGAAGGCCGATTACAACCAGCCCATCGGCGCGCTGGTGGGGATGCACCGGCGCATTCCCGGGGAATATACCGGCGACGGCTTCCCCGAGGAGATGCTGGTGATGGTCAACTTCTCCAACCCGCTGCTGAACGCCTTTCTGGGCGCACTGCGGCAGAATCACCTGCCGGGCATCGCGCTGAAGGCGGTGCTCACGCCCAGCAACGCCGAGTGGGACTCCGTGAAGCTGCACGACGAGCTGCTTCAGGAGCACCTCCGCATGCACGGCGGGAAAAAGTAAGCGCGCGCGCCGTCCATCTAATCCGGTGGGCGGCGCGCATCTCTGATTTGAACCATGGGAGGACAAGCATGCGCGTCACAACCCTGTGCTACATTGAACAAGACGGCAAGTATCTGATGCTGCACCGCGTCAAGAAGGAGAACGACGCCAACCGCGACAAGTGGATCGGCATCGGCGGCGGCCTTGAGAGCGGCGAGACGGTGGAGATGTGCCTGCTGCGGGAGGTGCGGGAGGAGACAGGCCTGAGTCTCACCCGCTACCGCTACCGCGCGGTGATCGACTTCCGCTCCGACGAATGGGAGGACGAGCAGATGCACCTCTACACCGCGGACGGCTTCACCGGCCAAATGACCGACTGCGACGAGGGCGAGCTTCAGTGGGTGGACAAGGCACATCTTCTGGATCTGCCCCACTGGGAGGGCGACCGCATCTTTCTGGAGCTGCTGCAGCAGGATGCGCCCTTCTTCCACCTCGTTCTGGAGTACCGGGGCGAGGAATTGGCGCGCGCCGTGCTGAACGGAGAGGAGCTTGCGCGATGAAATCCATACGCGACATCTACAAGATCGGCCGCGGGCCCTCCAGCTCCCACACCATGGGGCCGGAGCGCGCCTGCCGCATCTTCCGCAACGAGCATCCCGAGGCTGCCGGCTTTGAGGCCGTGCTCTACGGCTCCCTGGCCAAGACCGGCCCCGGTCACGGCACCGACCGGATCATCCGGGAGACCCTCGCTCCCCTGCCCTGCAACGTGCGCTTTGATCTGAAGACGGGCGACCTCCCCCACCCCAACACCCTGGATCTGATCGCGCTGGATGCGGATGGCGCGGAATGCGGGCGCATGCGCGTGTATTCCGTGGGCGGCGGCGACATTCAGATCGAGGGCCAGCCGGTCTCCGAAGCGGCCCCGGAGATCTATCCCCACAGGAGCTTCCACGAGATCGCGGAATACTGCATGGCTCGCAACCTGCGCCTGAGCGTCTACGTGGAGTCGTTTGAAAGCCCGGAAATCTGGGACTTTCTGCTGGAGGTTTGGAAGCAGATGTGCGCGAGCATCCGCGAGGGCCTGACCCACCGTGGCACGCTGCCCGGCGGGCTGAACGTGGAGCGCAAGGCCCAGTTCCTCTACAACCAGCGCCACATCGACGAGCGCCCGGAGACCCGGGAGAACCGCATCGTCTGCGCCTACGCCTTCGCGGTCAGCGAACAGAACGCCGGCGGCGGCACGGTGGTCACTGCGCCCACCTGCGGGGCCTGCGGCGTGGTGCCTGCGGTGCTGAAGTACATGCAGGAGGAAAAGAACCTGCCCGACCGCGCGGTGCTGCGCGCACTGGCCGTGGCCGGACTGATCGGCAATCTGGTGAAGGAAAACGCCTCCATCAGCGGCGCGGAGTGCGGCTGTCAGGCGGAGATCGGCACGGCCTGCTCCATGGCCTCCGCCGCGCTGGCGGAGCTGTTCGAGATGGGCGTGGATCAGATCGAGTACGCCGCGGAGGTGGCGCTGGAGCACCACTTGGGCCTGACCTGCGACCCCATCGGCGGCCTGGTACAGATTCCCTGCATCGAGCGCAACGCCGTGGCCGCGATGCGCGCCATCAACGCTGTGCGCATCTCCAACTTCCTCACCGCCACCCGCAAGATTTCCTTCGACATGGTGGTGGAGACCATGTACCAGACCGGGCGTGATCTGAACCACATCTACCGGGAGACCGCCGAGGGCGGCCTTGCCAAGCTCTATAAATAGGAGATGAAACCCAATGCGATGCAGTTGTCATGAGTGCGGCACCTACATGAACCAGTCCGAGGGGCTGGAGCTGGGCTGCGTGTGCCCGGAGTGCGGCTACCGCTGCAAGGCCTGTCTGGGCACCGACAGCGTGGTCAGCCGCGACAAACTCAAGAACCTGGCCAGCGACCCCGCGTTTCTGAACGAAATCTTCGGCGAACCGGAGATACCGGTGCGCCCGGGCCGCAGCGAGGTTGACGAATATCTGGACTGAGCAGCATGAACAGGGACATTCACATCCGCGTCTCCCGAGCTTTCCCGGCCCGAAGCATCCGCTCCGCAAGGGCGGCGCTGCCGTTCGGACCGCGTTTTCATGAAAGAGGACAACATGGCGCAACACTTTCGCCCCTACTGCGCCGTCTTTCCCGTATTTCTGCGCGATCGCAGCGCACAGCGGCAGGTGCTTCTGCACCGCAGGCAGAACACTGGCTATATGGACGGCTTGTGGGACATTGCGGGCAGCGGCCACGTGGACGCGGATAAGACCGCCACGCAGGCGCTGGCACGCGAATGCCGGGAGGAGCTGGGTGTGGTGCTGCACCCGGAGGACGTCTGCTTCGCCCATCTGAGCCACCGCCTGGGCGCGCGCACCTACTGTGACCTCTATTTTATTGTTTACGCCTGGGCCGGTACGCCGGAGATCCGCGAGCCGGAGAAGTGCAGCGCCCTCGCATAGTTCGATGTGGACGCGCTGCCGGAGGACATGATCGGCATCCGCCGGGAGGATCTGCTGCACTGCCTGCGGGGCGAGACTTACAGCGAGAAGCGCCCCGAGGGCGGCAATGTGTGAGCCGAATTGCGGAATTGGAGGACAACATGCAGAACATATCCATCCGCGTCGCCCGGGAATCGGACGCGGCGGCGCTGCGGGACATCTATGCGCCCTACGTGGAGCGCACCGCCGTGAGCTTCGAGTACGAAGCGCCGGACGTTGCGACCTTTTTGGAGCGCATCCGCCATGTGCAGGAGAGATACCCCTATCTGGTGGCGGAATCCGATGGCGAACTGCTGGGCTACGCCTATGCGGGCAGCTTTCACAGCCGCGAGGCCTATTCCTGGTCAGCGGAGGCGAGCATCTACCTGCGCATGGACTGCCGCCGCATGGGCGTCGGCTCCGCACTGTATCGCGCGCTGGAGGCCGCGCTGAAAGCGATGGGCGTGCGCAATCTCTACGCCTGCATCGCCGTGCCCGACGCGCCGGATGAATATCTGACGCTGGACAGCATGCGCTTCCATGCGGCAATGGGCTACCGCAACGTGGGCGAGTTCCATCACTGTGGCTGGAAGTTCGGCCGCTGGTACAGCATGGTCTGGATGGAGAAGCTGCTCGACCCGGATCCCTCCGCCCCATCGCCGCTGAAATCCTTCCGGGAGCTGAATGCGAATACAATCCCGGGCATTAAAAGCGGACGCTGATCGGCGTCCGTTTGAATCGTGGCTCCCAAAAAACGAACGGACGGATCGCTTCTGATCCGTCCGTTCTATCTGCAATTATTCGTCTCCGCGCCTGCCGCGCAGATTGCACAGCGCCATGACCCCGGCAAACAGCACGCCCGCCACCGGCCAGACGATCCAGGTATGCTGCCAGTCCCCGGTGAGGAAGCTCCAGGCCAGGTACACCGCCGTGGCGACGAGCCAGTAGGCCGAGCTGACCGCGCCCTTGAAGCGGTTTGCGCCGCGATCCTCCGCAGAGAACTCGCCCTCCCGCAGCAGCCGCTGCATGGCTGCCCAGCGCACGCCCGCCGTGATGAAGCACATCACGCCCACGCCCGCGACCAGCAGCGTCACGCACAGAATGGCCACCGTCAGGAAGTCGTCCCCGGAGAACGAGCCGATGAACAGCGCCACCGGCGAAAGGATGCAGCAGCAGGTTCCCAGGATGTTGCCGCGCGCATAGTCGCTCCGGTACGCGCGCTGGCGCTCCCGCACCATGCCCTCCACACCATACTCCGTTTCAAACTCCTCCTCCCTGAGGAAGGCGAAGGGCGCGTTGCCGAAGCCGCAGGAAATGTAAATGGCCACCGCCACGGCCACGAGCACCAGCAGCACCGCCAGACCCACGCCGGCGGCCAGATTTTCCGAAATTCCGCTGGAAGTCAGTTCGCTGGCCGCACCCAGCAGCATCAGCGGTATCGGTCAAAGGATGCACAGGAAGGTCGCAAGGGCGATGCGCCGCGCCGCGCGGCTGCGCCATGCAAGGTAGGCGTTCGCCTCCTCCAGGGACACCCGCACCCGCCGCGACGGCCCGTCCGTCGCGGCAGGCTCCGCCTCCTCCAGCTCGTCCTTGAGCAGGTAGTCGGTGGTCACGCCGAAGAGCGCGCTCATCTGCAGGATGCGGTCCAGATCGGGCACCGACTGTGCGCCCTCCCACTTGGAGACCGCCTGCCGGGACACGTTCAATTGCGCCGCAAGCTCCTCCTGCGACCAGCCGTTTTTCTTCCGCAGCTGCACAATCTTCTCCGCCAATATCATTTCAGGCACCTCTCTGTGTCATACTTCCGGCGGTTTTTTCTCCACCGGCGCCCTCATTTTAGCCGGTTTTGCGGTTGCGCACCACCAATTGAGGCCGTCAATTTGTCAACCGGCGGTTGCGGCAGGTCATTTTCACCATTTTTCGCTCAGATCAGCCCGGAAGGCAGCGCTCCAGGAAGCGGATGCCGGTCTCCGTGCGGAAGAAGCTCTCCTTCGCCGCCGCCACGGCCTGCGCACCGTGATGGTTGTGCGCGGCGTTCACCAGATAGTCCGCCTCCAGCAGGATGCGGCAGTCGAGGCCGTCCACATCGGTGTAGGTGTGGTGGCGGCCCACCAGCGTGCACACGCGCTCGATCAGTTGATCGTCGCAGCCGATGCCCGCCAGCAGAGCGCGCGCCTCGGCAGGGCCCAGCTCCTCCTGATAGGGGCCCGCGTCGCTGCCGTACTTTTCGATGGCCTTCGGAATGCCGATGTCGTGCACCACCGCGGCGATCTCCAGGATCTCCTGGGTGCGCGCATCCAGGCCCTCCATCTCACCGATGGCCTTGGCGTAGCCGTAGACCTTCAGCAGGTGCTCCACCTCGTGCAGGTTGCCGTTCAGATAGTCGATCATGGCGGAGATTGCGGGACCGGTTTTCATGTCAATTCCTCCTGTTCGCGATTCACCGGGAACCTGCGCATCAGCACCAGGCAGCAGATCAGATGCACGCCGCCGGTGAGGATCCAGGACACCGGATAGGAATAGTACAGCATCTCCAGCGTGGGGTTCAGGGGCAGGATGGCGTAGATCCAGAAGATGCGGAAGGCACAGGCGCCCATGACGGAGACAAACATGGGAACCATCGCCGCGCCCATGCCGCGCAGCACGCCACAGAACACGTCCATCAGTCCGCAGATGTAGTAGGTGCCCGCGATGATGCGCAGCCTTCGCATGCCCGCAGCGATGACCTCCGCCTCCGTGGAGTAGATGCCCACCAGCGGCCGCATGAAGGCCACCGCGATGCCGCCCAGCACCGCACCCACCACCGTCACCAGCAGCGCGGTCGCACCCAGCGACTTGCGGATGCGGCTGTTCTTGCCCGCGCCGACGTTGGTGCTGACGAAGGTGATGGCCGCCTGATGGAAGGCGTTCATGGAGGCATAGATGAAGCCCTCCAGATTCTGGGACGCGGAGTTGCCCGCCACCACGATATCGCCGTAGCTGTTGACCGTGGACTGAATCAGCACGTTGGAGATGGAGAAGCATGCGCCCTGGAAGCCCGCCGGAAGGCCGATCTTCGAGATGGCGATGAGCTTGTCGCGGTTCACCCGCAGCTTCTTCAGATCCAAGTGCACGTAGCCGTCGGTGCGGATCAGGCAGATCACCACCAGCACCGCCGAGATGATCTGGGAGATGATCGTCGCAAGCGCCACGCCCGCCACGCCCATGCGGAACACGATGACGAACAGCAGGTTCAGCGCCACGTTCACCAGGCCCGAGAGCGTCAGGAAGTACAGCGGACGCCGGGTGTCCCCCACCGCGCGCAGCACCGCCGCGCCGAAGTTGTACAGCATGTTGAAGGGCATGCCGATAAAGTAGATGCGAATGTACTGCGTCGCCAGCGGCAGCACGCTCTCCGGCGAGCCCATCCACTTCAGAAAGGTGCCGCCGAACAGAAAGCCGAAGATGCCCAGCGCCACGCCGCCGATCAGGCTGATGAAGATGGAGGTATGTACCGTCTCCTGGGTGCCCTTGTAGTCGCCCGCGCCGTAGTAGCGCGCCGCCACCACGTTCGTGCCCACCGACAGCCCCAGAAATACGTTGATGATCAGGTTGATCAGCGCCGCCGTGGAACCCACCGCCGCCAGGGCCTCCTTGCCCGTGCAGCGGCCCACCACAATCACGTCCGCAGCGTTGTACAACAGCTGCAATATGCTGGTCAGCATCAGCGGCACCGCAAAGGCCGCCACCTTCGGGATCAACCTGCCATGCGTCATGTCCAGCTCATAGTTTCGCCTGGCTCTGTGCAGCAAACATCTCGCCCCCTTTGGTTTCTATCCGTATTATAGAATCCCAAGTTGGATTCTGTTCGCACATTTTCTTGGTTTCCTGTAAACTCTTGACGGCTTTTTCCCCGCCCGCACAGGGCCGCTCCCACGCAGGCTTAACTTAACGCAAATTTCATCAAAAGTACGTCGGAATATGCTTTTAATTTACCATGCTAAAGTGGTAAACTACCATCACAACGAACGGAGCGCTGGACGCTCCGAAAAAGCAGAGATTCATTCTGGAGGGGAATACCATGAAAAAGACGATTGCGATGATCCTGGTTCTGATGTTTGTTCTGACTGCAGCCTGCACTGCCGAGACCGTGACCTTCAAGATGGGCTTCGACGCGGAATATCCGCCTTACACCTACCTGGGCGACGACGGCGAGTACACCGGCTTCGACATCGAGATGGCCAAGGGCGTGTGCGAGATCCTGGGCTGGGACATCGAGCTGGTTCCGATCAACTGGGACACCAAGCTGATCTCCCTGGACACCGGTGAGATCGACTGCATCTGGTCCGGCCTGACTATCGACGTGATCGACCCCGAGGCCTACACCCTGTCCATGGCCTACTCCGACAACTCCCAGATGATCCTGACCAAGGCCGACAACGGCATCGCCACCATCGACGATCTGGCCGGCAAGGTTGTGGGCGTGCAGCTGGGCACCTCCGCGGACATCCTGCTCAGCGGCGACTGCGCCGACCTGGCAGCCACCTTCGGCGATCTGGTTCGCTTCGAGAACTACAACGTGTGCTTCACCGAGCTGATGGCGGGCTCCATCGACGCGATTGCAATTGACATCGGCGTTGCCGCCAACAAGATCGCCGAGTACGGCGACGAGTACGTGATGCTGGACGAGTCCTGGGCCGCAGAGAAGTACGGCATCTGCTTCCGCAAGGACGACGCCGAGATGTGCGCACAGGTTGAGGAGGCCTTCATGCAGCTGGTTGCGGACGGCACCTACATCTCCCTGGCCGAGAAGTACGGCCTGGACACCAGCGCTCTGTGCCTGAAGGCGGAGTAATTCGCAGGTACAAATAAGCAATCCAAACAAAAATCAAAATGAATGCGCATCGGGGTTATGGCGAAAGCGATAGCCCCCATGCCTGTGTAAAGGGGAAACAAAGATGACCATCACCGCCATGATCGCCAAGATGAGCGAGGGCCTGGGCAGAACCTGTACCATATTCGGCCTGACGCTGCTCTTCTCCCTGCCCCTGGGCCTGATCGTCGCCTTTTTGCGCATGAGCAAGATCAAGCCGGTCCGCTACTTTGCCCAGGTGTACATCTCCATCCTGCGCGGAACGCCGCTGATGCTACAGCTGCTGGTGGTGGCCTACGGCCCCTTCTACCTATTTGGCTTCGGTGTGGCGCGCAACAAGCTGATCCCCATCATCATCGCCTTCGCGATGAACTACGCGGCCTACTTCGCGGAAATCTACCGCGGCGGCATCGAGGCCATGCCCGTGGGCCAGTACGAGGCCGCGGCGGTGCTGGGTTACAGCAAGTTCCAGACCTTCATGCGCATCATCCTGCCGCAGGTGATCAAGCACATCCTGCCCTCAGTCACCAACGAGGTCATCACGCTGGTCAAGGACACCTCCCTGGCCTTCACGCTGGCCTATCAGGAGATGTTCTCCATCGGCAAGCAGATCGCCAACTCCCAGACCAGCTTCATGCCCTTCGTGATCGCCGGCGTGTTCTACTATGTGTTCAACATGGTCGTCGCCTTCGTGATGAACCGGCTGGAGCACTGCCTGGACTACTACCGCTGAGAGGAGGCGCGCGAAATGAAAATTCTGGAAATCAACCACATGCGCAAGCACTTCGGGGATCTGGAGGTGCTCAACGACATCTCCCTCTCGGTGGAGGAGGGCCAGGTGGTGTCCATCATCGGCCCCTCGGGCAGCGGCAAGAGCACGCTGCTGCGCTGCGCCACGCTGCTGGAGACCATGGACGGCGGCGATCTGGCCTATCTGGGCAAGTATGCCGCTCGGGATGAAAACGGCAAATCCGTGTACGCCAGCAGCGCCGAGCTGCGCAGGATCAAGTCCTCCTTCGGCCTGGTGTTTCAGAACTTCAACCTCTTCCCCCACTATTCGGTGCTGAAGAACATCACCGAGGCCCCGATTCTGATTCAGAAGCGCCCCAAAGACGAGGTCTATGCCCAGGCCCGGGAGCTTTTAAAGCAGATGGGCCTTGCCGACCGCGAGGACGCGTACCCCTACCAGCTCTCCGGCGGACAGCAGCAGCGCGTGTCCATCGCCCGGGCGCTGGCCATGCAGCCGAAGATCCTGTTCTTCGACGAGCCTACCTCCGCACTGGACCCCGAACTGACCGGCGAGATCCTGAAGGTCATCCGCGACCTCGCTGCCCAGCACATGACCATGGTGATCGTCACCCACGAGATGGCCTTCGCCCGGGACGTGTCCGACCACGTGATCTTCATGGACGGCGGCGTGATCGTGGAGCAGGGCAACCCCTACAACATCATCAACAATCCCTCGCAGGAGCGCACGATTCAGTTCCTCTCCCGCTTCAACTGAGCGCCCCGACAAAAACAGACGACCGGCCGCAGCAGCACCGATACATGGGGATGCTGCGGCTTCCTTTGGAGAAAAGCCATGATGAAACTGCACTTTGCAAAGCTCAATCCCACGGAAAACATGACCATCCTCGTGACCGATCCCGTGCCCCGAGAGCGGCACAGCGCCGTCGCAGATGCGCTGATGGCCTACGGAAGCGTCGGCGGCGAGCAGGTGGGCTTTCTGGAGGAGCCCACGCTTCCCGGCGCGCGCATGCGCCTGCAGATGATGGGCGGCGAATTCTGCGGAAACGCCACCATGTCGCTGGCTGCGCTGCTGGCGTTCCAGGAGGACCTGCCCGACGGCGGCGAGGCGATCTATCCCCTGGAGGTCTCCGGCGCGGCGGAGATCGTGAACTGCCGCATTGAGCGCTGTGGGGATGCCTGTCGCGGCGCAGTGCGCATGCCACTCCCGGAGGCGATCCGGGAGGTGGACTTCCCCGGTGGCGTGCGCTGTCCGGTGGTGTTCTTCCCCGGCATCGCCCACGCCATCGTCCGGGAGGGCGTGCTGCGGGCAAGCGATGCGCCGCGCTGCATCGAAGCCTGGTGCGACGCCTGCAATGCGGAGGCCATGGGCATCATCCTGGTGGACGACGCGCTGGATCGCATCCGTCCGCTGGTGTACGTGCGCTCCACGCAGAGCAGCGTCTGGGAGCGGGGCTGCGGCAGCGGCACGGCGGCGCTGGGCGCGTGGTGGGCGGCGCAGAGACGCGAGGACATCCGAATCGACGTATCTCAGCCCGGCGGCACGATCTGCGTGCGCGCATGCTGGGAGGAAAACCGCGTATTGGAGCTGGAAATTCGCGGTGTCGTGCGCCTTGCCTGCACCGGCGAGGCCTGGATCGAATCCCTCTGATCCCCACTGATAGCGAAGCAGCGGCACAGAATCAATTCTGTGCCGCCCTTTTGTGCTGCGGAGCTTCGCGCTGCGCAGCTTTTGCATGGGCGCTAAAAATAGCGCAAAATTGCTTGACTTTACATTGCCGGCGGACTATCATTATACCATGAATCTTCAGAATTGAGGTTTGCAAAAATGAGCGAAAACTGCACCCATGACTGCTCCAGCTGCGGCCAAAACTGTCCCAGCCGGAGCGAACAGAAGCCGGACTTTCGCGCCCAGGCCAACGCCCACAGCAACGTAAAGAAGGTGATCGGCGTGGTCAGCGGCAAGGGCGGCGTCGGCAAGTCCCTCGTCACCGGCATGATGGCGGTCACCATGCGCCGCCGGGGCCACAGCGCCGCCGTGCTGGACGCGGACATCACTGGCCCCTCCATTCCCAAGGCCTTCGGCGTGCACGGCATGCTGGGCGCCACCGATGACGGCATCATCCCCGCCGCAAGCACCACCGGCGTCAAGCTGGTCTCCCTGAACCTGCTGCTGGAAAACGAGACGGATCCCGTGGTCTGGCGCGGCCCGGTGATCGCCGGAACCGTGAAGCAATTCTGGACCGACGTGATGTGGGGCGATGTGGACTTCATGTTCGTGGACATGCCTCCGGGAACCGGCGACGTGCCGCTGACGGTGTTCCAGTCGCTGCCGCTGGACGGCATCCTGATCGTCACCTCCCCGCAGGAGCTGGTGGGCATGATCGTGGAGAAGGCCGTGCACATGGCGCAGATGATGAACGTGCCGGTGCTGGGCCTGGTGGAGAACATGGCCTACTTCCAGTGCGACGAATGCGGCAAGAAGCACTACATCTTCGGCCAGAGCCACCTGGAGGAGATCGCCGGCCGCAACGGCATCGCCCACACGGCGCAGCTTCCCATGGATCCGGCGCTGGCGGCCGCCTGCGACGCTGGTCGGATCGAAATGTTCGACGGTGTATGGCTGGAGCCGATTGCGGACGCAATCGAAGCGCTCTGATTGCCGGCATCGCTGGGAGGCCGACATGAAGTACGAAAAATCCTGCGGCGCAGTGATTTTCCGGAGAGATACCAACGGATGGAACGTGCTGTTGATCCGGCACGCGCGCGGAAAGCACATCTCCTTCCCCAAGGGCCACATGGAGGCCGGGGAGCTGGAGAGCCACACGGCGGAGCGGGAGGTCTTTGAGGAAACCGGCATCCGCGTGAAGGTGGACCGGCGCTATCGCGCAGAAAACCGCTACAACATTCGCGCGGACATCCAGAAGCTGGTGGTCATCTTCGCCGCAATCACGACCCAGAAGGAGATCATTCCCCAGCCGGAGGAGATCGCCGAGGCCAGCTGGGTGCCCTACGACGAGGCGCTCAACCGCCTGACCTACGAGCGCGACCGCAAGATCCTGCGGGACGCGATGGCGCACATTGAGAAGCACCATTCGAAGGCGCCGGCGAACTGAACCCGCAAATCGAACCGGAACAAATACAGGCGGCTGCGGATGAAACATCCGCGGCCGCAACTCATGCATCAAAAGAAGCGTCCCGAACGGCATTGCCGCCCGGGACGCTTTCTTTTGATTCCCGATCCTTATGCGCCTTCTACCTGATACTTCAGGCACACATCCAGCATATAGCCGGTCTGCCCCAGGTAGTTGATCTGCACCCAGCTGTAATCGCTGCTCGGATCGTCGATGAACTTCACGATCTTCACCTGCGCGCCCACCGCCATGGTGGTCAGCTTGTCGGCCTTGGTGGAGGTCTCCTCATACAGGTGGGGCTTGATCGTCTTGCCGTCAATCTCCGGCGAAATGACGGTGGCCTCAATCTCCACGTCCATCTCGGCGATGTTGAGCTGATCCAGGGAAAGGCCCTCGTCATCGTCGCCGCCGACGTCGGCCGCGCTGCCCTCCCAGAAGGTCAGGTACTGGTTCATCAGGTAGCCGATGGCCTCGTCGTAGCCAACCTTGGTCCACTCCTCCTCGTGGGAGAGCACGCGCAGGTCGGTGCCGTTGGGCACCTGCGCAAGCACATCGGCCTCGGAGCTGGCCTCGGCGCGCAGATTCAGGCGCACGTCGTCGGAGCCGGTGGTCACGGTGGCATACTCCACGGGCTCGTCGGCGTAGGAGGTGAACTGCTCGCTGGCATAGAGCGCGGAGAATTCATCCGCGAAGCTCTTGGCGCCCTTGAGCCGCTCCTCGACAGTGCTGCCGATGGAGTAAGTCTTGCCGTCCGCGCCGGTATAGCGCAGAATGTAGTTGTAATCCACGGTGGGGTTCGTCAGGTACTTGACGTACATGTAGCCGTTCAGCTTGCCGGAGACGATGTTGGCCCACTTGCCATCCGTGCCGAGCACCATCACGGTATCGCCGATGTACACCTTGCCCAGCTCCTCGCTCTCGGTATCGGGCTGGGAGCGAATGATGATGTTGGCCTTGGCCTCCACCGTGGCAAAGTTGATCTCCTCGGCAACCATCTCCACCGCAGGGATGGAATCCTCGCCAAAGGTTTCCTTCAGTTCGCTGAGCACATAGTAGATGGCCTGCTGAAGCTCCGCGCTGACGATGCCGTCCACATCGTAGTTGCAGGCGATCTGGAACTTCTTCACCGCCTCGGTGACGTCCAGATCCAGGATGGAGTCGATGGGGCCGTCGTACAGGCCCAGAGTCGCGAGCGCAGTCTGCAGCTTCTTGACCACGGGGCCGCTCTTGCCCTCCTCCAGGGTCGCTTCGCCGGTGGAGACGGGCGCCTCCTCGGAGTAGATCACCTGCATCAGGCTCTCGCTGGCGATGCCGTTGTCGGCAAGTCCCAGATCCGACTGCAGATGCTTCACCGCGGCGATGGTCTTGATATCGTATTTTCCGTCCGGATCTCCCTCAAAGTAGCCCAGGTCGGACAGGCGGTACTGCAGATCCAGCACGTCCTCACCCACCGAGCCGCGGCCCAGATCCGTCTCGGAAATGCCCAGGAATTCCTGATAGGTCATGCCGTCCTCCCCCGTGTAGGAGGAGATGAACAGCAGCTGGCGCAGATCCTCGTCCAGCGCGCCACTTTCAAAGATCTCCACGCGGGTGCCCTTGAGGCAGTTCTTCGCGATGAACTCCGCATCCTCCACCCGCAGGCGCACGCAGCCGTGGGATGCAGGAATGCCGAACTGCTTCACCGCCGTCTGGGACATGCTCTCCAGATTCGGCCGGTTGCAGGGGATGGAATGGAACAGGTAGCCGTTGATGATGCGCGTGGCCCACTTGGCATAGACGCGCAGGGCATAGAAATTGTACCATTCGGAGCGCTCGTCGCTGCGATCCTTCGGGGGCAGATAGTACACGCCCTTGGGCGTCTCATGTCCCGAAGCGCCCGTGGAGCAGAGCATCTGCCGGGCCACAGTGTTGTCCGAGGTGTTGTAGATGGTCACGATCTGGTTGGTCAGATCCACTTCGATGTAGTACGGCAGGTCATACGCCGCAAACGCGGGCTCCACATACAGGCCGCACCAGGCCACCACCATAGTCAGCACGACGATCAGAAATCTCTTGGCACGCATTCTTCTACCGACCCCTAAATTCAGCAATCATTTCTTACAAATTATAGCATAGGACTGTATTTTTGCACAAGGCATTTTCCATGAATTTGCAGAAAAACCCCGAATCCGCAACCGCTTCAAGCCTGCTGTGCGGCCAAAACGCGACAGAAAAGCGTACTTTCTCCCTTGAACGGGCGCCGGTTTTGTGCTAATCTGTCTTCAGCACATTTTAATGAAGGAAACACATATGAAAAAAGACAGGCGCACGACGCTCTCCCGGGCCCTGCTTGCGGCCCTCCCCCACACCATTCCCATCCTCGCCGGCTATGTATTTCTGGGCATGACCTACGGCGTGTACATGGTACAGTCCGGCTTTCCCTTCTGGTATCCCATGCTCACCAGCCTGGTGGTCTACGGCGGATCTCTGGAATTCGTCATCGTCAACCTGCTGCTGGGCGCGTTCAATCCGCTGCAGGCCTTTCTGATGGCGCTGCTGATTCAGGCGCGCCACCTGTTCTACGGCATCTCCATGCTGGACAAGTACCGCAACACCGGCCGGAAAAAGCCCTATCTGATCTTCGCCCTGAGCGACGAGACCTTCTCCGTAACCTGCTCGGCCGAGGTGCCTGCGGGCGTGGATGCGGGCTGGTTCCGCTTCTTCATCACCCTGCTGGACCAGCTCTACTGGTTCAGCGGCGCCACCCTGGGCGCACTGTGCGGCATGCTGATCCGCTTCAACACCCAGGGCCTGGACTTCGCCATGACGGCGCTGTTCGTGGTGATCTTCATCAACCAGTGGAGAAAGGACCGGCAGCACATCAGTGCGCTGATCGGCCTCGGCCTGTCCGTGCTCAGCCTGCTGATCTTCGGCGCGGAGGACTTCCTGCTGCCGGCCATGGCCGCCATCCTCGGCGCGCTGGCGCTGCTGCAGGGACCCATCGAGCGCAAGGGAGGTGCCGACGCATGAACACCGTCCAGGCCCTGATCACCATCGCGCTGTGCGCGGTCGCCACCATGCTCACCCGCTTTTTGCCCTTCCTGCTCTTTCCCGCCGGCAAGCCCACGCCGAAGTTCGTCCGCTATCTGGGCCACGCGCTGCCGCCCGCCGTATTCAGCATGCTGGTGGTCTACTGCCTGAAGAACGTGCAGATCACCGCCGGCAGCCACGGACTTCCGGAGCTGATCGCCATTTCCGTGGTCGCCGCGCTGCACCTGTGGAAGAAGCAGACCCTGCTCTCCATCGCCGGCGGCACCCTCGTCTACATGCTCCTTGTGCAGTTCGTATTCATTTGAGTTCCCCTTCGGCGCCGCGAATGTCTTTCGCGGCGCTTTGTGTCGCCGGATTCGTGCCGCGCATCCCTGACCTTCGCCCTTTCGCAGCCACATTTACAATTTGTCCCAATTTTATCATTTTCTTGCAATTATTATTTCAGTATGCTATAATTACAATTAAGATAAAATCATCGTTAATTTGGGGAGGGTGGACCATGACGCATGGCGTTCGCAGATTCCTCTGCGCCGTAGTGGCGCTTCTTTTCCTGTTCAGCACGGCAACGGATGATCTCTGCCACATTGCTTTCGCTGTCAAATCCGATGAGGAGGCGGCCGCATCTGCAGTGGTACAGACCTTAGAAGCATCCTCCGATGGCGCAGATGCGGCGGAGCCCGCTTCTGCATCTGCGGAGGATCCTTCGCAGAACCCCGTCGGCGAACCCCTGCCCGACGCCGGTTCATCCGGGGATCCCGCGGATTCCTCCGATGGCGGCGCGCCCCAGGATGCATCCAATTCCGACACTTCAACGCAAACGCCGGGCGACGAGGACACAAGCTCCGCCGCGGATTCCTCGCAGGACAAGCCCGACAACGATGCTGCTTCCGGCGGCGAAGCGCAGGACGATTCCACAGAGCCAGTTGCCGCGTCCGAGGGCGAGGTGCCCGCAGATGAAGAGCCGGCCGAGGATCCTCTGACCGCGGGAACCTACGCCCGCGTCGCAACCGCCTGCACCGTGCGGGTCGGCGTCGCGACGGATTCCACCGCCCTGGCGACAGTGGCGGGCGGCGTGGTCTATGTCGCCGAAGTCGACTCCGAAGCCGCGCAGGCGAAGGTCTGCTTCGCCAGTGGTACGCTTGCCTGCACCGGCTGGACGGACGCATCCGCGCTGACCGCCCTCACCGCCGAGGAAACCGCAGCGCTGTCCTTCCCGGAGGATGCGCCGCGCGTTGGCGATGATCCCCTGCCCGATCCGTACGCGGAATTCCTGCTCCGCCTGACCATCGACGCGTGTCCCGTGCTCGCGCCCGGTGCGACGTGCACGCTCCGCGCAAGCTACTCCGACGGCGCCGACTACGGCGTTTCCTGGAGCAGCTCCGATCCCTCCATCGCCGAGGTCGCCGCCGATGGCAGCCTCACCGCCGTCGCTCCCGGCAGCGCCACCATCACCGCACAGGGCATCTGCGCGCCCGCATCCATCAGCGTCACGGTGGCCGTTCCCGAACCGGAGTTTCTCTCCCTCAACGTCGCTTCCATCGTCATCGGCCAGGGAGAAACGCTAGAAAATGCGCTGGCCTGCACCGTCCTTCCCGAGGGTTGCGACGCCAACCTGACCTGGACCAGCTCCAGCACCCGCTATGTGAAGGTGGATAAGGACACCGGCGCACTCTACGGCGTGCGCGCCGGCAGCGCCACAGTCGCTGTATCCACGGACAATGGACTGCGCGCCGTCTGTAAGGTCACTGTCCGCAGCGCCCCCAAGAGCGTAAAGCTCACCGTCAGCAAAACCGTGCTGGGCGTGAACGACGCCGCCTCCTTCGCCGTCAGCTTCCCCTCCAATACATACAGCCACCATATCGACTATTCCATCGACAACGAAAGCGTCCTGCGCATCGAAAACGGACAGTTGTGCGCAGTTGGCCCGGGCACGGCAAAGCTGACCGCCCGTACCTTCAACGGCAAAACCGCCAGCGTCGCCGTCACCGTGGTACCCGTGCCGGAATCGGTGCACTTCGCCAGTGAGACGCCGGTGCTGGGCGTGGGCCAGGAGTTCCTCCTCGCTGCCAGCGTCAACGAGGGCTCCGCCAGCGCAATCACCTTCACCGGCGACAATGACAGCGTCGCAACGGTCACCCCCGACGGCAAGCTC
>SFET01000063.1 GCA_004557125.1 Clostridiales bacterium | reverse complement strand
CACGAACTGCCAGTTGTCGCTGCATTCTCTGGCTTTGATATGCTCGGTATAGTGCTTCACCTGCGCATCATAGCTGGTCAACTGCTCCTCGCTGTTGGTGGACACGCGGGCATAGGCCGCCACACGCTTGGGTCGAACAGATAGCGTGGGCATTCCCGGCACCGGCTTCAGGCGCGGCGGGATCACTGTGACCGTCCTGACCCTGGTGACGTTCGGCTCATAAGCTCTGGCTTCGCTCATTCTTCAATCGGCTCCTTTCCTTTCTGGCGCTGTGCCCTCGTTTTTTCAGCCGCCCGTTTCCGCTTCTCCGCATCCCAGCTGTCCCTGCGGGAGCGATCTTTCCAGAAGTGTTCCTCTGCATGACCATCCCGGAAAACAAACAGCACCCGGTTTCCCGGATGCATTTCGATGTGATCCACATCATCGGCTGTGCGGGTTTCGCCCAGTGCGGCGGCGATCAGCTCCGTCAGCGTCTGCTCCGGGATCTGCTTGGATGCGCAAAAGGCCTTCCCACGGTAATTGAAGGTCGCGCAGATCCAGACGGGCGCAGCATAGGGCGTTCCCCGGCGAGTGATCTTTCGGCGATACTTCTTCCCGCAGATCCCGCAGATGATGCGATCTCCCAGCAGCATTTCGGGGCGCTTCACTGCGTCCGTCGCTTTGGCGGTGTGCAGTATGCTTCGCCGTGCGATTTCTGCCTGCACCGCATCGAAGGTCTCCCTGTCAATAATGGGCGCATGATCCTCCGCCACGAAATACTGCGGAAGCTCGCCGCGATTGGGCAGCTGCTTCTTTTCCACATGATTGTTGACATAGGATTTCTGCAGCAACAGGTCGCCTGCGTACTTCTCATTCCGGAGCATCATCATGATCGTTCCCGCGTTCCACGGCCCACCCTCGGGCGCAAGTGTGCCCTCCGCATTCAGCACCCGCATGATCCGCTCACTTCCCATGCCGTCCAGATACATGTGGAAGATCTGCCGCACGACCTCCGCCTCCTCCGGCAGGATGGTGAAGCTGCCGTTCCGCACGTCATAGCCGTACATGCGCATACCAGTGGGGATGCCCTGCTCGAATTTCTTCCGCACGCGCCACTTGCAGTTCTCCGATACGCTGCGGCTCTCTTCCTGGGCTAAGGAAGCGAGGATGGTGAGCATCAGCTCTCCGTCCCCGCTCATGGTATCGATGTTCTCTTTTTCAAAAGATATGCTTATACCCAGTCCCTTCAGTTCCCGTGCCGTTTCCAGCAGCGTGACCGTGTTCCGGGCAAAGCGCGAGGTGGATTTGCACAGGATGCGGTCGATCTTTCCGTCCCGGCAGTCTTGAAGCATGCGCTGAAACTCCGGGCGCGCTTCCTTCGTTCCACTCAGATTTTCATCCGCATACACGCCCGCATACTCCCACTCGGGATTTCGCTGAATCAATTCGCTGTAGTAGCTGACCTGCGCCGCCAGCGAGTGCAGCATGGCGTCCTTGCCACTGGAGACCCGGGCGTAGGCAGCGACCCGCTTGCGCTTGTGCGCCGGAGCAATGGGCGCAATGCGGCTAATGGTAGTTTTGTTTTCGTGCATCTCTCTCCATCCTTTCCAAGGGCCATTGTATCAATCCCTTTGCTTGTGTGGCATATTACCTCGGAAGGGACGGAATGGCAAGTGGTTTCAGGCGCATTTATCACGAATTGCGTTCGGATACCCGGCCCATATGGGAGAGAATTTCTGCGCCAGAATTGGTTCAATCCGTCCATATTCCTTCGGGGTGAGCAGCCCATCTTCCATCAGCCTGCCCATGATGGAGAGTGCCAGCCGGTAGCCGCACTCCCTGTCAAACTGCTCCCGTGTGAGCTTCATTCCCATGGGCACCTCCAAAGCGAGCCTGTATATAGCATGCATGGCTGCAATATTTCTGCGCGCGATCCGTCACAAACGTCTTCCCGCAGGACGCGCAGACGGCAGTCCGGGCATTTGGGCTGAGTTCTCGATGCCCGTGCCACCAGCGCAGGCGACAGGCGTCCGAGCAGAAGCACTTCCTTTTCCTGCCGGGCGTGTGCTTCAGGACGCTGCCGCACTGACGGCATACGTTTTCTGATACCGCAATCGAAGTACGCGCAGCACCCTTCAAACCATTGCGCCGACAGTAGGACTTGACGGTGTTCACCGACAGGCCCAGGCTCCGCGCGATCTCCGTATATCCCAGTCCCCGCTTGCGCATCTGCACAATCCGCTCTTTCTCTCCGTTCGTCATGCAACCTCCTTGCTTCTTCACATGAGCTTCATGCCCCAGATGGCCTGCCTGTCCTCCAGCGTGCAGTTCAGATAGCCGGTCATGGCACAGCGTGCAGCGCCGGAATCTTCGCTGCGGCACTCCTGCCACAGTTCGTCGCGCCCGCAGTCCTCTATACAGATTTTGCTGAAATCACCGTAGAGAATCGGCACGCTGCCCTTCTTCGTGCAGGGCATGGAATCGCACAGCACGACGGGCTTGTCCAGGAGACGGAAGTCTCCATCGCCTTCGTGGGTCAGCAGATTGCGTACGCCGGGTGCCAAACGCAGCTCGTGCAGCGTGACGACATTCATCATAAACACCGCGTTTTTCTGATACGCTTCAGGCAAGCTGTCGTGCAGATCGATCACCGCCTGCCCATCCTGCCTGCGTACAGGGACAATGTTGACCTCCCGGAGCAGCCCTGGCCAGCTGCCGTCACGCTTGCCGCGCAGCAGGATATACTCGCTGGTCTGCAGGAGCCGATCCTCCATGCGCTGCTCCTTATCATTGCAGGGGCGCAGATACGACATTGCCGTGATCTTCACCGTATTTGCATTGCGTGTTCCCTCCCGGACCATACAGAGATCGAACAGCGATCTGAATTTCTTCATAGAATCCTCCTATATCGCTGCCAGCCGCCGCGCCTCCAGATTCTTTGGAAGCACGGCGGCTGGCCGGTGTATTTCTTTGGCGGGTGGTTTACTTGACTGTCAGACCTGCGATGGCGCTCCTTTCCAGCAGCACGCCGTCCACGCGCTGGCTGACCAGATAACCGACCATCCCCTGACGGGCATAGACCTCGGTCAGGCGTTTGACGCTGCGATGCCCACGGTCACCGATCAGGTACTGGCTGAAGTCGCCGAACAGGATTGCCAGCTTTCCGCGCTCCGCCCGGGGCATGGAGGCGCAGGTGATGACGGGCCTCCCGAACAGGCAGTCCGGCGTCTTGCGGGTGAAATCCTCAACCCAGATATTTCTGCCGCGTGCGGAGCGAAGCTTGCGAAGCATCGCCGCGGTCGTATCGTGCATCAGATACACGCCGTTATCGCGATACCTCTTGGGAATGCTGTGCTGTAGCCCCAGCAGATCATCCGCCGTGATTTCGGCTTCGTTTTCCGTAGAAACGAGCGTCTCTACCTGATCGGCGATGCCCAGAGGCTTGCCCCTGCCGTCGCCGAACAGGAAGGCCTCCTCCTCTGCGTCTGCCAGGCGCTCTCCGAAGGCCTTTGCAATGAAGTCCTCGATGTCGAACGCGCTGTCCTCCAGCAGCTCATCGGTCACGCGCACCATGGTCGCAAGCTTGTACGCACCCAGCTGCAGCTGATCAAAGGAGCTGCTCTGCTCCGGGATTGCGCCCTCCTCCGGCACCCACACCGCATGTCCCTCGCCAACGGCCTTGGTAAGCTTCAGCGGATGCCTCGTGGTTCGGACCGTCGCCAGCTGGCGCATGACGTTCCTTTCCTTCAGCGCGGTGATGATCTTCTCTTCAAATTCATCCGGCACGAGGAAGCCGCCTGCGCCGTCAGAGCCCTCGCGCAGGGTGTCGCAGGCGGAACCATATTTCAGGAAACCATCATAGGCCTTGGCATACATCGGATTCGCCAGAACAGGCGTTTCCTGGGGCGGAAGATGTCCCTCCATCAGCTGCTCCAGTCGGAGCTGAGCGTCCTTTACATTCATCGTCTCACGCATGGTTTGTGTCCTCCTTCTTTCAAACGTCGTACCTCTGTGCAATCTGACGCAGCAGTTCTGCAAGCTGCTTGCCGTCGTGCGGGAGATCCATATATCTCTCGACAATCTCCATGTGCGGCCTCTTCTGCCACACGAAGACATGAAACGGTGCGCGGATGGTTCTGCCGCCGCAGATCTCCACATCATGATCGCCATAGTCCCGATAGATGCAGCTTGCGCCGTCGATGCGGTTCGCGCAGTACGCATCGCCCAGTTCCTTCAGCAGCTGCCGCTGACAGCGGCTCAGTCCTCTTGCATTCATATTGATACCTCCATTCGCAATTTGTGGATCAAAAAGGAGCGCAGCTTGCTCGTGCGCCCCTGGCCACCCTGTGTTCAGTTCAAAAAGTCCTCCTCGCAGCCGTCATCCGGGCCGACCTTCAGCTTGCAGCGGAACACGCGAATGTTCACGCCGTCAATCTTGCACTGATACTGGCTGCGCCTCTTGCCATCTGCGTCGATGAAGCTGTCGAACAGTCCCCGGCTGACGAAGCCCCTGACCGACTTCGCATAGCTGAATCCCGCCTCCTCCAATGCCTTGCGATATACGCTCTGGATGATGTTCACATGCCCGGGAGCAAGGGCGCCGTAGCGCATCACGCTGCCATATACGCTTGGGCAGAAGTGGCTCCGGTTCGCGCCGATCCAGTCTACCGTGAAGTCCCATGCCCTCTGGATGGAATCCTCCGGCAGCAGCTGCGCGTTGTTCTCCAGCAAATCCATCCCCAGCTGTATCGCCTGCGACCACGCATCCTCCTCGGGGATTGAGAACACTGCGATGCTGGACAGATAATCGCCCAGGCACAGCACCGCAATGTTGTCGAAGTGTACGCCCGGATCATTCTCATACTGCTTTCCGTATTCCGCCCGCAGATGATCCCGCAGATCGCCGTACAGCCCGTCCAGCTTCCCGTCCTCCGAAAGAATCTGCTCCGCCAGATAATCGATGTACCGCTTGCCCGCATGCCCATAATGCCTCTCGCTGATCTGGTGCAATTCCCGCGCCGCCGCTTCCTCGGCGATGGGCCTGCCGTACAGCTCCAGCACCCGCGAGCCCACGCCGTCCATGCTACTTTCCCGGATCAGCGGCATCTCGCCGGTGGAGAGGATGATGTTCCGCCATTGCAGCGTTTTCTGAAGCCCGCCGTTCTTCGCGCCGCGCAGCTTGCCGAAGCCGTTGCCCAGGCTGTACACGATGCTCTCCACCGTCATCCGCTTTTCCGCCAGCGCCTGCAGCTCATCCAGCCCCAGCGGCAGGTGCATCATCGCGGCACAGCTGCGCTCCAGACCGACCGCCGTCGCATGATAGCTGGTCAGTAGCTTCACAGGATCTCCCCATATGGACAGCGCCAGCTTCAGCGTCGCGGTCTTGCCGCCCCGGGAATCGTGCCACACATGCATCAGGAACACCCGGTGCTTCAGCCAGTGCAGCAGCGGCGACGCAAACGATCCTGCCAGCATCGCCCGGGAGACGCTGCCGCTGCGCGCGGTTTCCGCAGCCCGCAGCCATTCTTCTTCACTTCCCGCCTGTGTGAGACCTCCGATCATCTGCGCGACTGTAGCGGTATCGGCCTCCAACTCCATCTCCCCGTCCACGCGATAGGGATAGAATTCCCTGCCCACCCAGCCGATGCGGTCGATGGAGCGGACGCAGGGGATGCAATCGCTGTTCGTCGCTTCGTAGGCGGCGAGGTAGCTGACCATGTCCTCCGCATTGCCGGAATTGACCGGAAGGCCACTGTCAGCGCAGTGGATCAGCTGCGTTTTGTTGAGCGCCGCCGAGCGCGGGATGCGGATGAACTTGAACCTGCCGTTTCTGCGGAAGCTGAGCTCCAGCTGCTCCTGTCCGTCGTCCACGTTCTCCAGCTTGCGCGTGATCACTACGGGCTCCGATGCAACCGGCAGCATCACAGATTCTCCGAAGGCCAGCGCCGTTTTCTGGATACCGTCCTGCACCGAGACCGAGAAACCGTCCGGCTCCACAGCGCCGTGCAGATCCAGTCCCGGAAGGCGGATCGGGCCGCCATGAATCACGTCAAACTCAGAAGTCTTTGTTCGCTCCACTTCCGCCTGATGAACGACGGCGCGATCAAAGTCCCGGAGAGAAATGCCCAGCCGCCGCAGACGCAGCTTGAACTTCCCGTACTCGCCGGGTAGCTTTTCCTTTGCATACGCCATAAGGGAGAGCGTATCTTCTGCGAACACATCTTCCGCCGTCAGGTTCTTCTCCTGCAACTGGCGCACACGCTCTTCTTTCGTGTAAAGAGAGAAAACCACCGGCGCCTTTACACCACAGCCGCCTGCAGGACAGTCAAATCCGAGGCATTCCCGGATATACTGACAACCATGGGGCTTGTTCTGTTCCAGCGCATGCCGGATCTTGCGATCCGTTTCCTCTATGCTGTAGTCACCGTATTCCGCGCTCAGTTCATGGACAGCTTCGATACCGTCCGATGCGGGCGCTACATTGGTAATCATGGCGTACCATGCCGGCTCGGACAGATTGGCGGAATCATCACGACAGTGCCGAATAAACTCACAGCCATCAAGAATACGCTGGGCGGGGCCGACAAGTTCGGGATCAGGCGTGAAAGGAATCTTACTGCCGCTGTTCTCCTCCTGTGTATCAGCATGTTTCTCAAACGCCGACAGAGGATACCGCGTCAGGTTTGCTTCGATCACCTGTGCCTGTTTTGGCGGGATGCTCTTGTGATTCATCGTACCGGGAATGCGAAGAACTCGAGCAAGATCGGCCACAGGGTCGAAGTTCCAGCCATGCTCCCTGCCCAGGCTGTGGATGTGCTTCTCATACCCCTTCATGACCCGCTGAATCCATGCCCGGTTCTCGTCGTTGACCTCGACAGGTTCCTCCAGCAGCCAGTAGGCATGCACGCCGTTGCCGCTGTGCACGAGGATGCTGGGCGGACATTCCAGGCCGTGCAGGAAGTCAAGCAGCTCGTCGAGCGTCTCCGGCAGCTTCTCCTCCTTGTGCGCGGGGCCCTTCACGTCAAACTCCCCGTGCAGGAAGGAAATGCAGCGGATTCTGTCCCTGCTGGCGCGGCTTCCCCGGGGCGGCGGCTCGTCCATCAGGTGCAGCCCGAAATAGACGTCTCTGGATGGACTCAGTGCCATGGCCCTCTCCAGCATCTTCTCCGCCTGCGCGATCGTGTAGGGATGGGTCGCATGATCCGGGCAGGTGAACAGATACGTCACCTTGTCCTTCTGCACGCCCCGATACAGCTCCGTCAAAAACTCTCTTGCGTTCATTTGCTTCACCGCCGTCCTCCATCACGCCGCCTGTTCATACAGCTCTCTGTACAGATCCGCCATGTGCAGTATCCCCGCTTCCAGCCTCCGGAACGCTGTTGCACGGGATATGGCCATTCCTTTATAAATTTCTTCTATACGTTCGCCGTTCACATACCGCCGGACAATGATCTCACGTTCCTTTTCATCAAGCCTG
>SFET01000062.1 GCA_004557125.1 Clostridiales bacterium | reverse complement strand
GGCTGTCGCGCACGCGGGAAAGCATCTTGTCTTCGTTGCCGTCCGTTTCCACATCCACGGTAACGACAAAGCGCACGTCCTGCTTTTTTCTGGCATCAACAGAGCGTTTGACAAGTGCCAATTTTTTGAGCTTCTGCGCATCGGTACGCAGTTTTTTGGCGGCTGCGCGGCGCAAAGCTTCCGCGTGCCCGCCCCGTTCGCGCGCACGATGAGGGTCAGCCGTCCCTCGGAGCAGTCGCACACCGAGATCGGGCGGCGCAGGTAGAAGGAATCCAGCTTCAGCTGCACGAAGCGCCCCGGGGTGCAATCGGCGGTAGAGGAACCGCGCAGCACCATCTCGTACACGCCCGGCGCGAGGTTCTGGTTGCTTACAATTTCAAATACGTCCTGCCGCATTGTTTCACTCCTGATCGATGGTGGAGATGGCGAAGGTGGTCTCCTCCAGCACATCCAGCAGCACCCGCACGGTGTCCAGCGCCGTGAACACGCTGACGTTGTTCTCCACGCTCAGGCGGCGGATCATGAAGCCGTCGCGGGCCTGATTCATGGAGCCGGGGTTCCGGGTGTTGATGACGTAGGCGATGTGGCCCTGACGCAGGGCATTGGGGATGTCCTCGCTGCCCTCGCTGATCTTCTTCAGCACGCGGGTGCGGATGCCGTGCTCACGCAGGTACTTCGCTGTGCCCTCGGTGGCCTCGATGTTGAAGCCCAGGTTGTAGAAGCGCTGGATCAGCGGGAAGGCCTCCTCCTGATCCTTGTTGGCGACGGTGGCCAGCACGGTTCCGTAGTTCTGCAGGTTCATGCCGGAGGCCTGCAGCGCCTTGTACAGCGCGCGGTAGAGCTTGCCGTCGTAGCCGATGGCCTCGCCGGTGGACTTCATCTCGGGGCTGAGGTAGGTGTCCAGACCGCGAATCTTCGCGAAGGAGAACACCGGAACCTTGACGTACCAGCGCTTCTTCTCCGTGGGATAGAGGTCGAAGATGCCCTGCTCCTTCAGGCTCTTGCCCAGGATGACGTTGGTGGCGATGTCCGCCAGCGAGTAGCCCGTGGCCTTGGAGAGGAAGGGCACGGTGCGGCTGGAGCGGGGGTTGACCTCGATGATGTAGACGTTGTCCTGCTTGTCCACAATGAACTGGATGTTGTACAGGCCCACGATGCCCAGGCCCAGGCCCAGACGCTTGGAGTAGTCCAGGATGGTTCCCTTCACCTTATCCGAGATGGAGAAGGCAGGATAGACGCTGATGGAGTCGCCGGAGTGCACGCCGGTGCGCTCGACCAGCTCCATGATGCCGGGGACGAACACGTCGCGGCCGTCGCAGATCGCGTCCACCTCGACCTCCTTGCCCAGGATGTAGTGGTCCACCAGCACCGGCTTGTCCGCGTCGATCTCCACGGCGGTCTTGAGGTAGTGGCGCAGCTGCTCCTCGTTGGTGACGATCTGCATGGCGCGTCCGCCCAGCACGAAGCTCGGGCGCACCAGCACCGGATAGCCGATCTCCGCAGCGGTGGCGACGCCGTCCTCGATGTTGGTCACGGCGCGGCCTGCAGACTGGGGAATGTTGAGCTGCTGGAGGATCTTCTCGAAGGCGTCGCGGTTCTCGGCGCGGTCGATGGCGTCCACGTCGGTGCCGATGATGTTCACGCCCCGGCGGTGCAGCGGCTCCGCCAGGTTGATGGCGGTCTGTCCGCCCAGGGAGGCGATCACGTCGTCCGCGCCCTCGTACACCAGGATGTTCATCACGTCCTCGGTGGTCAGCGGCTCAAAGTAGAGCTTGTCGGCGGTGGTGTAGTCGGTGGACACCGTCTCGGGGTTGTTGTTGATGATGATGGCCTCGTAGCCCGCCTTACGGATGGTCATCACGGCGTGCACGGTGGAGTAGTCGAACTCCACGCCCTGACCGATGCGGATCGGGCCCGCGCCCAGCACCACGGTCTTTTTGCGCTCGGTGACGACGGACTGATTCTCTCCCTCGTAGCTGGAGTAGAAGTACGGGATGTACGCGCCCGTGTGGCAGGTGTCCACCATGCGGTAGAAGGGCATCACGCCGTTTGCCCGGCGCTGGTTCCAGATTTCCGTCTCGTCCACGTTCCACAGCCGGGCGATGAACTTGTCGGAGAAGCCCAGCTTCTTGGCCCCGCGCAGAACATCGAGGTCGCCGACGTTGGCCTTCAGCACCGGCTCGTAGTCGGTGATGCGCTTCACGGCCTCCAGGAAGTAGGGGGTGATGGCGGTGATTTCGTAGATCCTGTCCACGCCCACGCCCCGGCGCAGCAGCTCCGCGACGGCGTAGAAGCTGTCGTCCCGGAACACGGAGACGTACTCCTCCAGCGCCTCGGTGGTCATGGAGTCAAACTTCGCCATGTGCAGGTGGCACACGCCGATCTCCAGCGAGCGCACCGCCTTCAGCAGGCACTCCTCCAGGCTTGAGCCGATGGCCATGACCTCGCCGGTGGCCTTCATCTGGGTTCCCAGCTTGTTGTTTGCGGAGGTGAACTTGTCGAAGGGGAAGCGCGGGAGCTTGGCCACGACGTAGTCCAGGCTGGGCTCGAAGGCAGCGTTGGTGTTGGCGATCTGAATGTCCTCCAGGCGCATGCCCACGGCGATCTTCGCGGTCACGCGGGCGATGGGATAGCCGCTGGCCTTGCTGGCAAGGGCAGAGGAGCGGGACACGCGGGGATTGACCTCGATGAGGTAGTATTCGGAGGAATTGGGGTTCAGCGCGAACTGCACGTTGCAGCCACCCTCGATCTTCAGCGCGCGAATGATCTTGATGGCGCTATCGTTGAGCATCTTCAGGTCGTGGTCGTTCAGGGTCATGATGGGGGCCACCACGATGGAGTCGCCGGTGTGCACGCCCACGGGGTCCACGTTCTCCATGCCGCAGATGGTGATGGCATGATCCGCACCGTCGCGCATGACCTCGAACTCGATCTCCTTGTAGCCCTTGACGCTCTTCTCGATCAGCACCTGATGCACCGGGGAGAGGCGGAAGGCGTTGATGGCGGTCTCCACCAGCTCCACTTCATTGTAGGCGAAGCCGCCTCCGGTGCCGCCCAGGGTGAACGCGGGGCGCAGCACCACCGGATAGCCGATCTCCTTGGCGGCCTCCACGGCCTCTTCCACGGAGTAGGTGATCTTCGAGGGAATGACCGGCTCGCCGATCTCCTGACACAGCTCCTTGAACAGCTCGCGGTCCTCGGCGCGCTCGATGCTGGCGCTGCTGGTGCCCAGAAGCTCCACCTGGCACTCCTTCAAAACGCCCTTCTGCTCCAGCTGCATGGCCAGATTCAGACCCGTCTGACCGCCGATGCCGGGGATGATCGCGTCCGGGCGCTCGTAGCGCAGGATGCGGGCCACATACTCCAGGGTCAGCGGCTCCATGTACACCTTGTCCGCGATGACGGTGTCGGTCATGATCGTGGCGGGGTTGGAGTTCACCAGCACCACCTCGTAGCCCTCCTCCTTCAGCGCCAGGCAGGCCTGGGTGCCGGCGTAGTCGAACTCCGCGGCCTGACCGATGACGATGGGGCCGGAGCCGATGATCATGATCTTCTTCAAATCCGTTCTCTTTGCCATGTTGATTCCCTCCGTTGAAAATCTCTTGCAAATATTTTATCCGAATCTTGGGTTGAATCTACTGTTTCCATACCACGCGACCGTCCGCCACGGTCAGCAGGCACCGTCCCTGCGCCTGCGCGCCCGCAAAGGGCGTGCTCCTGCCCATGGAGAGAAACTCCGCAGGATCGATATTGTAGCACGCGTCCAGATCGAACACGGTGAAGTCCCGCCCGATCCCCCCGCCTTCCAGATGGAAGCGCCGCCGGGGTGCGACGCTCATGCGCTCCACCAGTTCCTCCAGCGTGAGGATCCCCTTCTGCACAAGTCCGGCATACAGCAGCGCAAAGGCCGTCTCGATGCCCACCACGCCCATCGCGCTCTTCTCCAGACCCCGGCCCTTCTCCTCAGCGGAGTGGGGCGCGTGGTCGGTGGCGATCATGTCGATGGTGCCGTCGCACAGGCCCTCCAGCAGCGCCTCCCGGTCCGTGCGGTCGCGCAGCGGCGGGTTCATCTTGAAGCGCCCGTCCTCCTGCATGCAGGAATCGTCCAGCAGCAGGTAGTGCGGGCCGGTCTCGCAGCTCACGTCCACGCCCGAGGCCTTCGCGTCCCGGATCAGCTGCACGCTCTCCTTCGTGGAGATGTGGCAGACGTGGTAGCCGCAGCCGGTCTCCTGCGCCAGCTTCAGGTCGCGCTCGATGGGCCGCCACTCGGATTCGGAGCAGATGCCCCGGTGTCCGTGGGCGCGTGCGTACGCGCCGTCGTGGATGTAGCCGCCGCGCAGCAGGCTGTTGTCCTCGCAGTGGGCCGCGATCAGCTTCCCAAGCGCCTTCGCGCGCTGCATGGCCACGCGCATCATGCCCGCATCCTGCACGCCGCGCCCGTCGTCGCTGAAGGCGCACACCAGCGGCGCGAGGCCCTCCAGGTCGGCAAGCTCCTCGCCCTTTTCACCCACGCTGATCGCGCCGTAGGGCAGAACGCGGATGACAGCATCCCGTTTGATGATATCCAGCTGCGGCTGGAGGTTCGCCGGAGAATCCGGCACCGGATTCAGGTTCGGCATGGTGCACACTGCGGTGCAGCCGCCCCGGGCCGCCGCACGACTGCCTGTCGCAATCGTCTCCTTGTAAGAAAAACCCGGCTCGCGGAAGTGCACATGCACGTCCGCGAAACCGGGAAACACGTACTTTGAATCGAGAAACACTTCTCCGTCTCGGGAGCCCTGTGCGTCTGCGAAGCTGAAATCCCGGACGGCGATGCGTCCGTTCTCAAACACGCGGGCATTTTTGACGATGCACTTCAAGCTCCATCCCCCCTTGCGTATCCTGCCATAAAAAACGCTCCTGCCAGCGGCAAGAGCGATGTGCACAACACAATGGAACGCAGTGCGTCCATGTCCATCTATGTGCGTCTTGCCGGCTTCACGGAACCGTCTTTAAAGAACGTTTTGTGTATTTTATCACAGCCGCACTGCCCTGTCAACGCACATTCCAATTAAGTTTTCTGGAAGCCTGTGTGCCGCCAGCGCCGCTTCGGAGCTTGTCGCCGCAGGCACGTATTTCAACTCTGCCAGCCGAAGCCATCGCCGGTTCCGGCGGCTCAGTTGACGCGCTTGTCTCCCCAGAAGAACAGCGCCATGGTGCCGGGGCCTGTGTGGCTGCCGATGGTCGCGCCGATGGGAAAGATTTCCACCCGCCCGTTCAGCTGCGGGAAGCGGCTCTCCACCATCGCAGCGACGGTCTGCGCGTCCTCCATGCACAGCGAATGGCAGATGAAGCACCGCCCACTGTACGCCGTGCCGTTCTCCGCGTGCTGCTCCATCATCTCGACGATGCGCTTGATCACCCGACGCTTGCCGCGCTGCTTTTCCCGGGGCGCGAGGTGCCCCTCGTTGTCCATGTTGAGCAGCGGACAGATGTTCAGCACCGTGCCGATGGCGCCCGACGCCTTGGAGATTCTGCCGCCGCGCACATAGAAGGACAGGTCGGTGGAGAAGAACCAGTGGTGCATGCGCAGCCGGTTTTCCATCACCCACCCGTACAGCTCGTCGATGGTGGCTCCCCCGTCGCGCATGTCGGCCAGCGTCTCCATGATCAGGCCATAGCCGCTGGATGCGCCCAGCGAGTCCACCACGTACAGCTTGCGCTCCGGATACTTCTCCGCCAGCATGTCCCGCGCGACGCAGGCGGAATTGTAGGTGCCCGTCAGTCCCGTGGACAGCGTGACGTGCAGCACGTCCAGACCCCGCTGCAGCAGCCCTTCAAAGTGCTCCCGGTACTCCTCCACGCTCACCTGGGAGGTTTTCGTCTCCGCGCCGCCGGACATCCTGCGGAACAGCTCCTCCGAGGACATCGACACGCCCATGTCATCCCGATATTCCAGGCCATCCACCGTGTATTTGAAGCAGAGGTAGCGAAAATCCCGCTCCTGCATGCGCTCCGGGGTCAGATCCACCGTCGAGCAGCAGCTGAGCACATATTGATTCATGTTTCAGGCCTCCCTTGACACTTTCCTAAAATCTGTTATACTTGATACAATTGTATCACATCGACCATGCGCCGGCAACGGCCGCACCTGAGACAGTTTGCGCATTTCTGACCCAAGGACTCAGGAGGGAGCAACATGGACAAGCGAAAGGCAGCCAACCAGCGCGTGAAGCGGTGCATCACAGACGCGCTGTTTTCCCTGATGCGGGAGAAGAATCTGTCCGACATCCGGATCACCGAGCTGATTGAGCGTGCAGGCGTGGCGCGGGCCTCGTTCTACCGCAACTACCGCGCCAAGGAGGACGTGCTCGTCACGCTGATCCGGGACGTGCTCGATCAATTCAGCGAGGAAATCCGCCTGGATCAGGGCACGTTCTATACCTATGACAACATTCTGCTGAGCTTTCAGTATTTTCAGCGGAACCGGGAGTACGTTCTGAACCTGTACCGTTCGGGCTTCGCCTCGGTGCTGCTGGAGGAGCTGAACCGCTTTCACGAGGCGCTGGAGGGCTCCATGCCGGCCGCGTCGGTCGGCAAGTACGCGCTGTACATGTACATCGGCGCGCTGTTCAACACGGCGCTGGTCTGGCTGATCGATGAGCCGGAGACTCCGCCCGAGACGCTGGCCGAATTCTTCCTGGTGCGCATTTCCGGCATGACCTGCGTCCGCTGACGGCGGCCATCCACTCCATCCCATCACAGCAATGTTCCACCATACGGAGGCGTTTCCATGTTACAACTTACGAAGCAGGCGATCCTCAGCGCATTTCTGGATCTGCTGGACGAAAAGCCCTTCGACCGGATATCGGTCGTCGATATTGCGCAGAGGAGCCGCATCAACCGGAACACGTTCTACTATTACTACCCGGACATCTTTGCGCTGGTGGACGATCTGCTGCGCGTGAGCAGCCGGGAGCTGCTGGAGCGCAAGCCCCAGGGAACGACGTGGAACGAAATCCTGCTGGAGATCACGACCTTTGCCCGGGCGCACCAGTCGGCGGTGTACCACCTGTTTCAATCCCAGAATCGCGACCGCATCGAGCGCTATCTGTACGACATCATCCTGATCGGCACGGAGGCCCTGCTGGAATCGGAGGCGAAGGCCCTGGACGTGCGCCCGCACGATCTGCACGTGCTCTGCGTGTACTATGCGTCGGCCACACTGGGGCTGCTCATGCGCTGGCTGCTCGGCGGAATGCGCGAAGACGCCGAGGAATACCTTGCGGACATCTCGCGACTCCTGGAGGGAAGCACCCGCACCCTACTCCGGGAAGGCCTCCGCTGACGCATTCCCCGTACAACATATTCTGGATACTGCCCAAATTTTGGGCAGTATCCCTTTTTTGTCTGTATCCATCCGCCGCCGCATGCATTAGAATCAATTCAATCACCCGCACAGAGCGGAATCAGATGAAAGGTGGAACCAAAATGAATGGAGAGTGGATTCCGGGTATAATGAAATCAAACAAACCGGAGGAGGCGTAGACATGGAGAAGCGCACGTACATCGCCATTGATCTCAAGTCCTTCGCGGACTGGATCCCCTGGACGCCCATCTGGTGGTGGCGGACGAGAGCCGGACAGAAAAGACGATCTGTCTGGCGGTGTCCCCGGCGCTCAAGGCGATGGGCGTGCCCGGGCGGCCGCGGCTGTTTGAGGTGGTGCAGTGGGTGAAGGGCATCAATGCGCAGCGTCAGAAGCGCGCGCCCGGCCGGCAGCTTCTCGGAGCGTCCCACTTTGCCTCGGAGCTGAGGCGGGATCCAGCGCTGGCGCTCGATTACGTTGTTGCGCCTCCGCGCATGGCCTTCTACATCGAATACAGCACGCGCATCTATCAGATCTACCTGAACTACGTGGACGAGAAGGACATTCACGTCTACTCCATCGACGAGGTGTTCATCGACGCGACGGAATACCTGAAGGCTTCGGGCCTCACCGCCCGCGGCCTCGCCATGGAGATCATTCTCGACGTGCTGCGGAACACCGGCATCACGGCCACGGCTGGCATTGGGCCAAACCTCTACCTGTGCAAGGTGGCCATGGACGTATGGGCCAAGCACATCGAGCCGGACGAAAACGGCGTGCGCATCGCCGAGCTGGACGAAATGAGCTATCGCCGTCGGCTGTGGGATCATCGCCCGCTGACGGACTTCTGGCGCGTGGGCAGGGGCTATGCCCGGAAGCTAGAGGAGCACGGCATGTTCACCATGGGCGACGTGGCGCGGCAGTCCGTGCGGGACGAGGACGTGCTCTACGACCTGTTCGGCGTGAACGCGGAGCTGCTCATCGACCATGCCTGGGGCTGGGAGCCCTGCACCATCGCAAACATCAAGGCGTACCGGCCCGATTCCAGCAGCATCGGCTCCGGTCAGGTGCTGTCCTGCGCCTATTCCTTCGGGAAGGCCAGACTTGTCGTCCGGGAGATGGCCGACGCGCTGGCGCTGGAGCTGGTGGACAAGCGTCTCACGACAGATCAGCTGGTGCTGGACGTCGGCTACGACAACGGCAACGTCGCCGACGGCGGCGCCTACACGGGCGAGGTCAAAGCCGACCGCTACGGGCGCAGGACCCCCAAGCCCGCCCACGGCACGCAGCGCCTGGAGCGGCGAACATCGTCAGCAAGGCGGATTGCGGAGGCGGCGCTGGAGCTGTACGACCGGATTGTCGATCCGCGCCTGTCGGTTCGCAGGCTCAATCTTGCGGCGCTCAACGTGGCGGACGAGCGCGAGGCGGTGCAGGACGCGCCCGAGCAGCTGGATATGTTCACGGATTACGCGGCGCTGGAGCAGCAGAGAGCAGCGGAGGAGGCCGCGCTGGCGCGGGAGAAGCAGGGCCAGCAGGCGATTCTGGAGATACGCAGGAAGTTTGGAAAGAACGCCATCCTGAAGGGCACGAGCCTGATGGAGGGCGCGACGGCCAGGGACCGGAACCGGCAGATCGGAGGACACAAGGCATGAGCGACTACGAGGACATCATCCACCTCCCCCACCATGTCTCCGAAAAGCATCCGCGGATGTCCATGCGCAACCGCGCAGCGCAGTTTTCACCCTTCGACGCACTGACAGGCTACGATGCGGCAATCCGCGAGACCGCGCGTCAGACGCACCGGCGAATCCATCTGAGCGAGGACGAGCAGGCGGAAATCGGCAGGAAACTGCGCGCTCTGGCAGAAGGAGAAGCCCCGGAGGCTGCGTTCGTCTACTTTGTCCCCGATGCGCGCAAGGAGGGCGGCGAATACGTCTCCTGCACGGCTCGTGTGAAGCGCATTGATATGCCTGCCCGTCGGGTGATCCTGACGGACGGACGGGAGATCCCCATCGATGACATTCTGGAGATCGACTGCCCTGCGCTTCGCGGGACGGAAGCATCCCTTTGACGGAGGAAAACAGAAATGAAGATCGGCGTGATTTCAGACACCCACGGGCTGTTGCGCCCGGAGGTCGTGGAAGTGTTACATGGCTGCGATGCAATCCTGCACGCGGGCGACGTCAACAAACCCGAAATTCTGGATGCGCTGCGCACCATCGCACCGCTGCATGTGGTGCGCGGCAACAACGACAAGGACTGGGCGGAAGCGCAGCCCCAGACCCTCCGCGTGGAGCTTGGCGGCGTGCGGATTCTGATGATTCACAACAAGCGCGAGCTGCCGAAGGAGCTGGGCGACGCGCAGCTGATCGTGTTCGGCCACTCCCACAAATACTTCGAGCAGACCATCGACGGACGGCTCTGGCTGAATCCCGGCAGCTGCGGAAAGCGCAGGTTCGATCAGGAGATCAGCTTTGCGCTGCTGCACATCGACGGCGGCGCATGGCGCGTGGAAAAGATCATGCTGAAGCAGTAGCCGTCCATAAAGACGCCTCGATATATGTGGTCATCACCGACGACGAATTGAAGTGTATCAAAAGTGCGCGAGGCAGAGCAATCCGCATCCTGCACTTTGATCCACCCCGGCTGGAAAGCGTTGAAAAATCCTCCCCGATTCTGGTCAGGGAGGATGAAATTCTGTTTCGCTTCGGTCAGATTCCCGCAGTGTTGATCAGGAACTGTACCCTTCCGCTCATGTCATCGGCAATTCCGGCATAGGAGTTATACCCCTTCACAAGGTCGAACATTGCATCGGCACGATCGGCCAGATCTACGAGATCGCCGTCGAGCGCGTCCAGGATCTTCTGGATCGCCTCTTCGTTGAACTCGTTCAGACCGTCGCTGAGCTCAACACAGCCGTCGTAGAGCTGCTGCGCGCCATCCTGGAGTTCCAGAGCGCCGTCCTTCAACTCGCCTACACCATCCACGAGCTCGCCTGTGCCGTCCAGCAGCTCATGCGCGCCCTCGGCGGCTTCCCCGACGGCATCGGTGTAGTCGACCACGCCTTCGTAGAATTCCACCATGTCGTCCAGCGTGTCGTGCAGCTCCACCAGCGCCTGATAGGCTTCGCCGTTTTCACCGTTTTCCTCGAGGGCCTCGGCGACGCTGTTCATGTACTCCGCGCCGTGGCGGTTCTTCTCGATCTGCTCAGCGATGATCTTCTGCACCTTGGAGGAGGCCATCTGTTCGCGGATATTTTGGTCGATCAGCGCCTGAACCTGCTCGGTCTCCATCTGAATGTCCACATTCTCCGCAATTTTGCTCTGGATCATCTCTGACTGCATCTGATTGGCAACCTCGGCCTCCACCGTCTGATGCACCGCTTCGGAGTCCATCTGCTTCCGAATCTCTTCGGCAATCATCTGCTGCACCGCCTCGGTTTGCATCTGCTTCCCGGTTTCCGCCTCAATGGTCGTCCGGATGCTGTCGGAGCCCATCTGATTCCTCGTCTCAGCTTCGATCTGCGCCCGGATTTCGGCAGAGGCCATTTTCTCTTCCACGACGGCGGCGATTTCATCCTCGGTGAGCGAGAGGATTGCGCTGCGGATCTTTTCGCGCGCAGCTTCCTCAACCTTCTCGCGCACCTGCTGCTCGGCGGCTGCCTCGGCCTGGCTGCGCACGCCCGGATCGGCCATCTGCTTTTGAACTTCCGCCGTCATCGCGGCCTGGATGTCAGCGGACGCTAGCTGATCGCGGGTGGTCGAATCGATTTTCGCCTGTACCTCAGTGGAGGCCATCGTCGAAGCGACCTTTTGAGAGATCAATGCCTGCACTTCGGCGGAGGCCATCTTTTCCCGGACCATCGCGTCAATCTTTGCCTGCACATCCTCGCCCTCCGCGTTGGCGGCGGGGAACAGCAGGTTCAGCGCGAGGGATTCCACGGTGGAAGCAGTCTCCTCGGAATCGTCAGCTTCAGAGGAGTCAGGAACTTCGGGCTTGGAATCTTCGTTGGATTCGGGGCTATTCGTCGCTTCAGGCGCATTGGTCGTTTCGGGTGTATTTGTGGGCTCGGGAGCCTCCGAGGGTTCAGGCGCGTCGGTAGGTTCAGGAGCGTTCGTCGGTTCGGGCGTTTTCGTCGGATCAGGCTGCGTCAGCGCGGCCT
>SFET01000061.1 GCA_004557125.1 Clostridiales bacterium | reverse complement strand
GCCGGGCGACCGCCTGGTGACGCTCTCCACCTGCGCCTACGCCTTCCAGAACGCCCGCTACATCGCCATCGCACGCATCCACAGCGTGTGGTCGGGGGATGAGGTAGCGGTCGCTGCGGATGCGGCCGGGGTGTCGTGAAACTGCGGGCTTCCGGTTTGGGCAGGATGCGGGTGAACACAACAGATACAGAGAAAGAAGGAAGAAAGGTCAATCGCGCCCGGCATGGTCTTCGGCCAATGGACGGTGCTGGATCGACCCTGCGCGCTTTCGGATGCAGGCGAGCGCAAGTGGCTTTGTCGCTGCGCCTGCGGAACCGAACGCTACGTGCGGGAGCGCAGCCTGCTGTCGGGCGGGTCGCAGAGCTGTGGCTGCATGACGCGAAGGCGTGCGGCGGAGGCCGGAGGCTACGATCTCCGGGGGCGCAGCTTCGGCAATCTCATCGTGGTGGGCGCGGCCGAAAGGCGACCGAACGACCGGGCAAGGCGTTGGAAGTGCCGCTGCGGCTGTGGCAGACTGGTGGAGTATCCGTCGTCGCTGCTGGTCACGGGCAAGCGCACGAGTTGCGGCTGCGGGGCAAAGAGGAAATACGCCTGCGCCGATATTCAGGGCAAAAGATTTCACCGGCTCACCGCGCTCTATCCGCTGGAAGAACGGGATGCGGCCGGCTACGTGCTGTGGCACTGCCGCTGCGATTGCGGCAAGGAGATCGACGTCTCCTACAATCGGCTGGTCTACGGGAATATGCGCAGCTGTGGCTGCCAGAAGAAGGAGTACGATCAGGCGCTGCAGGGCTACCTTACCCACGTGGCGGGCACCTGCGTGGACATGCTCAAGAGCGACAAGCTGCCCAAGAACAACACCACGGGCGTGCGCGGCGTCTATCGGATCCGGGGGAAGTACGTCGCAAAAATCGTCTTTCAGAAGAAGCAGTATCACCTCGGTAGCTATGACAGCCTGGAGGAGGCCGCACTGGCGCGCCGCGAGGCGGAGGAGCAGATCAACGGCGCCTTTGTGGAGTATTTCGAAAAATGGGAGCGGCGCGCGAGGGAGGATGCAGCGTGGGCAGAGGAAAATCCGATCCGGGTTGAGGTCGGGAGGGACGGACAGAACCGGGTCGAGCTGCACTTTGAACCCGCGCTCTGACCGCCTTCCACCGATGCAATTCCACAGGAAATCCTCATTGGACGATACGATGACCACAAATGTCCGCATGTTGCGGACATTTGTTAATGTATGGGTTGATAGTTTTTTGAATTAATTTGTTCAAGGTGCTTGACAAGGGCGGCCCTGTGTGCTATTTTATATATAGAAATTTTGATTTATACATTTTCGTGCACGAGCACGAGAAAAGCACGAACAGGGCACGAAACGGACACAGTTTTTAAACGTGATGGTGTAACGATGGGAATAACCTTGAAGCAGATTGCGGAACTCGCCAATGTATCCAGAGGCACGGTGGATCGCGTGCTTCACGGTCGCTACGGCGTGGATCCCAAGACGCGCGCAAAGGTGCTGGCCGTCATGGAGGACCTGAATTATAATCCCAACGTCATGGCGCGGGCGCTGCGCGGAATGCAAAACTCCTTCTGCATCGGCGCCATCGTTCCCAGTGAAACCAACCCCTTCTATCTGGACGTCAATGCCGGCATCGACGAGGCCTCCAAGATGGCCGCCTCCTACGGCATGGAAGTGGTCAAGATGAAGATGGATCAGGTGAGCGTCGAGCAGCAGATCGCCTGCATCGATCAGCTGGAGGAAATGAACGTCTGTGGCATCATGCTGGTGGCCGTCGAGGATTCCCGCGTTCGCGCACGCATCAATGAATTGCCGGAGAGCATTCCGGTAATCACCTTCAACAGCGATATTTCCGGCACAAAGCGCATGTGCTTTGTGGGCAACGATCACATCATGGCCGGGCGCACGGCGGGTCAGCTGATGACCATCGTCACCCGGGAGAGCGGCAAAATTGCGCTGCTCATCAGCCAGATCGACTTCTCGGCGCACGTCGAACGCATCAGCGGCTTCCGGCAGGTGTTTGAGGAGGAGGGCCGCAGCGATATCGAAATGATCGGCCCGTTCATGACCTACGAATCCGAGACCCGCGCCTATAATACCGTGCGGGATCTGCTGGAACGCGAAAGGGATCTGGTGGGCATCTATGTGGCCGGCGGCGGCCAGCAGGCAGCTGCGCGCGCGCTGGCGGAGTCCGATCGGGTGGGCAAGGTTCATATGATCTGCCACGATATCCTGCCGGACACCATCAAGTACATCCGCGAGCGCGTGGTGGATTTCACCATCGGTCAGGAGGCCTTCGTGCAGGGCTATATGCCCATTGAAATTTTCCGGGATTATCACATGTTCGGCCGCAAACCCAAGCTGAGCAAGATTTATACCGCCATCGATATCCGCTCCAGGGAAAATGTCACCCTGAAGGGCTACGAGGTGTTTACGGGCCTGTATTCCATGAATCGCAGATAAAAACGGCTGCGTGGGCGAGGGCCCATCTTTTTCCAGGAGATTCGTGCTCGTGCACGGTTAAATGGAATGAAAAATGCACGGTGCACGAAAGGCCCGTGCACAGGAACGGCCGCAGGTGCGGCGAAGCAGCATTCAGGCGAATTTTTGAATGGATCGCCGTTGAGATAGCTGATTTTGTTCGAGCATTCGTGCTCGTGCACGGAATGTGTCGGGAGGAGGAAACGACAATGGGAAAAACTTTGAGAGAACGGCTGATTGATACCCTGAACCACAGAGATCCCGGCGAGGTTGTGGTGGACCTTGGTTCCACTTCGATCACGGGCATCAACATCAACGCTCTGGTGAAGCTGCGCAAGGGCCTGGGCCTGGAGGACCGCATCCTGACCATGGACGAGCCGCTGCAGCTGCTCGGCCGCGTGGACGAGGATCTGCGCCAGGCGGTGGGCGCCGCCGTGGTGGGTGTGTCCAACGACTACACCATCTTCGGCTACAAGAACCGCGACTGGAAGGAATGGACCCTGCACAACGGCCTGAAGATGATGGTCTCCGAGGAGTTCCGCACCACGACGGACGCGGCGGGCAACACCTACCTCTATCCCCAGGGCGACACCAGCGTGCCCCCGGCGGGCAGAATGCCCAAGGACGGCTTCTTCTTTGACAACATCACCCGCAGCAACGCCACCGCGGACGATGACGACCTCAACGCCCGCGAGGATTACAAGGACGACTTCTCCGTCTTTACCGACGAGCAGCTGCGCGACATCGAGCGCAACGTCAACGAGATCTACAACAACACCGAGTACGGCATGATCTACAACGGCGCGCTGTGCGGCATCGGCGATTTCGCGCTGGTTCCGGGCCCGCACGTGAAGAATCCCAAGGGCATCCGCGACCTGCAGGAGTTCATGATGGTGCACCACATCGACCCCGATTACGTGCACGATCTGTATGAGATGCAGCTGGAGTACGCGCTGAAGAACGCGGAGCTGCTGTATCAGGCGGTGGGCGACAAGATCCAGTCGGTGTACATCTCCGGCACGGACTTCGGCCTGCAGCGCGGCCCGTACATGTCTCTGGAGGCCTTCCGTGAGTTCTACAAGCCGATCTACGCAAAGATCAACGGCTGGATTCACGAGCACACCCAGTGGAAGACCTTCTTCCACACCTGCGGCTCCATCGTCACCTTCCTGCAGGACTTCCATGAGTGCGGCATCGACATCCTGAACCCGGTGCAGACCACCGCGGCGGGCATGGATCCGCGCATGCTCAAGGAGCAGTGGGGCGACAAGTTCGTATTCTGGGGCGGCGGAATCAACACCCAGGGCACCCTGCCCTTCGGCACGCCCGAGGAGTGCTACAATGAGGCCATGGAGCGCCTGGAGATCTTCGCGCCCGGCGGCGGCTTCGTGTTCAACACCGTGCACAACATCCAGGGACAGACGCCCATGGAGAACATGGTGGCCATGTTCCAGGCTGTGAAGGATTACAACGCCAAGATCAAGGCCAAGGGTTAAGGGGAAGTCAATATGAAAGAAAACAGCGGCAAGAAGACGCTCTGGAAGCGGATTACCAGCCGGACGGAGTTCAGCATCTTCATCGGACTCGTGGTTCTGTGCATACTGATGAGCTTCCTCAGCGAGTACTTCCTGAAGGTCAGCAACATCTTCAACATTCTCAACCAGATCTCCCGCTACGGCATCGTGTCCGTGGGCATGGCGCTGGTCATCATCGCCGGCGGCATCGACCTCTCCGTAGGCTACGTGGTGGGCCTCACCGCCAGCCTGTGCGCGCACTTCTCCTCGGCCATGGCGCTGCCGTGGTTCGTGGTACTGCCGCTGACGCTGCTGGTCGGCGCGGTGATCGGCCTGGTCAACGGCCTGCTGGTCACCCGGGTCAAGCTGGTTCCCTTCATCGTGACCATGGCCATGGGCAAGATCCTCAGCGGCTGCACGCTGCTGCTGACCCGCGGCCGTCCGATCAAGTTCCAGTCGTCCCTGTCCTGGCTGGGCAAGGGCTACATCGGGCCCATCCCGGTGGCGGTCATCGTGATGCTGCTGACCATCGTTCTGGGCAGCATCTTCGCGGAGAAGACCCTCACGGGCCGCAACATCTACGCCATCGGCAACAATGAGCGCACGGCGCAGCTCTCCGGCATCAACGTAAAATCCCTCAAGACCCTGACCTACGTCATCACCAGCACCCTGTGCGCCCTGTGCGGCGTCATCGTCGCGGGCAACCTCTCCAGCGCGGACGCCACCCTGGGCACCGGCTACGAGACGGACACCATCGCCGCGGTCGTCATCGGCGGCGTGGCCATGTCCGGCGGCGAGGGCACCATCTGGGGCTCCCTGCTGGGCGCCGCCATCATCGGCATCCTGAAGAACGCATTTGTGCTGCTGCGCGTATCCGCCTACTGGCAGTCCATCGTGATCGGCATCGTCATCATCGCTGCCGTCACCATCGACAAGGCGCGCGCCGGCGCACGCAAGTCCTGATTTGCCGGGGCTCGTCCCCTGCATATAGAACCATTTTGAGGAGGAAGAAACCATGAAGAAGATCCTGTCCCTGTTGGTTGCCCTCGTGCTGCTCTGCGGCATCGCTGTGGCAGAAGTCACCTATGTTGACGAAGGCTTCAACTACGAAATCGCCGAGAACACCGAAGGCAAGGAAATCCGCATCGCCGTGCTGATGGTCAACAACAACCCCTTCTGGGTCGACGTTGAGTCCGGCGCGAAGGCCATCCAGGAGACCATGGCCAAGTACAACTGCACCGTGGACATCCAGACCATCGAGGACTTCGACGGCCAGGTCTTCGCGGACGCCATCGACAACTGCATCATCATGGAGTACGACGCGATCTGCACCGTCGGCGTCTCCGATGCCATCATCCCCGCCATCGAGCGCGCCACTGAGGCCGGCATCAAGGTTTACACCTTCAACTCCGACACCAGCGAAGAGTGCTCCCGCATCGCCTTCCACGGCCAGGATCTGTACGCCGCTGGCGAGCTGGCCGGCGAAACCCTGGCGAACCTGATCGGCGGCGAAGGCAAGGTTGCCGTCATCACCGGCCTGTTCTCCGTTCCCGCCCATGAGCTGCGCCGCACCGGCGGCCTGGCTTCCCTGGAGAAGTACGAGGGCATCGAGATCGTCGGCGAGACAGAGTGCCACGACTCCGGCGACGAGGCCTACACCCAGGTCAAGGACTTCCTGACCGCCAACCCGGATCTGGCCGGCATCTATCAGACCGCCGGCGGCCAGCTGGGCGTCATCGAGGCCATCAAGGACATGGGCATGGAAGGCAAAGTGCAGTACGTCTGCTTCGACTTCATGGATGAGATCGTGGACGCTCTGTACGACGGCATCGTCGGCGCGACCATCGGCCAGGATCCCTTCGGCCAGGGCGCTGACCCGGTCATCTTCGCCTACAACGCCATCGTGACCGGCGAGGACACCATCACCGGCAACGAGTGGACCAAGATGGACGTCGTGACCCCCGACAACGTCGCGGAATACTATCCTCGTTAATCTCGGACGCAAGTTCGGCGGAGGCCTCGCGCCTCCGCCAATGCACACGGAACACGCGTGCGTTGGCGGTGGCGCGAACATAGCAGGGAGGAAAAACGCATGAGTGAAAAGATCATTTGCAGCATTTCGCATATCACGAAGGAATTCCCGGGCGTCAAGGCGCTGGACGATGTGAACTTCGATGTCCGCGAGGGCGAAATCCACGCCATCGTCGGCGAGAACGGCGCGGGCAAGTCCACGCTGATGAACATCCTCTCCGGCGTGTACAAGCCCACATCGGGCAAGATCATCTTCGACGGCAAGGAGGTCAGCCCCAACGCCCCCGTTGAGGCCAGCGCCCTGGGCATCGCCATGATCCACCAGGAGCTCTCGCTGTCCCATACCCTCTCCGTGGCGGAGAACATCTTCCAGGCGCGCCAGCCCAAGAGCAAGCTGGGCCTGATCGACAAGAAGAAGCTCTACGCCGACAGCCGCGCGCTGCTGGATCAGGTGGGCCTGAGGGATGTGGATCCCTCCACCCTGGTGCGGGACATCAATGCCTCCCAGCAGCAGCAGGTCGAGATCGCAAAGGCGCTCTCCCAGAATACCCGCTTTCTCATCATGGACGAGCCCACCAGCGCGCTCACGCCCAATGAGACGCACATTCTGTTCGACATCATGCGGAACCTGAAGGCCAAGGGCATCACCATGCTCTACATCTCCCACAAGCTGGATGAGATCATGAACGTCAGCGACCGCATCACCGTTCTGCGCGACGGCCACTACATCGATACGCTGGTCACCGCCGAAACGCAGATCTCCGATATGATCTCCCTGATGGTGGGCCGTGAGTACAGCGGCGGCTATACCCGCGCCCACTACATGAACGAGGAGGACTACGCCAAGGCGAAGCCCATCATGGAGGTCAAGAACCTCAACGTGAAAAACAAGGTGCACGACGTCTCCTTCACCCTCTACGAGGGTGAGGTGCTGGGCCTGGCGGGCCTGGTGGGCGCCGGCCGCACCGAGGTGCTGCAGGCCGTGTTCGGGGCGGATCCCCGCATCAGCGGTCAGGTGATCGTGGACGGCAAGGAGCTGACTCGCAACAACACCCGCGAGGCCATCGAGCACGGGCTGGGCCTGGTGCCCGAGGGCCGCAAGACCCAGGGCCTGTACCTGAAGTTCTCGGTGGAGCAGAACATGACCATCGTCTGGCTCAACGCGCTGCTCAAGAAGCTGGGCCTGATCCGCGCCGGCAAGGAGCGCGAGAACGCCCAGACCTACCGCGAGCGGCTGCGGGTCAAGACGCCCTCGCTGGAGCAGCAGATCGTCAACCTCTCCGGCGGCAACCAGCAGAAGACCATCATCGCCCGCTGGCTGATGAACGAGCCGAAGATCCTCTTCCTGGACGAGCCCACCCAGGGCATCGATGTCGGTGCCAAGAACGAAATCTACGAGATCATCGATCAGCTTGCCGCTTCCGGCGTGAGCGTCGTGATGGTCTCCAGCGAGATGCAGGAAAACATCAGCCTGTGCGATCGCATCGTGGTGCTGTATGAGGGTCACATCACCGGCACGATTTGCCACGATCAGGCGAACGAAAAGAGCGTTATGGCGCTGATGTCCGGCCAGAAGCAGTGATTTTTCAGATACGGAGGAAAGAACTATGATAATCATCGGCGAAAAGATCAACGGATCGATACCGGCGGTGGCGGAGGCGATCGCGAAGCGGGACAGCGAGTTCATCAAGAACCGCGCGCGCA
>SFET01000021.1 GCA_004557125.1 Clostridiales bacterium | reverse complement strand
CCGAACACAGAAGTTAAGCCTCAGCACGCTGATGGTACTTGGCTGGCAACGGCCCGGGAGAGTAGGTCGTCGCCGGATTCAATTCTTTTTGGACAGTCCTTTGACTGTCCTTTTCTATTAGGATTTGATGGTTGAAATGATTTCAGAACGTTGGATGCGCCGTTTTTTCCAGTTGGGCACAGGTATGTGCTGAATCGCATTGGGAGGAGGATAAAGGTGCGCGCGACGATTTGCAAGGATGTGGAGGATCATCGGCTGGAATTTGCGGTGATCCTGGCACGACATTCGGGAAAGCTGGTGCTCTGCCGCCATCGGAAGCGCACGACCTGGGAGTTTCCCGGAGGTCATCGCGAGCAGGGCGAGACCATCGGCGAGGCTGCGGCGCGGGAGCTGCGGGAGGAGACCGGCGCGCTGGAGTTTGATCTGCATGAGATCTGTCCTTATTCGGTGGAGGATAGCGGCAGGGAGAGCTTTGGCATGCTGTTTCATGCGGAGATTTACCGCTTCGACACGGAGCTGCACCATGAGACTCAGGAGATCCGGTGTACGCAGACGTTGCCGGAAAACTGGACCTACCCAGAGATACAGCCGGTGCTCCTCGCGGAAGCGTCGCGACGGGGATTGATCTGAAGCGGCTTCGGTGCGCTTTTGGAGATCGAAGCGCCGATTCTGGCTGTATCCGGTGCAGGAAAAATCCCCTTCGGACATGCTCCAAAGGGGATTCAGCATATTGCAATGCGTACTCAGATTTCGAAGCCGTCGCCGCTGCGGCGAATGTCTGCGATGCGGCCGCGGTAGGGTCGGCTGCAGGGCAGCGCCTTCATGCGGGCGATGATGTCATAATCCTCAACCATGTGCATGGGAAAGACGATTTTTGGCTCCAGCAGGCGCACAAAGGCGTCGAAGCCCCGCCAGTATTCCTCGCCCAGGCGGGGATCCAGCGGAAGAAAGGCAGCGTCGATGGGTAGGCCCCGCAGCTTCTCGATCTCCTCGTAGAAGCGGTCGATCTGCGCGCGGTCGAAGGATGCGTCCTCGCGCCAGAGCCACAGGTTGTGATCCCCCGCGTGGTAGATGTGCCTGCCCTCGCAGGTCACGTAGAAGGCCACGCCCATGTCCGTGGAGCGCAGCGCCCGCACGGTCACGCCGTCGCGGGTAAGCACGTCGTCCTTGTGCATGCGGTCGCAGCGGGAGAAGATTTCGTCGGTCACGCACATCTTCTGGCGGTTGGCGGCATTGAGGGTGATGTCGCAGCCCAGATAGTAGCGCGTGCCGGGGGTGCGCTCGCCGTAGCGGTAGATCTCCGCGACGTAGTGATCCGGGTGGTGATGGCTGGCGAACACGCTCAGCGCCTTCGCCGGGTCCGGCGTGGGCAGCTCGCCCTGATAGTAGTCAAACAGCAGGCGGTGGTGTTCGCCCTCGATCCAGAAGCCGCTGTGGTCAATGTAGGTTGCGCGCATGATGATTCCTCCGTTCCCATCCATTATATCGGGTTTTTCTGCGGCAGGCAAGTGCGGGAATTGACGCTTGTGGAAATTCATGCTATAATGCCCGTGAGAATGGAGGATTACGCGCCATGATGAATCGGTCGGAGGGGCTCCGGCTGCGCCTGAGTGGGATCGTTGCCCGTGCGCGGCGTGCCCTCACCTGGGAAAGCCTGCGCGCAACGGCCCGGAATTGGGCGCGCTTTCTGCTGAATCCGCGACTGCTGCTCTGCCTGCTGATCGCATGGATGATCACCAACGGCTGGAGCTACGTGCTGTTCGGCCTGGGCATGCTGATGAAGATTCACTGGATGCGCGTGGTGGGCGGCGCTTACATGAGCTTTCTGTGGCTGCCCTTCACGCCGGAGAAGGTCGTGACGGTGCTGCTGGCCATCGCGCTGATGCGCCTGCTCTATCCCCGCGACCGGCGCACGCTGGGCGTGCTGCGCCGCAAGCTGAAGCAGATCTCCAGACGGCCCGAATGCTGATCGATTGCGCCTGCGCGGGATGCGCGGGCGCTGCTTTTACATGTGGAGGGAAATGGATTGAACACCGTTTGGCACATCGTCGCCCGGCTGGCCTGCGAGGCTGCGACCGGCGTGCTGCTGGCGCTGCTGCTGCGCTTCTTTGTGTGCATGCTGGTGCGGGTGAAGGGCAAGTCCATGATGGACACGCTGCACAACGGCGACTTCATGCTGGCGCTGCGCTACGGCCTGTTCGGCAGGATCCGCCGCTTCGATGTGGTGATCTGTCGCTATCCCGGGCGAAAGGGCCACTTTGTCAAGCGGGTCGTGGGCCTGCCGGGGGAGCGCATCTCTATGGAGGAGGGAGCGCTGTACATCAACGGCGCGGAAGTTACGGAGGATTTTCCGCTGCGCCGGTCCCTGCGGGGCTTTGACGAGCGAACGTTGGGCCCGGACGAGTACTTCGTGATGGGCGACAACCGCCCTTGCTCCAGCGACAGCCGCCGCGTGGGACCGATTCACCGGCGTGCGATCCTGGCGCGGGTGTGCTGCGTGTTCCTGCCGCTGCGGCGCAGGCAGCGCATCCGGCGGGGATAATGTTATATCCTCGCGCAGGGCTTGACAGCGCGCCGCGCGCGTGGTAAAATGTATACATAAATTTTCCGGTGACAATAGCCTGAGGGATCCACCTGTTCCCATACCGAACACAGAAGTTAAGCCTCAGTACGCTGATGGTACTTGGCTGGCAACGGCCCGGGAGAGTAGGTCGTCGCCGGATTCAATTGTTTTTGGACGCTCCGATACTGTCGGGGCGTTTTTTATGTGCTGCAATTGCGCATTCGATTCAACCGCAGCGCGATTTTTCGCATCTATATGACAGAGACATCGCAGAATGTGCGAAGGAGGGATACGCATGATGAAGCTGCGGAGCGCGCTGCTGTTGCTGCTGTGTCTGATGCTCGGCGCTGTGGCGCTGGGGGAGACGGTGTGCATGTACGTCGACCTGCCCGGGGACTTTGCGCCCTACGGCGGAGGCTGGGGCCTTGCGGAGGACGGGAGCGTCTGGGTCGGCGGCGGCTTTGGCACGCCGGGACAGACCCGCGGAGGGATGGTTCGTATCAGTCTGGACGGAAGCTGCGCGGACGTCACGCCGGAGGGCGACCACGCGGAGGGCTTGTACGGCGACGTGATCCCGCTGGGGGAGGACGGCTGCATCGCGGTTCGCAGCGTGAATCTGGAGGATGGATATGCGGAATACCTGGGACTACTGGATGCGTGGGAGCTCGCCTGGCAGCTGGAGGTTCCCGGCAGCAGGCCCGTGCACCTGTGCCGCAGCGGGGACGGCTTCCTGATGAGCAGCAAGCCCGCGTCCGGCGCGGTGGAGCTCCGGCGCATGGACTTCTCGGGCGGCGAAGCGTGGCGCATTCAGCTGGAGGAGCGCATCGTGATCAGGGGCATGCTCGCGGGCGAGGGCTGGAACGTTGCCTACGGCATGAAGTACGAGGAGCCCCACGCGGACGGCAGCGATCAGAATTATACGCCGGTTCTGCTGGCCTTTGACGATGCGGGGCGGCTGCTGTGGAAGTGGGAGAGCGCCCGCTACGACTGTCACAGCTTCGTCGCGGCGGCGTGGCGGGAGGATGGCGGCGTGGTCGCACTGGAGCAGGGCGGCGCCATCGCCTTCAGTGCGGCGGGCGAGCCGGAGTGGACGCATGAAGCGGAATCAAGGCGCAGGGGTCTGACCGCTGTGGACGGCGGGTTTCTGATCACCTCCATCTCCGGAAGCGGCGAGGTGCATGTGGAATTCCTGGATGCGGACGGCGCGCTCAAATGGGAGGAGTACATCCCGACGGGCCGTGACTGGAGCGGCTGCGCGCCCTTTGTCAGTGGGGGGCGGCGTATGTGCTGCTGGAGAGCATGTACGCCGGAGGCGAGGGCCTGGGACTTCTGAAGCTGGATGCGGAATAGATTGGAAAACCATGCGAAATCCTGTGGCATTCACTGCGGATGTGTGCTATAATAGGGACAGAAAAGGCGCTGTGTGCGCATACGTGTATGAATGCTATGGAGGATTTTGCGATGAAGAGATCTGAAATCAATGCGGCCATCGTCTGGGCCAAGGAGCTGCTGGAGAAGAACAACATTCGTCTGCCCCGCACGGCCTACTGGGATCTGGACAAGTGGGCGGAGAACAAGGACGCCATCGAGACCATCCAGCACGTGATGCTGGGCTGGGACATCACCGACTTCGGCACGGGCAAGTTCTCCGAGATCGGCGCGGTGCTCTACACCGTGCGCAACGGCGACATGAACGACGCATCCGTGGGCGTGCCCTACTGCGAGAAGTACATCGTCATGAAGGAGGGTCAGCGCCTGCCCAAGCACTACCACGAGTTCAAGACCGAGGACATCATCAACCGCGCCAACGGTGTGCTGGCGGTGTACCTGTGGAACACCGACGCCGAGGGCAAGCAGCTGGACACCGACGTGCAGGTGTTCATGGACGGCATCGAGTACACCTTCAAGGCCGGCGAGGAGATCCTGGTCTACCCCGGCGACAGCATCAGCCTGAAGCCGCACATCGCCCACATCTTCGGGCCCAAGCCGGGCTGTGGCGATCTGATCGTGGGCGAGGTCTCCAAGGTCAACGACGACAACACCGACAACTACTTCCTGGAACCCACCGCACGCTTTGCGGACATCGAGGAGGACGAGGCCATTCTGCACCCGCTGTGCAACGAGTATGCCAAGGTAATTTAAGAGGGATCCATCCGGGGGACAGGCGCAAACCTGTCCCCCCTGGCGTTTCGCACCTACCAAAGAAATGGAGGAGACGACCCATGGGATATACGGCGGTGTTCGGTTCGGTGTTTGTGGACATCAAGGGTTTCCCCTTCGGCAAGTACCAGCCCACCGGCAGGAATGTGGGCGATGTGAAGATCGTGCACGGCGGCGTGTGCCGCAATGTGGCGGAGGATCTGGCGAACATCGGCGCGCAGGCAGCCTTCGTGACGATGTTTGAATCCGGCGCCATCGGCGAGGATGTGCGCCGGCGGCTCGCGGCCCGGGGCGTGGATCTGCGCTTTGCCGTCACTGCGCCGGCGGGCATGGGCATGTGGCTGGCCGTGATGAATGAGCACGGCGATCTGGCGGGCTCCATCTCCCGTCAGCCGGACTTCTCCTCCATGGAGGAGCTGGTGGACCGGCGCGGCGACGAGATCGTGCTGGGCTGCGACGGCATCGTGCTGGAGGTGGATATGCGCGCGTCCATCGCGGAAAAGGTGTTTGCCCTGGCGGAGAAGTACGGCAAGGACGTGTACGTGGTGGTGGGCAACATGAGCGTGATTTTGCAGCACCCCGAATTTCTGTCCAAGACCCGGCTGTTCATCCTCAATGAAATCGAGGCCGGCAATCTGTTCGGCTGCGATCTGACCCACCGCGAGCCGGCGCGCGTGCTGGAGGTGCTGTGCCGCGAGGCGCAGCTGCGGGGCGTGGGGGAGATTGTGGTGACCCTGGGCGATGCGGGCGCGGTGTACTTCGACGCCCACAGCGGCGATGCAGGTCACATCCCGGCGGAGCCCACCTGCATGGTGGACTCCACCGGTGCGGGCGACGCCTTCTTCTCCGGAACCGTGGCGGCGCGGATGCGCGGACTGCGCCTTCAGGAGGCGGCACGGCTGGGCGCGCACCTGGCGGCGCTCACCATTCGCACCGAGGAGAGCACCTGCCCACGCCTGGAGGACTTCCTCCCGCCAATGGAGGCTGCGGTGTGAGCGGAACAAAGGAAAGCGGAGCATCCGATCCGAAGGGATCGGGTGCTCCGCTTGCGTTGGGCGGATTTGCGGCGCGTCATCATGGGGCCGCTGTTTTTATCTGCAGCGATCAGTGCGCCGCTTCCGCGAGGATTTCCCCGATGCGCTCAGCATTTGCATGCAGAAGGGCCTGGACGGTGGCGAGCCTGTGGTTGTAGCTGCGCAGACTGCTGTCGGGGATCCGATGCAGTTCTTCCGTGAGATAGAAGTCCAGCTTCCGGTCCAGCGCCGCTGCGGCGGCGGTGCGCACGGTTTCGTCCGGGCAGTCCAGCAGCCCGATCAGCTGCGGAACGGCCGCTGCGGACAGGCTGTCCAGGTAGTCCACGTCGATGGTCTCCAGCGTGCCCGCATTGTAGCGCTGCACGTTGTAGCGCGCCACGAGGGCGTCCGGCTCCGCGTAGCCCAGGACAAGGCCGAGGACGCAGGCGAAGATCAGCACGGCCTGCACGCAGGGCATGCGCCGCGCGAACAGCTGCACCAGTACGCAGACCAGCGTGAAGACGATGAGCAGCATGAAGGCGGTGGTCAGCAGCCGCAGCCGGGTCAGACCGAAGCGCCGCACGTACAGCGCCATCTTGGAGAGGGCCGTGGCGGCAAAGATCAGGCAGAAGATGCACACGGCGCCGCACAGAGCGCGCACGGCGGCGGGCGCGCGGCCGTCCCCGGCGCGCCGCGTCAGCCGGGCCACGATGCACACCACCAGAAGGTTGACAGCGCACACCGCGCAGAGCTCAAAGAAGCCGCGCCGGGCGTATTCGGCGGCGGTGAATACGTAGCCCTCGGGCAGGATGCCGGAGAAGGCGCTGAAGAAGTAGGCCAGCTGGGACAGCAGGTACGCCGCGTACACCAGGATCAGTGCGCTCAGCAGCGTCAACGCGGCGGTCGCGCCCAGCACGCCGTCTCTGGCGGCAGTTGCATGCTTCCGTGCGGGCACCAGGCCCTTGCGAAGGGCAAAGCCCAGGGAGAAGATCAGCACCGCGGCGATCAGCCCCAGGATGATCTGCACCGGCGCATCGCCCAGGCTGCCCACCAGGGAGCGCGCCAGGCCCTCGAAGGCGGCGTCAGAGCCGATCAGCAGCGGCAGAACGATCGCAAGCACCGGCACGGCCAACGCCAGTCCCAGAGCCACCTGGCGCGCCACGCGGCCGCCCCGGGTGCGACCTGTGGCCGCAATGGACTGGAAGGGCCGGTGCAGGTTGCGAAAGGGCGCGGGCACGATGCAGGCGAGGGCGTCGGTGATCCGGTACAGTCCGTCGCCCGGCTCCAGGCCGTACAGCGATGCGGTGAAGATGCAGTACAGCAGGGCGATCATCCCCAGCCACATGAAGCTGAGCAGGTAGTCTGCGCTCCAGGCGAACAGGCCGGCGGCGGCCAGCGACGCCGCGCCGCAGAACAGGGCAAAGGGCTTCATCTGCAGCCCGGACGCGCCGCGATAGGCCGCCGTCCAGATCAGCAGCAGGGCGTAGCCGATGGAGAAGCCCAGGTTCAGGCCACCCCACAGCCCCCATTCCACCAGGATCAGACCGACGATCACCGCCGCCGCCAGAAAGATGCCGTCGCGGGCGGTCCAGGGCGGCGCAGGTTCCTCGCGCAGGCGCTGCAGCAGGCCGGGGTTGTCAAATTCGCCCGACATGGCGGGCGTCGTAGGATTGCATGTCTGGTTCATAGCGTTCTCCTTGTGTTGAAAGGGTCGATCACTCGCCCTCGTCGGGCTGGTACTCCAGTAGGTCGCCGGGCTGACAGTTCAGCGCCCGGCACAGGGCCTCCAGCGTGGTGAAGCGCACCGCCCGGGCCTTGTTGTTCTTCAGAATGGACAGATTGGCCGGCGTGATGCCCACGCGCTCCGCCAGTTCGCCCGCGGACATCTTCCGCTTGGCCATCATCACGTCAATGTTGACTACAATTGCCATGGCGCACACCTCATATTGTCATGTCGTTTTCGGTCTGAATCTCGATGGCGGTGCAGAACACGTTCTTGATGACCCGCAGAATCAGGCCGATGAAGGCCGCGGCGATGCACACCAGCAGAAAGGGAAGATAGATGCGACACGCGACCAGTGCGATCAGTGCCACGGCGAAGCAGCACCAGGAAAGCACCCGCAGCAGCGTCACGTTCTGTGCGATGAACGGGCGCTCCTTCAACAGGTTGTGCAGCAGATGGTGCAGCGCGCCCAGTGCGGCAATCGCAAAGGGCAGGCAGCAGTAGAATGCGATGGTCAGCACGCGCCGCATCTGCGCGCTCCGGCCGAATTGCTCCGCATACCAGCCGGCGATCATCGGCATCGTGCAGGCGCAGACCAGCGCGATCAGGCCGAACAGGTCCACCAGCGCCAGCGAGAGTTGAATGGATTTTCGATCGTTCCACATGAGCAGTCACTCCTTTTGGACGGCAGATTTCCTCCGTGCCGCCCCGTTGAAGCCAGTATAGCATGGAATATATCGTTTGTCAATAAATATTATCTGAAAAAGAAAAATTAAATATCGCCGGACAACAATCGATCGGCGATGCTGAACGCCTCATGCGTCGGCGTCGTAGGGCCGGCGCACGGTGATGATGACGTCGTAGGAATCCTCGTGGGCCTCCACGCGGCTGCTGGCGTGCACGCCGATGCGCTTGAGCTGGCGCACGGTGTCGTTCAGGGCGTTGATGACCAGGCGGTTGTCGCGGATCAGGCGGACCTCACTCTTTGCGGTGGGCGCGGCGTTCAGATTGTGGGCGATCTGGGCCTCGAGCTGGCGCACGCTCCACCGGGACTTTGCGGCCAGGCGGGCGAATTGAAGCTGCTGTGCGCCGTCCTCCAGCTTCAGAAGCGCCCGGGCATGGCGCTCGGAGAGACCGCTTTCACGGATGAACGCGCGCGCCTCCACGCTCAGGCGCAGCAGCCGGAGCCGGTTGGCCAGCGCAGAGGGACTCATGGACAGCGCGGCGGCCAGCTCCTCCTGGCTCAGGCCGTGCTCCTTCAGGATGCGCCGGCAGGCTTCGGCCTCGTCGAGGAAGTGCAGATCCTCCCGCTCTAGGTTTTCGATCAGGCCGATCAGCGCGCAGTCCCGGTCGTAGGCGCTGAGCACGATGGCGTCCGCATGGGTGCGCCCCAGCAGCTTCAGCGCCCGCAGACGGCGCTCGCCGGCGATCAGCTCGTACGCGCCCACGGAGCAGCGGCGCACCAGCAGCGGCGTCAGCAGGCCGAAGCGGTCGATGGATTCGGCCAGCTCCTGAATCGACGTGTCGTCGATGCACTGGCGCGGCTGATAGGGGCTGGGGGCGATGCGGCTGAGTTCGATGCGGGCGACGCGCCGGTCGGAGCCGGGCTGTCGAAGGGTGTATGCGGGCATGCGCGTTCCTCCTTCACGAAGTACCGCTGATTATATATTCATTTCCCGGCGAAATATCCGATGCAAAGTGGAAAAAAGCCGCGGCATGCGAAAACCCGCCGCGGATGCGGCGGGTTCGGAGAGGAGTGTTCTTATCAATGGGCTGGAAATAAAAAATGAGCATCCGTAGATGCTCAAAGAATATCCCATGAGTGCCGTCAATCTCTGCTTTTTCACCCGCCGCTCCGGCAGGGCGGAGACCTGCGACTGCTTACTGCCTTCCCCTGGCAAAATCGGGGGCCTGGCATCTGCATATCGACCCGGAATCCTTTTATGAATCTGTGGGTAAAAGCACAGATCAGCGCACACCCCAGGATACTTTCCATTTCAGCGGCCGTTCGCGACCGACAATTCAATTATATGCGCGCCGGGTGCGAATGTCAAGCGCTTCGGCAAAGTTTCAGCCGGAAACTTCCGGACAAAATTCCAGCAAATGAATGCGCGGCGAGGCGCCGATGCGCAAGGGCAGCCGGCTGACGCCGACGCCGCTGCTCACCAGCAGCTGCATTTCGCCGATGCGATGCAGGCCGCGCACGGCCAGCAGGGGAAAGCGGCGCTCGAAGCCGATGGTGTAGGGCGTGACGCCCATCAGGTTGAACTGTCCGCCGTGGGTGTGGCCGGAGAGCATCAGTTCGCAGGCGCAGTCGGGAAGAATCGGGAAGTGGGACAGCAGGATACGGTAGGCGCCGTCCCCCGAAAACAGGCCGTCGGTGCGGGGCGCGCCGTACTTGTGCTCGTCGCAGCCGGCGATCTCCAGCGTTCCGCCGGGCAGACGGATGCTTGCGCAGCGGTTCTTGAGCAGCGTCACGCCCGCCCTGGCCATCATGGACTGCAGCAGCGCGGCGTCGCCGGGATCGTTGTTGCCGGGCACGGCGTACGCGCCCAGGGGGAAGGACAGCTTCCGCAGCGCAGCAAAGAAGCGCGCGCAGGAATCCCCGTCCTCGGCATAGTCGCCGCCAAGCAGCAGAAGATCGGCCCGCTGCATGCGCATCAGACCGATCAGCATTTCGAGCCGGGCGTCGGAGACGCTGCGGCGCAGGTGCACGTCGCTGACGAACAGCGCCCGCAGGCCGTGCATGTGCGCCGGCGCGCCGCTGATCTGCACGCGCTCCGGATGCGGCAGAGGAAAGACGCCGGGATACAGCCCCGGATCCGGCGGCACGTACAGGGAGCGATGCTCAGGCTTCATCCGTAATCAGCAGCGCCGCGCCGTACATGCCCGCCTGGCTGCCGAACTTCGCAGGGACGAACTGTGCGGGGTGCCGGGTGTCGTTCAGGGAGTAGTGGCGATAGGCGGCCACCATGCGGTCGATGAAGGGGCTGCCCAGCTTGGCCACGCCGCCGCCGTAGACGAAGTAGTTGATGTCGAAGATCTGGTTCAGGGAGTGGAACATGCGGCCGAGGTACTCCGCGCCGCGGCTGACCACCTCCAGAGCCAGGGAATCGTTGCCGCGCAGTGCCTTGCCCACGGCCTCCATGTCGATGCTGGAGAGGGTGCCGGCGTAGTTGAGAATGGAGCTGTCCTCGCCCTCCTTGATGCGGTCGGTGACGTACTTGGCCATGTGCGCGCCCGAGGAGATGGACTGCACGCAGCCGGTCACGCCGCAGGGGCAGGGATAGCCGGTGGAATCGGAGACGAACATGTGGCCGATTTCGCCCGCCATGCCGTGCATGCCGCGGTACAGCTTGCCGTTGAGGATCAGGCCGCCGCCGATGCCGGTGGCCAGCGCCGCGTAGATCATGTTGTCCTGGCCCACGCCGGCGCCCAGCTTGTGCTCCGCCAGGGCGGCAAGGTTGGCGTCGTTGTCCAGCACCACGCGCACGCCCAGGCGCTCCTCCAGCAGATCCCGCACCGGAGCGTTGGTCAGGGACATGATGTTGCCGGTCTCCACCACGATGCCGGCCTTGTAATCGATGTAGGAGGGAAACGCGGCGCCCACGCCCATCAGGTGGTCGATGGAGATGCCGCTGCGCTTGAGCATGTGCTGCACCAGCGATTCAATGAAGTCCATCAGCATGGGCAGATCCGCCTCCGGGTCCGTCAGCGTCTGCGTGGAGTCCAGAAGGTTCATGTCACGGTCGAACAGGCCGATTTTGGTATTCGTGGCGCCAACATCAATGCCGATTCTGTATTTTTTCATTCATTTCCCCTCCGTATGCAATGGTCGAACATTACTATTATAGACCGATGAAGGAAATTATTCAATCCGATCCATGAAAAAACCCGCATAAAAATTGCGGGTAAAAGTTAAATGTTCAGGATATCGTCGCCCTGCAGGCGCTGCGGATCGCAGGAACCGATGCCGAGAAAGTCGCGGATGCATGCGCTGGCCTCGGCGAGGGGATCGCCGGTCATGTCCAGCCAGCGGATCTCCTTGTCCCGGCGGAACCAGGTCATCTGGCGCTTGGCGAAGCGCTTGATGGCCAGGCTGAGCTGTGCGCACATCTCTGCCTCGCTGGCAAATTCGCCGGTGATGTACTGGGTGATGTAGCGGTACTCCAGGCCCAGCTTGTTCATGAACTCCACGCTGGCGCCGCTTTCCAGCAGACCGCGCACCTCGTCCACCATGCCCTGCTGCATGCGTTTTTCGAGCCGCTCGTCGATGCGCGCTTTCAGCGTCTCCCGATCCCAGGTGACGCCCAGCTTCAGACAGTCGTAGCGGGGCGCGCTGTGGGGGCGGTGGTCGTCGCCGTCGTGGATCTTCTCCAGCATGCGCATCACGCGGTTGCGGTTCTTTGCGTCCACCTCCACGTCGGGCACCAGAGAAACGAGCATGGTGTAGAGCTCCGGCGTGGTCTTTTTTTCCAGCTCGTCGCGGTAGGCCAGATCCGGCGCGCGGTCGCTCATGATGTAGCCCTCGGTGACGGAGGCGATGTACAGCCCTGTGCCGCCCACCAGGAAGGGCACGCGGCCCCGGGCGAGGATATCGTCGATGGCGCGATAGGCCAGGCGCTGGAAGTCGTGCATGGAAAAGAATTCGTTGGAATCGCAGATGTCGATCAGGTGGTGGGGGACGCCCTTCATCTCCTCGGGCGTGATCTTGCCGCTGCCCAGGTCGTAGCCCCGGAACACCTGGCGGGAGTCGGCGGAGATGATTTCGCCGCCGAACATGCGGGCCAGCTCCACGCCCAGGCCGCTCTTGCCGGAGGCGTTGGTGCCCGCGATGACGATCAGTTTGGGTTTCTGCTGCATGAATGTGTCTCTCCTTCGGATGTGCAGTCGTTCGGGATGAACGATCATATTATACCAGAGCAGGAATTAAACATCAAGACGCTTGAAGATTCCGTTTGACTGTGGTAAGCTCTGCTTTGGAAACGGAAGGAAGGAAGAGCAATGTTTACCAAAGACCGTGGGTTCTACAAGACCTTTCTGCGGCTGTGCGTGGCGCTGATGCTGGAGCAGGCCGTGATTCTGAGCGTAAATCTGGCGGACAACCTGATGCTGGGCACCTATTCCCAGGCGGCGCTGTCCGGCGTGGCGGCGGTGAACCAGATCCAGTTCGTGTATCAGCAGCTGGTGTACGCCATCGGCAATGCGCTGATCGTGCTGGGCAGCCAGTACTGGGGCCAGCGCAGGCTGGGGGAGATCCGCTCCATCGCGGCCATCGGTGTGCGGCTGGAAATCGCGCTGGCGCTGATCCTGTTCACGCTGGTGAGCCTGTTCCCCGAGGGTGCGCTGCGCATCTTCACCGACCAGGCCGAATACGTGGCCGAGGGCGTGGCCTATCTGAAGATCATCCGCTTCAGCTACCTGTTCTTTGCGCTGACCGCGGTGTTGCTGAGCACCATGCGCGTGGTGGAGTCGGTCAAGATCGCGCTGCGGGTGTCGGTGCTTTCGCTGATCATCAACATTGCCATCAACTACCTGCTCATCGGCGGCCACTTCGGCGCGCCGGAGCTGGGCGCCCGTGGCGCGGCCATCGGCACACTGACCGCACGCGTGGTGGAGTTCATCGTGGTGGGCGCCTTCGTGCTGCGGGACCAGCGGCTGGGTCTGCGGCTGCGGGACATGCTCAAAACGAACGCGCAGCTGACTCGGGACTTCATTCTCGTGTCGCTGCCCACGCTGGGCGCGGCCTTTTTGTGGGGCATCGCCAACGCCCTGCAGACGGTGATCCTGGGCCACATGGACGACAGCGCCATCGCCGCGCAGTCCATCTCCAACACGGTGTTTCTGCTGTTGAAGGTCACGTCGGTGGGCGCGTCCTCGGCGGCGTCGGTGATCATCGGCAAGACCGTGGGCGAGGGCGACATGCCTCGCCTGAAGCAGTACGCCCGCACATTGCAGCTGATCTTCATCGGCATCGGAATTGTGCTGGGCGCGATCATGCTGGTCATCCGCATTCCGCTGCTGGGCGTGTACGCGGGCACGATTTCCAGGGAGACCTACGACCTGGCCAACGCATACATGCTGATCCAGGCGGCGGTGCTGGTGGTGATGTCCTACCAGATGCCGGTGAACACGGGCATCATTCGCGGCGGCGGCGACACCAGGTTTGTTTTGATCCTGGACACGGTGGCCATCTGCACCTTCATTCCGCTGGCCTGGCTGGGCGGCCTGGTGTGGCACTGGCCGGCCATCGCGGTGATCGTCTGCGTGAACATCGATCAGTTCCTCAAGTGCTTCCCGGCAGCCATTCGCGCCAACGGCTACAAGTGGGTGCACAGGCTCACGCGCGAGGCATAAGCTGCAGCATCCGCACAAACCCCCGGCACAAATTGGCCGGGGGTTTTGTCAGGCGTTTGGCATTCCGGAACGGATCCACTGATCCAGAAATGCCATCTGTTCCTCTGTGTGGAACCAATGCTCGCCGCCCTCCATCACGGTCATCTCTGCACCGGTTTGCTCCGCGAAGGCCTGAACCGTGCCGGGGGCCTGAAGGTGATCCCCGCTGCCGTACAGGATTCTCGTCGGAACCCTCCATGCGAGCGGATGGCTGCGCACCCAGCAGAGGTATTCCCACGACAGCGTCTCGCCAAAGGCCGTTTCGATTTCACCCCGCGCCTGCAGCTCGGATTCCGTGACGTTTGCCCAGTGCATCATATCCGAAATCAGCTTTTCCATGTTCACGATCGGGGAAATGAACCACGCCTGCGCCACCTCGCGATCCGCCAGAGCATGCATGGAGAAGAACGCGCCGATGCTGTTTGCGATGATGCCTGCGCCGTCGTGTGCGCTGCGGAAGACGTCGAAGTATGCGGCGAACTCCTCCCTCGCCGCCCAGGGCGTTTCGGATTTGTAGTCAAAGCCCGCGACGTCGTATTCCGGAAAGAGCGCCCTGTAATGCGCGGCCTCCGCGGCGCTTCCGCCCTTTCCGTGGATATAGATCAGACCCTTTTTCATATGGAAACCCTCTATTCGGTAAATCTGAATAAAGCAACGTCCGAACGCAGCGGTTCGGACGTTGTTGCAATGCGCACCGGCGATTCTATTCGTGATACATGATGATGCCGAAGGTATTTTCGCCGCAGTGGCTGGTGATGGATGCGCCTGCGCGCACCTCGTAGACCTCGGTGAAGGGGATCTGCTGCAGCGTGAGCTCGCGGATCGCCTCCACGGCGCTGTCGGTGACGCCGGTGTGGGTCAGAAACACGCGCTGCGGCTTGATGTCCTTCCCGGCCAGCAGCCGGTCGGAGACGTACTGGCGCAGGCAGCGCGCATAGGCGCCGCGGTACTTCTTGCCCACGCCCATCTTGCCGTCCTTGACCTCGATGCAGGGGCGAATGTGCAGCAGGTTTGCGCCCAGCATCGCCAGCGCGGAGCAGCGGCCACCCTTGTAGAGGTAGTCCAGCCGGTCCACGATGAAGGAGACGTCCACCTTGTCCACCATGTCGCGCAGCTCCTGTGCGATCTGCGCGGGTTCCTTGCCCGCTTCGGCGCGATCGTAGCCCTCGGCCACCAGCATGGCGATGCCGCTGGAGAGGTTGCGGCTGTCGATGCACCACACGTTCAGGCCCTCCGCCGCGAGACAGGCGTTCTGGTGGCAGGAGGAGAAGTCCGAGCTGATGTTGAAGTGAATCACTGCGTCGCTGTGCTCCAGCGCGCGGGTGAAGACCTCGCGGTATTCCTCCACGTTCACCGCGGAGGTCTTGGGCAGATCTGCGCCCTGGTTTACCCGGGTGATGATCTCATCCGGCGCAAGGTCGATGCCGTCCTTGTAGAATTTGCCATCCAGTTCCACGGTCAGGGGGACGATCTCCAGCGGATAGCGCTCGAGAAACGCGGCGCTGACGTCGCAGGTGCTGTCGGCCGAAAAGTGAATCTTCATATCTCTCCTCCGTCTCTATTCGAGGGCAGCCAGGCGAACCTTCTCCACGCCGCCGGTCTGCTCCAGGGTGCGGGTCAGCTCCTCCAGGGAGGTGTTCATGCCGGAGATGTCCACCGAGAGCATCAGGCTCGCCTGATCATGCACCGGCAGGCTCTGGGTCAGGGTCAGAATGTTGGCGCCGCAGGCGGAGACACGGTTGAGCACCTTGGAGAGCACGCCGGACTCATGGGAGAGGGTCAGCATCAGCGTGGCGGTGCGTCCGACGGCGACCTGCGAGGGCTCCATCACCTTGTCCTTGTACTTGTAGTAGGTGCTGCGGGAAATGCCAACGGCCCGGGCAGCGTCGCTCACCTGGGTGTAGGTTCCGCTCTCCAGCAGCTTGCGGGCCTCGATCACCTTGAGAAAGTAATCGGGCAGCACGGATTGATCGACGATCAGGTAGCGGTTCAGCACGGGATCCTCCTGCATGGCATTGTATCCAAAAAGACACATTTATTATATCTCTGAAAGCACGCCGCGTCAAGCATCGGCATACTTTTTCCAGAAGGCGTCCACGGTCTCCCAGTAGAGCTGCGGCGCGGCGATGGCGCTCTCGGCGTGGCCCGCGCCGGGAACGATCAGCCTTTCCTTCGGCCCCGGTATGGCGTTCCAGGCGCGATCCAGCATCTCCGGGGGCACGAAGTCGTCCGCGCCGCCGTGGATCAGCAGCACGGGGCGCTTGCAGCGCTCGAGCTGTGCGCAGCCGTCGCCGTCGCGCAGCGGGGAATAGAGCGCAAGCAGGCGGCAGACGGGGTCGGAAAGGTACAGAAACGCCCCCGGCAGGTGGTAAAACGAACGCAGCTGGTGGAGAAATTCGTCCTTCAGGGAGACGTAGGCGCAGTCGGAGACGATGCACCTGACGTTCTCCGGCAGGGCCTCCCCGGCGGCGTTGAGCACCGTGGCCCCGCCCATGGACACGCCGAAGAGGGCGATTCCGGGATGGTTGTAGCGCCGGTTCAGCTCCGCGATCCAGTCCACAACGTCCAGGCGCTCCGGCCAGCCCATGCCGATGCTGCGGCCCTCGCTTTCGCCGTGGGCGCGGGCGTCGATCAGCAGCAGCGACGCGCCCGCTTCGTAGAAGTGCCGGGCATAGTGGGCGGTGGAGGCCGCGTGGGCGCGGTAGCCGTGGCAGATGACCACAAAATTCCGGTAGTCCCCCTGGGGCAGCAGGTATGCGTGCAGGCGCAGGCCGTCCCGGGACGTGAGATACACGTCCTGCTTCGCAGTCTCCCGCAGCCAGTCCCGATCCATGCGGAAGGTTTTGGGGCCGGAGTAGGGCTTCTGACTGCGCTTTGCGGGCGCGCGGCGCTTCCTCTTCCGTCGCAGCGCAAAGAGATAGAAAAAGCCGCCCGGCAGCAGAAGCAGCAGGGCAAGCAGGAAAATCAGGATCCACATTGTGTGTCTTTCTCCAGGAGCTTTTCGTAGGCCACGCGGATGGGATCGCCGGCGGTCACGTCGTAGCGCACCTCGCCGCAGAGGGCGTAGCCGCACCTGCGCATCAGGCCGCGCATGGCCAGGTTGCCCCGATGGGTGTCGGCGCGCACGGAGAGAAGGCCCTGCTCGCGGGCCTGTTCCTCGGCAAAGGCGATCATCTTCCGGCTCAGGCCGGTGCCCCGGTAGCCGTCGTCGATGGCCATGCGGTGGATGGTCACATAGCGCTCGCCGGAGATCAGCCACGCGCCGTCCAGTTCGTCATAGATGGGCTCGCGCCCGAACAGCAGCACGGCATAGCCCGCGATGGCCTCGCCATCGGCAAAGACCCAGCCGATCTGCTGCTGAATGTCCGCAGAAATCAGCTCCGGCTCCGGGTAGCCGTCCTGCCACTGGTCGATGCCCAGCGCGCGGATGGCGGCGCGGGCGTGATCCAGCAGGCGCAGGATCGCGTCGAAGTCGCCGCGCTGCGCCTTTCGGGCTTGGATGTGGGGAATGTCCATAGAAGTATCGTCCTTTCAGCCCTGAAGGTAGGAAATCAGCAGCTTCAGGGTGTTCTCCACGCCGTCGCGGTGGCTGCGCTCGTAGCCGTGGGAGGCGTACACGCCCGCGCCGATCAGGCCGTGCTTCACGTCGCTGCCCGCGCGCAGGGTGGTGGCCACGTCGGAGCTGTAGTGGGGGTACACGTCCACGGCGTACTTCGCACCGGAGCGCTCCGCCGCGTCGATCAGCTTCAGCACGATCTCCCGGCAGAAGGGGCCGCTGGAATCCTTCGCACAGATGGAGACCATGCGCTCGGTGCAGTCCAGGCCCTCGCCCACGCAGCCCATGTCCACCACCAGCGCCTCAGTAACGCCTTCGGGCACGGAGGCGCAGCCGCCGTGGCCCACCTCCTCGTACACGGTGATGTGGGCGTAGGTGCGCCGGGGCAGGGTGATGCTTTCATCCCTCAGATACTTCGCCAGCGCCAGCAGCATGCCCACGGAGAGCTTGTCGTCCAGATAGCGGCTCTTGATGTAGCCGCTTGCGGTCACGCGGGTGCGGGGATCGAAGCAGACGTAGTCGCCCACGCCGATGCCCAGCGCGCGCACGTCCTCCGGGCAGTTTACGTCCTCGTCCAGCACGAACTCCACGCTGTCCCAGCTGCGCTTGGTGTCATTGTAGTCGCCGTTTACGTGGATGGACGCGTCGATGAGCTGCAGCGTGCCCTCGTATTCCCTTCCGTTGCGGGCCAGCAGCACGGCGTTCTCCGCCTCGGCATTGTTGGCGTTCATGCCGCCGATGTTGGTCAGCCGTAGGCGACCGTTTGGCTTGATCTGGGCCACCATGCCGCCCAGGGTGTCGCAGTGGGACTCCAGCAGCAGGGCGTTTGCATCGTCCCTGCCGCCGAAGTCCACGATCAGCCCGCCCTTCACGCCGCGCCAGTGTTCGCAGCCCAGGGCGGTGAATTCTTCTTCCAGCCAGGAGATCGCGCGCTCCGTGCAGCCGCTGGGGCTGGGGATCGCCAGCAGCGCGCAGGTCTTTTCCACGGCGAAGTCGGTGAGAATCTGATAGTTTGTCATGCTTCGTAGGCCGCCTTGATCATGCCAAACAGCGGCTCCTCCTTCTTGAGGCCCATGTAGGTTTCGATGACGTAGTCGATGCCCTGCTCCTTCAGCGCCCTCTGAATCTCCGGCGCGGTGGGATCGCCCTCGCGGTCGAACTTCAGGCCCGCCACGATGCCCTTGATGACCGGCGCGGGGTCGATGCCCTGCTCCATGGCGAACAGCGCCGCGCCCACGATGCGGTCGTTGCGGCGCAGCTTGCGCACGGGATCCGCACCCACGCGGGACACGGTGTCCTTCAGCGCGCGGTTCTGGAAGCGGAACAGCAGGTCCACCACGTTGTTTTCCACGTTCTCACGAATGCCCTCGCCGAACTTGCGGATCAGGGCCTGGGCGCTGACGTTCATGGCCGCCTTGGCCGCCTCGTAGATCTCCGGGTCGCCGATGGCCTGCCAGATGTAGTCGTAGCCTTTCAGGTTGCCCAGGTACGCGCACACCGCGTGGCCGCCGTTGTGGAGGAAGAGCTTGCGCTTGATGTAGAATTCGAAGGGGGAGTAGGGGATCAGTCCCACCAGATCGGGAATTTCGCCCTTGAAGGCGTCCCTGTCCACCGGCAGCTCGCAGTAGGGCTCCACGCAGATCAGCAGCGGGTCCTGGGCGCGCATCTCAGGGGTCAGCGGGGGCACCATGCGGCCGATGGAGGCCTCGATCAGGCCGAGGTTCTCATCCGCCCAGGCCTTCTGCTCGTCGGTCAGGCACTCGTAGATCCAGCCGCGCATCAGAATGTCGGCCTCCAGCTGATTTTCGCACAGGATGATGTCCAGCGGTTTTCCACTCTTTTCCATGCGGGCAACCACGCCCTTTGCGATGACGGGCGCGATTTTCGGTAGGATGTTTACGCCCACCGCCGTGGCCATGATGTCACAGGTGACGATTTCGTCGATGGCCTGCTCGGTGCCGGCGTTCACCGCGCGCACGGGCTTGACGGTGGTGTTCACGGTCTCCGCGTTGGAGACGATGCGCACGTTGTACTCGCCCCGGCGGTTCATTTCGTCGATCAGGGACTGCATGATGTCCAGGAACACGACCTCGTAGCCGGAATCCGCGAACACCTTGCCGATGAAGCCGCGGCCGATGTTGCCGCCGCCATACATAATTGCCTTTTTCATGGGTAGAACCCCTTCTTTCATATTATTCCATTGAAATTATAGCACAGTCATCCATGGAATGAAAGCACAAAAATGCGAACGCGGAAAAAACTGCGGCGTGGATTTGTATTTCTGAAAATATGTTGCAGGACGCATGAGGCGCGTGCTACAATTCATGGTAAAAGGGAGAGGGGGCGACGGGATGCAGCCGGATCAGCTGACGCGGCTCTATGTTCCCCTGTCGAGCCACGGCCTGCACTTCGATGGGGAATACATGGAAATTGCGCCCTGCCCTGCCCTCGCGCCCTACGTGCGCTGCTTCTGGGGGAGCCTGCACGCCCGCACAGCCCGGGGCGGCAGCCGGGTGATCCCGGACAGCTGCATGGACCTGATCTTTGAGGTGAATTACACGCAAAACTGCGTCACGGGCCGCTTCTGCGCCCTGGACGATGCGGCCTACGTCACGCCCGACTATGTTTCGCAGGACCTCGTGGCCAGCTTCGGCGTCCGCTTCTACGCCTGGACGGCGGCGTGTTTCGCGGAGGCGGATTTCCGGGACGCGCTGGGGAAGGTATTTGACCCGGAAGCCCACTTTTCCGCGCTGTTCCGGGCGCTTGCGCCGCAGCTGTTCGAGCCGGACGACCTCATTGCCCGCGCGGCTTCTGCTGAAAGAGAGTTGCTGCGCAGGCTTCGACCCGACAGACCGGGAAATGACCTTTTGAATGCAATTTATGGTATGATTTCCGGCTGCGGCCGGGAGAAGGTGGGGGAAATTGCCGCCCGGGCGGGGATGAGCGGTCGCCAGCTGGAGCGAAAGCTGCTGCGTTGCACCGGAGCCGGGCCGAAGCTGTTGATGCAGCTGATGCGCTGCCAGATGGTCTATCGGGAGGTGCTGGAGGGGCGCTACCGGGCGCTGGACGCGGTGGAGAGGTACGGATATGCGGATCAGTCCCATCTGCTGCGGGAATTCCGGCGCTTTCAGGGCGTGCTGCCGGGGGAACTGATCGAGAAACGCACAAAAATGATTAGATGTGTCGGATTTCTTCTATACACGAAGGGAACATTGGACATACAATCAGTGCAGGAGGGATGCATATGAACCAGATATTTGAACGCGCGCGGGGATTTATGTACCGCAACGCGCGGCCCATCGACCTCGCCCGCTGGAAGCTGCACTTCGAGGGCGGCGATCCCGGAGAGATCCTGGCCTGCCTGGCGGCCTACCAGAACCCGGACGGCGGCTTCGGCCACGGGCTGGAGTGCGATGCGCTAAACCCGGCTTCCTCGCCGATGCAGAGCTGGTCGGCGACGACCTACCTGCGGCTGATCGACATGTACGACCCGGCGCACCCCATCGTAGCGGGGCTGCTTGCCTACCTGACCAGCGGCGCGGACTTCGACGGCCACCGCTGGGCGTACAGCGTTGCAAGCAACAACGATTATCCCCACGCGCCCTGGTGGCACTATACCGAGCCGCGCTTCGACTACAACCCCACGGCGGCGCTGGCGGGCTACATGCTGCGCGCCTCGGAGCCGGGGAGCGAGGCGAACGAGCTGGCGCGCAGGATTGCCCGGGAGGCCTTCGACTGGGCCATGGCGCGGGAGCTGCCCGGGGAGATGCACCTGCTGCCGGGACTGCGCACGCTGTGCTGGGATGTGATGACCGCTTGTCCGGAGCTGTTCGACGCAGGCGCGCTGCTTGCGAAGGTGGAAAGGCGCATGGTGGAGCTGGTGCGGGCGGACGCGGACAAGTGGGACAGCGAGTACTGCGCGATGCCGTCGAACTTCGTCATGGGCCCGCAGGATCCGCTGCTGGCTCCGCTGGGCGAACTGGCGATGCGCGAGGCCGACTGGCTGCTCGAGAAGCAGGAGGCAGACGGCGCGTGGCCCATCACATGGAGCTGGGGCGAGGAATCCGTCGCCTTCCACCTCAGCGCGAACTACTGGCGCGGCGGCCTGATCTTCAAGAACCTCTTCACGCTGCTGGGCGCGGGAAAGATCGCCCCGTGAGCGTGCCCGGACGAATGAAGCGCCCGACCACTTTTGCAAGTGGTCGGGCGCTTGCCGTCCCGGGATGGATTCAGAACTCCAGGCTCTCCAGAACGGCGGCGAGATCAGTATCCTCCAGGCCGCTGGCGGTGACGGTCAGCAGCTGATCCCCCAGGGAGAAGAAGTACATGTGGAAGGTCAGGTCCTCGATGGCACAGGCGAAGCAGGCGCATTCGTTTGCACCGAAGGACGTCTCCACCACGCCGGCGTCGCTGCCGAGGATCGTGGCGGCGGCCTCCCGCGCGGCATCGACGGCGCTCTGCTGCGAGGGCGCGAGGGCGAAGCCGATCACGGCCTCGGCCTCTGCATCGGCGGCCACCAGGCGCATCTCGGCGGCATCGGGATAGGCGCTGCCGACGGCGGCGGCGTATCCGGCCAGGGCTTCGTCGTCCAGGGGAGCGAGGTCGTCGCTCAGGCGCACGCGAAAGTCCGTGCAATCATAGAGTGTGCCCGCAGGCTCCGGCGTGGGGCTTGCGGTGGGGGACGCGATGGCGGCTGCGCCGGGCGTGGGGGTCACTTCGGGCGCGACGCTGGTCTCGGCCAGGGTCGGAAGAACGCTCAGCGCCAGGGCGGCGAGCAGGGCGAGTATGCGCTTCATGTCGGAAACACCTCCTGTTGGGGTCATCATAGCATGGCTGTGTTAAATCCCAGGTTCATCGGCAAAAAAGCGGCGGATTTTACCGGAAGGAAACGCAACTGACGTGCATTGTACACAGTTGGAGCCTATAATCGTGAGCACGTTAATCATTAACGCGCTTATGAATTGGAGGGAACGGCTTGAACAGGCGGTATCATGGGATCTGTCACATGCAGATGCACATCGGGCGCATGCAGCACCGCATCATCGAGGCGCGGGTGCGCAGGCTGGGGATACATCCCAGCCAGCACATTCTGTTGATGCACCTGAGCCAGATGGGGCGATTTCCATCGCAGGCGCAGATTGCGGAGGAGCTGGACGTGAGTCCGGCCTCGGTGGCACGGACGTTGAAGCGGCTGGAGACCGGCGGCTACATCGAGCGCTGCGGCAGTGATGTGGACGGCCGGCGCAACGAGATCGCCATCAGCAAAAAGGGCGAGGCGATGGTCCGTCGCAGCCGGGAGATCTTCGACCGCCTGGAGGCCGCGACCTTCGAGAACTTCAGCGATGCCGAACTGGACTGCCTGGAGGCGCTGCTCGGAAAGGTCATGGCGAACCTGCGCCGCATGGAACAGGACGGCGGCAATGCCGGAGAAGAGGAGATGAGATCAATTTGAAAAAGACGGGATTCTTTCACCGCTGGGGCAAGTATGTCAGGCCCTACTGGAAGTTCTTTGTGCTCGGCCCGCTGTGCATGATTGTGGAGGTGCTGGGTGAAATCGCCCTGCCCAGCCTGTATGCAAACATCATCAACAACGGCGTGGAGGGCGCGAACATCGGCTACATTGTGGGCATCTGCGCGCTGATGGTGCTCACCAGCCTGGGCATGATGCTCGGCGGCGTGGGCGGCGCATTCTTCGGCGCCCGGGCTGCGGTCAACTTTGCGGCGGATCTGCGCCGGGATGTGTTCGCCAAGGTGCAGAGGTTCTCCTTTGCCAACATCGACCGCTTCTCCACCGGCTCGCTGGTCACCCGCCTGACCAACGACGTGACCCAGCTGATGAACTTCGTCAACATGCTGCTGCGGCTGTGCCTGCGTGCGCCGGGCATGCTCATCGGCGCGCTGATCATGGTCATTGTGCGGGAACCCGAGCTGGCCCGGGTGCTGCTGGTCACCATACCGGTGCTGCTGGTGGTGATGCTGCTGGTGATCCGCATGGGCCTGCCGCGCTTTACGCGCATGCAGGGCAGGATCGATGCGCTGAACACCGACGTGCAGGAGAACCTGACCAACGTGCGCGTGGTGAAGTCCTTCGTGCGGGAGGACTTCGAGCAGCAGAAGTTTGACCATGCCAACGGCGAACTGAAGCAGGCGGGCCTGAGCGCCATGCGCGTGATGGTGATGATGATGCCGCTGATGATGCTGATCATGAACCTGACCAGCGTGGCCGTGGTGTGGCTGGGCGGCAACCAGGTTATCGCCGGAGGGATGCTGGTGGGCGATCTGAGCGCCTTCATTACCTATATTACCCAGATTCTGATGTCGCTGCTGATGGTGTCCATGCTGTTCATGATCTCCTCGAGATCCATGGCCTCCGCGCGGCGCATCTCCGAGGTACTGGACGAGGAGATCGACCTCACCGACGAGGGCTGCGCGCTGCCGGAGAAGAAGGTGGAGCAGGGCCGCGTCGAGTTCAGGCACGTGTCCTTCCGCTACTACAAGAACAGCGAGGAGAAGGTGCTGGACGACGTCAGCCTGACGATCCTGCCCGGACAGACGGTGGGCATCATCGGCTCCACCGGCTCCGGCAAGAGCACGCTGGTGTCCATGATCCCCCGCCTGTACGACGTGGATGCGGGCGAGGTGCTGGTGGACGGCGCCAATGTGAAGGATTACAGCCTGAAGCATCTGCGCGACGGCGTGGGCATGGTGCTGCAGAAGAACGTGCTGTTCTCCGGAACCATCGAGGAGAACCTGCGCTGGGGCGACGAGGACGCCAGCGACGCGGAGATCCGCGCCGCAGCCCGCAGCGCCCAGGCGGACGAATTCATCGAGCGCTTCCCCGAGGGCTACGAGAGCGGCCTGGATCAGGGCGGCACGAACGTGTCCGGCGGCCAGAAGCAGCGCCTGTGCATCGCCCGGGCCCTGCTGAAGAAGCCGAAGATCCTGATTCTGGACGATTCCACCAGCGCCGTGGACACCGCCACCGAGGCCAGGATCCGCAGCGCCTTCACCAACGAGCTGAAGGATTCCACCAAGATCATCATCGCCCAGCGCATTTCCTCCGTGCGGGATGCGGATCAGATCATCGTGCTGGACGAGGGCCGCATCACCGGCGTGGGCACCCACGACGAATTGATGCGCAGCAACCGCGAATATCAGGAGATCTACGAATCCCAGGAGTCCGGCCGCGAATCCGTGCTGGCGGAGGCCGCGGCGCCTGCGGATGGAAGGGAGGGAGACTGATGGCAGGACGCACACTTGAAAGACTGCAGCAGCGCTACAACTCCGGCGCGGCGACGGGCGCGGGCGCGCAGAGCGCGCGGCCACGGCGGCACAACGGCCCGGGCAAGGGCCCGGCGATGGGCAAGCCGAAGGATGCGGGCAAGACCATCGGACGCATCTTTTCCTACATCGGAAAGTTTTGGCCCCGGCTGATCGTGGTGGGGCTCTGCCTGCTGCTGAGCACTGCGGCGACGATGATCGCAGGCTATCTGCTGCGCCCGATCCTCAACCAGGTGGCCGACCTGAATGTTCCGGCGGCGGAGCGCGTCAGCTCCCTGCTGTCGATGCTGATCGTGCTGCTGAGCACCTACATCGTGGGCGTGCTGGCGACCTTTTTGCAGTACCGGCTGATGGTGGGCGTGTCCCAGAGCGCCGTGGAGCGCATCCGCCACGACCTGTTTGAAAAGCTGCAAAAGCTGCCCGTGCGCTACTTCGACACCCACAACAACGGCGAGATCATGAGCCGCTTCACCAACGACGTGGACAACATCGGCCAGATGCTGGACAATTCGGTGATTTCGATGATCTCCGGTGCGGCCACGCTGGTGGGCACGCTGGTGATGATGATCTACACCAACATCTGGCTGACGCTGATCACCGTGGTGTTCATTCCGCTGTTCTTCAAGGGCAGCATGTTCATCATGAAGCGCAGCCGCCGCTTCTACTCCGCCCAGCAGGCGGCGCTGGGCGCGGTCAACGGCTACATCGAGGAGACCGTGGCCGGACAGAAGGTCGTGAAGGTGTTCAACCACGAGGGCGTGTGCGAGGAGGAGTTCGGCCGCCTGAACGACGACCTGCGCGAAAAGCAGGCGAAGGCCCTGTTCTTCGGCGGCATCATGGGCCCGGTGATGGGCAACATCTCCAAGGTCAGCTACTCCCTGACGGCGGGCATCGGCGGCGTGCTGTGCGTGCTGGGCAGGTTTGACGTGGGCGGTCTGGCCATCTTCGTCAACTACGCCAGCCAGTTTGCGCGCCCCATCAACGAGCTCTCCCAGCAGGTGAGCACCGTGTTCTCGGCCCTGGCGGGTGCGGAGCGCGTGTTCCAGGTCATGGATGAAAAACCCGAGGAGCCGGATGCGGACAGCGCTGTGGATCCGGTGATCGAGGGCCACGTGGTGCTGGACGACGTGACCTTCGGCTACGTGCCGGAAAAGACCGTGCTGAAGCACATCTCGCTCTACGCGCGCCCGGGCCAGAAGATCGCCTTCGTCGGCTCCACCGGCGCGGGCAAGACCACCATCACGAACCTGCTGAACCGCTTCTACGACATCGAATCCGGCCGCATCACCATCGACGGCGTCGATGTGAAGGACATCAAGCGCGATACCCTGCGCAAGAACATCGCCATGGTGCTTCAGGACACCCACCTGTTCACCGGGACGATCATGGAGAACATCCGCTACGGACGCTTGGACGCCACCGATGAGGAGGTCATTGCCGCCGCAAAGACGGCCTCGGCCCACAGCTTCATCAAGAGGTTGTCCGACGGCTACAACACCGTGATCGAGGGTGACGGCGCGAACCTGTCCCAGGGCCAGCGCCAGCTGCTGAACATCGCCCGCGCGGCGCTGAGCAAGGCCCCGATTCTGGTGCTGGACGAGGCCACCAGCTCCGTCGACACCCGCACCGAGCGCATGATCGAGAAGGGCATGGATCGCATCATGGAGAACCGCACCACCTTCGTCATCGCCCACCGCCTGTCCACCGTGCGCAACGCCAACGCCATCATGGTGCTGGAGAATGGCGAGATCATCGAGCGCGGCGACCACGACGATCTGCTGCGCCAGAAGGGCCGCTACTACGAGCTCTGCACCGGCCTGTCCCAGCTGAGCTGACGGAAGGCGCTTGTGCTTCGCGGAGATCGGCCGTCGCGCCAGTGCCGGAGATGTCATTGCAAAAATGGATACGACAAAGGGGCCGCCCGGCATGTGCCGGGCGGCCCGTCCGATGGGCGGGTTTACTTCCGGCCGCAGACGTGCTAGAATCATTGCATGGGAGGGAGAAATATGCTGCCGAGAAAACTGAGATCCGGCGACGCGATCGCCGTGTTTTCGCCGTCGTCGCCCGCCACGGCCACCGCGCCCACGCGCTACCAGAGAGGAAGAGCCTATCTGGAGGAGAAGGGTCTGCGATTCATCGAGGGCGAACGCACCGGAAAGCGGGACTTCTACCGCTCCGGGAGCATCGCCGAGCGCGCGCAGGAGCTGAACGCGCTGATCCGGAACCCGGAGGTGCGCTGCATCATGGCGGCCATCGGCGGGATGAACTCCAATTCGCTGCTGCCCTACCTGGACTATGAGGCGCTGATGCGGGATCCTAAGATCATCGTGGGCTACTCCGACGTCACGGCGCTGCTGTTGGGCGTGTACGCGCGTACGGGGCTGACCACCTACTATGGCCCGGCGGTGGTGGCGTCCTTCGGGGAGCTGCCGCCCTGGGTGGACTGGACCTGGAGCGCCTTTGCCGACGTCGCCATGGGGATGGCCCGACCGCCCCACGCGCTGCCCGTGCCGGATCAGTGGACGGAGGAGTTCATCGACTGGGAGACGCAGAGCCGGGCGAAGCGGGGCGTTGCAAACGAGATGCGCACGCTCCATGGAGGCAGGGTGCGGGGGCGGCTGATCGGCGGGAATCTGAACACCATGCAGGGAATCTGGGGCACGCCCTACATGCCCAAGATCCGGGAGGGGGACGTGCTGCTGATCGAGGACAGCCTGAAGGACGCGGCGGATGTGGAGCGCAGCTTCTCGCTGCTGAAGCTCAGCGGCGTGTTCGAGCGGATCGGTGGGCTGATTCTGGGCAAGCATGAGCTGTTTGATGATCTGGGGAGCGGGCGCAGGCCCTGGGAGATACTGATGGAGGTCATGGGGAACGTGGATTTCCCGGTGCTGGCCCAGTTCGACTGCTGCCACACCCATCCGATGCTGACCCTGCCCATCGGCTGCGAGGTGGAGCTGGACGCGGACGCGCAGACGCTGACCCTCACGCAGCCCTTCATCGGAGATTGAGACAAATACGGGCGACCATCGACAAGACCACAAATGCAAACATCCCAACCGATAGAGAATCGGAAGGGATGTTTGCTTGCTGCGTCAGAGAATAAAGCGGCGAAGGAGCAGGCTCCTCCGCCGCAATTGTTTATGCGCCCTCGATCTGGGCCTGGGCCTCGCCGGCCGTGGGCAGCGCCAGGGGCGTGCGCACCAGCTGGGGCTTTTCCTTGCCCAGAACGGCGTCCCGAGTGATGATGCACTTGGACACACCCTCGATGCTGGGCAGATCGAACATGGTGTCGGTCATCACGCCCTCGATGATCGCGCGCAGGCCGCGCGCGCCACTCTTGCGCTCCAGCGCCAGGTGGGCGATGGTGGTGAGCGCCTCGGGGGTGAACTCCAGCTCCACGTTGTCGAAGCTCAGCAGCTTTGCGTACTGGCGCACCAGCGCGTTCTTCGGCTCGGTGAGGATCTTCACCAGCGCGGTCTCGTCCAGCTGGTTCAGCGTCACCAGCACCGGAAGTCTGCCCACGAACTCGGGGATCAGGCCGAACTTCAGCAGATCCTCCGGGCGCACCTGGGACATGATCTCCTCGCTCGCGCGCTCGCTGTTGGAGCGCAGCTCCGCGCCGAAGCCCATGGTCTTCTTGCCGATGCGGTTCTCCGCAATCTTCTCGATGCCGTCGAAGGCGCCGCCGCAGATGAACAGGATGTTGGAGGTGTCGATCTGGATGAACTCCTGGTGGGGGTGCTTGCGGCCACCCTGCGGAGGAACCGACGCGATGGTGCCCTCCAGAATCTTCAGAAGCGCCTGCTGCACGCCCTCGCCGCTCACGTCGCGGGTGATGGAGGGGTTCTCGCTCTTGCGGGCGATCTTGTCGATCTCGTCGATGTAGATGATGCCGCGCTGGGCAAGCTCGATGTCGTAATCCGCGTTCTGAATCAGCCGCAGCAGGATATTCTCCACGTCCTCGCCCACGTAGCCGGCCTCGGTCAGGCTGGTGGCGTCGCCGATGGCGAAGGGCACGTTGAGGATCTTGGCCAGGGTCTGGGCCAGGTAGGTCTTGCCGCAGCCGGTGGGGCCGAGCATCACGATGTTGGACTTCTGCAGCTCCACATCGTTCTTCTTGTTGCCCATGAAGCGGATGCGCTTGTAGTGGTTGTACACGGCGACGCACAGCGCCTTCTTGGCGGCCTCCTGGCCCACCACGTACTGATCGAGCACCTCCTTGATCTCCTGGGGGGTCTTGATCTCGATCTCGCCGGAGGCGTTCACGCTGTCCACGTCGTCGGACACGATCTCCTGGCAGAGCAGGATGCACTCGTTGCAGATGTAGGCGTTGGGCCCGGCCACGAGCCTGCGCACCTGATCCTGCGTCTTGCCGCAGAAGGAGCAGCGGATCGTGCCGCCGTTGTTGAAGTCTTCTCGATTTGCCATGGATGTCTTATCTCCTTGGAGCAATGATTTCGTCGATCAGGCCGTAATCCAGAGCCTCCTGGGCGCTGAGGTAGTGATCGCGCTCCACGTCCTTTTCGACGGTCTTGAGGGGCTTGCCGGTGTTCTGGGCAAGCAGCTCGTTCATGGTCTTCTTGATCTTGAGGATCTGTTCGGCCTGGATCTGGATGTCCGTGGCCTGGCCCTTCGCGCCGCCGAGGGGCTGATGGATCATGATCTCGGCGTGGGGCAGCGCGCGGCGCTTGCCCTTCGCACCTGCCGCCAGCAGGAACGCGCCCATGGACGCGGCCAGGCCGATGCACAGCGTGGAGACCTCGCACTTGAGGTACTTCATGGTGTCGTAGATGGCCATGCCGGCGGACACGGAGCCGCCCGGGCTGTTGATGTAGAGCATGATGTCGGCGTCCGGATCCTCCATTTCCAGGAAGAGCATCTGGGCCACCACGAGGTTGGCGACGTCGTCGTCGATCTCGCCGCCCAGGAAGATGATGCGGTCCTTCAGCAGGCGGGAATAGATGTCGTAGCTGCGTTCGCCGCGGTTGGTCTGTTCGATTACATAGGGCACCATATTCATAGGCACACCTCCCGTAAGTGTTTTCACCGGAATCCGGCGGCTTGAAACCGGGGGAGGGGAGTCCGGCGTGGGTGAAAGTTTCCCCTGAAAGTGCGGCCCGCATCCCGTGGACGGAGCCGTGCGCGCCGCGGAAGTGCCCCGCAGCGGCCGCGCGCCCGAATTGCCATCATTATATATGTTCCATCGGGCGGTGAATATGAGAAACCCGCAGCGCAAGGTCGATGGAAATGCAGCTGCGGGGCCCTCATGGCTTCATTCAGTTGCGCGGGTTCAAGTGCGCCCTTGCGATTATTCTTGAACCCTGCGTGCAAAATTATTCCGCGTGATCCTTCAGGAAGGCGATGGTCTTCTGCAGGGAGGCGATCTCGGCGAAGTACTCCTTGTCGCCGTCGGTCAGCATGCCCTTGAAATCATCCATGGACTGCTTGTTCTGCTCGGCGTACTTGGCGATCTCGGCGTCGATCTCGGCCTCATCAGCCTTGATCTCCTCGGCCTTCATCACGGCGGCGACGACCAGCTGGGTCTTGACGCGCTCCTCGGCGCTGGGCTTGTACATCTCGCGCACCTGCTCGCGGGTCTGGCCGGTGTACTTGAAGTAGTCGTCCAGCTTCATGCCCTGATACATCATGCGCATCTCCATGTCGCGCAGCATGTTGTCGATCTGCTCCTCGATCATGGCGGCGGGGATGTCCACCTCGGCATTCTCGCAGACCTTCTCGATCACTTCGTTCTCGAAGGCGGATTCGGCGCGGTTCTCGGCCTGGCTCTCCAGACGCTCGCGGATCTCGGCCTTGTACTCATCCACGGTGTTGGCGGTCTCGGAGACCTCCTTCACGAAGTCCTCGTCCAGCTCGGGCATTTCCTTCTCGCGGATGCTGTTGACGTGCACGTGGAACACCACGGCCTTGCCGGCCAGCTCCTCGGAGTGGTACTGCTCGGGGAAGGTGACGTTGACGTCCACGTCCGCGCCGATCTCAGCGCCCACCAGCTGATCCTCGAAGCCGGGGATGAACGCGCCGGAGCCCAGGATCAGGTCGTGGTTCTCGGCGGTGCCGCCCTGGAACTGCTCCTCGCCCAGGAAGCCGGCGTAGTTGATGTTGACCTGGTCGTCCAGCCTGGCGGCGCGGTCGGTGACCTCGATCCAGCGGGAGGCGCGGTCGCGGGCGCGCTCGATCTCGGCCTTGACGTCGTCCTCGGTGACCTCGTCCACGGTCTTGACGATGCCCAGGTTCTTGTACTCGCCCAGGGTGACGTCGGGGCGTACGAACACCTCGACGGAGAACTTCAGCTCCTTGCCGCGGCCGATCTGCTCAACGTCCAGCTCGGGACGATCGACGACCTCGACATTGTGCTCCTTCAGCGCTTCCTGATAGATCTCCGGGAAGATCGCATCGAAGGCATCCTCATAGAAAACGCTTTCGCCGTAGTGGGCCTCGATGACCTTCATCGGAGCCTTGCCCCTGCGGAAGCCGGGAATATTGATCTTGCCGACCATCTTCCGATAGGCCTTCTTGATGCCCTCTTCAAACTTTTCGGGCTCGACGGTAAAGTTCAGCTTGACCTTGTTGGAAGACAGTTTTTCGTAAGTGGTGGTCATTGGAATTCTCCTCCTGCGATGATAAACAGTTTGAACATTTTCACATCTTTTGCAGTTTAGCACATGTTTGCCCGTTTTGCAACAAGCGCGTGTAAAATAGAAGGGGAATGATTCGGAAACTGGGTTAGGATTCGGTTAAACCTTGCGCTGCAAAGGGTGCGCAATGCTGCGAAAAGCCCTGATATTGCAGGCGTTTGGCCCTCAGGTTAAATGTGGGCGGAGCTGTGGCGGGGGCTTGACAGGGAGCGGGGAATTTGCTATAATTATCGCCGGATTTGAAAGGCTCTGTGCCATAGACAGCGAGTGCAGCATGCGTAAGACCGGTTCGGTCGCTCGCCGAGGCGCAACGGATACGGTTGATTGACACCGCCCTTGCGTCTTGCGCAAGGGTTTTTCTTTGTCCGAGATTCTGGACGGGAATGTGAGGTGTTTGAATATGTCCAACGTGAAGATTCTTGAATCGAAGAAGAACATCGTCGCCGGTATCAAAGAGAAGTTTGAGAAGGCCCAGACGGTGGTTCTGGTAGACTATCGCGGCCTGACCGTCGCGGAGGATACCGAGCTTCGCAACCAGCTCCGTCAGGCGGGCGTTGAGTATTGCGTTCTGAAGAACACGATGATCAACCTGGCCACCAAGGAGATGGGCTATGAGGGACTGGCGGCACATCTGGAGGGCCCGACGGCGGTTGCCTTCGGCTACGAAGATATGATCGCTCCCGCAAAGATCCTGAGCGACTTCTCCAAGAAGGCCAAGAAGATGACCATCAAGTGCGGCATCTGCGACGGCGCTTTCCTGGACGAGGCCGGCGTGCAGGCGCTGGCGAACCTGCCGAGCAAGGAGGTCCTCATCGCGAAGATCATGGGCAGCATGATGAGCTCTGTGTCCAAGTTCGTGTACTGCGTGGAGGCTCTGCGCAAGAAGCAGGCTGGCGAGGAATAATCGCCGCATAACCAATTTTCATCAGAAAGACATCATTAATGGAGGATATAACCATGACGAATGCAGAAATCATCTCCGCAATCGAGAGCATGACCATCCTTGAGCTGGCCGACCTGGTCAAGGAAATGGAAGAGAAGTTTGGCGTTTCCGCAGCGGCTCCCGTCGTTGCTGGCGGCGCAGTTGCCGGCGCACCCGCCGAGGCTGCTGAAGAGAAGACCGAGTTCGACGTCATCCTGAAGGAAGCTGGCGCCAAGAAGCTCAACGTCATCAAGGTTGTGCGTGAAGTCAAGCCCGGCCTGGGCCTGAAGGAAGCCAAGGAACTGGTCGACGGCGCTCCGTCCACTCTGGCCGAGGGCATCGCCAAGGAAGCCGCCGAGGAAATGAAGAAGAAGTTCGAAGAAGCCGGCGCTGTGATCGAGATCAAGTAATCGGCCAATCGATGGGAGGTTGCGGCAACGGTCGCAGCCTCCTTTTCGTAAGAATTGCCGCCACAGTTATGTAAAATTTGCTACATGCGGGCGGAAGGACTTGCAATTTGGGGGAAGCTATTCTATAATTTAATAGTCTGCCCCGGTTGTGGGCTGCTGTTTTTGTTGCAAAAAACTGTGACGGATCTGACGGCGGCCGCGAAACCCGCGGGAGCCGCATCAAAGATATGGGAGGTGTCGAAATTGGCATCGGATAAGCGCATCAAGGTTACGCTGGCATGCTCCGAGTGCAAGCAGCGCAATTACAATACCATGAAGAACAAGAAGAACGATCCTGATCGTCTCGAGATGAACAAGTACTGCCGCTTCTGCAAGAAGCACACCAGCCACAAGGAAACCAAGTAAGCTCCCGGCCGAAGGTTAAGACAAGGATGTGAAATCATGGCAAACGCAGTGGAGAAGAAGGACAAGCCCGGTTTCTTCCAGCGCATTGGCAATTTCTTCAAGCGCATCGGCCGCTACTTCAAGAACATGTGGCACGAGCTCAAGAAGGTTACCTGGCCGTCCAAGCGGGATGTGCTGAACTATTCTCTGGTGGTGTTCGCGTTCATGGTGATCATGGGCGTCATCATTGGCCTGATCGATTTCGGCTCCGGCGCCCTGATCGATTGGATCATCACGCTCTGATTCCGAGGAGCAGGATATGTCAGAGAATTCTGAAATCAAATGGTATGTGGTACATACCTATTCCGGATATGAAAACAAGGTGAAGGTCAACCTGGAGAAGTCCGTTGAAAACAACGGCCTGCAGGACAAGATCGTCGAGGTTTGCATTCCGGTGGAAGAAGCCGTAGAAATCAAGAATAACAAGCGCCGCACGGTGCAGCACAAGCTGCTGCCGGGTTACGTTCTGGTCAAGATGCTGATGAACGAGGAAACCTGGTACATCGTGAGAAATACCCGCGGCGTGACCGGATTTGTGGGGGCCGGCAACAAGGCTACGCCCCTGTCCGAAACGGATTTCGCCTCCGTGTTCGATTCCGTCCCCCAGACGCGACTCGACATTCAGGTGGGCGACAACGTGCGCATCCTCTCGGGCCTGTTTGAGAACTTCTCGGGCAAGGTGACGCAGATCGATCTGGAGAATCAGAAGATCAAGGTCGTCGTGCCCATGCTCAAGCGGGAGACCGACGTGGAGCTCAACTACGACGAGGTCGTGCGCGAGGACTGATCCGGTTGAACCCAACTGTAAGCCCGCACCGCTCGGGTTTCAGGGAGTGGGAGGGACGCTTCATCCGTCCCGCATCACCACATCAAATAGAGGAGGATACCCAGTATGGCAAAGAAAGTTACTGCGCTTATCAAGCTGCAGGTTCCTGCCGCCAAGGCTACGCCCGCACCGCCGATCGGCCCCGCCCTCGGCCAGCACGGCGTGAACATCCCCGGATTCTGCAAGGAATTCAACGACCGCACCGCGAAGCAGGCCGGCCTGATCATCCCGGTGGTCATCACCGTCTATCAGGATCGTTCCTTCACCTTCATCACCAAGACCCCTCCGGCGGCCGTTCTGATCAAGAAGGCCTGCGGCATCGAGACCGCTTCCGGACGTCCCAACAAGGACAAGGTCGCCAACATCACCAAGGCTCAGGTCAAGGAAATTGCCGAGCTGAAGATGAAGGACCTGAACGCCGCTTCCGTTGAGGCCGCCATGGGAGGGCTTTTGCCCGTCTGACCACGAGGAGGATGTATAATGAGTAAGGGTAAGAAATATTCCGACAGCTTGAAGCTGATCGACCGCACCAAGCAGTATGATCCCGAAGAGGCGATTGATCTGGTGAAGCAGACCGCCAAGGCCAAGTTTGACGAGACCATCGAGATCTCTGTTCGCCTGGGCGTCGATCCCCGCCACGCTGACCAGCAGGTCCGCGGCGCGGTCGTGCTCCCCAACGGCACCGGCAAGACCGTTCGCGTGCTTGCCTTCGTCAAGGAGAACCGCATCGAGGAAGCCAAGGCAGCCGGCGCGGATATCATCGCGGATGATGAGATCATCAAGAAGATCCAGGGCGGCTGGTTCGAGTTCGACGCCTGCGTCGCGACCCCCGATATGATGGGCGTCGTCGGTCGTCTGGGCCGCGTGCTCGGCCCCAAGGGCCTGATGCCGAACCCGAAGTCCGGCAGCGTTTCCCCGGACATCGCCCGCATGATCAGCGATATCAAGGCTGGTAAAGTGGAGTACCGCGTCGACAAGACCGCCATCATCCACTGCCCGGTCGGCAAGGCGTCCTTCGAAGCCGCCAAGCTCACCGAGAACCTGCGCACCCTGATGGAGGCCATCATCAAGGCCAAGCCGGCAGCAGCGAAGGGCACCTACATCAAGTCCGCCGTGCTGTCCTCCACCATGGGCCCTGGTATCAAGCTCAATTCCCTGAAGTTCTGAGTTTAGAATATTTGGGAGGCTCCGGTCTGCCCCTGGGGGCCGGGGCTCTTTCATGGATCGATTGTCAACTATAAATGATTTGATGGGTTGACAATTATACGAAAAGAAAGGATGACGAACCCATGAAAAGCAAGACCCTGTTCCTCACCCGCGCCGCACTGCTGGCGGCGGTCATGTGCATCCTGGCTCCGATTTCCATCCCGATCGGCCCGGTGCCGATCACGCTGGGCGTGTTTGCGGTGATGCTGGCGGGCACGATCCTCAACTGGAAGGAGGCCGGTGCGGCGGTGCTGGTGTACCTGCTGCTGGGCGTGATCGGACTTCCGGTGTTCTCCTCGGGCAAGAGCGGCCCGGCGGTGCTGGTGGGCCCCACCGGCGGCTATCTGTGGACCTTCCTGATCATGGCGGTGATCATCGCGCTGTTCAGCGGGAAGGATCGCGGCAGCCGCGTCAAGGAGACCGTCTTTGCGGTGATCGGCTGTGTGATCGCGCTGCTGATCTGCTATTTCTTCGGCACGCTGCAGTTCATGCATGTGGCGAGCTATGACCTGAGCTCCGCGCTGGCCGTTTGCGTATATCCCTTCGTGGGCGTGGACCTGCTGAAGGCGGTTGTTGCCTCCGTGCTGGGCATTCAGATTCGCAGCCGCCTGCGCAAGGTGGGCATCGGCCGCTGATTATTCGGACAGGTCGAGCCGGGCAAGCTCCCGATCCAGCGCCTGATAGAAGCGCGCGATGTGCAGGCCGTCCACCAGCGCATGGTGGCACAGCAGGCTCAGCGGCAGCTTCAGGCGGCCGTCCTGCATCTCTGCCTTCCCCCAGGTGATGCGTGGATTGCTGTCCGCAGGGCTGGGCACCGGCTGCACCAGCGCCGTGTAGCCCATCCAGGGCAGGGAGCTGATGAAGTAGCAGGAAAGCGCTTCCTCCGGACTCTCCTCAATGTTGCCGCCCTCCTGGGCGGCTTTTTGCTTCGCGCGCGCCTGTGTGAGGTAGACATCGAAGGGGAGATCGGTGCGCACCGGGCAGTAGGCATAGGTCTCGTCCGGCTTGGCTACGGTAAAGGAGCTGAGACAGGCGTCGAATTCCCAGACCTCGCCCTCCACGATGCGCTGGCGCAGCTGGGGCACGGAATTGGCGGCCCGGCCGACGCAGTAGAGCAGCGTGAGGAAGAACGGCGCGCCGGTGCGCTGGCGGAAGCCGACGATGGGAGAGATGTCCACCTGCGCCGTCAGCCCCACGTAGGGGTAGGCCATGGTGGAGAAGTAGGCGAAGTGATCGCGCCGGGGATCGCAGGACAGATCGATTTTGCGGGCGCCGGGAATGCTCTTCATTGTGGAATTCTCCTTTGCAAGCTCAGATTGCGGGAAGGTTGCGGATGATAGAAAACGGCCCGATGCGAAGCCGCACCGGGCCGTTGTGTTGCGATCAATCCCTGGAGAGGATGGTCTTTTCGGTTTCGTGATCGAAGAAGTGGAGGCGGTTGACGTCGAAGCCGACGTGGATGCGGTCGCCGCCGCGGGAGACCGTGCGGGGATCG
>SFET01000001.1 GCA_004557125.1 Clostridiales bacterium | reverse complement strand
GGTTCCCGAGGTTGCGGATTGTGTGGAGGTGACAGGCAACAGCGTCAATGTCCGCATCGGACCGGGCGTCGAATACGACGCGGCCTTCATTGCCCACAAAGCTGACGTTACAGCCGATCGTTGAAAACGCAGTGCTGCATGGAATTGTGGATTACACTTCGGGCGGAATGATCAATCTGCGAATTCTGAATACGGATGATGGATTGAAGATATATGTGCGCGATAATGGCGTTGGCATCAGCGATGAGCAGGTCAAGCGAATCAATCACCGCCTGCTCAACGATCTGGATCTTCAGACCGCCTTCCACGAAGAACAGGAGGGAATTGCGCTTTACAACATCAACCGGCGAATCAAGCTCACCTACGGAAGCGATTACGGAGTGCGGATTTTCAGCACCTATGGGACTGGAACGAATGTGATGGTTCATCTGCCGAAGAAGCAGTTTGAATCCAATTGATTGCGATGAAGCGAGTCATAATGAATGCCCAGGGGCTATCCATATGGTCCGACAGCGGGATCATTCTGAACGAGGGCAGCTTTTCGATCTATGAGGGAGAGATACTGGCGTTCTGTCAGACCAGTCAGATGCCATCTTTTTTCATCTCCCTGATGAGCGCGTCAGATCTGATCTATTCGGGCAAGATTCTGTACAAAGGAAAACCGCTGAGTGTGAGCAACCCGCTGGATTGTTCCTACGTCGCGGGCCGGGACAGTCTCTTTGATACGCTGAGTATTGTCGATAATCTGTACGCGTTTACGGGCAGCCGGAACGGATTTATTTATTCGGTTCGGGAGGCAGAGCGGAAGGTGACAGAGATGCTGGATGCCATCGGCGTCCCCTTTGCCATGCCGCAATCCATCGATGATCTCAGTATATCCCAGAAATATATCCTCGAGCTGGTGCGGGCCATTATTCGAGGGTCGAGATTGATCGTCCTGGATAATATTGCACAGAACTGCAGCAGAGACAAGTATTTTGAGTGAGATATCATAAAGCTGGATGCATTTCGGGCATTTCTCGCGGCAAGATATGTTGAGAATGTGCACTTCGGCTGCTATAATCACCCTATTCAGAGAGGTGATGGACATGGAACTGAGGGTTTTGAACTACTTCCTGATGGTTGCACGGGAGGAGAACATCACCCGGGCCGCGCAGCTTCTGCACATCACGCAGCCCACGCTCTCCCGACAGCTGATGCGGCTGGAGGAGGAGCTGGGCGTGCAGCTGTTTCACCGGGGAAAGTACCGCGTCAGCCTGACGGAAGAGGGAATGCTGCTCCGGCGGCGCGCGCAGGAGCTGGTGTCCCTGTCCGAGAAGACGAAGCTGGAGCTGCAGCACAGGGAGGATGCGCTCGCCGGTGAGATTGCCATCGGCTGCGGAGAGACGAGGAGCATGTCCCTGCTCTCGGAAAGCATGGCTTCGTTCCGCAGGGAATATCCGATGGTACAGTTCAGCATCTACAGCGCCATCGCGGACGACATCAAGGAGCGCATCGAAAAGGGTCTGCTGGACATGGGTCTGCTTGCGGAGCCCGTGGACATCTCCAAGTATGCGTTCATCCGGCTGCCCCTGAAGGAGCGATGGGCGTGTTGGTGCGCGCCGATTCGCCGCTGGCGGAGAAGGAAGCGGTCACGCCGGAGGATTTGCGCGGCGTGCCCCTGCTCATGGTGCGCCGGGAGCTGGTGAAAAACGAATTGGCCAACTGGTTTGGCGACGCCTACGAGCAGGTGGAAATCGCCGCGACCTACAACCTGATCGTGAATGCCGCGTTCATGGTGGAGCAGGGGCTGGGCGTCGCACTGTGCTTTGATCTGGGAGCGGTCTTTGACAACCTGCGCTTTGTGCCGCTTTCGCCCCGGATGGAAACGGGTTCCGTGCTGGTCTGGAAAAAGAACCAGACGCTTTCGGCGGCGCACACGCGGTTTCTCCGACATCTCAGAAATTCGATTTGAGCATATCTCAGAATAGAATATAGGTATTGGACATTTTTATAAGCGAAGGTTACAATATAGGCGATCCCAGGGAACGCCTATATTTTTTGTGCGAGGGTGAAGAGAAGGAAATGACGAAGCAGGAAGCGAGCGAACGCTACTGTATCCCGATCGGACTGCTGGACGAATACGAAAGCTGGGGACTCTGCCGGGAGGTCAAGAGGGTGATGGGTTCCTGGCAGTATGACGACAGCGATCTGGACCGCCTCAGTCTGATCATGACGCTGCATGACGCAGGGTTTACAGGCGGCGAAATCGAGATCTATATGCGCCTGTTTATGGATGGAGACCAAACGAAGGAGCAGCGCATGCAGATGCTCAAGCAAAGACGGGATCGCGCCATGGACGAAATCCATTTCAAGGAGGCGCAGCTTGAACGGCTGGACTACCTGCGCCACAACATCAAGAGCGTGAAGCCTGAACAGGGGGCGCAACGATGACCCCCCCGATTTCCATAATCGCGGCGCTCTGCCTGATGCTTCCACCAATGATACCGCGCGACATGCGATCGATCGGAGGATTGCGAAGATGAAAGCACTGGATCAGAATGAATTCGAACAGCAGAATGTGTTTGGACTGGGCACGGAGAATACGACCTATGCGCGGTATTTTATCGGGCAGTCGTATCTGAATCCGCTGACAAAGCCGGAAGACGGGATTTTCCTGGCAAATGTCAGCTTCGAACCGGGTTGCCGGAACAACTGGCACATCCATCATGCAAACAAAGGCGGAGGACAGATGCTGATCTGCACTGCCGGTGAAGGCTGGTACCAGGAAGCTGGCAAAGCCCCCGTGTCGCTGACCGCAGGCATGGTCATTGTCATTCCGCCCGAGGTCAGGCACTGGCACGGAGCGAAGAAGGACAGCTGGTTCTCCCATATTGCGTTAGAGATACCTGGTGAGGCAAGCTCCAACGAATGGTGTGCGCCAGTCACGGATGCGGAATACAGCGGGTTGGAGGCAGAATGAAATGCGCAGGAAACTGGTAGCGTACTTTTCCGCCAGCGGCACGACGAGAAGGGCCGCGGAACGTCTGGCGAAGGCGGCGGGAGCCGACCTGTTTGAGATCAAGCCTGCGGTGCCCTATACCGGCGCCGATCTGAACTGGACAAACAACCACAGTCGCAGCAGTGAGGAAATGAACGACCCCGCCTCCCGCCCGGAGATTGCCGAAGGGCTTCCAAATATGGCGGATTACGATACGGTATTCATCGGCTTTCCCATCTGGTGGTATGTCGCGCCCCGGATCATCAGCACCTTTGTGGAAAGCTACGATCTTTCCGGCAAGACGGTCGTTCCCTTTGCCACCTCCGGCGGCAGCGGCATGGGAAGAACGGTGGACGAGCTCAGGAAGCTCTGCCCGAATGCAGACTGGAAGGCTGGAAAGGTGGTGAACGGCGCATCCGACAGGGCGCTCGCCGACTGGGCCAAAGTGTATTGATGGACGTACGATGATGGGGCGGATAATGGCAGATCAAAAATGAGAGGATCGCTTCCAAGCCTGCGCACACACCTTCCTGACCTTATGCGGCGGGAAAGGATCCATTGCCGCAAGACGGACAGCGCGGCGTTGGCCATGCGCCGGCTCCGGGGCGCAAGCTACGGCCGGGACACCCAGGCGCTGCGCACACTGACGGCGGGTCTGCGCCGCAAGATCGAGAAGAGTCCCGCCCGACCCCGCTATATCCTCACTGAAGTGGGTGTGGGCTACCGTCTGGCGGACGAATGAATTTTGTTAGAAGGAGGAGCAGGGCGATGACAGAGAAGGAAATGTGGAGCCGCTTCTGCGCGGAAAGCGGGATTGCGCCCGATACACCCTACGAAGCATGGGCGTTCTGTGGTGGCGGGCCTGCCACCGACGAACTGGCGGCGCTGGTTCTGGCAGGGATCAAGACGGCGACGGCCAACACACTGATCGCATACGAAACGGAGGGTGCGGCGCTGCCGGAACCGGGCTGCTTCAGCGTCATTCTCCATGATGACGGTACTGCCGCCGCGGTCATACGTGATACGAAGGTATCGCTGGTTCCGTTTGACGAGGTGCCGGCGGAGCATGCCTACAAGGAGGGCGAAGGAAACAAGACCCTCGCAGAGTGGAGAGAGATCCACCGGCGGGCCTTTTCCCCGGATTATCGCGCTGTGGGGAAATGCTTTGACGAGAGCGGCCTCTGTGTTCTGGAGGAATTCGGGCTGGTGTTCCCGACGGAGAAGGCATGAACGGATCGTTCATCCGGTCATCAGACTGCACGGCATTCTCCTATTGGATTTCCCTTGCCATGCAAATGGATTCCGGCATGTCCGCATAGGGACCGTAATTCGGGATCCGCTCAAAACCCAGCTTTGCATACAGGGCAATCGACCCACTCAGCTTTTCGCCGGTTTCGAGGAGCATCCTCCGGTATCCCACTTCCTTCGCCCACTGAATCAGCTGCGAAACCAGTTCTTGTGCGATTCCTTTTCTGCGGAACATGGGAGAGACATAGATCCGTTTCAGTTCCACGCTCGCGTCGTCGTATCGCCGAATGGCTCCGGCGCCGGCCAGAACGCCGTCTTCATACACGACGATTGCCTCATGAATCGCATCGAGCTGGTTGTACTTTTCATATTTGCCGCGCTGAATCTCTCTCCCCACGCGCGCTTCAAGATCCGCATCCAGTCGCCTGCAGTTCTCCGCGAAATCCCTGTCTTGTCCGTCTGTCCGTAAAAACTTCATATTATATAACATCTCCGTTCCTTGCGGGTTTGGGAGATACGCTCCGCGTTCCGGCTGCTGATTCCAGCACGCTGCTTCGGAACCGGTCGATCAGCTCCTCTGAAAGACTCAGACCGTCGCGCAGAAATGCATCCGCATCCGAAAACTGCGCGTCGATGGCGGAAAAGGCCGCGTCCAGATATTCCCTCTTTGCGAGAAAGACGTCCCGGATCGCCGCTGCCTCCATCTCGGATTTCCCGGCTGCGCGCATTTGTCGGGCATAGCGTTCAGCCTTGGGCGCATTCACGCGGTTGGTCAGCAGATAGTCCTCCATGATCGCGCTCCGATCCGTTCCGAGCGCCAGGAGCAGCACTGCGCTGAGCAGTCCGCAGCGATCCTTGCCCTCGGTGCAGTGCCACAGGACGCTGCCCCTTGAGAAATCGTGCTCCATGACGCAGCGCGCCGCCCTGCCCAGGTTTTCCCGGCAGGATGGCTCGGTCACCATTCTGCGATACAGCGGCTCCATCTTCGGCAGGATCGCGAGCAGCTGTGCGCTGCCGTTTTGTTGTTCGTGCGAGATGCCCGCGACGCCCGCCTCAAAGATCGGAATCGGGAGGTGCTCCACAGCGTTCATGGCCGCATCGGGCTTCTCTCTGCGCTCAGCTTCGGTTCGCAGATCGATGATTTTTGCGAGATGGTATTTCTCCCGCAGAATCCGCACGTCCGCTTCCGTCGCCTCCGCCAGGTTTGCGGAGCGGATCAGAAGCCCCGGTGCGATGACGCGGCCATCCGCCGCGCGCAGGCCGCCCAGATCCCTGGCGTTCTGAATCCTGTCAAATCCGATGCTTCTGTCGCACATTGCAGCTTCCTTTCCGGCTCAGGGGCCCCTCAAACATTCGATGATACGTTTGCCTGATCTGTATTATATCACGCATTGATCCGTTTGCAAGGCGTCATGCGATTGCAGGATGGATAGATCTGTGGTACAATAGATGGATTTCACGATATACCCTGCCGGGGATGCTTCCGGGAGGGGCAAGGGAGGCTTATCCATGAAGCTGTATCAAATCATTCTGCCGGTGCTGATCGGCGCGCTGATCGGCTATTGCACCAACTATGTCGCCATCAAGATGCTGTTTCTGCCCAGGCGGGCGCTGCACATCGGGAAGTGGCGGCTGCCGATGACGCCCGGCGTGATTCCGAAGAACAAGGCGCGGCTTGCGACGGCGGTGGGCAACGCGGTCAGCGACCGGCTGATCACCCGGCAGGACATCCTGGAGGGCGTGAAGCGCAGCGGCATACAGGAGAAGATCGTCGACGGCGTCACGACCGCCATCGCGGGCAGCGATGCTTCGATCCGGAGTCTGACGGACGGCGCGATCCCGGCGGAGGAGCTGGATGCGGCGCTCGATCGCGCGAGCACGCTGCTGGGCCAGAAGATTCTGGACGGCGTCAAATCCATCGATCTGCGCGCGATGGTCAATGACATGCTGCAATCGTCCTTCGGTGCGCTGCTGTCCAACCCGATGGTCGCCATGTTCCTGGGCGGAATCTCCATGGATTCCATCTCGGAGAAGGTCGTGCAGGCGATCGATGGCTACATCGACGAGCACGGTCTGGAGAAGGCCGCGCCCATGGTTCGCCATGAGCTGGAGGACCTGCTGAACCGGCCGGTGTGCGACGGCCTTGAACAGCTCCATGTGGACGCGGACTGCATCCGCCGGATGCTGACGAATGTGGTGGACAGGCTCATCGACGATCACGCCGCCGGCCTCGTCGGCTGCATCGACGTGCGGGGCATCGTGGAGGCGAAGATCAACGATATGGACGTGCGGGAGCTGGAGGAGCTGGTACTGTCCGTGATGAAGAACGAATTGCAGACCGTGGTCAATCTCGGGGCCGTCATCGGGGCCATCATCGGCGCAGTCAACATCTTCATCTGATGGATTGCCCTGCCGCTACGCATGTGGTATCATAGAAGCAGCAAAATTCATACAGGAGGAAGTATGCAGTACAGAAGATTGGGCAAGACCGGCCTCATGGTCAGCGAGGTGGGCTTCGGCGGGGAGTGGCTGGAGCGGCACGATGTGGAGCACTCCGTCGATCTGATCCGCTACGCCTACGAGAAGGGGATCAACATCATCGACTGCTGGATGGCCGACCCGAAGTCCAGGGACATCATCGGAAAGGCGATTGCGCCCTGCCGGGACGAGTGGTTCGTGCAGGGGCACATCGGCGCGACCTGGCAGAACGGCCAGTACGTGCGGACCCGGGACATAAAGTTTGTCCGGCCTGCCTTTGAGGATCTGCTGGCGCGCATTGGCGGCGGCTACATCGACCTGGGCATGATTCACTACGTGGACACGGAGCGCGACTGGGATGCATGCATGAACACGGAGTACATCCGGTACGTCCACGGGCTGCATGAGAAGGGCATCATCCGCCACATCGGCTTGTCCACCCACAACCCGGTGATTGCAAAGCGGGCGGCCGGGGCGGGCTTCATCGAGATGATCCTCTTCAGCGTCAATCCCGCCTTCGACCTGATGCCGCCCACGGACAACCTGGACAACTATTTCGCCGAGAGCTACGACGCATCGCTTGCCGGGATCGATCCCAGCCGCGTCGAGCTGTACAAGCTCTGCGAGCAGAACGACGTGGGCATCACCTGCATGAAGCCCTTCGCGGGCGGACGGCTCTTCGATGCGCAGCGCTCGCCCTTCGGCACGGAGCTCACGCCCGTGCAGTGCATCCACTACTGCCTGACCAAGCCCGGGGTGGATTCCGTGCTCTGCGGCTACGACACCCGGGAGCAGATCGACCAGGCCGTCGCGTATGAGACGGCGGACGATGCGGCCAAGGACTACGCCAGCGTACTGGCGAATGCGCCGAAGCACAGCTTTGCGGGCGGAGAGTGCACCTACTGCGGCCACTGCAAGCCCTGCCCGGCGGACATCGACATCGCCATGGTGAACAAGCTGTACGATCTGGCGGTGATGCAGCCGGAGGTTCCCGCCTCCCTGCGCGAGCACTACGCCAACCTGACGCACCACGCGGACGAGTGCATCGGCTGCAGGGGCTGCGAGGGCCGCTGTCCCTTCGGCGTGAAGGTCGCCGATCGCATGAAGAGGGCGGCGGAGCTGTTCGGATAAGCGCGTTCAAAGAAAGGGGTGATGTACCTGCCTTTGCATTCTCTCGGGTGCATCGCCCACTGTATCATGATGAACCAGCTCCACCACAAAGGTGCGCAACCATTTGTATCAACGGTTGCGCACCTTTGTTCTGATTTTCCATTGGTATATCTGATCCCCCGAATCGACCAAAAACCGGACCGTGCAGGGGGAGCATGAAAACATCGGAAATAATATGATAATTCAGCGCGGAGATCACGCGAGAGGTGTTCGTTTATGCTTGCTGAGAACTTCGAAGATAAAGGTATTTACATGCAAATGCGTACAGAATCATTGCCGGATAGAGCCACAATCCGATGATCGGAACAGAATACGAATCGGGCTGAGCAATCAAATATCCGATGATCTCCTTCGCGACATAAATCACCAGGCATATACCCGCACAAACCGCAACGCCCTTCCATCTTCGGATATTCCATGAGCGCAACACAAAAATCCCCATCGCCAGCAGCGAAGCTGAAGAGATTGCACCGAAAATACCATAGTACAATACGGACATGGAGAGCGAATGTATCGTATTCGGATGCAAGGATTGCAGCCACTCTTTGTGGGCAAGCCATCTGCCCTGACGAATCAGTATAATATCAGGCAACACATTGTAGATAAAAGCTCCGATAAAAAATATGCCCAATAACAGAACCAGCGCCCGACGTATCAACGAACCAGTTCTCCCAAAGGTTTTCATATGAGCCACCTCCCAAACAATTATAACATTCCAATTTAGGCATGTCAATTTCTTGGAATAGGAGCGGTTCATACAAGCGAACCTGCAGAAATTATGGGGTCTACACATAGCCCCGAAGAAGCGCAGATCTTCTATATCCATGGCTCTCCTGCCGGATGGGTGATCGGCTCGCTGTGGAGCGCGTATTCGGTTGTTCCCATGCGCAACTTCCGGGGCGACATCATGGTCATCGTTGACGCTGCCGGAAATCGTGTGGTAGAATACAGACATGCTCTGCGGCGCATTTGCCGGGCCGCACACTTTGGACAGGATATGTCGCCGTACGACTTCTGTGGAAACGCGAAGGAGGATGCATCCGGATGGCTCAAACCTTTCCCGGACGGAGAAAGCGCTGGTTGATACGCATATGCATGCTCATCATTGTGCTGCTGTATGTCTGGAATTACGGCTATTCCAGTTTGACGTGCCATTGCATTCGAACCAACCCGGATGCGGCAATTGCGCTCATTTCATCGGGAATCGGCAACATCGATTCTCTGACGGTTCCCTCCATCATCGGCAAATTGTTCATCCGAATGGATCTGGATGCAACGCACACGCCTCTGGAACTGGCTTGCAGGTACGGAAATGTTGCGGTCGTTGAAGCCTGTCTCAACCGTGGGGCTGACCCAAATTATGCGCCGGAGCCATTTACACTACCTTTGGAATCTGCAGTTCTTTGGAACAATCCGACGGAGTTTGAAATTGTTAAACTTCTGGTCGAGAACGGAGTCGATGTCGATAAGAAAAGCTATTATGCCGTCCGGACGCCATTGTTTAGTCTTGCCTATAAATTGTCTTATTCCAAGGATCCCCGCATCGAAGACAGCATTTGCCGGTTGATCGGGAGTGGGGAGAGCACAATCGCAGCTGATGGCTGGTCCATATTGTATCCCGTGATAGGGGAAGACCGCAGCGCGCTTTTGAAGCGCCTGCTGTATGATTATCATGTGGAACCGATCCCCGCGCCGGATGGACGGACCCCATATGAATATGCTGAGGAGGCCTGTGCCACAGCATGCATGGATGTACTGACAGAATATGAAGGACAGTTCAATTCATTGGAATAAAGGTTACTCGAAAGAGGATAGCACATACCGCGCTGTCCTTTTTCGCTTGTGAACAACGAAGGCGGGCGTTTGTGGTTGTACCCGATGGGAAACGGAACTGGCCGTTTAACATTGATACAACAATATCAATATATTTGTCATGTACAGATAAAATATGTTCTGGAAATATAGTTTTTGTATCAATAATTTTGGGTATTCGTTCAAATGGCTTGTTTTAAAAAAGAACATTTGATACGATCATTACAAGGTTGGGCTGAAGCTCGACATAAGAAAGGAAGGAAGATCATGAAAAAGGTACTGGTTATTGTATTGGCACTCGTTATGTGCCTGTCTGCTTTCGCGGTTGCGAGCGCAGAAGAGGTCAAGGGCGATATCAACGGCGATGGCACCCTGAAGATCGGTTTCTCCGAGCTGGACATCGATGGTGCATGGCGCATTACCCAGGTCGAGAGCATGGAAGAGGAAGCTGCCGCGCGCGGCTACGATTACATGATGACCAATGCTGAATATGACACCGAGAAGCAGGTTGCGGACGTCGAAGACCTTCTGGCGCAGGACGTCGATTTCCTGTTCATCGCGCCCATTGATATGGATGCGATCGTTCCGGCGCTGTCCGCAGCGAAGGAAGCCGGCGTTCCGGTGATCCTGCTCGATCGTGAAGCGACCGGCACCTGGGGTGAGGACTGGCTCACGACCATCATTGCGGATTATGTACAGCAGGGCGAAATGTGCGGCCAGTGGCTGGTGGACAACATGGGCGATGAGGAAGTCAAGATCGTTGAGATCACCGGCGTTGTCGGCGGCTCCGACGTTCGCGACCGCGCGCAGGGAATCCGCAACATCGTCGATCAGCATGACAACATGAGCATCGTGGCGACCCAGACCGGCGAATGGTCCCGCTCCACTGCGCAGGAGGTCATGGAGAACATCATCCAGTCCACCGGCGGCGATTTCAACGTGGTATACTGCCACAACGACGAAATGGCCCTCGGCGCAGTCCTCGCACTGAAGGCGGCCGGCATGAACCCCGGCACCGATGTGAAGGTGATTGCAATCGACGGTCAGGCGGAAGCGGTTGAGGCGATCATCGCAGGCGAGATGAATGCAATTGCAACCTGCAGCCCGCGCTTCGGCAAGGCGGCGTTTGATGCACTGGAGAAGTATCTGGCAGGCGAGACCTTCGAGCAGTACATCATCAATTCCGAGACTTTGATTACCATTGACAATGCTGAAGAGCAGCTGCCGCTGGCATTCTGATTGATCAGGTAATGGTCTTTGTGCCACTCTGAGACCAGAGCTCAGAGTGGCAAATTTTAATGATCCTTCTCTTCCTGGATGGCTTTGAACGCAACGGTACGGAACCGAAGAAATACTGTCGGATGGCGCAGGGGCAAGATCCGCATGTTGAAAGGACAGGTGAATGAATTGGAAAATATTCTGGAGATGAGGGAGATAACCAAGGCTTTCCATGGCGTCGTTGCACTCGACAAGGTGAGCTTTTTTGTCAGGGCAGGAGAGGTCCATTCACTGATGGGCGAAAATGGCGCCGGAAAATCGACGCTGATGAAGATCCTTACCGGGGTCTATTCAAAGGATGCGGGTCAGGTCTTTTTTGATGGCAAGGAACTCAATATTCACAGCACCATAGAGGCGCAGCGCGCCGGCATCAGCACGGTGTATCAGGAATTGAATATGATTACGCACATGAGCGTTGCGGAGAATATTTTTCTTGAGCGCTATCCCTGCAAGCGAAGCGGCGCGATCGACTGGAACGAGATGTACAAACAGGCGCAGGAGCTGCTGGACGGCATGCAGCTGAAGATCGATGCAAGGCGGATTCTGAACAGCTATGGCACGGCGACCCAGCAGATGGTATCCATTGCAAGGGCGATCAGCCTGAACTGCAAGGCGATTGTTCTGGATGAGCCCACATCTTCGCTGGATACTGCGGAAGTGGAGATGCTCTTTGGACTCATCGAAAAGCTGAAGAGGAAGGGCATCGCGATCATCTTCATTTCGCATCGTCTGGACGAAATCTTCCGGATCAGCGACCGGATCACTGTACTGCGCGATGGACACAATGTGGCAACCTACAATGCTGCGGAGATTGACCAGCAGGAGCTGATCACGGCCATGATCGGTCACAATGTGTCGCAGAATGAAAAATCCATGCGCGGCTATGACGGATCGGGCAAGGAGAACATCATCGAATTGAAAAACATCTTCGCCAGCCCGAAACTCAAGGACATCTCCCTGCACATCCGGAAGGGGGAAATCGTGGGGCTTGCGGGACTGCTGGGATCCGGTAGAACGGAAACGGCGCAGGTCATTTTTGGATATGCCCGGCCGGATTCCGGCGTGGAGCTGATCAACGGCAGCAAGGCCAATCTGCGCACACCGAAGGATGGACTGCGCCAAAGGCTTGCATTCTGCACGGAAAACCGAAGGGATGAGGGAATTATTCCGAACATGAGTGTGCGCGACAACATCCTGATCTCCAGCATGAAGCGTATTTCCAACAGGGGATTTGTCAATCGGAAGGCCGGCGACAAGATCGTGGATGAATACATCAACCGCTTCAAGATCAAAACGCCGGGCAAGCAGCAGAAGGTGAAAAACCTCTCCGGCGGAAATCAGCAGAAGGTGATCCTTGCGCGATGGCTGGCAACGAATCCGGATTTCATCATCTTCGATGAACCGACGCGCGGCATTGACGTGGGTGCGAAAAAAGAAGTGGAGAATCTGATTCATCAGATTGCGGATGAGGGAATCGGCGTGCTCTTCATTTCCTCCGAAATGACGGAGATGATCCGGAACTGCGACCGCATCTATGTGATGCGCGATGGCAGGGTCAGGGGCGAAATCAGCGGGGATGACATCAGCCAGGAGAGCATTACCCAGATTATTGCGGAAGGAAAGGAAGGCTGTCTGACAGCGGGTGGGAATTATGCAGAAGCAAACTAGCGTGAAGTCGAGGATTGGATACATTGCAAGTGAATACGGCGCGTTTATTGCGTTTTTCCTTTTGTTCGGAATCAACGCGGTGATCACCAAGAACTTTTTGAGCATCAAGACCGTTTGGAACATTCTGACACAGTCCGTAACCTCCATTCTGCTCGGCCTGGGCATGACGGTCGTCATTGCGACGGGCGGAATCAATATCTCCGTCGGATCGGGCATGGCCCTGACGGCAATGGTGTCCGCAATCTTTATTGCGAAGGGGAATATCGCACTGGGACTCGTACTCGGCTTCCTCGTCGGCGTGCTGTGCGGCGTGATTACGGGCTTTATCGTCATCAGGATGAAGATCCAGCCCATGATCGTCAGCCTTTCGATGATGTTCGTGATGCGCGGCGTTGCAAAGCTGATCAATGACGGCAGAGTTCTGTCCTACAAGAACAAGGCATTTACCAACTTCTTCTTTGAGAACCTTTTCGGCAAGATTCCCGTAAGAGTTGTGATCTGGCTCATTATGGCCCTGGTCCTTTGGATCATCCTGTCGAAGACGCGGTATGGAAATTATATCGAAGCCTACGGAGACAATCCCGACGCGACGTATATTTCCGGCATCAATGTTGTCCTTGTTGTTACGATGGCCTATGTGATCTGCAACATATTCTCATTTGCGGCAGGCATCATTGAAGCCGGCTATGCAACGACGGTTGACCCCGGCAGCATGGGCCTGACCAAGGAGATGGATGCGATTGCCGCGACGGTTGTGGGAGGAACCAGTATCAGCGGCGGCAAGCCGAAGGTCTGGGGCACGGTGTTCGGCGCGCTGGTTCTGCAGCTGATCACGATCATGGTCAATATGAACAACATTCCGGTGGCCTATGCCAGAATCATCAAGGCCGGAATCATCATCGGTGCAATCTGTCTCCAGCGTCTGAAGGATACGCGGAATTGATGTCGGGAGGTGCAACAATGAATCACAACGGAAAAGCATTCAAGAAGGCTTTGGGTTTTCTGGGGGAACATGCCTGCCTTGCCGGACTGGCACTGATGATTGTAATTGCCACTGCGATCAATCCCAGCTTTTTGACGATGACAAATATATCCAACGTGCTGCGCCAGATGTCGACGACGAGCATTACCGCGCTGGGTATGGCGGTGGTCATTATCTGCGGCTCCATTGATCTTTGCGTGGGATCCCTGTATTGCCTGACGGCATTTCTGTCCATCTACCTTGCGCAGTACAGCCTCATACTGGCGATTGTGGGATCGCTTGCGTTCGGCACGCTGATCGGACTGGTCAACGGCTTGATCATTACAAAGATGAAGATCCACCAGTGGATCACCACATTGTCCATGATGCTTGCCCTTCGCGGCCTGGTGCTGATTCTGACAAATGAAAATACGTACAAGCCCGCGATCCCCAATCCTGCGTTCGATGCCATTGCGAGAGCGAACATCCTTGGATATCTGAACTGGCCGATCATCATCATGGTCGTTCTGGCGGTGTGCTGCAGCCTGTTTCTGAAGTACACCAGGTTTGGCCGCGAGATGTATGCGACGGGCAGCAATATCGAGGCCGCGCGCATGATGGGCGTGAAAACCGACAGGACATTCTGCCTTGCGCACATGATCAGCGGCTTTATGACGGGTGTTTCCGGCATTATCCTCGCATCGCGAATCGGCTCTGTGTCGCCGCTGGCGGGCGACGGCCAGGAAATGTATGCCATCGCGGCGTGCGTCGTCGGCGGCGTGCATCTTTCGGGCGGACGCGGCAAGATCTCCAATGTGTTCATCGGTGCGGCAATTATTGGCCTGCTGACCAATATTTTTAACATGCAGCGCCTGCTGTCCACATTCTGGGAGAGCGTCATCACCGGATCGCTCGTTCTGATCGTCGTTCTGGTGCAGAGCAGCATCACTCTGCGCGAGGAACGCAAGCGCAAGGTGACCGAGGTCGTCTGACGGAGGTGCGGCATGAAGAGGCATTTGGCAATTGACATTGGCTCGGAGAGTGGACGCGCAATCGTCGGCTTTCTGGAGAACGGGAAGATCTGTACAGAGGAGATCTACCGGTTCAAAACGCAGTTCATGCAGGTGAGGGACCGCAGCCTGCGCGACTTCTACCGCTATCACGAGGAGATCCTGAAGGCGCTGTCCGTCTATTGCGAGCGCTACGGGACAAGGCTGGACAGCATTGGCGTAGATGCGTGGGGCGGAGATTTCGTCCTGCTGGATCGCAAGGGGAACATCATCCGGCTGCCGGAATCCTATCGGAGCAATGCCGAAACGGACGATGTCGCGGAGATTGTCGAAAACAGCTTTGGCACACGCAGGCTGTACATGCGAAACGGCAACCAGAAAATGCCGACGGATACATTGCATCAGCTCATCCGCCTGCGCAGAAGCGACGACCCATCGCTGGACGATCCGCGCGCGCTGTTGTTCGTGGCAGACGTTTTTCATTATCTGCTCGGCGCCGATCCGTGCTGTGAGCATTCGCTCGTCAGTTATTCCCGAATATACAATGCGGATGCGGACGACTGGGATGAGGAGATCATGCGGGCCTTCGGCCTTCCTTTGCACATACGCAGCAAAATCGTGTGTGCCGGGGAAACGATCGGATATGTCAACGGGGCAATTCTGGAACAGGCCGGCCTGGAGGGCCCCGTGCCGATCATTGCGCCATGTGCGCACGACACGTCCTGCGCCGCGCTGAGCATTGCGGATTTGGGGGACGATTGGGCATTTATCAGCAGCGGCACCTGGTCGTTGATGGGAATTGAAACCGATGCGTGCGTGCGGAATGACATTTCGTATGCGTACAACTTCAGCAATTCCTCAATGCCGCTGAAGTGCAACATGTTCAAGAAAAATATCACCGGCACGTGGATCATTCAGCAATGCAGCAAGGCGTGGGGAAACGGCGACTACAACGATATTGTGAACCGCGCTGAAATGGCGGCGGACACGGATTGCTCCATTGACATCAATGCCACGGAGTTTTATGCTCCGGAGGATATGCCTCTGGCGATCTCCCGCGCAGTTCAGCGGGATTTCGGGGTCTGCATCGATCCGCAGGATCAGGGAGCGATTGCGCGCATTGTATTTGCCAGCATGGCGCTGAAGTACAAATATTATCTGACGCATCTGCTGGAGGCGGCCGGCAAGGAGATCCGCAGGATCTATATCCTGGGCGGCGGAAGCAAGAACAGGTTGATCAATCAGTTTACGGCGTCCGCAACGGGATATCCGGTGTATGTCGGCGTGTATGAGGCCAGCGCTGTTGGAAATCTGCTGCTGCAGATGTACGGAAGCGGCGAACTGGCGGACAAGGCCGATATGCGCAGAATCGTGGTGGATACTTTTCCCCAAACTGTCTTTGCGCCGCAGGGAAATCAGCCGTGGGAGCAGAAATATAAAATCTATCAGGAGCGTGTTTTGCAGAAGAACCAGTGGTAGTATCCGATGGTGAATACAGAGAAACGTGGAGGGACAGAATGCGGCTGATGATTGTTGATGACGAAAAGTTCCCCCTGGATTGCCTCGCGAACAACATTCCATGGAGCGAGTATGGCATCCAGGTCGTTGCAACCAAAGTCAACGGAAGGGATGCTTTAAACAGCATCCCGGAAACCATGCCGGATTTGATTATTACCGATGTTTGCATGCCGGAAATGGACGGAATCGAGCTTCTCAAGGGCGTGCGGGCCAGGTATCCGGACATTGATACAATAATCATCAGCGGCTATGAAGAGTTTGACTATGTAAAGGACGCCATCAATCTCGGCGCAAAGAATTACATTCTCAAGCCGATCGTGCCAGGCGAGCTGCTGGATGCGGCAATTCGCATTCGGGACGAGCGTCTGGCCAAGATGAAGAAGGCGGTGTCGGAGTCCACCTATGCGGATTATTTGAAGAGCCGAATTTTTTCGTTGTATACCCCGGAGCAGGATGCCGAAGCGGAAGAACGCTTCCGAAAGGCCGGTCGATCCTGCTACATCGTGCTGACCGCCTTGTTTGAGAACATGAGCGAAATGCTGGACGGAAATACGGAGAGCGTGTATTTCCTGCTGAACAACTTCATCAGGAACTACTGCATCCGCAATTCGGGGTGCTTTGTCGTGGAGCAGAATCCACACAACATCACGCTTCTGTTTGAAGGGGAGGATCCGGAGAAGCTGGCTCGAGAGGTGCGGGAGATGTGCGTTCTGCTGGAGAGCAGATTGCGCAAGCACAGTTTTCAAATGTACACCATCGGAATCGGAGAGACGGTGACGTCAGAGGATGAGCTCTGCAGGGCCTATCTGAGCAGCGTGATGGCGGCCAATCTGCGCTATATCTATGGCTATGGAAATGTGTACTGCGACGGCGTACACATTGAAATCGAGGCGGATGATGTGTTCCTGAACCAGACGGCCGATGCGTTGAATCACGCGGTGATGCGCAATGATGAAAATGCGATCGCCAGGGCGATCGAAGCGGTTTCTAATGGAATTATAGAAAACAAGTATGACACGAAGTCGATCCAGAGCTTTGCGAGGATTACGATCACAAAGCTGCTGGAGCAGCTCGGCTGTTATGAGGTGCATCTGGAGGAGATCTATCCGATGCCCGGGAATATCATTACTGCCATCTGCACCTGTTCCAACAGGCAGGAGCTGCTGCGCCATCTCATGATCTTCCTGCGCAGCGTGACAACGCACATCAACAGGAACAATCACGAGAACGGGGAGAGCCACATCACGCAGATCAAACAGTACATTGAAGCGAATTATGCGGACAGCCAGCTGTCGAGCAGTGTGATCGCAAAGAAGATGCACTTCAACAGTGCCTATATCTCAACCCTGTTCAGCAACAGTACGGGCGTGACCCTGACGAATTACATCAATCAGGTCAGGATACAGAATGCGGTTCGGCTGCTGACCGGTACGGATGAAAAAATCGGCAGCATCGCGAAGAAAACGGGCTTTGAAAGCAGATCCTATTTCTGCACCGTATTTAAAAATATCACCGGCAAATCCCCGTCGGAGTACCGGACGGAAGGGGGCCGGTGAACATGAAGGGCAAACCCAAGAAGAGGCTGAATGCGCTGCTGACCTCAAAGATCGTCGGCATTGTGTTCTTCATCAGCTGCGCCCTGATTGTGATCTGCTTTCTGTTTATGGCAATCCAGACCAGACGCAACGTGGCGGATTCCATGAGCATTGCCGCTTCATACAGTGAACAGCTGATGAACCAGATCATCCAGGAAGCGGAAAACATCAATGCATTGATCCAGTCGGATTCCGGGGTGCAGACCATGCTGCGCAACAAATACTCCAATCCGACAGACATCTATAAACAGAGGTTGGATATCAATGGGTATCTTTCGATGCTGGAGTACAATTATGCGCAAAGTGCGGATGCGTTCTATATCGTTCTGGACGATGAACGCGTGTTCAAATCCACAAACTTTCCGCTCCGGCAGGAGAACTTGATCGAACAGGGCTGGTATAAATCCCTGCGCTCGAAGGATATTCCACAGTGGTTGAAGCCGTATAACGAGTCGCTGGTCGCCAACAACAGAAGGCAGGATTATGTGGCCGTATCCTATCCGCTGTATAACCTGCGAACCGGCCTTTCCGAAGGTATCATCCTTGTGGAATTTCGCTTGCATACCATAGAATCCATCATTCAGAACGGGCTCATTCTGGAACAGTCCGGCGCTGCAATCGTGGACGCCTCCGGGAGCAAGATCATCAGTATTGACGGGAAATCCACCGCCATGGGGATGACAATGGAGGAGAGGGTTCAGCTCACAAACGGATGGAGCGTGGTATTCAGCTGCGCAATCGCCAATCTGATTTTTCAGAGGCTGAAAATGCTGTTTGTGGCGGTTGTCGCCCTGCTCGCCGTGTCCGTGCTCATTGCCAGAAGCGTCGGTCGAAAGGTGGCGCATAAAGTATCGGATCCGATCGGGGAGCTGCTGGAACAGATGGAGGCCTATGACGATGTGAGCGGACACATCGAAGCGAGTATCCCGAGTGATATTTATGAAATGGACTGCCTGATCGAGAATTACAACAGGCTGCTGAATCGAATCGCGGAATTGTTCGCCGAGCTGGAGAAGCGGCAGAAGGAGGTGAAGCGCTCTGAATTTGCGGCGCTGCAGGCGCAGATCAATCCGCACTTCCTTTATAATACGCTGGACAATATTTCGTGGCTGATCCGGCGCGGCCGTGATGAGGATGCGCTGCGAACGCTGATGGCATTCAGCCAATTCTTCCGCATCTCCCTGAATAAAGGCGCGCGGATGATCCCCGTGCGATTGGAAATCAGACATGCGGAATTGTACATGAACATCCAGAAGATGCGCTTTGACGAGGACTTCACCTTTGAGATCCGGAATTATCTGCTGGTGAACGATCAGGACAACATCTATGTACCGAAGCTGATCCTGCAGCCGTTGATCGAGAATGCGATCATTCATGGAATCCAACCGCGCATGGGCCAGGGGAAGATCATCGTTTCGATTGACCGCAAGGACGATATTCTGATCTTCAAGGTGCGCGACAACGGTTGCGGAATTGACGGCGAAAAACTGAATCGCATCAACCAGGAACTGGACAGCCCGAATTTAAGCAAGTGCAATGCGACCTCCAGCAGCTATGGCCTGTCCAATATCAACCTCAGAATCAAAAATGTCTTCGGCGGCGAGTATGGCTTGAAGCTCGATAGTGTGCCGAATGAATATATGGAGGCGACAATTACGATTCCGGTAAACTATGATTCGCAATTGGATTTGCACTAACAGGTCGTAATCAGGGCAAAATGCTGTGATTATAAATCAAAGGAAGCGAGGGAAATACGATGTATCCGACAGACAAAGAGGCAAAAACGATTATCATTGCGATTGGCAAAAAGATGAGCGAGGCGAGATTTGTGACCGCCAATGATGGAAACATTACCATTCGCGTTGAGGATGACGCTGTATGGGCGACTCCAACCGGCGTGAACAAGGCTGATCTGACCGAGGACAAGCTGATTAAGGTTCGCATCAGCGACGGCGCGGTACTGGAGGGCACCTGGAAGCCGACTTCCGAACTGCAGATGCACCTGAATGCGTACCGCACGGATGATTCCATCATGTCCACTGCACACGCACATCCCCTGAATCTGAGCGTTCTGGCGTGCTCGGGAATTGAGCTGGATCTGCCTTCTACGCCGGCGGCGGTTTGCATCTCCGGCCGCGTACCGGTCGTGCCCTATTGCTGCTCCGGTTCCAGGGAACTGGCCGAGTCCATTATTCCCTACGTCAAGAAATATCACGTGGTCAATCTGGGCAATCACGGACCGATTTCCTGGGGCAAATCCCCCTGGGAGGCGTGGTATCGCCTGGAGGACGCCGAAGCCTCTGCCAAGCTGGCGATGGAGCTTGCCCGTCTGGGACGCGTGCGCCCGTTGAATCGTGCGCAGGTGCAGGAACTGTTCGATTTCCATCACATTGATATTCAACCGGAAGCCTATGTCGCAGCGTACGAGGGAACCGAAAACCAGGAACCCTGCATTCCGTTTTCCTCATACTTTGCGCAGCTGATGAAGTCCGCAAAGGAATAATCCGGCAATTCAATAAAGAATACCTCCCGGGAGATCGTGCGATTCCCGGGAGGTATTTCTGCCTGGAGGGCGCCGGCGCCGCGCCATGGGGAAGCGCGCGCCACGATCGGGCCCGGCGCTCGAAGGGATCCTGGGAGGGGAATGGGATGGCCGCCGTCGCCGGGAATAATCCGCCGCCATCTTCGCAAACTATGCGCATCGCCGTTCAAACCGATTTTCGGCGACAGGAGGAAGTATGACAGCAAGTGTACGCTCCCTGTGGCGCGGGACCGCGCAGCTCCCGTCCTTTGCGCCGCTGCGCTCGGATCTCAATGTGGACGTGCTGATCGTCGGCGGCGGTATGGCCGGCATACTGTGCGCGCACATGCTCCGGAGCGCCGGCGTGGACTGTGCGCTCGTGGAAGCGCGGAAGATCTGCGGCGGCGTCACCGGGAACACCACCGCCAAGATCACCGTGCAGCACGGCCTGATCTACGATAAACTGATCAGGACCAGCGGGTTTGAAAGGGCGCAGATGTATCTCCACGCGAATCAGCGGGCGCTGGACGCCTACCGCGGGCTCTGCGCCGGGATGGACTGCGAGATCGAGGAGAGGGACAACCATGTGTATTCCCGAAACGATCGGACGCGGCTCGAGCGCGAGCTCTCCGCGCTTCAGCAACTCGGCGTTCCCGCGCGAATGGTGGATGCGCGTCCGATTCCCGTGGACGCCGCTGGCGCGGTCTGCGTTCCCGGTCAGGCGCAGTTCCATCCCCTGAAATTCGTCTCCGCCATCGCGAAGGATCTGCCCATCCATGAAGACACGCAGGTGCTGGAGCTTGCGCCGGGCTTTGCGCGAACGCCTTGCGGAAAGATACATGCAAAAAAGATCATCGTCGCCACGCACTTTCCCATGCTGAACAAGCACGGCTTCTACTTCATGAAGCTCTACCAGCACCGATCCTACGTGCTGGCGCTGGAGCATGCCGCGGATGTGCGGGGAATGTATGTGGACGAGGCGGACGAGGGCATGTCGTTTCGCAATTCCAATGGCCTGCTGCTTCTGGGCGGCGGGGATCACCGCACGGGGAAGCGGGGCGGCGGCTGGCGGGAGCTTTTGGACTTTGCCCATGTTCACTATCCGCAGGCGCGCGCCGTCTGCCGGTGGGTGACGCAGGACTGCATGACGCTGGACGGCATCCCCTATGTCGGACAGTATTCCCCCAAAACGCCCGATCTGTACGTCCTGACGGGCTTCAACAAATGGGGCATGACCGGCGCAATGGCCGGGGCCATGCTGCTCAGAGACATGATTCTCGGCAAGACGCCCGACTGGGCGGAGGTGTTTTCGCCCTCGCGATCGATTCTGCACAAGCGGCTCTTCATCAACGCTGCGGAATCCGTGATCCATCTGCTCACGCCGACGGTTCCGCGCTGTCCGCACATGGGTTGCGCGCTGAAATACAATCCGCAGGAGCATTCCTGGGATTGCCCCTGCCACGGCTCCCGCTTTGCGGAGGACGGAAGGTGGATCGATAATCCCGCCACGGGCGATCTGAAGAGATGATGTGCGCCATACAACAAACCGCCTCCCCTTGGAAGGCGGTTTGCGTTTGCGCGATGTGCAGCCGCGCGGATCAGTTTCCATCGCGCAGCACGAAGCGCATGTCCACCGGGTTGTGGTCGGTGTTGGCATAGGCGGTATCGACGATGGCGCAGGAATTGACCTGCACGTTGTCCGAGACGATGAAGCCGTCCAGCGTCACCTCGAAGGTCCTGCCTTTTTCGTAGGCCGTGTCGGTGTTCCGGGAGGAGAGCACCAGGTTCGCCTCGTCAAGGGTGTTCACCAGCGTGAAGCCCTCGGGGACCAGCTCCGTCGGGAAGGGCTTGCACCAGCTTGCGTCCACGCCGGACACGCCGGAGTAGGCCGAGCTGTCGCCCCAGAGATCCTTGTTGAAGTCGCCGCCTGCGATGACGTAGTTGCCCGCCGCATAGTCCGCCGCCATCTCCTGCGCCATCAGCGCCAGCTGCTCGGTGGCGATGGAGCCGTCGCTGGAGTAGGCGGAGAGGTGCAGGTTGTACAGCTTCAGCATCTTGCCGCCGTCCACGGGGATGCTGCTGACGCTGTAACAGCGGTCCAGATCGAAGAACTTGTTGATGCCGCCCTCGATGGGCAGGCTGCGGCGCACCGCATCCCCGATCTGCGCGCTGGAGAGCGTCAGAATGCCGCTCTTCGATGCGCCGATGGGCTTGGTGACCGGGTAGAACAGGTAGCTGGAATCGTAGTTCTGGGCAAAGACCGCGGAGTATTCGGGGAAGGCTGCCTCAATCATCTGCCGCTGGTCGATGCGGTAGCTGCGGGTGGAGTCGAAGTCCACCTCCTGCACCAGCATCAGGTCGGCGTTCCAGTCGGTCAGCTTCGCGATCACGGCGTTGACGTTCTCCTCACAGGCCTCCTTCGAGAACGCGCGGGATTCCGTGCCGCCGTCCATGAAGAAGGAATAGTCCGCACTGTATGCGCCGAAGCCGATGTTCCACGAGACGATGCGCAGCTCCTCGCCCGCGGGCAGTGCAGTCGCACCGGCGGTCGAGGCTGTGAGCGCCTGATCGTCCGCAATGCGGTGGAAGTCAATGAACAGATAGGCCACGTAGCTGCCCACCACCAGGATCAGCAGCGCAAGCACGATGAGCAATGCGATCAGCACCTTTTTCACCATCCTCACCCCTTAACAGATCTTCAGCAGCATGGTGTGCTGCTCGTCCATCTCCACCACCAGCAGGCCCTCCTTCTCCAGCGCCTTCATCACATCGGAGAAGCGCTTGAAGCCGATCTGCCGCTCCTCAAAGCCCGGATAGTCGTTGAGGATGGTGGCCTTGAGGATGGACGGGTTCACACGCTCGAAGCCCTCGCTCTTGAAGCGCTCCAGCGCGGCGGTGAAGGCCGGGAGCCAGTTCGTCTTGTCCAGCTTGTTCTGCTCCGCGTCGGCGGCGTTCAGGCCGATCATCAGCGAGGACTGCTCCGTCCAGCTGCGCAGCTTGTCCGACTTGGAGGCGATCAGCGCGATCAGCTTGCCGAAGGTGGAGCAGCCGAAGCTGCGCTCGCTGAAGTCGCTGCGCAGGCGCATCAGCGTGTCCTTCAATTCGCTGGCGTACATCTGCTGCTGCTCCTGATCCTCCACGATGGTCTCCACCTGCTCGATCAGCTCGTTCAAATCACCCACGCCGGCCTGACGCTCATCCTGCTTCTTCTTCTTGGGCTGCTTGGCCGCCACGGACTCCAGGAACACGAACTCGCTGCACGCGTTGATGAAGATGCCCGAGGCCACCTCCGAACGGGAGATGCCCAGCACGAACTTGCCCATGCTCTTGAGCTTGCCCACCAGGGGCGTGTAGTCGCTGTCGCCGGAGACGATGCAGAAGCTGTCGATCAGCGGATTGGTGTAGGCCACCTCCATGGCGTCGATGACCAGCTTGATGTCCAGATTGTTCTTCTGATTCTTGCCATAGCGCAGGGACGGCTCCACCAGGAAGGTGTTGGACAGCAGCACCTGCTTCAGATCGGAATAGCGGTCGGTGTAGCCGTAGACCTTGCCCAGCAGGATGTCGCCCCGAATCTTGACCTTCTCAATGATCGAGAGCAGCATGCTGGCCTTGCCGCCGGCGTTCTCCAGGTCCACAAAGACCGCGAAATTGGATTTTCCCACTTGTATTCTCCTTCAGTTCACTTCAGATTTTCCGGATTGAGGCACTCGAGCTCCGGCAGCACGAAGCGGCCGTCCTTGCGCACGAGCACATCGTCGAAGTACATCTCGCCGCCGCCCCACTCCGGCGTCTGGATGCAGACCAGGTCCCAGTGCAGCGCAGATTCGTTGCCATTGTAGCAGTCCTCGTAGCTGGCCCCGGGGGTGAAATGGAAGGAGCCCATGATCTTTTCATCGAAAAGCGTGTTCTTCATCGGCTTGGTGATGTAGGGGTTCACGCCGATGGCAAATTCGCCCACGTAGCGTGCGCCCTCGTCCATGTCGAAGATGCGCTTGATGCGCGCGCTGTCGTTGGCCTCCGCCTTCACAATCCTGCCGTTTTCAAAGGTCAGGCGAACGTCCTCAAAGGTGAAGCCGTCCTGAATGGAGGGCGTGTTGTAGTGAATCACGCCGTTTACGCTGTCCCGCACCGGTGCGGAGTAGATCTCCCCGTCCGGGATGTTGGCCTCGCCCGCGCACTTGATCGCAGGCAGACCCTTGATGGAGAAGCGCAGATCCGTGTCCGGGCCAGTGATGCGCACCCGGTCGGTGCGCTCCATCAGCGCCTTCAGCGGATCCATCGCCCGATCCATGCGGGAATAATCCATCGTGCAGACGTCGAAGAAGAAGTCCTCGAAGCCGGCCATGCTCATCGACGCCGCCTGCGCCATCGCCGGCGTGGGATAGCGCAGCACGCACCAGCGGGTGTTCGGCACGCGAATTTTGCCGTGCACCGCCGCACCGTAAATGCGCGAATACAGCTCCATCTTCTCCGGCGGAACGTCGCTCATCTCCGAATCGTTCTCCACGGCCGTGTAGCCAATGTAGGCCTGCATCTTCGACATCAGCTGCGCATCCACCTCGGCCCGCAGCTTCAGCTGCTCCTCGGTGTAGCCCAGCGCCAGCTCCCGCTCCACGCCCGTGCGATCCAGCCACACGAAGGGCCGTCCGCCCGCCGCATAGGCCTCGCGCACCAGCGCCCGCACCAGATCTCCGTCCTCGTTCCGGGCCTGAATCAGTATGTTCTCGCCCGGCTGCAGGCGAACGGAAAAGCGAATCAGCGTCTCTGCCAGCTTCTGCACTCTGGGATCCATGGTCATCCTCCTGATCATTTGACTGCCGCCCCGAAGGACGGCCGGGGCAGGCGATCTCCCTGCCCGGGAGACATTATAGCACAATTTGCATGTTCTTTGCAAATCCGCACCCGTTTTCCCCCTGTACCGGGCCGGAAATGCCGCTCACAGGTTGTATTCCAGCACCTGATCGATGGAGAAGCCCTCGATCTGCAGGTAGTATTCGGCGCTGTCGATCAGCGCCTGCATGGGCACATAGCCCACGATTTCGCTGCCGATCACGTTGACGCCGTAGCGCCGGGCCTCCATGCGCACCATCTCCAGCACGGTGTACATGGCGCTGCGGGTGTAGTCGGTCAGGTTCATGGTCACCTGGGCCAGGCTGCGGTCCTCCGCCAGAATGCCCATGGCCTTCACATAGCGCAGGCCGCCGCTGAGGTTGCGCAGCCGCAGGGCGATCTTTCGGGCCAGCTCCACGTTGGGCGTATCCAGATTGACGTTGAAGCAGATCAGCGGCATGCGCGCGCCGATGGCCGTGGCGCCGCCGGTGGGGTGGGGCGCACAGGGGCCGAAGTCGGGCTTCCAGAGGGGATCCTTCATCTTCTCGATCAGGCCCTCGAACTGGCCGCGGCGCACGTCGGCGATGTCCACGCGATGGGGCGCGCTGGCGGACTTCTCGTAGAGGTAGAAGGGTTGACCGAAGCGCTCGGCGGCCTCCCGGGCCACGTCGCGTGCCAGGCGGTCGGCGTCCTCGATGGTGCAGTTGCGCACCGGAATGAAGGGGATCACGTCCGCACAGCCGATGCGGGGGTGGTGTCCCTCGTGGCGGTTCATGTCAATCAGTTCTATGGAGCGGCCGATGGCCTCCACTGTGGCTACCTTCAGCGGCTCCGGGTTGCCGATCACCGTGACCACGCAGCGGTTGTGCTCCGGATCGGTGGAATAGTCCAGCAGCTTTACGCCGGGGCGCGCGCGAAAGGCGTCCACAATCTGTTCCACCTTGCGCAGATCCCGACCCTCGCTGAAGTTGGGAACCGACTGCATCAAAATCTCCCCTGTCATGACTCTCCCTCCTTGTACTTCTATTATAATGTAGTTTTCCGGCGCATTCAAGCGGCAGCGGGAATTTCTGTGCGCAATTGCGGGAAGTGTGCCGCTTATGGTATAATACAATCGGAAAGTGTTGTGGAAAGGAGCGGTATCATGCTGAAGATCACCATGCTGCAGACGCCCGGCATCGCGCTGGACGGTGCGCCGCTGAGCCTGCCCTTCAAGCGCGCCGACGCGCTCTTGTACTACATGCTGGTGCGCCGCAGCGCCACACGGCAGGAGCTGATCGCCCTTCTGTGGGAGAGCTGCGACGAGGCCACGGGGCTGAAAAACCTGCGCAACACCCTCTACACGCTGAAGAAGAGCCTGGGCGGCGACGTGCTGATCTCGCCGCAGAAGTCGCTGGTGACGCTCAACCCGGACTGGGAGATCGACTGCGACTACGACCGCTTCACCCGCGGCGGCGACCTGTCCGCCTATCAGGGACCGCTGCTGCAGGGCTTCGCGGTGAAGCATGCCTTTGCCTTTGACGAGTGGATGTGTCGCACGCGGGAGCGCCTGCACGAGCAGTACCTGGCGCGGGTGGCGGAGCGCGCCCGGGGCGCGCAGGAGGCGGGGGAGAGCGACGAAGCGATTCACTGGTCGAAGGTGTATCTGCAGGAGGATCCCTACGACGAGGCCATGGCGGCCTTCCTGATGGAGGAGCTGTGCCGCCGCGACCGCTATGCGCAGGCCGTGCAGGTCTATGTGCAGTTGAAGGAAAACCTGGCTTCAGAGCTGGGCGTGGATCCGCTGGAGAGCACCACGCTCCTCTACTATGAGATTCTGAACCGCTGGAACGATACGGCCCAGGCGCCGGACGTTCGCCCCGCGCCGCCGGTGCCGGTGGGTCGGGAGGAGGTCTATGCCGCGCTGAACGCCGCCGCCGCTTCCTTCTCGGAGGGCGCCGCGCGGCGCTGCAACCAGCTACTGGTGGGCGAGCTGGGCTCCGGAAAGAGCGAACTGATCGGCCACTTCCTGCAGAATGCGGATCTGGGCCGGCTGACGGTGGTGTGCTGCGAGTGCCTGCAATCGGAGGAAATGGCGCCGCTTTCCGCCTGGGATCGCATTCTGCTGCCGCTGCGGGAGCATATACGAAGGAACGGCACCGCGCTGCCGGCGGCCACAGCCCAGCGCCTGGGGCAGAGCTTCAGCTTTCTGGGATTGAGCGAGGATTCCGGCGCGCCGCTGCGCTGCTGCGACCGCGCGCTGGAGGATGCGGTGCTGACGCTGTTCTCCATTGCCGGGCGACGGGAGCGGGTTCTGCTGGTGGTGGAGAACCTTCAGTGGGCCGACAGCGAGAGCCTGAAGCTGCTCAACGCCGTGCTGCGGCGCGTGGAGGGCGGGCTTCTGATGGCGGTGCTCACCAGCCGCATTCTCGCGCCGGAGGGCACGCGAGGGCTGCTTGCGGAGCTGGAGGCGGACGGACTGCTGCACCGGTACGCGCTGCGGCCGCTCAGCTGCGATCAGACCCGGGAGCTGCTGCGCCGGGAAATCGGCGACGCCGCTGCGGCACAGCTGGCCGGGCGCTTCTACCGCGAGACCGGCGGCAATCTGAAGCTCCTGACCGCACTCACGGGCGCTTACCGGCACAATCCGGACGTTCATGCGGCCCTGGAGGCGGCGGACGAGTTGCTGGCCAACCGGCTCAGGGGGCTCTCACCGGCGGCGGAGGAGGCGGCGCGGCGCGTATGCCTGTTCCCCGAGGGCGTCTCCAGCCGGCTGCTGCTGGAGATGATGGGCCGGAGCGTGCTGCTGCTGAATCCGGCGCTGGAGGAGCTGCGCGGTCGGGAGATCATCGAGGAGTGCCGCACGGACGGCGACAGCTGCTATCGCTTCGTGCACGACCGCGTGCGGGAGATGGTCTATGGGCGGATGTCCGCCTACCAGCGCATTCGTCTGCACCGACAGGCGGCGGAATTGCTGGTGGAGCTGGAGCTGCCCGAAAACGAGGGCGCGCTGCGGGAAATTGCCCGGAACTATGCCCTGGCCGGCGAGCGTCTGTCCGCACTGGAGTACCGCATCCGCGCATTGGAGCTGGACAGCGCCCGCAGCTGCGAACCCTTCTCGCTGAGCTGTGCGGAGATGCAGGGCGGGGCCGCGAGCGCGGAGGCACTGGGCGAGGAGGTGCAGCAGTGCCTGCAGGAGGTGGCTGCCCTGCGCAGGGAGGCCGCCGCACCGGCGCGCCTGGTGCGCCTGGAGCAGATGCTTTCGCTGCTGCGCGGCCGCTTGGCGCTGTTTCACGGGGAGACCCAGCGGGGCTACGAGATTCTCGGCGCGCTCAGCGGTTCCCCGGAGGCACATCCGGCGGATCTGATGGCCAGCGCATGCTACCTGCTGGCGTCATCGGCGCTGTATCAGCAGTCGGCGCGCCTGGCGGAGCGCTACGTGTCCACGGGCATGCGCCTGCTGGAGCGCGGGGGAACGCCCGTGCAGCAGGCCCGCTTCTATCGGCTGCGGGGCAACTGTTTCAGCCTGCGTGGCGACTATGAGCGCGCGCGGTACTACCTGCAGGAGGCTGCGGATCTGCTGGAGGAGCTGCCGCCCTCCCGGAGCGTGTGGCTGCAGCTGGCGGCGGTGTACAGCGATTTCGGCCGGGTGCACCGCTATCTCAACGAATATGCCCACGCCTGCGCCTGCTTCAAGCGCGCACTGGGACTTGCAAAAAACGTGGAGGTTCCGGGCCTGGTGTGGACCTATGTGCACTACGGGCGCACGACCTTCGTGCTGGGAGATCACAGCCGCGGGCGGGAACTGTTCCGCGCGGCGCACGCGCTGGCGGAGCGCACGGGCGAGCTGTGGGGCCGGGCGGCGGCCGCGGCCTACTGCGCCTATTATGCGGCCCTCGACGGCGAAGGCGAAGCGTCGGCGCGCTATCTGGCGGATGCGCAGGACTGCGCCGGCCGGCTGGATTCTCCGCTGGAGGCGGGCATCGTCTGCTTCGTCAGCATGCATCTGCGCCGGCATCTGGATCTGGAGCAGCGCGACGATCCGGCGCTCGGCGCCCTGCTCACCGACGATGCGGACGCGTATGCCCGGCGTGGCGTGCGCTTGCTCGGGGGCATTCCGGACGTGTTTGAGGCCGACGAGATGAACCGGAACCTGCGCGACGGCATCACCTCCCAGCTGCGCTACCGCAGCAGCGAACTGTACAGCAAGAACAAGCGCTTCATGTCGGAATAATCGAAAAAATGCACAAATATCATAATTAGACGTTTTTTAGACGTTCCTCTGTTAGAATACAGCCAGGAACGTCTATTTTAATGCGGTGCGGGGGGAAAGCTGCATGGACGTATCTTCGGCTCGCCGTGGCAAGAGGCGGACCGGGCTCACGAATGATTGTATTGGAGGGAAGTTACATGTCTTTCGAAATCATTGAGAAAGTACTGAACATCAAGGCAGACGCCATCATGACCTGCGCGATGGCAGCCGTGCTGCTGCTGCTCGGCTTCTTCATCAAGAAGAAGGTCAAGGTTCTGAACAAGTACTGCATCCCCGCCCCCGTGGTCGGCGGTTTCCTGTTCATGTTCATCACCTTCATCGGACACATCACCAACACCTTCGGCTTCAGCTTTGACACCTACTTCCAGGATGCCTTCATGCTGGCCTTCTTCACCACGGTCGGCCTGGGCGCCAGCTTCGAGCTGCTGAAGAAGGGCGGCCTGCTGCTGATCATCTACTGGCTGATCGCGGGCGTGATCTCCATCTTCCAGAACTTCATCGGCATCGGCGTCGGCAAGGTGGTCGGCCTCGAAGCGCCCTACGCCCTGCTGGCTTCCGCCATCTCCATGATCGGCGGCCACGGCGCTGCCGGCGCATACGGCAAGAGCTTCGCCGAGATGGGCTTCGCTGCAGGCCCCGAGGTGGGCGCTGCCGCCGCAACCTTCGGCCTGATCTCCGCCGTGCTGCTGGGCGGCCCGCTTGCGCGTCGCCTGATCGTCAAGCATAACCTGCGCCCCGATGAGAACGACAACTTCGATGTGGACGTCTCCAACGTCAATGCCGCCAAGGGCGAGCCGCTGACCTCCCTGGACATCATCAAGAACGTCACCGCCATCCTGGTCTGCATGGCCGTGGGCACCCTGGTGTCCGGCTGGATCGGCAAGCTGATCGGCATGTCCTTCCCGACCTACGTCGGCGCAATGTTCGTCGCGGTTATCGTGCGCAATGTCAACGAGAAGCTGCACTGGTATCGCTTCAGCTTCCCGCTGGTGGACGGCATCGGCGACGTGATGCTCAACCTCTACCTGGCCATCGCCCTGATGTCCCTGCGTCTGTGGGAGCTGGCGGGCCTGATCGGCGGCGTGCTGGTCGTCGTGCTGTGCCAGGTGCTGTTCATGGCCCTGATCGCCTACTTTGTGGTGTTCCGCATCCTGGGCAAGAACTACGATGCTGCCGTGATGTGCGCGGGCCTGTGCGGCCACGGCCTGGGCGCGACGCCTTCCGCCATCGTGAACATGACCGCGGTCAAGGACCAGTATGGCATGTCCCGCAAGGCCTTCATGATCGTTCCCATCGTCGGCGCGTTCCTGGTGGACATCATCTATCAGCCCCAGACCGTCGCCTTCATCAAGTTCTTTGTGCAGGGCTTCCAGGGCTGATCGCGGCTGCAAGGAGCGGCTTTCCCCCGGCTTTGCCACCGCACGCTGCATTTTGCGTATGGACAGTAGTACGACCTGAAGAAAGATTAGGAGGGTTTATCCATGGCTAGACTTGTAGAATGCGTCCCGAATTTCAGCGTTTCCAAGGAGAAGGACGAGGCCGTTTTCCAGGGCCTGGTGGATGTGGCCAAGAGCGTGCCGAACTGCATGGTGATCGATGTGCAGTCTGACGGCAACCACAACCGCTGCGTGTTCACCATCGTGGGCGCGCCGGAGGCCATCGAGGAGGTCGCCTTCCAGCTGACGAAGAAAGCCACCGAGACCATCGACATGACCAAGCATCAGGGCCAGCATCCCCGCATGGGTTCCACCGACGTAGTGCCCTTCATCCCCACCATGGATGTGACCATCGAGGAGTGCGTGGAGATTTCCAAGCGCGTTGCAAAGCGCATCTGGGAGGAGCTGCAAGTTCCCAGCTTCCTGTACGAGGAGTCCGCCAGCCGTCCCGAGCGCCGCAATCTGGCGACCTGCCGCAAGGGCCAGTTTGAGGGCATGCCCGAGAAGCTGCTGGATCCCGACTGGGCGCCCGACTTCGGCGAGCGCAAGATCCATCCCACCGCTGGCATCATCGCCATCGGCGCGCGCATTCCGCTGATCGCCTACAACATCAACCTGGATACCTCCGATCTGAGCGTTGCCAAGAAGATCGCCAACAGCATCCGTGCGGCCAAGGGCGGCTTCCAGTGCTGCAAGGCCATCGGCGTCATGCTGGAGGAGCGCAACATCGCTCAGGTTTCCATGAACCTGACCAACACCGACATCACCCCCATCTACTACGTCTTTGAGATGGTCAAGGCCCTGGCGGACCGCTATGGCGCGCGCATCATCGGCACCGAGCTGGTGGGTCTGACTCCCGGCAAGGCCCTGCTGGATTGCGCCGAGTTCTATCTCAAGCTCGAAAACTTCAACTACCGCACCCAGGTCATGGAATACAACCTGCTGTAAGCGGAGAGGAATGTGCAGATGAAACTGGTTGATATGACCGTCAGCGAATTTGTCGACCTGATGGCCTCCGATGCCCCCGCGCCCGGCGGCGGATCCGCGTCCGCCCTCAACGGCGCGCTGGGCGCCGGCCTGGCCGCCATGGTCTGCGCGCTGACCATCGGAAAAAAGAAGTACGCCGAATGCGAAGCCGATGCCCGCGCCGCTCAGGAGAAGGCCCTGGCGCTGAAGGATCGCTTCGTGGACATCATCGATCGGGATACCGAGGCCTTCAATGCGGTTTCCGCGGTGTTCGCCATGCCCAAATCCACCGACGCGGAAAAGGCTGCCCGCAAGGAAGCCATGCAGTCGGCGCTGAAGGGCTGCACCATCAGCCCCTTCACGATGATGGAGCTGGCCTGTGAGGCGCTGGAGCTGGTGCGCTCGCTGGTGGGCAAGACCAATGCCAGCGCTGCGAGCGATCTGGGCTGCGCCGCGCTCAACCTGCGCTCCGCCATTCAGGGCGCCTGGCTGAACGTGTGCATCAACATCGGCGGCATTGCCGACGAGGAATTTGCGCGCACGTACCGCGAGAAGGGCGAGGCGCTGCTTGCGCGGGCACTGCCGCTGGCGGATGCCGCGTATCAGGAGATTCTCGCTTCCCTGTAAGTGAACCGATTCAGGCGTCCCGGACGCGTTCCGCGTCCAGGGCGCCTGCTGCATGGAAAGGAGATGCGCATGGGTTCCGGAATGATTCACCTCCGAAGGGAGGATTACGTCACCAGCCGCTGGTCCGGCGGCAGCACCACCCAGATCGCCATTGCGCCGGAGGGTGCGCTCTATGCCGACCGGAGCTTTCTCTGGCGGCTCAGCTCCGCAACGGTGGAACTGGAGGAATCCGATTTCACGCCCCTGCCGGATTACAACCGGCTGATTTCGACGCTGAAGGGGGAGATCGATCTCGTGCACGACGGCGGTGCGCCGCTGCACCTGAAGCCCTACCAGATTCACGCCTTTGACGGCGGCGCGGCCACCGTCTCCCGGGGCGTGTGCACGGATTTCAACCTGATGCTGCGCAAGGGCGCGTGCACGGGCGAGCTGAAGGCGCTGCATCTGGGCGGCGCGCCTGCGGTGCTGCGCTGCGATGCAGGCGAAGCGTGGACCACGCTGCTGGTCTACTGCTGCACGGGTGCGGTCACGGTTGTCGCCGGCGGTGAAGAGCTGACATTGCAGGCGGGAGAGTCGCTGCTTGTGCGCGATGCGGCCGGCGTCGAGCTGCGCCTGGAGGGTGCGGCCGACTGCATGGCAGCGCAGATCCACGGCTGCGCATAATCAAATGGGAACAGGGGCGAACCTTCCGTTGTGGAAGGTTCGCCCCTGTTGTGTGGGAGGAAAGCCGGGATTTGAGGGGAATGTATGCTGCTTCTGCAGGTTCAGGCGGTCGCACCCTTTTCCCTGCGCTTTTCGGCGCGCATGATGGGCAGCCACTCCTTAAAGGCCAGATAGACCGGCACGCCCAGGCCGATCAGGGACATGCAGAGACAGTTGATGAATTCCTTTCGGGCTTCCAGATAGGCTTCGCTGTGCATTGTATCGCCTCCAACGTATGGTCTCGGACGGCGAAGGCGGAATGCGAGAGCCTCGCCGCCCGGGAATGCGGAGCCGAAGGTGTGAGATCCGGTTCCGGCTCCATTATACGATGAAAGCGCGCTAACAGGCTGGAAAGAAATGCCGGCATGCGCTCGGTTTCCGCTAAGGAATCCGCCTTGCAGCGTAGATCAGCTGCGGTTCTTGCGCTGGGCTTCCTCGCGCTGGCGGCAGATTTCGGCCCAGGTGGGCTGCTTGGCGAGGGCCTCGCTGAAGTCCTTCAAGACCCCGGGGATGTCGATCTTCTGGGGGCAGACCTGTGCGCATGCGCCGCAGCCGAGGCAGGCCGAGGGGCGCTTGTCCTCCGGCAGGGCTTCGATGGACATGGAGACGTTGAAGCTGGCGGCGTAGCGGTAGTCGTTGCAGGCGGAGATGAGCTTCGGGATGTCCAGCCCCTGTGGGCAGCCGTCGCAGCAGTAGCGGCAGGCGGTGCAGGGCACGCTGTTCTTCAGACCCTCGGCGACGTCGAGCACCGCCGCGCACTCCTCCGCGCTCAGCGGCCTGCGCTCCACGAAGGTGCGCAGGTTGTCCTTCATCTGATCGATGCTGGACATGCCGGAGAGAATCATCTTCACGTTGTCCAGACCCTGCAGCCAGCGGAAGGCCCAGGCAGGCACGCCCTCGTCGCTCCGCAGCGCATGCAGCTTCGCTGCGCTTTCCGCCGGGAGATTTGCCAGCCTGCCGCCGCGCAGGGGCTCCATGACCCAGACCGGAATGTTGCGCTCGGTGAGCAGCTCGTAGCGCGCCTTCGCGTCCTGAAGCGTCCAATCCAGGTAGTTGAGCTGAATCTGACAGAACTCCATCTTGTCGCCGTAGCGATCCAGGAAGTCCTTCAGGCAGTCGTAGCCCGCGTGGCTGGAGAAGCCCAGGTGGCGGATGCGGCCCAGCTTCCTCTGCTCCAGGAAGTAGTCCACGATGCCCCAGCGCGGGTCGTCGTAGGTGTGGAGGGACTGTTCGCACACGTTGTGCAGCAGGTAGAAGTCGAAGTGATCCACCCGGCACTTGCGCAGCTGCTCCTCAAAGATGGCGGCGGGATCGTAGCGCTCGCTGATCTGGTGTCCGGGGAACTTCGAGGCCAGGTAGTAGCTGTCCCGGGGGTAGTCCGCCAGCACGCGGCCCAGCACGGACTCGGACTGTCCGCCGTGGTAGGGCCACGCGGTGTCGATGTAGTTCACGCCGCCCTCGAAGGCCAGGCGCACCATCTCCGCGACCTGCGCTTCGTCCACCTTGCCGTCCGCGTCGCAGGGCAGGCGCATCGCACCGAAGCCCAGCAGGGAGAGCTTCTCATTCTGAAAATTGTTGTAAATCATCTCTTCTCCTCCTCCGCTTGCAGCCCGCAAAAAGCCCGCCCCGGGAGAATTTTTCTCCGTCTCAGGGGCGGGCACAGCTTGCTGTGCAAATTCATCTGAATTCAGTGTAATGGATTTGCCGTTGCTTGTCAAGTCCGGCGGATTGTCCGTGTTGGACGGACGTCACTTGCCGCTGTCGCCGTAGTTCTTCAGCACGCGCGCGGAGGGATCGTCCACGTCGCAGCCCGGCCAGGTCCTGTTGGGCATCCAGAAGTCCACCACCATGTGGGACTGTCCGGGGTAGTACTTCTCGAAGATTTCGCGGTAGAGCAGGCTCTCCTTGGTGAAGGGGCGGGCGTGGTCGTACTGCATGCGCTTGTCCTCAAATTCCGCGTCGGTGTAGCTGCGCGCGGCCAGGGCCTTCAGGTCGTCCACCATGGAGTGGCCCACTGCGTCGCTGAAGGCTGCCTTCTGCCGCCACAGAATCTCCTCGGGCAGCAGGTGATCGTCGGCGAAGGCCTTGCGGATCAGGTACTTGCCCATGTCGTAGCTGTTCATCTTCATGGCGGGATCGATGGACATGGCGTAGTGCACGAAGGCAAGGTCGCCGAAGGGCACGCGGGCCTCCAGGGAGTTGACGGAGATGCAGCGGTCGGCGCGGAGCACGTCGTACATGTGCAGCTCGCGGATGCGCTTCTCGGCCTCCTCCTGGAAGGCGGCGGCGTCGGGCGCAAAGTCGGTGTACTTGTAGCCGAAGAGCTCGTCGGAGATCTCGCCTGTCAGCAGTACGCGGACATCGGTGTTCTCGTGAATGTACTTGCAGACCAGGTACATGCCGATGCTGGCGCGGATGGTGGTGATGTCGTAGGTGCCCAGCAGCTCCACCACCGGCTCCAGCGCGTCCAGAACGTCCTTCTCGCTGATGATGACCTCGGTGTGGTCGCTGCCGATGAAGTCGGCCACCTTGCGGGCGTACTTCAGGTCGATGGCGTCCACGTCCATGCCGATGGAGAAGGTGCGGATCTTCTTGCCCAGGGACTTTGCCGCGATGGCGCACACTAGGGAGCTGTCCAGGCCGCCGCTGAGCAGGAAGCCCACCGGCGCGTCGGCGTCCAGGCGCTTCTCCACGCCCTCGATCAGAAGCTGACGCAGATGGCTGCAGGCGTCGTCGATGCTGGTCATCTGGAACTGATCCACGTGGGCGGGATCGGCGTAGCGGGTGAACGCGCCGTCGGCCCAGTAGCAGCCGGGCGGGAAGGGGAGGATGGTCTTGCACAGGCCCACCAGGTTCTTGGGCTCGCTGGCGAAGGCCATGCCGCCGTCGGCAAGCACTCCATAGTACAGCGGGCGGATGCCGATGGGATCGCGCGCGGCCACGAAGGATCTGCGCTGCGCGTCGTAAATGATCAGTGCAAACTCCGCGTCCAGCGCCTTGAACATCTCCAGTCCGTACTCACGGTACAGGGGCAGAAGGATCTCGCAGTCGGACTCGCCCTGGAAGCTGTACTTCGCCTTCAGACGCTCGCGCACCGGGCGGAAGCCGTAGAGTTCACCGTTGCAGACCACGTAGCTGCCGTCCAGCTCGAAGGGCTGCATGCCGCGCGCGTCCAGACCCATGATGGCCAGGCGGTGGAAGCCCAGATAGCCGCACGCCACCTCGATCATGCGGGACATGTCCGGCCCGCGGGAGATCGTGCGATCGAAGCTGGCCTGCATCTGCTCCATGGGAATCGTCTTGCTCTCAATGCCAAAGATAGAACACATAAAAAATGCACCTCCGAAATTCTTGCGGCCCGTCCTCTGTTTCAGGACGAATGCCGCCGATCCGTGGTGCCACCTGATTTGCTTCTTAGCGGGCTCCATCAAGCCCCGACGGTTGTAACGTGCCGTCTCCACGCCGCCCCTACTTGCACCATCGCTTTGGGTTTGGGCTCGGAAGGGTTCTTTCACCAGGCTTGTGCACGGGACTCTCAGCGCCGCCCGCTCTCTGTGGCCACAAATTATTTCGAATTGCTCGAACCTGCCTACTTTTCTTCCTCATCGCGTCTGCGTTTGAAATTGGGTGAATCTTAGCACAATCTGACGGCGCTGTCAATGGGGAATTGCAAGTTTAATTTCATTTAACATTCATTTCTGTCGTCATATATCGGAAAAAACTCGGAAATAGGCCGAAGAAACGAAAAATCAACATTTCTCGCTTGCAAAAAAGTCTTGACAGCCGTGGTGAATTCTGTTATGATACCCGCAACAGAGCAAAGGGGCGATGTTGAGCGTCCGGTTTGCTCTTTTTCTATTTTCCGACAGATTTTTGAGGAGGTCGCAGTCATGAGTAAGTACAGCAAGGAAGACATCATCCGCCTGGTTCGCGAGGGAGACGTGGAGTTCATCCGCATGCAGTTCACCGACATTTTCGGTCAGCTGAAGAATGTCGCCATCACCGCTTCCCAGATTGAGAAGGCTGTCAACAACCAGATCATGATCGACGGCAGCTCCATTGAAGGCTTCGTCCGCATCCACGAGTCCGACCAGTACCTCTATCCGGATCTGGATTCCTTCACGGTGCTTCCCTGGAGACCGCAGCACGGTAAGGTTGCCCGCCTGATCTGCGACGTTTACAATCCGGACGGCACCCCCTTCGTGGGCGATCCCCGCGGCGTGCTCAAGCGCGTGCTGAAGAAGGCCGCCGACATGGGCTACTCCTTCAACGTGGGCCCGGAGTGCGAGTTCTTCCTCTTCCAGACCGATGAGGCCGGCAACCCCACCACCACCACCTCCGACGAGGCCGGTTACTTCGATCTTGGCCCGCTGGATCACGGCGAGAGCACCCGCCGCGAGATCTGCCTGGCGCTGGAGCAGATGGGCTTCGAGATCGAGGCTTCCCACCACGAGGTTGCCCAGGGCCAGCACGAGATCGACTTCAAGTACGCCGAGGCGCTGACCGCTGCCGACAACATCATGACCTTCAAGCTGGCGGTCAAGACCCTGGCCCAGAAGAACGGCCTGCATGCCACCTTCATGCCCAAGCCGGTGTTCGGCATCAACGGCAGCGGCATGCACACCAACATGTCCCTGTTCAAGGACGGCAAGAACGTGTTCTTCGATCCCGACGACAGCCGCAAGCTCTCCAAGGAGGCCTACTCCTTCATCGCCGGCCTGCTCAAGCACGTGTGCGGCATGGCAGCCATCACCAATCCGCTGGTCAACTCCTACAAGCGCCTGGTTCCCGGCTATGAAGCGCCCTGCTATCTGGCCTGGTCCGCCAGCAACCGCAGCGCCCTGATCCGCATCCCGGCGGCCCGCGGTCAGGCGACCCGCGTGGAGCTGCGCTGCCCCGACCCGACCTGCAACCCCTACCTGGCGCTGGCCGTGTGCCTGGCCGCCGGTCTGGACGGCATCGAGAAGGGCCTCACCCCGCCGGATGAGATCACCGAGAACATCTTCGCCATGGACGAGGCCACCCGCGACGCCAAGGGCATCAAGAGCCTGCCGGGCTCCCTGAAGGATGCTGTGGACGCCCTGAAGGCGGACGAGCTGATCTGCGAAGCCCTGGGCGATCACGTGGTGAGCCACTACACCGAGGGCAAGTACGCCGAGTGGGACGCCTATCGCACCCATGTGAGCAACTGGGAGATCTCCAAGTACCTGATTACCTATTGATGCGCCCTGCTCCGCATGTGCGGGGCAACGGAGCCTTTGAAAAACCCGGGCGCAGCCAAGAAACTGCGCCCGCGGCATTTCAGGGAAATCGAAACCCAAAATATCGCCCGATCCCAGTGTACATCTTACAAAATGTTGATTTAGGGGTGAGATCATGGCCAAGATCATTGTCGCGTTTGCGGATGCGAGGAAGTGTGAACAGATCGCGTCCGTGCTGGATGGATCTGGCTTGCAGGTGTTCCGCAAGTGTGCGACCGGAAACGAAGTCATGCGCGCCTTCGACGCCTGTCACGACGGCATCCTGGTGTGCGGCACGCGCTTTCCGGATCGCACGGTGGATGAGCTGGCCTACGACCTGGGAGATCAGGTGCTGATGCTGGTGCTGGGCAAGCCGGATCAGCTGGAGCGGTGCGAACACTACGCGCTGTTCCGCCTGCCGGTGCCCTTCACCCGGGGTGAGCTGACCAGCGCGGTCAACATGCTGGTGCAGCTGCACTACATGCGCATGCCCCGGAGAACCCCCGAAGAGAAGCAACTGATTGAAGAGGCGAAAGCGCTGCTGATGGGCGGCAGCGGATATACTGAGCAGCAGGCACATCAGGCCCTGCAGCGCATGAGCATGCGCCTGGGCATCAAGATGACCGAGAGTGCCCGCCGCATATTGAATGGAGAGAGCTTGCCATGAAACAGTACCCACTCTACGATGCGCAAATGGAACATGAATCCTGCGGCGTTGGCGCCGTGGTGGATCTGTCCGGACAAAGGAGTCATAAGACGGTTTCGGACGCGCTGACGATCGTGGAGCGCCTGGCACACCGCGCCGGCTGCGACGCCCTGGGAACCACGGGCGACGGCGTGGGCGTGCTGACGCAGCTTCCCCACGCTCTGTTCGCCGCCTGGGCCGCAGAGAACGGCTGGAAGCTGGGGGATGCCGGCGATTACGGCGTTGGCATGCTCTTTGTGCCCGAGAACCTGGAAATGGAACAGGTTCGCAGGGCGATGGAAGCTGCCGCTGTGCAGGAGGGACTTCACCTGATCTGCTGGCGCGACGTGCCCTGCCGTCCCGAAATTCTGGGCGAGGGTGCGCGACGCACGATGCCCGCCATCGCGCAGTGCTTTGTTCAGCTATGTGTGCTCCCTGTCCAGCCGCACCATCGTCTACAAGGGCATGATGCTGGTGACCCAGCTGCGCACCTTCTACGACGACCTGCGCAGTGCGGACTACACCTCCGCGCTGGCGATGGTGCACTCCCGCTTCTCCACCAACACCGAGCCTAGCTGGCCGAAGGCCCATCCCCATCGGATGCTGCTGCACAACGGCGAGATCAACACCATCCGCGGCAACGCCGACCGCATGCTGGCCCGCGAGGAGACCATGCACTCCAATGCGCTGGATGCGGCGATGGAGAAGGTCTATCCCGTGGTGCAGGTGGGCGGCTCGGATTCCATGATGCTGGACAACACCATGGAGTTCCTCACGATGAACGGCATGCCGCTGCCGCTGGCGGGCATGGTGCTGCTGCCGGAGCCCTGGCAGGGCAAGTCCTATGACACGCCCTGGAAGGATCTGTACCGCTACTATGCCACCATGATGGAGCCCTGGGACGGCCCCGCCGCGGTGCTCTACTCCGACGGCGACGTGGTTTGCGCCTCGCTGGACCGCAACGGCCTGCGCCCCATGCGCTGCACGCTGACGAAGGACAATCGCCTGATTCTGTCCTCCGAGGCGGGCGTGCTGTACGAGGAGAACGAGAACATCGTGCGCCGCTGGAGGCTGCGCGCGGGCGATCTGCTGATGGCCGACCTGCGCTCCGGGCGCTTTGCCGGGGCGGAGGAAATTAAGAAAGAGTTCGCCGGGGTGCTTCCCTACGGAGATTGGCTCCGCAAGGGCGTGCACACCCTGGGCGATCTGAAGCAGCCCGCCCGGCGGGCGAAGGAATATTCGGATTCGGAGCGCACGCAGCTGTGCAAGGCCTTCGGATTTACCCACGAGGACGTTCGGGACGTGCTGATGGCCATGGCGGAGAAGGGCGGCGAGCCCATCGCGTCCATGGGTGCGGACGAGCCCATCGCGGCGCTGTCCCGCAGGCATCCGCCGCTGTCCTCCTACTTCAAGCAGCGCTTTGCGCAGGTGACCAACCCGCCCATCGATGCGCTGCGCGAGAAGCTCAAGACGGACTGTTCCGTCTACGTGGGCGACGACGGCAACCTGCTGGAGCCCACGGCGGAGAACTGCCGCGTGCTCGAGCTGGAGACCCCGATCCTCACCTGCGCGGAGCTGGATCAGATTCGTGAGATGGATCTGCCGGGCTTCCAGGTGGAGACCGTCTCGCTGCTCTACGGCCGCGAAACCTCGCTGGAGGATGCGGTGGAGGGCATGTTCCGGGCCTGCGACGCGGCCTACGAGGGCGGCGCAAACGTGGTGATCCTCTCGGATCGCGGCGTGGATAAAGACCACATGGCGATTCCCTCGCTGCTGGCGGTGTCCGCACTGGAGCAGCACCTGATTCGCAGCAAACGCCGCACGGCGGTGTCCGTGATTCTGGAGAGCGGCGAACCCAGGGACACCCACCAGCTGGCCGCGCTGATCGGCTACGGTGCGCGGGCGGTGAACCCCTACCTGTCGCAGGCCTGCATCGCCGATCTGTGCAAAAAGGGCGCGCTGAAGCTGGACGCGGACGCGGCGATTGCCAACTACAACAAGGCCCTGACCGCGGGCATCCTGCACATCGCCTCCAAGATGGGCGTCTCCACCATTCAGGCCTATCAGAGCGCACAGCTCTTTGAGTGCATCGGCCTGGATCACGACCTGGTGGATAAGTACTTCACCAACACGCCCTGCCGCCTGAGCGGCGTGAACCTTGCGCACCTGGAGGAGGCCGTGCGCTGGCACCACGACCACGCCTTTGTGACCGATGGGGCAGACCTCGACCCGACGCTGGACAGCGTGGGCCTGCACCGGCTGCGCACCGGCAAGCTGGCGGAGGAGCACCTCTACACCCCGGAGGTGGTGCACACGCTGCAGCAGGCCGTGTGGAACGACGATTTCGCGCTGTTCGAGCGCTACTCCGACCTCATCCTGAAGGACGGCTCCCGCACCATCCGTTCGCTGCTGGACTTCCGCTTCGAGGACTGCACGGCGATTCCGCTTTCTGAGGTGGAGCCCGCGAGCGAGATCGTGCACCGCTTCAAGACCGGCGCGATGTCCTACGGGTCGCTCTCCCAGGAGGCGCACGAGTGCATGGCCGAGGCCATGAACCACATCGGCGGCAAGTCCAACACCGGCGAGGGCGGCGAACTGCCGGAGCGCTTCGGCACGAAGCTCAATTCCGCCATCAAGCAGGTAGCCTCGGGGCGCTTCGGCGTGACGGAGGAGTACCTGCTCTCCGCAAACGAAATTCAGATCAAGATGGCCCAGGGCGCGAAGCCCGGCGAAGGAGGCCATCTGCCGGGTGCAAAGGTGAAGCCGTGGGTGGCGCGCACGCGCTGCTCCACACCGGGAATCTCGCTGATCTCCCCGCCGCCGCACCACGACATCTACTCCATCGAGGATCTGGCGCAGCTGATCTACGATCTGAAGTGCGCCAACCGGGATGCGCGCATTTCCGTGAAGCTGGTCTCCGAGACCGGCGTGGGCACGGTGGCCTCGGGCGTGGCCAAGGCCGGCGCGCAGGTGATCCTGATCTCCGGCGGCGAGGGCGGCACGGGCGCTGCACCGCTGACCTCCATCCATGGCGCGGGACTTCCCTGGGAGCTGGGCCTCGCGGAGGCGCATCAGGTGCTGTGCAAGAACGGCCTGCGCGAGATGGTCGCGCTGGAGACCGACGGCAAGCTCATGACCGGACGCGACGTGGCCGTGGCCATGCTGCTGGGCGCGGAGGAATTCGCCTTCGCAACTGCGCCGCTGGTGACCATGGGCTGCCGCATGATGCGCGTATGCAGCCTGGACAGCTGCCCCTTCGGCATCGCCACCCAGAATCCGGAGCTGCGCAAGCGCTTCATCGGCAAGCCGGAGTACGTGGAACGCTTCATGTTCTTCGTGGCCGAGCAGCTGCGGGGCATCATGGCAAAACTGGGCGCGCGCAGCGTGGACGAGCTGGTGGGCCGTGCCGATCTCTTGAAGATCAAGGACGAAAGCCCGCTGGATCTGACCGAACTGACCGCATTTTCCGAGAACCGCCACTGCATCAAGCAGAAGGCCTACGATTTCAAGCTGGACAGCCGCGCGGATGCATCTGTTCCGCAGGAGCACGCCGTGCTGCGCAACACCGACCGGAGCTTCGGTACCCTGCTGGGCGCGGCCATGCTGAAGGCGCAGCCCCATGGTCAGCAGCGGACGCTGGACGTACAGGGCTGCGGCGGACAGTCCTTCGGAGCCTTCCTGCCCCAGAATCTGGCGCTGCGGCTCACCGGCGAGGCCAACGACTATCTGGGCAAGGGTCTCTCCGGCGGCACGATCGTCGTTTGTCCGCCGGATGACGGCAGCTGGAACAATGGAGATGCGCTGATCGGCAACGTGGCGCTCTACGGCGCGACGAAGGGCGAGGTCTACATCGCGGGCACCGCGGGCGAACGCTTCTGCGTGCGCAATTCCGGTGCGACTGCCGTCGCAGAGGGCGTGGGCGACCACGGCTGCGAGTACATGACCGGCGGACGCGCGGTGATCCTGGGCAGCGTTGGCGACAACTTCGCGGCGGGCATGTCCGGCGGACTGGCCTACGTGCTGGACGAGACCGGCGAGCTGGAGGGACGGCTCAACCGGGCGATGGTCGGGGTGGAGGCGGTTTCCGGCGAAGGTGCGCAGGAGCTGCGCGGCATCCTGGAGAACCATCTCAGGTGGACGGGCTCCCCGAAGGCGAGGGCGATCCTCGATGACTTCGAGGCAAGTCTTGCCAGGTTCAAGCTGATTATCCCCACCGAATACAAGAAGCTGCTGGAAGGAAGGTGAGCGCATGGGAAAGACGACAGGTTTTCTGGAATACGAGCGCTGTGAAAATCCCTTCCGACCGGAGAGAGAGCGCATGCAGGATTTTGAATTCCTGCACAGCCTGTGCACGGATGAACAGCGCCGCGAGCAGGCGGCCCGCTGCATGAACTGCGGCGTGCCCTACTGCCAGTCGAACTACGGCTGTCCGCTGCACAACCTGATCCCGGAGTGGAACGATCTGCTCTATCGCGGGGAGATCGAGGAGGCCATCCGCCGCCTGACCAAGACGGCCAGCTTCCCCGAATTCACGGGCCGCATGTGCCCGGCGCTGTGCGAAAAGGCGTGCATGCTGGCGGATCACGGCTCCGTCACCACCCGCGACGACGAGCTCTACCTGATTGAAGAGGGCTTCCGCCGGGGACTGATTCAGCCCCGCATCCCCGCCGTGCGCACGGGAAAGCGCGTGGCGGTGGTGGGCTCCGGCCCCTCGGGCCTGGCGGCGGCGGACTATCTGAACCGGCGCGGCCACAGCGTCACCGTCATCGAGCGGGCGGACCGTCCGGGCGGACTGCTTCAGTACGGCATTCCGAACATGAAGCTGCCCAAGGAGGTCGTGGCGCGCAGGATTCGTCTGATGGAGGCGGAGGGCGTGAGCTTCCTCTTGAACACCGAGGCGGACGCGCAGGTCATCGCGGGCTACGACGCGGTGGTGCTCTGCGGCGGCGCACGCCGTCCCAGGGGACTGGGCGCACCGGGCGAGGACGCGCAGGGCGTGCACTTCGCGGTGGATTACCTCACCGAGGCCACCAAGGCACTGATGGACGGCAGGAAGCCGGAGATCACCGCCGAGGGAAAGCACGTCATCGTCGTGGGCGGCGGCGACACGGGCAACGACTGCGTGGGCACCTGCCTGCGCCAGGGCTGCGCATCGGTCACGGAGCTGGAGCTGATGCCCGCCGCGCCGGTGGAGCGCCTGAAGAACAACCCCTGGCCGGAATGGCCGCGCACGCTGCGCACCGACTACGGCCAGCTGGAGGCCGCCGAAAAGCAGGGCGGCGATCCCCGAATCTTCGAGACCAGCGTGCAGCGCGTGCTGACGGACGACGCGGGCAAGCTTCGCGGCGTAATCGTCGCCCACATGCAGCGCAACGCCGAGGGCCGGTTCGTTCCGGAACCCGGCAGCGAACGCGAGCTTCCCTGCGAGCTGCTGCTGATCGCGGCGGGCTTCCTGGGCTGCGAAACGAAGGCGGCAGAGGCATTTTCGCTGAAGCTCACGCCCCGGGGCGTGCCGGAGACCGAGCGTGGTCACCGCATCGCGCCCGGACTGTACGCAGCCGGAGACATGCGCACGGGCCAGTCGCTGGTGGTGCGCGCCATCGCGGACGGCAGGGCCGCCGCGGAGGAGATCGACGCGGATCTGATGGACTGACACAACTTCACAGAGGCAGGACAAGGGAGTCTTGACAGCGCCGTAAGGCGGTCGAGGCTCCCTTTTTCTGATATAGATAGGACTTAGGGAAGGATGGGATACTATGACGTACAGTTCTGTCAACACGATTTGGGTACTGCTGGGAGCTGCACTGGTGTTCTTCATGCAGGCGGGCTTCTCCATGTGTGAGGCCGGCTTCACCCGGGCGAAGAATACCGGAAACATCCTGATGAAAAACCTGATGGACTTCTGCATCGGCACGCCGATGTTCTGGCTGGTGGGCTTCGGCATCATGTTCGGTTCCGGCACGGCCCTGTTCGGCTGGATCGATCCCATGATCATGAAGGATTACAGCCATGTGCTGCCGGCGGGCGTTCCGCTGTGGGCCTACGCGATCTTCCAGACCGTGTTCTGTGCCACCGCAGCCACCATCGTCTCCGGCGCAATGGCCGAGCGCACCAAGTTCAGCGCCTACTGCATCTACTCCGCTGCGATCTCGCTGTTCATCTACCCCATCTCCGGTCACTGGATCTGGGGCGGCGGCTGGCTGGCTGAGCTGGGCTTCCATGACTTCGCCGGTTCCACGGCGGTTCACATGGTCGGCGGCGTGTGCGCGCTGATCGGCGCAAAGATCCTAGGGCCCCGCATCGGCAAGTACGACAAGAACGGCAAGCCCAAGGCCATCCTGGGCCACAACCTGAGCATCGCCGCACTGGGCGTATTCATCCTGTGGTTCTGCTGGTTCGGCTTCAACGGCACCTCCACCGTCGGCATGGACAGCGACGGCCTGGTTGAGAGCGCCAGCCTGGTGTTCTTCAACACCAACATCGCCGCGGCGGTCGCCTGCTGCGTGACGCTGATCTTCACCTGGATCCGCTACAAGAAGCCCGACGTGTCCATGACCTACAACGCCGCCCTCGCCGGTCTGGTGGGCATCACCGCCGGCTGCGACGCGGTCAGCCCCGTCGGCGCGGCCATCATCGGCATCGTCTGCGGCTTCATGGTCGTGCTCTCCATCGAGTTCTTCGATAAGGTCGTCAAGATCGACGATCCGGTGGGCGCAATTTCCGTCCACGGCGTGTGCGGCGCGCTGGGCACCATCATGACCGGCCTGTTCGCCACCGGCGTGTCTACCGACAAGGGCCTGTTCTACGGCGGCGGCTTCAAGTTCTTCGGCACCCAGATTCTGGGCGTTGTCACGGTCGCCATCTACGTTGCCATCGTCATCACCATCGTGTTCCTGGTCCTGAAGCACACCATCGGTCTGCGCGCATCCGCCGAGGATGAGATCGCCGGTCTGGACATCTCCGAGCACGGCCTGCCGAGCGCCTACGCCGGATTCGCCATGCTGCCCGACACCACCTCCGTGGACGAGGGCGAGGTCAGCGTCGTCACCGGCGACGTGCCCGCCGCCGAGGCCATTCCGGTCAAGAAGATGCCCACCTTCAGCGACGACAACCCCAAGTTCACCAAGGTGGAGATCGTCTGCAAGGAGGCCCGCCTGGAGGCCCTGAAGAACGCCATGAACGGCATCGGCATCACCGGCATGACCGTCTCCCACGTCATGGGCTTCGGCACGCAGAAGGGCAAGCCCGAGTACTACCGCGGCGTCGCCGTGGAGGTCAGCCTGCTGCCCAAGGTGCAGGTGGAGATCGTGGTCAGCAAGGTGCCCGTGCGCAAGGTCATCGAGACCGCCAAGAAGGTGCTCTACACCGGCCACATCGGCGACGGCAAGATCTTCGTCTACGACGTGGAGAACGTCATCCGCGTCCGCACCGGCGAGGAGGGCTACGCGGCCCTGCAGGACGACTGATCGGCGAGCCGAAAAATCTGTTTGTGCAGAAAATAAATCGAAAGGCCCGGAGCAGCGAATGCTCCGGGTCTCTTTGTGTGCGGAAGGATATGAGCGGCGCAAATCCGGCGCGCACGAATGCGCCTGCGGGGGAATGCTTGTTACAGACAGGCGCGTTTTTTTATTGCGGAAAATATGAGTGAGGAAGCATTTTGATGTTAAGTTTGAGTTGACAATGGTGGTATAAAGTTGTATGATATAGATAACAGCATGATGCCATGTGCACGTGCACGAATCGGTAAGATTGGGGTTGTGCTAGAATCTGACGAGATGAAAACGGAGGTAGAAAAATATGGGAAGACCTGTAACGCTCTGCACCTGCCAGTGGGCGGATCTGCCGTTTGACGAGCTGTGCGTGCTCGCCAAGAAGATGGGCTATGACGGCCTGGAAGTGGCCTGCTGGGGCAACGGCATCGATATCGACCGCGCCCTGACGGACGACGCCTACGTGGCCTGGATCAAGGAAAACCTGGAGAAGAACGGCCTGATCATGAAGGCGCTGGCCTGCCACATCATCGGCCAGTGCGTGGGCGATGCGCCCGATCCGCGCCTGAACAACTTTGCGCCCGCAGCTCTGGCGGATCAGCCTGAGGCCATCCGCAACTGGGGCATCGAGACCATGAAGAAGGCCCCCGCCGTGGCGGAGAAGTTCGGCGTGAAGATCATCACCGGCTTCACCGGCTCCCCGATCTGGCGCTATCTCTACTCCTTCCCGCAGACCACCGAGCAGATGGTCGAGGACGGCTTCGACGAGATCGTGCGCCTGTGGACGCCCATCCTGGACGAGTTCAAGAAGCACGGCGTGGTGTTCGCGCTGGAGGTGCACCCCGGCGAGATCGCCTTTGACTACTATTCCACCAAGAAGCTGCTGGAGAAGTTTGCGGATCGCCCCGAGTTCGGCCTGAACTTCGACCCCAGCCACCTGATCTGGCAGGGCATCAAGCCGCACCTGTTCCTGCAGGACTTCATCGACCGCGTGTACCACGTCCACATGAAGGACGCCGCCGTCACGCTGGACGGCCGCAGCGGCCTGCTGGGCTCCCACATCGACTTCGGCGACCTGCGCCGCGGCTGGAACTTCCGCTCGCTGGGCCACGGTGATGTGAACTTTGAGGAGATCATCCGCGTGCTCAACGCCGGCGGCTACGATGGCCCGCTCTCCGTGGAGTGGGAGGACAGCGGCATGGATCGCATCGACGGCGCCACCGAGGCCGCGGCCTTCGTGCACAAGGTGGACTTCAAGCCCTCCACCTTCAAGTTTGACGACGCGATTGCGAACTGATCCGCGCGGAAAAGGAGCGTAAGTATGGCTAAGAAGATTCGTTACGGCATGGTCGGCGGCAGCATGCAGGCCTTCATCGGCGAGGTGCACCGCAAGGCCATCAACTTTGATCCCCGCGTGGAGCTGGTCGCAGGCTGCTTCAGCACCCGCGAGGCGCTCAACAAGGAGACCGGCGAGACCTACTGCCTGGATCCCGAGCGCGTGTATGCAGATTACAAGGAGATGGCGCAGAAGGAGGCCGCCCGCGACGACGGCATCGACTTCGTGTCCATCGTGACCCCCAACAGCACCCACTATCCGGTGGCCAAGGCCTTCCTGGAGGCCGGCATCAACGTGGTGTGCGAAAAGCCGCTGTGCTTCACCGTGGAGCAGGCGGAGGATCTCAAGCGCACCGCGGAGGAGAAGGATCTGCTGTTCGGCGTGACCCACGGCTACACCGGCTACTGCATGTCCCGCGTCATGCGCGAGATGGTCGCCGAGGGCAAGATCGGCAAGGTCGTGTCCGTCAACGCGGAGTACGCCCAGGACTGGCTGCTGGACGAGCTGGATCCGGACAACAAGGCCGAATTGAACATGGCCGTGTGGCGCACCGATCCCAAGATGACGGGCGCATCCAACTGCGTGGGCGACATCGGCACCCACATTGAGAACTACGTTGGCTTCATCACTGGGCTGAAGATCAAGCGCCTGCTGGCCACCACCAACACCTACGGAAAGGCCCTGGATCTCAACGCCAACATCATCGTGGAGTACGACAACGGCGCGAACGGCGCATACTGGTGCAGCCAGGTGGCCGCGGGCCACTGCAACGGCCTGGCGGTGCGCATCTACGGCGACAAGGGCTCGCTGGAGTGGGCGCAGGAGACGCCGGACGTGGTGCGCTATACGCCCAAGAACGGCGCGACCCAGCTGATTCAGCGCAACACCCCCGCCGTCACCGAGAAGGCCGGCGCCTGCGCGCGCGTTCCCTCCGGACATCCGGAAGGCCTGTACGTCGCCTTTGCCAACCTCTATCAGAACTACGTCTCCGCGCTGCTTGCCAAGCGCAACGGCGAGGACGCGTCCCAGTTCATCTATCCCACCGTGGACGAGGGCGTTGAGGGCGTGAAGTTCGTGCACGCGGTCATCGAGAGCGCCGCGAACAACTCCAAGTGGGTTGAGATGTAAAGTAAACCGGTACATAGCGATTCTATCGGCGCACAGCCGATAAAAATAGGAGGATAACCATGAAGAAGATTGTTGCTCTGTTGCTCGCTCTGATGCTCGTGTGCTCCGCAGCTGCCTTTGCAGCCGGCACCGATATCGCCATTCTCGTTCCCAATGCCGACCACGGCTGGACCGGCGCTGTGCTGACCTACGCCGAGGAAAAGGCCGAGGCCATCAACGCCGAGGGCAAGTACACCGCCAAGGTCATCTCTTCCGCCGATCCGGCGAACCAGATCTCCCAGGTTGAGGACATCATCGAGAACGAGTCCGCCAAGTCCATCGTCATCCTGCCCCAGGACAACACCCTGGAGACGACCATGAAGAAGCTGGCCGACTCCGGCATCCCGTTCGTCATGTTTGACCGCGTCATCGACACCGTGGCCGAGCAGGCTGTTGCCTCCGTCAAGGGCGACAACGAGGGCATCGGCGCCGAGACCGCGAAGCGCTTCATCGCTGCCGGCATGGTTCCGGGCGACAAGATCCTGATCATGCCCGGTGACAACTCCTCCGTGCCGCAGATGCGCAACGACGGCTTCTTCGGCGTGCTGCTGGAGAACGGCTGGACCCAGGAGCAGGTGGACGCCATCGAGTCCACTGCCTACACCGGATGGAGCCGCAGCGAGGGCAAGAAGCTCTTCACCGAGTGGCTGGACAGCCGTACCGTTGAGGAGATCGCCGAGTACAAGTGGATCTTCACCCACGACGATGAGATCGGCATGGGCATCCTGGAGGCCCTGAAGTCCTCCGAGATCGACACCGCCAAGAAGGAAGCCTTCCTCGCCGCCGGCGTGCACCTGGCCTCCTCCTCCGGTCTGAACGAGATGTACTCCGTCATCAAGGGCATCCATCAGAAGGACTACGCCGCTGAGGTTGCGGGTCTTGCCGACCTGTTCACCGTCACCTACGATCCGGCCATGATCCAGATCGCCTGCGACGACATGATCACCTATCTGGACGGCGGCGAGGTCACCAAGGACCACGTCATCCCGGTCGACGTTGTCGATGCGACCAACGTCAACGACTTCCGCGGCTTCGGCGACGCCGTTGCTGCCGAATAATCCCTGATTGCGGGCGCGGCATCCTTGCTGCGCCCGCGCAAAAAATGGGGCTTATCGAGCGCCCGGCGGATCTTGCTGCCGGGCGTCTTTAAAAAGCAAGGGGAGAATGGAACATGGATATACTCCAAATGTCAGGGATCACGAAGGCATTCTTTGGGGTGACCGTGCTGGACAAGGTGGATTTTTCGGTGCGCAAGGGCGAGGTGCATGCGCTGCTGGGCGAAAACGGCGCGGGCAAATCCACCCTGATGAACATCCTGGCCGGCGTATATACCCGCGATGCCGGCAAGATTGTCTTTGACGGTCAGGAAATGGATCACGTCACGGTTCAGTCCTCCGAACAGGCGGGCATCGCCTTCGTTCATCAGGAGCTGAATCTTTTCAACGATCTCAAGGTCTACGAAAACATCTTTCTTCGCAAGGAGCTGCTGACCAAGGCCGGCACGCTGGACAAGAAGCGCATGATCGCCCAGACCCACGAGCTGTTTCAGGAGCTGGGCGTGGACATCGACCCCACCGCCATGGTAAGCGAACTGGAGACCAGCAAGAAGCAGCTGCTGGAGATCGCGAAGGCGCTGCACGCCAACGCCAAGCTGCTGATTCTGGACGAGCCCACCACGGCGCTGAACAACAAGGAAATCGAGCACCTGTTCGGCATTGTGCGCCATCTGCAGGAGAGCGGCAAGTCCTTCATCTTCATCTCGCACAAGATGACGGAGATCTTCACCATCGCGAACCGCTACACCGTGCTGCGCAACGGACAGATGATCCGCAGCGGCGAAATCGCCGAAATCACGCCCACGGAAGTCACGAAGCTGATGGTGGGCAACAGCTACTCCGATTCGGAGATTTACACGCCCCGCGAGCTGGGCGAACCGATTCTTGAACTGGAAAATTACTCCGGCCACGGCTTTGAGAATGTGAATCTCAGCATCCGCCGCGGCGAGGTTGTGGGCTTCACCGGCCTGAAGGGCGCGGGTGTGAGCGAACTGATGCAGACCATCTTCGGCGTGATGCCGGAGACCGGCGGAAGCTGCAAGGTCATGGGCACGGCGGTGGCGGGCAACCGCATTCACAAGGCGATGCGCAACAAGATCGCCATGATCGCCGCCAACCGCAAGGAGAACTCCATCCTGCCGGACTTTACGCTGCTGGAGAACAACTATGTGTCCGAGCACACGCTCTCGGCGAAGAAGCCGCTGATCCGCAAGAAAATGGAGCGGCAGAAATTTGAGCGGCTGCGGGGCATGCTGAACATCCGCTGCAATGGAGATTCGGACCTCATCACCAGCCTCAGCGGCGGCAACCAGCAGAAGGTGATCCTGGCCCGCTGGTTGAACACCGAGGCGGATATTTTGCTGATGGACAATCCCACCCAGGGCATTGACGTCGGCGCCAAATCCGAAATCTACAAGCTGATTTTGCAGCTGGCGCAGAATGGAAAGACCATCCTGGTCAACACGCTGGAGATTCCGGAGCTGCAGAAGGTGGCGGACCGCTGCGTGGTCTTCTACCACGGCAACATCCAGAGCGTGCTGCGCCACGAGGAGATCAGCGAGGAGCGGGTCATGCTCGCTGCCACAAATGCCATCAACGCTGGGGAAGGGGCGGTTGGACAATGAACACCACGAAGCGCAACAATCGATCGATCACCAAAATACTGGGCAATTACAGCTTTGTATTGATTTTCGCCTGCATCCTGATCGCCTATCTGATCATCAATGCCGGCGCGACTACCCTGAACGGCGTGATGAACATCCTGCGCCACTCCGCCGTCGTGGGCATCATGGCCTTCGGCATGGGCCTGGTCATCATCACCGGCGGCATCGACCTGTCCGTTGGCTCCATGCTCTCGCTGATCGGCGGCATCGGCGTGGTCGTATTCAACGCGAAGAACTCCATCTTCCTCACGCTGCTGGCGGTGCTGGCGGTGGGCGCGCTGCTGGGCTTCTTCAACGGCATCCTCATCGGCAAGGTCAAGATGCCGCCCTTCATCGTCACCCTGGCCACCATGCTGATCTACCGCTCCGTGGCTCAGTACTACCTGCGCACGCTGCGCCTGTCCATCTACAATATGGAAGGCACGCTCAGCGCCTACGATCCCTTCTACAAATTCGGCCAGTACAAGGTTGCGGGGCTGATCCCCATGGCCGGCGTGATCCTGCTTCTGGTCACGGTGATCATGGTGTTCATGTCCACCAACACCAAGTTCGGCCGCAGCATCTATGCCATCGGTAGCAATGAGCGCGCTGCACGCCTGGCGGGCATCAATGTGGAGTGGACGCAGGTGGCGGTGTACACCATCACCGGCCTGCTCTGCGGCGTCAGCACCTTCATGTGGCTGGCCATGAACGGCTCCGTCGACCCGGCGACCATCGGCCGCAGCAACGAGATGTACGCCATCGCGGCGGTCGTCATCGGCGGCATCAGCATGAGCGGCGGCAAGGGCAAGCTGCTGGGCGTGCTCTTCGGCGCGATGAGCTACACCATCATCGACAAGATCATCTCCTCTCTGGGCCTGGACGCCCTCATCAACGACACCATCAAGGGCTCCATCCTGCTGCTGGCCGTGTTCATTCAAATTGCCATCCCGGCCATTCGCGCAAAGTTCTCCCGGAGCCATTGAGCATTCGGCTTTTCCGAAAACGGATCCAGCGGAAGCTGCACATCGCAGCTTCCGCTTTTTTTGACGCTCGAAATCCTGGACCATGCGACCGGAAAGCCGTTCAAAATCTGTTCATTCTTTTATAACCGATAAAACCTATTGACTAAATGGAATGATGTGCTATAATACCTCTACCGGGTATCGGAAAGGAATGGAAATGGAACCGGCCGCGCGGAGCGCGGTGAAAGGGATGAGGAAGCATGAAAAGGAGCATTTTTGTCCGGGCTGCACTTCTGTGCGCGCTGGCTGTGATTCTGACCGGCTGCGGAGGCAGCGCGACGGCGCCCGCTGCGACCGAGGAGACTGCTGTGACAACTGCGGAACCTGCGGCACAGATCGCGGAAGCGGAGCCCGTGGCAGAGGTTGCGGTGGAGGGCCTGACGATTCCGCTGGTCGAACTTTCGGAGCAGCCGCTGTTCATCGACTGGAATCAGGATGGCACCACCATGCAGCTGATTGCGCTGATCGACGATGCGGGGGCGCCGCAGCTGGCCTACAACACCTGTCAGGTGTGCGCGGGCTCACCCTACGCCTACTTCGAGTATCAGAATGGCGCGCTGGTGTGCCAGAACTGCGGCAACCGCTTCGCGCTGAACTCCGTTGGCAAGGTATCGGGCGGCTGCAATCCGAAGCCGGTGTCGGGATATCAGCTGGAGGGCGAGAAGATCGTGGTGCCGGAATCGGTGCTTGCGGAGGGGGCCTCCTCCTTCAAAAACTGGAAGGTGTTCTAAATGAGCTATGTTCGCAGAACCTGGCGCGTGGAGGGCATGCACTGTGTGCACTGTGAGGCGGCCGTTGCACGCGCACTGAAGGATCTGGAGGGTCTGAAGGACGTGCGGGTGAGCTTCCGCAAGGGCACGCTGACGGCGCTGTGGGATGCGGATGCGCTGCCCTTCGAGCGCATCGCCGCGCGGATTGCGGACGCAGGCTACACCCTCGTTGCAGAAAAGAAGCGCCGTCCTCTTTGGAAGGACGCGATGCAGCTGCTCGTGCTGCTGCTGGCGCTGGCGGCCATCTATTGGGTCATGACCCGCACGGTGGTGGCCGACTGGATGAGTGCGTTTCCGGTGGCCCGCGCGGGCATGAGCCTGGGCATGCTGCTGGTGCTGGGCCTGATGACCTCGCTGCACTGCGTGGCCATGTGCGGCGGCATCAACATCGCCCAGAGCGCCAACGCCGCCCAGAAGGGACGCAGGCCCGCCCGGGCGAATCTCATGTACAACCTGGGCCGCGTGATCTCCTACACAGTGATCGGCGGCGTGGTGGGCGCGCTGGGCATGGCCATCAGCATCAGCAGCACCGCCAAGGCCTGCATTCAGATCGCCGCGGCGGCGTTCATGCTGATCATGGCGCTGAACCTGCTGGGCGGCTTCGCTTGGCTGCGGCGCTTCACCCTCAGCATGCCCAAGGGTCTGAGCCAGCGCATTCTGGGCAGGAGCGCGGGGCATTCCTCCTTCATCATCGGCCTAGCCAACGGCCTGATGCCCTGCGGCCCACTGCAGTCCATGCAGCTCTATGCTCTCTCCACCGGAAGCTGGTGGATGGGCGCGCTGTCGATGCTCTGCTTCAGCCTGGGCACGGTGCCGCTGATGCTGTGCATCGGCCTGATCGGCGGCAAGCTGAACCAGAGGTTCGCCCGGCCCATGCGCATCGTATCGGCGATTCTGGTGGTGCTGATGGGCATGAGCATGCTCGTCAGCGGCCTCGCATTGGCGGGCGTCGGCGTGGCCGCGACCCCCATGGGTAAGGACGGCGTTGCGGCGGTGCAGGACGGCGTGCAGTACGTCTACTCCGAAATCGACTACGGCAGCTATCCTGCGATTACGGTGCAGACCGGCGTGCCGGTGGAGTGGACGATCCATGCCGAGGAGGGCAAGCTCACCGGTTGCAACAACGAGATCGTCATTCCCGCCTGCGGTCTGACGGTGCCGCTTCAGCCCGGCGACAACCTGGTGGAGTTCACGCCCACGCAGACCGGCGTGATCCCCTACACTTGCTGGATGGGCATGATCCGCAGCAGCATCTACGTGGTGGATTCCCTGGAGGATGCGGACGCGGTGCAGAGCCTGGAGGAGGCGGCTGCGGCGCTAAACGGCGCAATCGCAACGACGTATACCGGCGGAAGCTGCTGCGATCCGGTGCCTTCGACGGGCGCAGCAACGTATACCAGCGGAAGCTGCTGCGACCCAGTGACCTCGACGGGCACGACGACGTACGTTAGCGGAAGCTGCTGCGATCCGGTGACTTCGACGGGCACGGCAACGTATACCAGCGGAAGCTGCTGCGATCCGGCACCGGTCGCCACGGAAGCGCCCAGCTATCCCGTTGCCGGATACAGCTGCTGCTACTGAGACAGAGCAAAGCCAGCGTCATTTCATGAGAAACGACGCTGGCTTTTTGTCGCGCTTCGACCGCTTTTACGCGGTGGCCTGCCAGGGGAAGTGCACGGTGATCTCGGTGCCCACGCCAACTTCGCTCTTCAAATCGATGCTGCCGCCCAGCAGCTGCACCGCGTGCTTGACGATGGACAGGCCCAGACCGGTGCCGCCGGTGGCCTTGGAGCGGCTCTTGTCCACCCGGAAGAAGCGCTCGAAGATGCGGGGCTGATCCTCCCTGCCGATGCCGATGCCGCTGTCGCGCACGGTCAGCGTCGTCTCCGTGCCGGTCTCCCGGGCCTCCACGACCACGCTTCCGCCCTCGCGGTTGTACTTGATGGCGTTGTCGATCAGGTTGGCGAGGATCTCCTCGGCGATCTGCCGCGTGGCGAAGATGCGGGCCGATTCCACCTGGAAGTGCAGCTCCACCTGGCTCGCGCGCGCGACCGGGCGGAAGCGCTCGGCCGCCTCCTGGGCGATCTGCTTGAGATCGATGATTTCGCAGTGGCTGCGGGCGCTGCCGCTGTCCAGGCGGGAGATCAGCAGGATGTCCTCCACCAGGCGGATCATGCGGCTGCCCTCGGCATAGATGTACTCCACCAGCTCCGGCCAGTCCCGCTCCGGGGCCACGTGCTGCTTCATGATCTCCGCGTAGCCGACGATGGAGGTCAGCGGCGTCTTGAGCTCGTGGGCCACGTTGGCGGTGAACTCCTGGCGGTTGAGCTCCGCCATGCGCTGGATCAGCGGCCGCAATTCGGGGTAGGGCTGGTTGCTCTCGGGCGCGGTCAGATCCATGCTGTTGATGGGCTGCACGATCTTCTTGGTCAGGTGCGTGGCCAGCAGCACAGCGCCGAAGGACACCAGCAGCAGCGCCGCCAGCAGCCACCAGGTCAGACCGAACAGCATGCCCGTCTCGCTGCCGTGGCTCTCGGACAGGCGCAGGAAGCTGCCGTCGGACAGGCGCAGCGCGCAGTAGTAGGTCAGCCTTTGCAGGGTGGGGGAGAAGCGCATGGCGGAGCCGATGCCGTTCTGTGCGGCGGATTGAATCTCCGGCCGCGCCAGGTGATTCTCCATTTGCGCAGGATCGGAGTCGCTGTCCAGCAGCACAGCGCCGTCGGATGCGATCAGCGTGATGCGCTCCTCGTAGCCGGCGTCGGTCAGGGCCAGCAGATAGCCCTCCGGATCCGGATCGCGCTCCATGGACACGCCCAGCTGGCGCACGCTGCGCTCCAGCTCCCGGCCGATCTGCTTGCTGAGAAAGTTCATCTGCACAATCTGCACCAGGAAGGTGAACACCAGGGCCGTGGCCAGCACCGCGCTCAGCATGCTGTACAGGATGCGCTTCTTCATTTGGCGTCCTCCGACCGGCAGATGCGATAGCCGCAGCCGTACACGGTCTGGATCCGGCTGCCGCTGGCGCCCAGCTTGCTGCGCAGGGTCTGAATGTGGGCGTCCAGCGTGTGACTGGCCCCCATGTAATCCCGGCTCCAGACAGCGTCGATCAGGGCCTCGCGCTCAATCAGCCGCCCGGGCTTCTGCATCAGCACCCGAAGCAGCTCGTATTCCTTCAGCGTCAGCGCAATCTCCCGCCCGGACACCTGCACGGTGTGCCGCCCGGTGTCCATGCGAATCTCGTCCAGCTCGATGATCTCCCGCTCCTCGCCGGGGCCGCAGCGTCGCAGCACCGCCTTCACCCGGGCGATCAGCTCCATGATGCCGAAGGGCTTGGCGATGTAGTCGTCCGCGCCCAGCTCCAGGCCGTCCACCACGTCGTCCTCGCCGTCCTTGGCGGTGATCAGGATCACCGGAATGCCCATGGTGTCGGGACGGGTCTTGAGATCCCGCAGAATCGACAGGCCGTTCTCACCGGGCAGCATCAGATCCAGCAGGATCAGATCCGCGCGCTCCCGGTGCATGTCCTCCCAGAAGGGCGCGGAGCGCTCGTAGCCCTTCGCCGGAAAGCCGGTCATGGTCAGGGTGTACACCACCAGATTGCGAATGCTGGCGTCGTCCTCCACGTAGTAGATCATGCGCGTTCCTCCCCGATTCGTCGTGTCAGCTCACCCAGCATGGGCTCATAGTCCACGCCGTACCAGCGGTGATCCGGACAGTTCATGGAATGGCGGATGCAGTCCCGTGTGAAATCCGCGGCGGTGCGGGCGGATTCGGGCAGGCTCCGGCCCAGGGTCATCAGGCCGGCGAACACCGATGCGAACAGGTCGCCGGAGCCGTGACAGCTCAGTGCCACGCGCTCGTGGGGGTAGACGAAGCCGTTGTCCCCGGCGCAGATCAGTCCGGTCCAGCCCTCGGAGAAGCGGCAGCTGGTGATCAGCACGTTCCTGAGCCTGCCATCCAGCAGCTCCCAGGCGCGCTGCACCAGGCGCTGGGTGCAGGCCGTGCTGTCCTCCCAGGGCAGCTCCAACAGGGCGCAGGCCTCGGTGACATTTGGCAGGATCACGTCCGCGTGCCTGCACAGCTCCCGCAGCCGCGCCACGTACGTCCCGTCGAAGCCGGCATACAGCGCGCCGTTGTCGCCGAAGGCGGGATCGAGGATGACGCGGGTTTGCGGCGCGCGGAAGGTGTCGATGAAGCGCTCGGTCAGCTCAATCAGCCGGATCGAGCCCAGATAGCCGATGTAGATGGCGTCGAATCTCATCTGGAGCGCCTTCCAGTGGGCCATGATGCGTTCCATCTCCGGGGAAAGATCCACGAAGGTGAAGCCCTCGAAGGCGGTGTGGGTGGAGAGCAGCGCGGTGGGCAGCGCGGCGACCTCCAGGCCCATTGCGGGCAGCACGGACATGGCCACGCCCAGCGAGCAGCGCCCGATGCAGGAGAGATCCTGCACGACGGCAATTCTTGGAATCATGGGAATGCACCTGACTTCCTCGTAGATTTACATCAGCTTCTGACCGTTGATGCGCAGCACGAACTTCATTCCGAGCTTTTCTGCGGCCTTGCGGCAGAGGATCATGCGCTCAAGAAAGATTTCGAAGTAGTCCGTCACCGAGCAGACGGTGGTGTCGATGTGCAGCTTCAGGCTGATCTCATTCTTCTCGGCGCTGATGCCCACGCTGCTCTTCTTCACGGAGAAGTTCACGCGGTCGTGGATGTCGAAGGTGGAGGCGTCCTTGTTGCGCACGCGGGTGCAGCGCACGTCGGTCTTGTCCGCCAGGATCAGCGCCGCGGCCACGGCATTCACCGGGAAGGCGGTGCTCTCGTCGTGGTTGCCGATGGCGGTGATGATGGTGGCGATTTCGTCGGGATCCGCACCCATGTTGTCCAGCAGGCGGAAGGCCATGATCGCGCCGGACTGGGCGTGGTCGATGCGGTTGACCACGTTGCCGATGTCGTGGAGGTAGCCCGCGATGCGCACCATCTCAATATCCCTGGGATCGGAACCCAGGGCCTCCAGGATGGCGGCGGCGGTCTCGGATACGCGTGTGACGTGGGCGAAGCTGTGCTCGGTGTAGCCCAGAGCGATCAGCGATTCGTCGGCCTTGCGGATATAGGATTGGATGGCGGCGTTTTCCCGCACTTTTTCATAGGTAATGAACATCATTTCCTCCGGATTTGTCAATTGCTTCTTATATTTGTCTCCAGAGCATCATTTTATCAGGCGCGCGTCAAGAATGGATGCGCACATTCTCAAAACCGGGTTATTTTTCTGATCCAAGTATAGCAGTCGCGGCGGGGAAATGCAAGCGCGCGGGCGAAGCGTCACATGTGCCCGGGGCAAAGAGAACCGGCCCGCTCGCGGCGATGTGCCGTTGGAACGGGCCGGTGGATGGAGTGTGTCAGATTTGCTCCGCGCCGCGGGTGGCCACCAGATTCACGCCGGTGCCTGCGATGTTTGCGCAGAGCACGTCGCCGATGCACACGGGCGCCTGGACGGAGATGCAGCGAATGGCGTCCATCACGTCGAAGATGCGATCCTTGGGCACGGGCGCGGCGGTCTTGACGGACACGCGCGCCAGCTTGCCGTCCTTTACCGGCACCGATGCGGTGATCACGCGCACCGGGGCGATGCACTCCTGCCGGGCGTACTCCTCGCCGCGCTTGCAGCCATTGCCCGCCACGCTGAGGATGCTTTCACCGTCCAGCTCCACGCGCAGGTTGCAGCCCATCGGGCAGCAGATGCAGGTAAGTTCCACTTGCTTCATGCTTACGCCTCCTCCATCGCAATGCGAATTTCCGATGCTGTCGCAGGAACCAGCTCCCGCTTCAGGGCGATCTCTTCCATCTGACCGGGGGTCATGATGCGCCGTTTCAGGTGGGCGATGCGCTCTCCGTCGGCGTAGACGCTCAGGTAGTGGTTGCGCACCTCCCGGCGCACGCGGAAGCGCAGGGTGAGCACCTCCGGCAGGGCGGAGACATCCACGCGCTGGGGCACGATGCCCGTCACGCCGTCGCCGGAGCGCAGCGGGATCTCCCGGCGGGGGACCGAAGCGCGCTTCAGATACTCGGCTGCGGCGCGGCCTGCACACTCGGATTCCTCGGAGACGTGGTCCACCAGATCGTGCACGTGCAGCACGTTTCCGCAGGCGAAGATGCCGGGAACGCCCGTCTCGAAGTTCTCGTTCACCGAAGGGCCGCTGGTGGCGGGATCGATGGGCACGCCGGCCAGCTCGCTCAGCTCATTCTCCGGCAGCAGGCCCACCGACAGCAGCAGCGTGTCGCAGGGGATCTCCTCCTCGGTGCCGGGAATCGGGCGGCGGTTCTCGTCCACCTGGGCGAGCACCACACCCTCCACGCGGCGCTTGCCGCGGATGTTCACCACCGTGTGGCTCAGCTTCAGCGGGATGCCGAAGTCGTCCAGGCACTGCACGATGTTGCGGCGCAGTCCGCTGGAGTAGGGCATCAGCTCGGCCACGGCCTTGACGTGCGCGCCCTCCAGCGTGAGCCTACGCGCCATGATCAGGCCGATGTCGCCGGAGCCCAGGATGACCACCTCGCGACCCGGCATGCGACCCTCGATGTTGATCATGCGCTGTGCGGCGCCGGCGGAGTAGATGCCCGCCGGACGGTAGCCGGGGATGTTCAGCGCGCCGCGGGGACGCTCCCGGCAGCCCATGGCCAGGATCACCGCGTCCGCCTGAAGCTGCTGAAGTCCGCTTTCGCGGCCGGTGCAGGTCAGCACGCGGTCAGAGGTCAGCTCCAGCACCATCGTGCCGGTGCGATAGGGGATGTGCAGCGCGGAAGCCTCGTCGATCCAGCGCTGGGCGTACTCGGGGCCGGTCAGCTCCTCCTTGAAGCGATGCAGGCCGAAGCCGTTGTGGATGCACTGGTTCAGGATGCCGCCCAGGCAGTCCTCGCGCTCGAGGATCAGCACGTCCTCCACGCCCGCCTTCCGGGCCGCAGTTGCCGCGGCGAGACCCGCTGGGCCGCCGCCGATGACGATCAGTTCATGCCTTTCCATGCTTCAGCGCTCCTTTCCATCCTCGATGCTCATGCGGGAGCCGGGGCCGCACTTGGTGACCTCGAAGTCCTCGCCCAGCTCCCGGCGCAGAATCTCCATCACGCGCACGGAGCAGAAGCCGGACTGGCAGCGGCCCATGCCCGCGCGGGTGCGACGCTTCACGCCGTCCAGCGAGCGCGCGCCCAGGGGACGGCGGATGGCGTCGAGGATCTCGCCCTCGCTCACCTGCTCGCAGCGGCAGAGGATGTTGCCGTAGGCGGGGTTCTCCCGGATCAGCGCCTGGCGCGCCGCGAAGTCCATCTCCCGGGGCCGCACCACGCGGCGGGTGGCGATGAAATCCGGCTTGGTTTCTGCATTCAGATGGGTGGCGATTTCCCCGGCGAGGTGTGCGCCGATGGCGGGCGCCGCGGTGAGTCCGGGGGATTCGATGCCCGCGGCCTCAAAGTAGCCCGGGCGCGGCTGGCCGATGCAGAAGTCGTGCTGATCGCCGTCCAGGTGGGCGCGCAGGCCCGCGAAGGAGGTGATGACCTGGCGAAGCGGCAGCTTCGGCACGCTCAGCGAAGCGGTGGATGCGGCCTTTTCCAGTCCCTCGGCGGTGGTGCAGGTGGCCTCGCGGTCAGGAATGTCCTCGGCGGTGGGACCGATCATCAGATTGCCGTGCACCGTGGGCGTGACCAGCACGCCCTTGCCCAGCTTGCCGGGGCACTGGAAGATGGTCCTGTCCACAAGAGAGCCCGCCTTGCGGTCCAGCAGCATGTACTCGCCCCGGCGGGGGATGATGCGCAGCTGCCCGTCGCAGAGCTGGTTGTGCAGCACGTCGCTGTACAGGCCCGCGCAGTTGACCACGACCCTCGCGTCGAAGTCGCCGCGGTCGCTGCGGACGCGGTAGCCTCCGTCGATGGCCTCGATGCGCTCCACGCGGGTGTTCAAATGGAACTGCACACCGTTTACGCAGGCGTTCTCCGCCAGCGCCTGGGTCATCTCAAAGGGGCAGACGATGCCCGCTGTGGGGGCGTAGAGCGCCGCAGCAATTTCACCGGACAGCGCAGGCTCCATTGCGCGCGCCTCGTTGCCGCTGAGGATGCGCAGCTCGGGCACGCCGTTCTTCTCGCCCCGTGCCTTCAGCTCCTCCAGCTTCGGAAGATCCTCCTTCGTCAGCGCAACCACCAGCGAACCGTTGCGCCGGAAGGGAATGTCCAGCTCCTGCGAAAGCGCACCCATGCGCGCGCAGCCCTCCACGTTGAAGCGCGCCTTCAGCGTGCCGGGCTCCGCATCGAAGCCCGCATGTATGATGGCGCTGTTGGCCTTCGAGGTGCCCGCGCCCACATCCTCCTCGCGCTCCAGCACGGCGACGTCGAGGGCATAGCGGCTCAGCTCACGCGCCACGGCGCAGCCAACCACGCCTGCGCCGACGATCAAAACGTCCAACATTTTTTTACCCCCCGATCTGGAGCATGGCAAAGACTTCCCATACTTCATTGTTAAGCAAATTATACCGGATTTGACGCCCGCCTTCCATCCAAAAAATAGATTATTTGTTATGTTCTCAGACTTATATGGTGAAAAATACGCGCTTTGAACAGCGAAAAAGGTCGATTGTTAAGAAATTGCGTACAATGGGCTAAGAAATGATGCACGTACAAAACGCGTCGAAAAGCGCAGAAGAATGTGATATTCCTGTTGCAGGGCTGGCATAAAAACCTGTGTTCATGTATAATAGAAACGGAGAAGGCCGGACATTTTCAGGGACGCCGGCTGCGGATTGACGAAAGGAACGCTGTGCGCGCGGCGCACGCGGTGTGAAGAATATGAAGCGAAAACTCATTCGGGGACTGTGCGGCATGCTTGCGCTGCTGCTGGCGTGCTGTGCCTGTGCAGAGACGGTCGAGGCGATTGTGGATCCGGAGGTGGATCTGCTGGAGGTGGACCACAAGCTCTACGAGCTGGGCTACCGGGACAGCGCCTGCAACGGTGAATTGGACGATGTGACGATCAATGCGCTGTGCAACTTTCAGACGGTCAACGGCCTGGAGGTCACCGGAGAGCCGGATCCGGACACGGTGCGCCTGCTGTTCAGCGGCGAGGCGATCAGCGAGCAGGCGTATCTGAACGCCCTGGCGCAGGCGCGCGCGGCCCAGAACGCGCTGCGCAGTGGCACCTACGGCGCGGAGGTGGAGAGGCTGCAGCGGGCGCTGAAGGAGCTGGGATACTTCCAGGGCAACAGCGACGGCGCCTATGGCGAGGCCACGCTGGCGGCGGTGTACCGCTTTCAGCTGGCCAACGGTCTGGATGAAACGGGTGTCGCCGACAGCACGCTGCTCGTGCGCCTGTATGAAGGCGCGCCCGTCAGCTGGGACGATTTCCTGCGGGAGAGCTGTGCTTCTGCCGGGGAATCGGGAGCGCACGTGCGCAGGCTCCAGCAGTGGCTGAAGACAAAGGGCTACTTCCGGGGCGCGTGCACCGGCCGCTACGGCGAGGCCACGCAGCAGGCGGTGAAGCGCTTCCAGACGGCGATGAATCTGGAGAGCAGCGGGGACGCCGATCTCGCCACCTGCACGGCGCTCTATTCCGATGTGGCGGAGCAGATTGCCGACGAGAGTTCGCTGCGGCGCGGCGCAGAGGGCCAGGCTGCGGCGGAGCTCGGCGCGCGGCTGAGCGGCTTGGGCTATCCCGCCGGGGAGCGGTTCAATCTGCGGACGGAGCTGGGCGTGATGCAGTTCCAGCTGGTGAACGGACTGGATGTGACGGGCGTGGCGGATGCCGGGACGCTTGCGCAGCTGAACAGCGAGGATGCGCAGGCCTTTGCGGCGGTGTCCCTGAGCGCCGGTCAGGATGCGGACGACGCCCAACAGCTGCTGCGGCTGGCGACGTCCTGCCTGGGTCAGCCGGCGGGTTTTGCGGACAGCCTGGAGTTTCTGGAGTATCTCTACTTCAAGTGCGGACTTGTGCTGATGGAGCGCGCCCGGCTGACGGCGGAGCCGGCCCGGGCCGGAGCGACGTTCAGCGGCGGACAGGCGCTGTGCGTCAGCGTGGACAGGCAGGAGATCTTCGGCGTGGCCACGGCGGACGGCGCGCTGATCTACTGCACGGAGGGCGGGTACATCGTGATGCGCTATCTGGAGATGATGCAGCCGGAGCAGATCTGGACGCTGCAGCTGGAGGCGAAGTGATGCAGGATCGGGGGATCGAACTGCTGGACGGCGAGCGCCTGGATGATCTTCAGGTGGGCGGATATCGGCTGATTCAGCGCCGGGACTGCTTCTGCCTCGGCACGGATTCGGTGCTGCTGGCCCACTTCGCTGCGCCGCACAGGCGGGATCGGATTGCGGATCTGGGCTGCGGCAACGGGGCGATCGCCCTGCTGCTGGCGGCCCACTGTGCGGACTGCACGGTGGACGGCGTGGAGCTGCAGGCGGAGATCGCGGACATGGCCCGGCGCAGTGTGGAGTGGAACGGCCTGGAGGCGCGCGTGCGCATCCGCTGCGGGGATCTGCGCGATGCGCCGGCGGTGCTGGGCGTCGGGGGACATTCCCTGGTCGTGTGCAATCCTCCCTACGGGGTCGAGGGCAGCGGGCCTTCCAGCGTCCATCCTGCGGAGCGCATCGCCCGGCAGGCAGGGGATCTTTCGCTGGAGGAGCTGGCACTGGCCGCATCCAGGCTGCTGAAGTTCGGCGGACGCTTCTGCACGGTGTTTCCGGCGCCGCGGGCGCTGGAGATGCTGGAGGCGCTGCGCGGGGCAAAGCTCGAGCCCAAGCGCATCTGCACGGTGCACGCCCGGGTGGAGAAGCCGCCGCGGGTGGTGCTCATCGAGGCGGTGAAGGGCGCTGGGCGGAATCTGCACTGGCTGCCGCCGCTCATCCTTTACGATGCCGACGGCGCGCCGAGCGCCCGACTGCAGGAGATCTACGGCGATGTGCAGGCGAATGCCGCACAGGGGACTTGACAAAATTCGTCTGCGCGAATAAAATGTGAATGGATTACCGCTGGGGGCGCCGAAAGGCTGAGATGTGCGCGCGTTGCACGGTCCCTTGGAACCTGATGTGGGTCATCCCACCGTAGGGAAGCGGCTGCCGTGCCCTGAAATATGCCCGCATGGTTTCCGTTTCCCGCATGCAAGGATGTGCATGCGGTTTTCTTTTGCCCCGGGGAAGCCGGTGTCTGTACATTGGGAAGGCATGGGCAGATCCGGGGGACGAGCATCAAATGGAGAGGTTTGTTATGAAGCGATTCAACCGGCGCACGATCTATCCGGCCGCAGCGCTGCTCTTGCTCCTGCTGGTCTGGGAGGGACTGGTGCGCGCGCTGTCGGTGCCGTCCTACGTGCTGCCCGCACCCACGAGGATGTTCGCCGCGCTGTGGACTGATCGGGCCACGCTGGCCTCCCACGCCTGCGTCACGGTGCTGGAGGCGCTGGGCGGCATGGGCATTTCGCTGGCCTGCGCCGTGGTGCTGGGCATCCTGATGGACGCGAACGAGGGCATCAAGGCCGCCATCTATCCGATCCTGGTGGTGACGCAGACGGTGCCGATGATCGTGCTCTCGCCGATTCTGATCCTGTACCTGGGCTTCGGTCTCGCGCCGAAGATCCTCACGGTGGTGCTGATGTGCTTCTTTCCCATCGTGGTCAGCTTCGCCGACGGCATGGGACAGATCGATCCGGCCTACGCGAACCTGGTGCGATCCTACGGCGGCACGCGCCTGCAGGTGTACACCCAGGTGAAGATTCCCTACGCCATGCCCGCGCTGCTGTCCGGCCTGAAGGTCGCCGCCACCTACTCCATCAGCGGCGCGGTGGTGGGCGAGTGGATCGCGTCCCAGGCGGGCCTGGGCTACTACCTGCTGCGCGTGAAAAACAGCTACGCACTGGACAAGATGTTCGCCTGCGTGATCGTCATCATCCTGCTGAGCCTGGCCATGAACGGCCTGATCTGGCTGATCCGGAAGCTGTTTTTGCCCTACCTGAACAAAAAGAGAAAATAGGAGGTTGTACCATGAAAAAGTTGTTCTGCATGCTGCTGATCGCCCTGCTGGCGCTGTCCGCGACTGCCCTCGCGGAGGCGGAGCTGACCGACGTCACCGTTATCCTGGACTACGTGCCCAACACCAACCACACCGGCATGTACGTGGCCCTGGAGCGCGGCTATTACGCCGAGGCGGGCCTGAACGTGACCATCATCGAGCCCACCGAGGGCGCCACCAACACCCTGATCGCCGTGGGCAAGGGCGACATCGGCGTGAGCTACCAGGAGGACGTAACCATCGCCCGCACGCTGGACGAGCCGCTGCCCATCCGCGCCATCGCCACGCTGATCCAGCACAACACCTCCGGCTTCGTCTCCTGGGTGGGCAAGGACATCACCTCCGTGGCCGACTTCGAGGGCAAGACCTACGCCGGCTGGGGCGGCCCCGGTGAGGAGGCCGTGCTGCGCGCCGTGATGGAGGCCGAGGGCCTGGACTTCTCCACACTGAACATGGTCATCTCCGACGGCTCCGGCTTTACCGCGCTGGAGGGCGACGTGGACATCGAGTGGTTCTTCGAGGGCTGGGACTGCGTCACCTGTCAGCTGAACGGCTTCGAGGTCAACTACATGCCGCTGAACGAGCTGGATCCGCGCCTGGACTACTACACGCCCGTGCTGATCACCAACGAGGACATGATCGCCAACCATCCCGAGACCCTGCGCGCCTTCCTGGCCGCCACCGAGCGCGGCTATCAGGACGCCATCGCCGATCCTGCGGGCTGCGCGGAGATCCTGCAGAAGTATGCGCCGGACTATTCGCTGGAGATGCTGACCATCTCCCAGGAGTATCTGGCCAAGGAGTTCGTCGCCGACGCCGACCGCTGGGGCGAGATGCAGCAGTCCGTCTGGGACAACTACACCGAATTCATGGTGGAGTACGGCGTGATTGATGCGCCCATCGATTCCGCCGAGCTGTTCACCAACGATTTCCTGCCGGAGAAGTAAGATATGCCGAAGCTGCAAGTCAGCGAGCTCTCCTTCCGCTACGAGGATGTACCCCTGTTTCAGAGGCTGTCGTTCTCGGTGGAGGAGGGCGAGTTCGTTTCCATCCTCGGCCCGTCGGGCTGCGGAAAGTCCACGGTGCTGAACCTGCTGGCGGGCATACTGACACCCGAGAGCGGCGAGATGCGCGTGGACGGCCAGAGGATCGCCGGCATGAACGCCCACTTCGCCTACATGCCGCAGAACGATCTGCTGTTTCCCTGGAAGACCATCATCCAGAACGTGTGCCTGCACGCCCACCTGCACGGCAGCGAGAAGGCTGCCCGGGAGCGTGCGCTGGAGCTGTTTCCCATGTTCGGGCTTGCGGGATATGAGAACGCCTATCCGGGCGAGCTGTCCGGCGGCATGCGCCAGCGGGCGGCCTTTCTGCGCACCGCGCTGTGCGAGGCGGACGTGCTGCTGCTGGACGAGCCCTTCGGCGCGCTGGACGTGATCTCCCGCAGCGACATGCAGGATTGGCTGGTGTCCATGAAGCGGCAGCTGGGCCGCACCTGCCTGCTGGTGACCCACGACATCGACGAGGCCATCTACCTGAGCGACCGCATCCTGGTCTTTGGCGGAAGTCCTGCGGTGATTCGCGCGGAGCTTCCCGTGGTGGAGCAACAGCGCAGCCGCGACTGGCTGTACGCGCAGACCGGTCTGCGGCGCAGGCTCCACGGCCTGATTCGGGGGGAAGCCGCATGCTGATCGACGCGCACGCCCACCTGGATGTGGATCGGCCGCAGCTGCGCACGCTGCTCTGCGGCACCGAGCCCGTGAGCGCCGCGAAGGTGATCGCCCGGCGGAGCGAGACGGTGATTCCCTGCTGCGCGGTGCATCCCTGGAATGCGGACCGGGTGCGGGTGGAGGAGATGCTGCCCTACATCGAGCAGTGCCCCGTGCTGGGGGAGATCGGCCTGGACAGCGTGTGGACGGATGTGGACATGGCTGCCCAGCGCCGGGCCTTTCACGCGCAGCTGGAGCTTGCACAGCAGATGAAGAAACCCATCGTGCTGCACACCAAGGGCATGGAGGCGGAGATCGCCCGCACGATTGCGCGCTGCGATCAGCGCAAGCTGGTGCACTGGTATTCCTGCATGGAGCATCTGGGGATGTACCTCGATCAGGACTGCTGGTTTACCGTCGGCCCGGACTGGAAATCGAATGCCGCCGTGCAGCAGGTGCTCCGGCGCGCGCCGCTGGATCGTCTGCTGACCGAGACCGACGGCCTGAGCGCCGTGGAGTGGGCGCTGGGGCGAAGCGTCGCGCCCGATGAGATTCCGGATGTGCTGCGCGGCGAGCTTGCCGCCATTGCGAAGGCGAAGGGCATCTCCCCGGACGAGGCGGAGCGCGCGGTGGAGGCGAATCTGGAGGCGTTCCTTGGCAGCGCGCTGGAGCGGAGCCATTGACGGAGACCGAAGTGCATACTGGCCGTTGAATCGAACGGAAGGCCGGATTTCCGGCGCAGGGTTCCCCGGGGAAGGGGAGCGCTGCGCCGCTTGTTTTTTGGACGCGACATCTAGAAAATGGACACATTTGCATGAAGAATCCACCTATTCGCAGGCGACGCGCTGGCATATAATGGATGCACAATGAGCGCGTTATGGAGAAGAATGCAATGAAGATTACGATCATCAACGGTCAGAATCACAGGGGAAGTACGCAGATGGTTGCCCGAAAGCTGGCGGAGAAGGTGGGCGGCGAGATCACCGAGTTCTTTCTGCCGCGGGACTTTGACGAGCCCTGTCTGGGCTGTTACAGCTGCTTTCAGGCGGACATGACCCGCTGCCCCCACAACGAAAAGCTGCGGGCCATCACCGAGGCCATGGACGCGTCGGATGTGATCATCCTGGCCAGCCCGGTGTACGTGTTCCACGCCACGGGGCAGATGATGTCGCTGCTGGATCACTACGGCACGCGCTGGATGGTGCACCGGCCCGAGGAGGGCATGTTCCGCAAGCAGGGCGTGTGCATCAGCACGGCGGCGGGCGGCGGCATGGCCGCGACCAACCGGGACATGGCCGACAGCCTGGAGTTCTGGGGCATGGCGAAGGTCTACCGGCTGGGGTTCGGCGTGCAGGCGGTGCGTCCCGAGGAGATTCCGCCGCGCATCCTGCGCAGGATCGAGCGGTCGACGGATCGCCTGGCAAGGCGGATTCGCAGAAACGCCGGCAGGATCGGCGTGACGCTGCGGGGCCGGTTCTGGTTCGCCATGACGCGGCTGATGCACCGCATGGCGAAGGATCCTGCAAATCCGGACTACGCCTACTGGGAGAAGCGCGGCTGGCACGGCAGGGTACGGCCGTGGAAGCAGGCATAAGAGAGATTCAAACGCAATTCAAGGGGGAAGTGCAATGAAAATGTTGAAGAAGGTGACGGCACTCGCGCTCGGGCTGGCGATGCTGATCGGAATGTGCGCGGTGCAGGCGGAGGAGGCATGCGGCCTGACCTGCGGCGCGGCGGCGGAGATGCTGCTGGCGGCGATGGATGAGCATCCCGACCCGGATTCCGCCGCGTTGCTGCAGGATCCGCTGTGCGGCGCGCTGGATCCGCAGGCGGAGATCACCCGGGTGCAGGCGCTGCGGATGCTCAATCGCGCCTTTGGCGAACTGAGCGCGCCCGAGGGAGACAGTGCGCGCATGGTCGATCCCGCGGCGCTGCCGACGGACATTCCGGAGGATGCGGCGGCGGAGCTGGCAGATCTGCTGGCGGCGGGCATCGTGATTGGCAATGCGGACGGACTGCTTCTGCCCGACGGGGCAATCAGCGGCGAGGAGCTGCAGCTGCTGGTGCGCCGGGTGCAGGCCTATCTGGGCAGCAATCTGAAGGATGATTTCTACGCGGCGGTCAACCATGACTGGCTCAACGCCTCGGAGCTGCCGGCAGGGCTCTCCATCAACGGCCCCTTCTACGGGATGAGCTACACGGTCAATCAGCAGGTGGCCGCGCTGATCGCGGAGATCGATGCGCAGCCCCAGACGCCCGGCACGGCGGAGGCGAAGATCAAGGCGCTGTACGACTGTGTGCTGGATATGGACGCCCGCGCGGCAGAGGGCATTGCGCCCATCGGGAAGTATCTGCGCGCCATCGAGGACGCCGCGACGGTTCAGGAGCTGGTTGCCGCGGATGAAATGATGTACGATGAACTGGGCGTCAGCACGCTGCTGGGCTTCTCCGTGACCACCGATCTGGCCGATTCCAGCAGGCACATCGTGGCCTTCTCCGGCCCGGGCGCGACCCTGAACAAGGACTTCTACGCAAACGGCACGCCGGCGCAGTACGACGCCTATCACAGCTATATAGAGACGCTGTTTGCCCTCTCTGGCCTGGATCCGCAGCGGACACAGGCGTCCGCAGACGCGCTGTATGCGGCGGAAGGAGCGATTGCCGCGGCGTCTCTGGATCCCCAGGAGTACGGCGATGTGGAGAAGATCTACAACCTGTACAGCTTCGACGCGCTGGATGCGCTGCTGCCGGATGTGAACCTCGCGCAGGTGTATGCGCACACCGGTCTGGAACCGACGGATCGGATTCTGGTGATGGATGTGGGCGCGCTGGAGGCTGCGGCCGCGCTGTTTGACGATGCGCACCTGGAGGAGCTCCGCGCGCTCGCCCGCATGGGGCTGCTGATGGGCGTCGGCGCAACGCTGAATCCGGAGTTCCTGGAGGCGAACTTCGATTTTACCTTGGCGTTCTACGGCGTGGATGCGCGCCAGAGCGACGAGGAGATCGCGGCGCAGCTGGTGCAGAGCCTGCTGGCGGACTACCTGGGCCGCGCCTATGCGGAGGCATATTTCACGCCCGAGGCCAAGGCCGATGTGGAGGAGATGATCCGCGAATTCATTGAGATCTACAAGGAGCGGCTGCAGCAGGCCGATTGGCTGAGTGCGGAGACCCGTGCGCGCGCCGTCGGTAAGCTGGACGCCATGCAGATCAAGGTGGGCTATCCGGACAGCTGGGAGAGCTACCTGGACGGCGCGGAGATCCGATCCCCGGAGGAGGGCGGCAGCTTCTTTGCCAACACCATCGCCATCCAGAAGGCGGCGCTGGCGGACGCTGTGTCCAGACAGAATGCGCCGGTGGACAAGTCGGAGTGGAAGATGGAGGCCTACACCGTCAATGCCTGCTACGACTTTACAGCGAACGACATCACCTTCCCGGCGGCCATTCTGCAGGCGCCGCTGTATGACGTCCATGCCTGCCGCGAGGAGAACCTGGGCGGCATCGGCTACATCATTGCCCATGAGATCTCCCACGCCTTTGACAACAACGGCGCGAAGTTCGATGAAAACGGCAACAGCGCCGACTGGTGGACCGAGGCCGATTACGCCGCGTTCCAGGAGCGCTGCGCGGCCGTGATCGACTGGTACGACGGTCAGGAGGCCTATCCGGGCATCTGCTGCAACGGAGAACTGACCCTCTCGGAGAACGTGGCCGATCTGGGCAGCCTGCGCTGCCTGATGGAGGCCGCGCAGCGGCTGGAGGATCCAGATTACGACGCGCTGTTCCGCGCCGTCGCCAACACCTGGGCCTCGACCACGTCGCGGCAGCTTCGGGCATATCTGTCGGTGATGGACGTGCATGCGCCGGACAAGCTGCGCTGCAACCGCGCGCTGCAGACGCTGGACGAGTTCTATGAAACCTACGGCATCCAGAGCGGCGACGGCATGTGGACCGAGCCCGAAAGCCGGGTGTCCGTCTGGTGAGGGAGAATTGAAGCGCCGGCTGCGCGCGCCGCAGAACCGTTCTTGGGCATGCGCGGCCCGGCGTCAGGAGGAAAACATGGAGAACAGTGACTGCCCCTGCAAAAAGGGAAGGTGCCCGCGGCACGGCGATTGCGCGGCATGCTGGGCGCACCACGCTGCATCCGGGCGCCGCGTCGCCTGCGAGCGGGCGCGCAGAGGTCGGATGCGCCTCCTCGGGCGGCTGCGCGCGCTGCGGACGCGCAGGCAGTAAATCGGATGCGGAGATGAAGTAAGGATGTGTACGAGTTTTGTGTTCAATGGGAACAGAACCATCGTCGGATGGAATCTGGATATCCTCGATATGGAGTACCGCGTGTCGGCGGGAGAGGAGCGGGTGTGCATCGAGATCAACGATGCGAAGGAGGGCTGGATGCCGCTGTTCGGCGCCAATGCCCGGGGCGACTTCGTCGCCATGCCCACCTGCTGGCCCTACGATGGGCGCAGCGATCCTTCCGCCCAACGGCAGAGCAACCTTCTGATGCTGGACATTGATCTGCTGCTGGAGCGGCGGACGCTGGCGGAGGTGCGGCGCATCGCGGAATCGGGCGCAGTCTGCAGCGTGCCCGGCGTGACCTTCCAGGCACAGCTGTCCGATCGGACGGGCAACGTTCTGCAGATCATTCCCGGACAGGGACAGCGCTATCTGGAGCGCCCGCGCTTTGCGGTGATGACGAACTTCTCGCCCTTCAAGGGAGACAGCGAGCGGCATCCCTGGATGGGCCTGGACCGCTATGAAACCGCGGCAAAGGCGCTGGAGGGTGCGCAGGACAGCTTCGGCGTGGCGGAGTGCTTTAAGCTGCTCCGGCGCACGGCGCAGACGGTCTGTCCCACGGTGGTGTCCATGGCATATGATGCGGAGGAAAACGCCGTCTATTGGTGTGAACGGCAAAACTGGAGCGATATACGGAAGCAGAAAATGTGCGGGAGGCAGGGATGAAGCGGAGAATTGCACGGATCGTGGTCTGCGCAGCGGTGCTGGTGGCCGTTGGCTTCGGGGCATTTCTCTGGGCGTCTGCCGGGCAGAGTCGCTTTGACGGCTCGCGGGTACGCAATCCCGACGCCTATCTGCTCACGTTTTCGCGGATGAATCAGGATGATGCGCACAGCATGCACATGGACGTCGGCGACAGGATGAACGTGGAGTTTGAAATTGACCGGGGCAGGGTGGATGTGCGCGTCGATTTTGACGGGGACGAACCGGTCTACCGGGGCAATCGCATGGACAGCGGCTGCTTTGCGCTGCCCGCTTCGCGCGCCGGGGAGTACAGCGTATCCGTGCACGCCGAGAATGCGGTGGGCAGGCTGGCTTTTGTGGTGGAGCGCGCCGAAGCGCCGGATGGAGACTGAGAGACAAAAATACGGCTGCGATTCGTGGAATCGCAGCCGTTCTTCATGCCCGCTCGGACTTGCGGATGCGGTAGATGCCCACGCCGTTGGCGCACAGGCACATGATGTCGAAGGCGAAGGACACGTAGTTCATGATGGTGAAATCGTACACCAGCCACAGGCACTGGGTGCCGATGAGCAGGATCTTCATGCCCAGATCGCTTTTGATGTCCAGAAACCAGGTGAAGATGATCGCCGCCAGCACCGGCAGCAGGCCGATGAGGCCCTGGGTGTTTACCCAGAGCGAGAGCCCCGCCTGAACTGCGATGAACATCAGCTTCAGCGGGATGGTGATGCCGAACTTGTAGCAGATCAGATTTCGCACCAGGCTGATGAGGTTGGAGAGCGCGCCGGTCACGCCGCCGAGCACCAGGTTGCCGATGCCCATGAGGCTGAACTGAACGCATTGCACCGCCAGCACCTTTTCCTTGCGCTTGATCAGGCCGATGACCACCATCAAAAACGCTCCGGCAAAGGAAATCAGGTTTCCGAGCAGAATGGGATTCAAGGGTCGCTTCCTCCTTCGGTGATTTATGCAAGGACGCAAATATGAGTATTGCACGAAATGACGCGTTTGTCAATCTACAATTTCCCCAAAACGGGGTTCGCAGGCAAAATCCATGTCAATTCTGTTTGGATGGAGTCCGTCGGACGGATGCGGCGCGGAACGGAGAGGGCCAGTCCGCGCTGATGCGGAGCATTGTGTAAACAATTGGAAAAAATGCGGCGCGGGCATTGACTTTATAACCATTAAATCCTACAATACATATGTGTTTTAGGGATTTAAATAGAAAGAAGGAAACACCATGAAAAAAGCACTGTCCCTGTTGTTGAGCGCATTGTTTCTGCTTGAGATGATCTCCGGCTTCGCAAGTGCGGAACTGGACGAGAGCAACCCCGTGGTCATCTCCATGTGCGGCGCGATCACCGGCTCCTATTCGGATTACGGCCTGGGCTATCAGGCGGCGACGCAGGTTCAGGTGGACAAGTGGAACGCAAACGGCGGCATTGACGGCCGCAAGATCGTCGTGAAGGAGTACGACGAGAAGGGCGAGATCGAGGAGGGCGTCGCCATCGCCCAGAAGGTCGTCGTGGATGAGGAGAGCTACGGCATGGTCGGCCACTTCTGGTCCATCATGGAGGCCGGCGAAATCTATCAGGAGTACGGCGTTCCGATGATCGGTCCGGCTGCCTCCACGATGGGCTTTACGGACATCGGCGATTACATCTTCCGCAACAATCCCACCATCAAGACCGAGACGGCCGCGATGCTGGATTGCGCCAAGGCTGCGGGGCTGAAGAAGCTGGGCGTGTACTACCTGGCGACCGACTGGGGCGAGGGCTCCTACGAGCAGCTGCAGGTGCTGGTGGAGGAACGCGCAGAGGATGGCTTCGAGATCGTGCTGGCCGAGGAGTGTCTGCCGGATGCGGTGGATCATGCCGCCGCGATTTCGAAGTTCGAGGCTGCGGATGTGGATGCGATTCTGATGTTCTGCTTCTATGACAGCGTCGCGCCCTTCACCATTCAGGCCGGCGACAAGCTGGAGGGCAAGACCATCGTCTGCGGCGTGAACTGCTACAACGACGAATTCATCGAGCTGGGCCAGAGCAACGTGGAGGGCGCGATGGCGCCGCTGCTCTCGGTCAAGAGCGAGGATGATCCCGACATGGCCTACTTCGTGGAGAAGTACAGGGAGCTGCGCGACGGCAAGTCCCCCAGCTCGCTGGATATGCAGTGCTATGACTCCGTGGGCATGCTGCTGACCGCGATTCAGAATGTGGGCGGCGTGAACGACCATGCGGCGATTCGCGACGAGCTGGCGACGATGACCTACGAGGGCGTCTGTGGAACGATTCAGTTCGACGAAAACCGCGACGCGACCAAGGAGTATGTGCCGCAGATCGTCAAGGACGGCAAGTGGGTCGCCTACGAGGGATAAGAGAATTCAACCGGTTGGAACGTCTTTCGGGTCGGTATCCGCCACTGTCGGCGGATACCGACTTGCACATCCGACGTTTTTCTGAGGGAAGATATGTTTTTGATGCAACTGCTCAATGGCCTCGCCCTGGGCATGGTGTATGCGCTGGTGGCGATCGGCTATTCGCTGGTCTTCGGCATCCTGGAAATGATCAATTTCGCCCATGGGGCAACCTATGCCTTCGGCGCGATTCTCACCTGGTTCCTCACGACGGATCTGGGCCTGAGCGTCTGGCTCGCCTGCGGAATCAGCATCCTGGCCACGGGCGCGCTGGGCATCCTGTTGGAATACTTCGGGCTTCGGCCGCTCCGGCGGAAGAATGCGGGCTCCATCGCGACGCTGATCACCACGATCGGGCTTTCCTACATCATTGAAAACTGTCTGACCATCGCCTTCGGCAGTCAGGCGCAGCGCTTCAACCTGAACCTCGATTTTGCCCAGCTGTCGGTGTTCGGCGTGCAGGTGGGATCCTCGAAGCTGGTGATTACCGGCGTGTCGCTGTTGCTGCTGTTGCTGCTGTACCTCATCATTCAAAAGACGCGCATGGGCCTGGCGATGCGGACGGTGGGTGAGAACCGGACGGCCGCGGCGATCTCCGGCATCAACGTCAATCTGGTGGTGATGTTCGCATTCTTCCTCAGCGGCGCCTGCGCGGCGATTGCGGGCACGCTGATCGGCGGCTATTATCAGATGGTCTCTCCCTCCATGGGCGCGACGGTGGGCAACAAAGCCTTCGCCGCAGCGGTGGTGGGCGGTCTCGGATCGCTGCCGGGCGCAGTGCTGGGCGGCGTGGTGATCGGACTGTCCGAGGGCCTTGCGGCGGCCTATCTCGGCGGCACCTACACGGATACCATCGCCTATATCGTGATGTTCATCGTGCTGCTGATCAAGCCGTCGGGCATCTTTGCATCCAAAAGTATTTCGAAGGTGTGAGCGTGAAGAAAATGGACAGAGAAAAGAAATTCTCCGGCGTACGGGCAGCTGCGGGCAGACTGGCCGGGAACGCCGCGGCGCGCACCGTGCTGGCTGCGGCCTGCATTGCGCTGCTGCTCCTGGCGCCTGTGCTGGTCAATTCCTATGTGCAGCGCATCCTGGTGATGATCGCCCTGTACGGCGTGCTGTCGATCTCCCTGAATTACATCGTCGGCTACCTCGGGGAGATCTCGCTGGGCCACGCGGCGTTCTATGCCATCGGCGCCTTTACCTCCGTGTACCTGACGAAGAGGTGCGGCGTGAACTATTTTCCGGCTTCGCTGGTCGGCGCGCTGGTGGCAGCCGCGGCGGGGGTGCTGATGGCCGTGCTGACGATGCGCATGCGCGGCATCTATCTGGCGGTGACCACCATGGGCTTTCTCGAGGTGGTGCGCGCGGTGATCCTGAACTGGCGCAAGGTCACGGGCGGTTCCCAGGGCATGAGCAGCATTGGTAAGCCGGTGCTGTTCGGCTTCAAGTTTACGCTGACCAACGGCGGCTACTATTACCTGATCCTCTTTTATCTGCTGCTGACGATCGTCGTGACGCGGCTGGTGATCAGCAGCCGGATGGGCCGCGCGTTCAAGGCCATCCGCGAGGATGCGCTGGCAGCGCAGTTCGTGGGGATCAATCTCTACGCCTTCAAGATCTGGGCGTTTGTCATTTCCGCCTTCTTTGCCGGCCTGGCGGGCGCGTTCTATGCCCACTTCCTCGGCTACATCAACAACAACACCTTCACCTACTCCATATCGGTGTCCATACTCTGCATGGTGATTCTGGGCGGGCGCGGCACCATTCGCGGCGCACTGGCAGGCGCGGTGATCCTTGCGCCCATGTCGGAGCTGCTGCGCTCCCTGACGGAGGCGATGAGCGGCCTGCCGGGCTGGCTGATCTCCAATCCGGAGCGCTGGCGCTTCGTGATCTATGGAGCAATTCTGGTGCTGATGATGCGCTTCCGGCCGCAGGGTCTGCTGGGCGGGCGCGGCAAGGCGCCTTACAAACTGCCCAAGGGCGTGAATGTGGAGGCAAGGCATGGCGTTGATTGATGTGGTGGGCATCACCAAGGAATTCGGCGGCCTGAAGGCCGTGGATGGCGTGAGCTTACAGGTGCGAAAGGGAGAGATCGTCTCCCTCATCGGGCCGAATGGCGCGGGCAAGACCACCGTATTCAACCTGATGACGGGCATCTATCGGGTGGATTCCGGCTCGGTGCGCTTTGACGGCAGGGAGATCACCAATCTGCCGCCCCGGGGAATCGTGCGCGCAGGCGTTTCCCGAACGTTTCAGAACATCCGCCTGTTTTCAAATCTGCGGGTCATTGAAAATGTGCTGCTGGGCGAACACGATTCGATCCGCTATTCCTTCCTGGATGCGCTCCTGCGCACCCGGCGCTATCGGGCTGCGGAGCGCAGCGGCGCACAGCGGGCGCTGGAGATCCTGGAGCGCATCGGCCTGAGGGATGAGATGAACAGCTATGCGGGGGATCTGCCCTACGGCAAGCAGCGCCGCCTGGAGATTGCCCGGGCCATCGCAACCGGGGCGCGGCTGATCCTGCTGGATGAGCCCGCCGCAGGCATGAACCCCCAGGAGAGCGAGGATCTGATGCAGTTCATTCGGGCGCTGCGCGACGATGGATTCACCATACTGATGATCGAGCATGACATGCGCATTGTGATGAACGTTTCGGACCGGATCTATGTGATGAACTACGGCAGGGTCATCGCCGATGGCACGCCGGTGGAGATCGCACGGAATCCGGAGGTGATCGGCGCCTATCTGGGAGAAAGCGAGGATTGAGCAATGCTATTGGAAGTCAATGACATACACGTGCGCTACGGCGCCATCCATGCGCTCAAGGGCGTTTCGCTTCATGTGGATCAGGGGGAGATCGTGACGCTGATCGGCTCCAACGGCGCGGGCAAGAGCACGACGCTGAATGCCATCGTCAACCAGGTGAAGAAATCGGCGGGATCGATTCGCTTCCTTGGCGAGGACATCACCCACAAGAGCACCCACGAGATCATTCACATGGGCATCGGATACGCGCCGGAGGGGCGCAGCATCTGTTCCAGGCTGACGGTCTACGAGAACCTGCAGGTGGGGCGCTTTGCGCGCAGAGGCGGCGACGGCGCGGGCCTGGAGCGCGTGTACGAGCTGTTCCCCATCCTGAAGGAGCGCAGCCGGCAGCAGGCGGGCACGCTCTCCGGCGGCGAGCAGCAGATGCTCGCAATCGGGCGCGCGCTGATCTGCAATCCGCAGCTGCTTTTGCTGGACGAACCTTCGCTGGGACTGTCGCCGGCGCTGGTCAAGACGATCTTTGCGCTGATCCGCCGGATTCGCATGAGCGGCGTCACGGTGCTTCTGATCGAGCAGAATGCGCGCATGGCGCTCAAAACGGCGGATCGGGGCTATGTGTTGAGCACGGGCAATGTACTGATGCAGGACGACAGCGCGGCGCTGCTGGAGAACAGCGACGTCCGCAGGGCATACCTGGGCATAGACGAGTGAATCGGAGAGGAGAAGATGAACATGGCACAGGATCGTTACTTTGAGGTGGAGCCGGGCGTGCTGCTCCGCTACATCGACGCAGGAGAGGGGCAGCCCATCGTGTTTGTGCCGGGCTGGTCCTTCAGTGCGAATTCCTTTGACGCGCAGATTGCATACTTTTCGAAAGCGTATCGCTGCATTGCGGTGGATCCGCGCTGTCACGGCAAATCCACCATCACCTGGCGCGGCAACAGCTACGACCAGCAGGGTGCGGACCTTGCAAAGCTGATCGACGCGCTCGGCCTGAAGCATGTGGTGCTGGCGGGCTGGTCCTTCGGCGCGCTGGCCTGCTGGGCCTATCTTGAGCAGCGCGGCTTTGACAATGTGGCGGCGGTGGTCATCATGGACAATTCGCCGCGCAGCATCAGCGACGATCCGCAGGAATACCGCGCCGGCACGCTGGAGGATCTCCGCGGCGCGCATCTCAACTCCCTCTGCTCGCCGCAGTCCTATCGCGGCTTCATGGGCGAGTTTGCGGACGGACTGCTCTATGAGGGCGCCATGTCGGCCGAACTGCGCGAGCACCTGATCGATGAATCCTGCCGCATCCCCAGCGAGATCGCCGATGCGCTCTACGTGGACGGCTGGCTGGCGGACAAGCGCGAGATCTGCCGCAAGCTGGACGCGACCGTGCCGTGGCTGCTGGTCATCGCAAATTACAGAAAGGACGCCGGCGTGCCCTACATGCAGGCGAACTATCCCCACGTGCAGATCGACGCCTTCGGCATGCACATGATGTTCCACGAATATCCGGATCGCTTCAACGCGCGCATGGAGGAATTCCTGAAGGGGATTTGATCGTCGCCGGAGGCGGACGGCGCGCATCGGCGTGGATGGAACGCCTGATTTTCGAGGTGCAAACAAAACGGGGGAAGCAATATGCTTCCTCCGTTTTCTGTATCTGTCCGGCCGATCAATCGCAGGCCGCGTCGATCGCTTCCCCCCGGATTCGCATGCGATCCGGCGGCGTGCGCAAGAGCGCAAATGTGCACGCTCAGACCGCGTTGATCTGCCGGCCCTCCAGCCAGGCATAGAGGTTGTCGAACACGATCTCCGCGCGCTGCTCCATGGATTCCACGGAGGCGAAGGCGATGTGCGGGGTGACGATGGTGTTTGGACTGTGCAGCAGCGGATGGTCCGTGGGCAGCGGCGGCTCCGTCTCGAACACGTCGCAGGCCGCACCGGCGATTTCGCCCCGCTCCAGCGCCTCCGCCAGCGCGACGGAATCCACCACGCCGCCCCGGGCGGTGTTGATGAGGATCGCGTGCCGCTGCATCTGCGCCAGCTGCTCCCGGCCGATCATGCCCCGGGTCTGCTCCGTCAGCGGACAGTGCAGCGAGACAATATCCGCGCGCTGCAGCAGCTCGTCCAGCGAAACCTGCGCGTCGATGGCGGGATCGGAGACGGCGCTGCGGCTGAAGGCCAGCACGCTGCAGCCGAAGGCCCTGCACAGCGCGGCGACCCGTTTGCCGATCGCACCCGCGCCCACGATGCCCACGGTCTTGCAGCACAGCAGATTGCCCACCAGGCCGTCCTTCGTGCCGCCGCTGCGGCAGCGCTCCTGGGTCCTGTCCACGTTGCGCAGCAGGTGGATCATGAAGCTGATGCACAGCTCCGCCACGGCCTGCGTCGCGTAGCCCGAGGCGTTGCTCACGGCGATGCCCCGGCGCTTTGCCTCCGCCACCGGGATGTGATCCACGCCGGTGAAGGCCACGTCGATGAACTTCAGCGATTTCGCCTCCTCCAGCACCTGCGCTGCCAGCGGCATGTTGGCCAGCATCAGCACGTCCGCGTCGCGGCTGCGCTCGATCTGCACCTGTACGTCGGCATTCTTCGGATAGGCCGCGAAGCTGTGGCCCATTTCTTCCAGCCTGCGCGCGTGCCGGTCGATCACCGCGTCGGATACGCCCAGTCCCTCCAAGAGTACGATTTTCATATTGTTCTACCTCCTGATGTGCTTTGGTTCGATGTCTTACGCCCGGGAGAGCAGCCTCTCCCTGCGGAGGATGTAGTAGAGCAGGCCCGTCAGGTCGGCCAGCGCCCAGCCGATGGGCACCGACCACCAGATGCCCGTCACGCCGATGGCCGGGATCGCCGACAGCGCGTAGGCCAGCGCCACGCGGGTGCCCAGGGAGATCACGGTGAGCACCACGCTCATGCCGGGGCGACCCAGCGCGCGGTACAGGCCGTACAGCAGAAACAGGCAGCCGATGCCGCAGTAGAACGCGCCCTCGATGCGCAGATAGCGCGCGCCCTCGGCGATGATCTCCAGCTCTGTTGCCTCCACGAACAGTCCCATCAGCGGGCGCGCAAAGGCGCACACCAGTATGGACACCGCGATGCTGAAGCCCATCGACGCAAGGATCGCGCCCTTCAGCCCGCTGCGGATGCGATCGTGTCGCTGCGCACCGTAGTTCTGGGCGATGAAGGTGGAGAAGGCGTTGCCGAAGTCCTGCACCGGCATGTAGGCGAAGGCGTCGATCTTCACCGCCGCCGCGAAGGCTGCCATGACGGTGGAACCGAAGCTGTTCACCAATCCCTGCACCATCAGGATGCCCAGATTCATCACGGACTGCTGCACGCAGGTCAGCAGCGAGAATCCGGCGACCTCGCGCACGCAGCTTCGGCGCACACGCAGGCTGCGCAGGCAGCGAATGCGGGGATAGCGCAGCCACGCATAGACTGCGATGCCCAGGCCGGAGACGTACTGTGCGATCACCGTGGCCTCCGCCGCGCCGCGCACGCCGCGCTTCAGTCCCAGCACGAACCAGAGGTCCAGCGCGATGTTCAGCAGCGCGGAGACCGCGAGGAAGATCAGCGGAACCACGGAGTTGCCCAGTGCACGCAGAAACGAAGCGAAGTAATTGTACAGAAAGGTGGCCGCGACGCCGCGGAAGATCACCCGCAGGTACGCGCGCATGGGCTCCCAGACCTCCTCCGGCACCCGCAGAAACACGCGGATGTAATCCAGCGCGGCGAAGGCGAGTACGTTCAGCAGGACCGTCGCCCCGGCGATCAGCACAAAGGAGGCGCGCACGCTCTCCCGCAGTCCATCCTCGTTGCGCTGGCCGAAGCGTATGGAGAACAGCGCACCGCTGCCCATGCACAGCCCCAGCAGGACCGAGGTCAGGAAGGTCATCAGCGTGAAGGACGAGCCGACCGCCGCCAGCGCATTCTTCCCCAGGAACCTGCCGACGATCAGCGTGTCCGCAATGTTGTAGCACTGCTGCAACAGATTTCCCAGGATCATGGGCAGCGCAAAGCGCAGCATCGAGCCCATGACCGGCCCGCGCGTCAGATCCCTGTCCATGGCATCACATCCAAACCGTAAGTTCTGAATTTCGTTTCGTAAGTATTATAGCAATGTGCAGTACCAATGTCAATCGCCCATTTACATTTCGAACAGAAGGACGTATAATATCTCCAGATGAGAAGGAGGGATGCGCCATGTTTCTGGACGGACTGGATGCGCTGGACCGGCAGATCGTGCAGCTGCTGATTGAAAACGCCCGCAGCTCCTATTCGGAGATCGGGCAGAAGGTCGGAATCTCCCGCGTTGCGGTGAAGCAGCGCATACAGGCGCTGGAGCAGCGCGGCGTGATCGAGGAGTACACCACCGTCATCAATCCGCAGAAGATCAGCGGCGCGGTGTCCTGCTACTTCGAGATCGAGACCCAGCCGGATGCGCTGACGGAGGTGGAGTTGATTCTGAAGCAGAACGATACGATCACGCAGATCTACCGCGTGACCGGCCGGAACAAGCTGCACGTGCACGCGGTGGCAGCTTCCGGCGAGGAGATGGAGAAACTGATCCGGGAGGTGATCGATCCGCTCCCCGGGGTGATCGATTGCAGCTGCAACATCATCCTCTCCCGGATCAAGGACATCAAGGGCCTGCGGCTGTGACGGCGACGTCGCAGCCCTTTTGTTTGCGGGAACGGAGGAACACTGGACAATTGCTGCGCCATATTCCGTGTTGAAGGGCGCCGGCGTTGTCCATTTTTTGTGCCCCGACAAGCGGAGTTGGAGGGCTGTCCCTTGTGATTCTGCACAGAGGCTGCGCGCTCTGTGACGCGTCCGCGGCGGAAGCTGTCGAAGGCGCACGTCCTGTACAAGCATCTGCTAAAAACCCGATAAGAATGATGCGTGAAAGCTAATTTTGTTTCGTTCTTCCGCGTAGAAATTGTATGGATGAAGGATGCGCGACAGAGGGAGGAATGCTTTCGTGAACAACAATCCAGGGACCGCATGGCCGGAGACGATGCTCCGCTGCGTGCGGGGCGGCGCACTGTGGGGCGGGACCTTCCGGACGGAGGTTCGGCACATGGACGCGCTGTGCAGCGACGCCTGCGCGCGCTGCGGCAGGTGAGGTGCGGCATGCGTTTGGATGGGATGCAGGCGGAGCGCCTGCGGGCGCGGCTTCGCGGCGGAAAGCCGGTGATCGCCGGGCACGTGTTCCTTACGGATCCGGAGATTGCGGAGCTGCTGGGGTACCACGGCTTCGACGCGGTGTGGATCGACGCGGAGCATTCGGCGTTCGATCTGAACGCGGTGCTGGCGCACATCATGGCCTGCGCGTCGTCGGGGACGGCGTCGCTGGTGCGGGTGGCGTGGAACGATCCGGTGCGCATCAAGCCGGTGCTGGAGATGGGCCCGGATGGGATCATCCTGCCGATGGTGTGCACGGCGGAGGAGGCGCGGCAGGCGGTGCGCAGCTGCACCTATCCGCCGCGGGGCGTGCGGGGCTTCGGGCCGCGGCGCGCGATCCGCTACGGCGCGCTGGAGAGCGGGGAATACGCGGCGCGCTGCGAGGGGTCGCTGCTGCGGATCTTGCAGATCGAGCACCGCGTCGCCATGGAGAATCTGGAGGAGATTCTTCAGGTGGAGGGCGTGGATCTGCTGGTCTGCGGGCCCTGCGACCTCTCCGCGTCCTACGGGCACCTGTGCGACACCCGCAATCCGGAGATGACGCCGGTGTACGACCGCTTTGCGCAGTTGTGCAGGGCGGCAGGCATGCCCTTCGGGGTCTCGCTGGGCGCGGGGGATCGGGCGTCCATCCGGGACTGGTTCGGACGCGGGGCGAACTTCGTGGGATGCGGCGACGACATTTCCTATCTGGATCTGGGCTGCCGCGCGACCTTCGGTTTTCTGCGGGAGAACGGCTGGGCGTGATGGAATCCGAGCGGTAAGAATCCGCTGGAGAAATAGAACAAGGAGGCGATCCAATGAAGAGGACACTTGCTCTGGTGCTGGCTCTGCTGCTGAGCCTGAGCTTCGCGGGCGCGCTGGCCGAGGACTTCGGTGCGCCGGTGAAGCTCGTCGTGACCCTGACGGCCGTTTCGACGGACACCCACGCGAAGGCGATGCTGGAGTTCGAGAAGTACGTGGAGGAGGCGTCGGGCGGGAACATCTACGTGGAGGTCTACACGGACGCGGTGCTGTTCACGCAGGAGGAGGAAGTCGTGGCAGTGGCGGGCAACGACGCGCAGATGTCGCTGGTGTCCGCAAGCTGGCTGACCACCGGCTCGCCCTGGGTGGGCATGTTCGCGGCGGGCTACACCTTCAAGAGCTACGACCACATGACGGCGGTGCTCAACGGCGAGATCGGAAGGGCGGCCTTTGCGCGCATCGGCGAGGAGCAGGGTGTGCTGCCGCTGGGCGCGTGGTATCTGGGCTCCCGGCAGATCTCGCTCTCGGAGGACCGGCCCATCCGCACGCCGGAGGATCTGAACGGCGTGAACCTGCGCATGCCGAACTCCGATGCGTGGCTGGAGCTGGGGCGCGCGCTGGGCGCGAACCCCACGCCGATCTCGTTCTCGGAGCTGTACCTGGCGCTGCAGACCGGCGTGGTGGACGGCCAGGACAATCCGCTGCCGACGGTGGAGAGCGCGAAGTTCTACGAGGTGCAGTCGTCCATCACGATCACGAACCACCTGGTGGACTCCGTGTGGCCGGCGATCAACCTGGATTTCTGGAATAGCCTTACCGAGGCGCAGCAGCGGGTGATCCTGGAGGGCGTGGAGGTTGGCCGGAGGTACTGCGACGAGACGAACCTGGCGCGCGAGGCCGAGCTGGTGGAGTTCTTCAAGTCCCAGGGACTGCGCGTGTACGAGGCCGATCTGGACGCCTTCGCCCAGCACGTCACCGACTACTACCTCGCAAGCCCCACCTCCGCCGACTGGGATCTCGATTTGCTGGAACAGATCCGGGCCATGGGGTGATGAAAGCTGCGACGGCGATTCAACGACCTGCGGGCGCCGCCTGTGCGGCGGCCCCGCTTCATACAGGAGGGATGCCCGGATGAAGCCCCTGATCAGGACCCGCGACATACTGCGCGATATCGTGGAGGTCTGCATACCCATCGTCAGCTTCTGCATCATGTTCATCGTGTTCGTCGCGCAGATCTTTTCGCGCTACGTGCTGCGCGCGCCGCTGGCCTGGGCCTATGAGGTGACGGTCTCCTGCTACCTGTGGCTGGTGGTGCTGGGCGCGTGCCTCGCCCAGCGCGAGCGCGCCCACGTGGTCTTTACGCTGATCACCGACAAGCTGCCCCTGCGCTGGGAGGCGTTCTGCACCTTTCTGGGGAATCTGCTGATCGTGGTGGCATTTACCTGGTCGTTTTTGCCCAGCGTGGACTTCGTGGTATTCATGGGCCGGCAGAAGACCAGCGTCCTCAAGATCGGCCTGAACATCGTCTATGCGCCCTACATCCCCTTCCTGGCGTTCACGATCCTGTACATGCTGCGGGACATCGTGCTGGATTTCAAGGTGTTTACGGGCCTGGCGACGCCCGAGGAGATCCAAACCTATCGCCATGAGAACCGCAATGAGGTGGAGCAGGCGCTGGAGAACGTGGAGGAGGGGGTGAAGATGCTGTGAGCTGGCCGCTGATCGCCTTTCTGATCGTATTTGTGCTGATCTTCGTGCTGCGCATGCCCATTCCCCACGGCCTGATGTGCGCGTGCATGTTCTACTTCATCGTCGCAGGCGAGCCCATCAAGATGGTCGGCCAGCAGACGCTCAAGACCTTCTACACCAACTACACCATCATCGCCGTGCCGCTGTTCATCTTTGCGGCGAACGTGATGAACTCCGGCAAGGTGACGGAGAAGATTTACGACTTCGCGCTGGGCCTGGTGGGTCGCTTCAAGGGCGGTCTGGGCCACGTGAACATCCTGGGCTCCCTGATCTTCGCCGGAATGACCGGCTCCGCCATCGCGGACGCCTCCGGCCTGGGCAAGATGGAGATCGAGGCCATGAACAAGGAGGGCTACGATCCCGGCTTCTCCTGCGCCATGACCGCCTCCTCCGCCGTGCTGGGCCCCACCTTTCCGCCGTCGATTCCCATGGTCATCTACGCCATGTACTCGGGCTGCTCCGTGGGCGCACTGTTCCTGGGGGGCATGATCCCGGCCATCCTGCTCACTGTGGGCCTGATGTGCTATGTGGCGGTGGTGTCGCACAAGCGCAACTATCCCACCTCCGAGCGCATGGGCTTTCGGAAATTCATGCGCTCCACCCTCTCCGCGATCCCGGCGCTGCTCACGCCCGTGGTGCTGCTGGCCGGCATCTACTCCGGCGTGATGACCCCCACCGAGGCCGGCGCTGTGGCGGGCTTCTACGCGCTGCTGGTGTCCGTGCTGATCTATCGCATGCTGGGCTGGCGGGAGCTGAAGCAGATTCTCACGGACACCGTGAAGGGCGTGGGCACCTGTTCGCTGATGATCGGCGCGGCGGCGTGCATCAACTACATCGCGGCCCGGGAGCAGGTCTCCGCCATGATCGCAAAGCTGATCACCGGCATGACGACCAATCCCTACACCTTCCTGTTCATCGTGAACGTGGCGATTCTGATCCTGGGCATGTTCATCGATACCTCGGTGATTCAGTCGGTGTTTGTGCCGCTGATGATCCCCATCGCCACCGCGCTGGGCGTGGATCTGCTGCACTTCGGCGTGGTGTGCATCTTCAACATGATGATCGGGCTGTGCACGCCGCCCTTCGGCATGCTGCTGTTCATCACCTCCGGCATCAGCGGAACGCCGCTGAAGGACGTGGTGCGAGAGACGATCCGGCCGTTGCTGGTCATGCTGGTCGTGCTGGCGGTCATCACCTACGTGCCGGATGTGGTGCTGTTCCTGCCGAGGGTGTTCATGGGCTACGGCGGCTGAGGAGGGAATAGCTGCACCCGTTGGGGATCCATGCAAACAAGCCATGCGTCGGGAGCGATGTTCCCGGTTCATGGCTTGATTTGCGTTGAAGATGGAACAGAAGTGCCATGCGCCGGACGCATCCGGAGCGCGGCGCCATCTGGCAAAGCGTCAGAGGGGCGGATTCTGCTGGAGAAAATCGTTCAGCACATCGTTGCGGACGTCCGTGATGAACATGTAGCCGGGCGCGTGGGTGACGGCAAGTTCGGGCCGCGCGTTCTCCAGCGCCGCCTGCGGGGTCACGCCGCAGGGCCAGAACACCGGAACCTCGCCGGGCTCCAGCGGCACCGGATCGCCGTAATCCGGCTTGCGCAGATCCGCAATGCCGATCTGCGCTGGGTCGCCGATGTGGACAGGCGCGCCGTGAACGTTGGGCATGCGCGCGGTGATCTCCGCCGCCAGCTTCGCCTGCTCCGGCCGCATGGGGCGCATGCTGCACACCATCGGCCCCCGGAACGCACCCACGGGATGGGTTTGCAGATTGGTCTTGTACATGGACACGTTGCAGCCGCAGTCGATGTGGCGCATGGAGATGCCCGCGCGGATCAGCGCTTCCTCGAAGGAGAAGCTGCATCCGATGAGAAAGCCCACGGAATCCTCGCTCCAGTAGGCCGATGCGTCCTCCACCTCCTCCGCCAGCTCTCCGGAGCGATAGATGCGGTAGCGGGGAATGTCGCGCACAATGTCGCCGTCGGTGGCCATGCGGCGCGTGAACGGCGTGCCGCGCACCACCTCCAGCACCGGACAGGCGGCGGGATTCTGACGGGCAAATTCCGCAAAATCGTCCGCCCAGGCTGCGGACAGGATGACCAGATTGGCCTGAGCATAGCCCGCGCACATGCCTGCGGTGGGATGTGGAATGTCCCCATTGTGAATCTGCATGCGCACCTCCTGCGGGGACAGGGCGCTGTATTGATGAACGTCAAAGCTCATTCTCTCTTCCTCCAGTCAGAAATAGGATTTCAGCGTTTCGATGCGCCGAAGCTGGTCGCGGCGGAGCTGCTGGGCGCGTTCAATGCTCACGGCCTCGAAGCGAATCCATTCGCCGGCCATTTTCTGGGCAATTTTTGAGTAATCCGCGCTGATCACACAGGCGATCTTGGCATATCCGCCGGTGGTCTGGCGATCCGCCAGCATGATGATGGGTTGGCCGGAGTCGGGCACCTGCACCGCGCCGAAGGGAATGCCGTCGGAGAGGATGTTGCCGTCGCCCACGTGCTCAATTCGTTCCCCATTCAGGCGGTAGCCCATGCGGTCGGACTGGCTGAGCACCTGATACGGGGAGCTGAGGAAGGTCTGAATCCCGGCAGGCGTGAAGTGGTCCGCCTGGGGGCCCAGCACCACGCGCAGCACCGCAATGCCGTCATCGATGCGCGGGGGCACCGCCGCACGGCAGGGATAGACGGGATAGGGCGCGGCGGGGCAGAGAAAGCCGAGCTCATCGCCCTTGCGCAGCTTGCGGTCCTCCAGACCGCCCATGCCGGAGGGCAGGTGGGTGGCGCGGCTGCCCATCGTCAGCGGCACGTCCAGGCCGCCGCTGAAGGCCAGATAGGCACGGAAGCCGCTCCTGCGGCCATCGAAAGTGAGCACCTGTCCGCGATGGACGCGCAGCGCACGATAGCAGGAGATGGGCATGCCGTCCAGACGTGGCCCAAAGTCGCCGCCGGTGAGGGCGATGTTGTTGTCCTGGGTAAACTCGATGGCCGGGCCGGTCAGCGTCAGCTCCAGACCTGCAGCGCGCGCATCGTTGCCCACCAGGAGCTGTGCCAGCGCGTGCGCGTCGGGATCCGCCGGGCCGGACACGGGCACGCCCACGCCCTGCAGGCCGAAGCGCCCCGCATCCTGCACCGTGGTCATCGGGCTGTCCGTGAGAATGCGAATGCCACCCATGTCACACGACCACCTTTCGAACTACGATCTCATAGCTCCCGTCCCGCACCGCTGCCGCAATCCGATCGAATTCCGCCGGGGAGATGGGCACGAATTTCACATACTGCCCCGCGCGCAGCAGAATCGGCTTCTCCCGCCGGTCGTCGTACAGGCGCAGCGGCGTGCGGCCGATCAGCTGCCAGCCGCCGGGGGAATCCACGGGATATGCGCCCGTCTGGCTCCCCGCGATGCCCACCGATCCCGCCGGAATCCGCACACGGGGCGCGCTGAGCCGCGGCGTGTGCAGGCGCTCGTCCAGGCCGCCCAGGTAGGTGAAGCCGGGCATGAAGCCCATCATGTAGACCAGGTAGGACGGCGCGCTGTGCAGGCGGATGACTTCACCAACATTCAGTCCGGCGTGCTCCGCCACAAACTGAAGGTCGGGGCCGTACTCGCCGCCATAGGCAGTGGGGAGCTCGATGACCGTGCGTTCCTGCGCAGCGTCCGCCCGTCCATCGGGCATGATTTCCCGCAGCAGTGCGGAGAGCTCCGCAAAGCTGATCTGCTCGGGGCGGTAGTACACGGTCAGCGTGCAGTAGGCGCTCACCCATTCGATCACGCCCTCCGGCCTGTTGGCCTCCAGCGCCTTTGCCAGCGCGCACACCTGTGCGTTGATCTCCGGGCGGATGGCCTCCTCGAAGTGCACGTTCAGCGCACAGTCGCCGCAGGGCAGGATTTCGGGCATGGAGCTGCTCATGCGATCACCTCATTGAGGTTTCCGACCCGGATCCCCTCGGCAACCAGCGCGGCATGTATCTTCTCGACGAAGGCGACGGCCGCAGGGTTGTCCCCGTGGACGCAGATGGAGTGGGCGAGGATGGGAATGTTGACGCCATCCGCAGTCGTGACCACGCCCTCCCGAACCATGCGCACCGCGCGTCGGATGGCGCAGTCGCGATCGGTGATGACCGCGCCGGGTCTAGAGCGCGGCACGAGGCTGCCGTCAGACTGATAGGCGCGATCGGCGAACACCTCGCTGGCCCAGCGCAGGCCGGTCTGCTGTGCCGCCCGGAGCAGGCAGCTGCCCGCCAGCCCGAGGATGATTGCATCCGGTGCGACGGCCTGAACGCCCTCGCAGATGGCCAGCGCCAGATTCATGTCCTTCGCCGCCGTGTTGTAGAGCGCGCCGTGGGGCTTGACGTGCTGCAGCGGCAGGCCCTGCGCCTTCAGGAATGCCTGCAGCGCGCCCACCTGATACATCACCGCCGTGCGCGCCTCGTCCGGGCTAAGCGCCATGTTCCGCCGTCCAAAGCCTAGCAGGTCGGGATAGCCCGGGTGCGCGCCCACCGCCGTCCCTGCCGCTGCCGCCGCGCGGACGGTGCGCTCCATGACCTCGGGATCCCCCGCGTGCCAGCCGCAGGCCACGTTGGCTGAGGTGATGTGGCGCAGCACCTGTTCATCCATGCCGATGGTGTACGCGCCGAAGCTCTCTCCAAGGTCGCTGTTCAAATCCACTGCGCGCATATGAAAACCTCCTCAAAAAAAGCGACGGCGTCAAAATGACACCGTCGCATTGCTTTCCTGCATTATATTCCGGATGCATCCGATTGTCAATGGAGGTATCAGAATCTTAATCCAATTCCTGCCTCCGAACAAAAAACAAATATTTTTGCAGGATTTGCGGAAAAATATGCAATATCCGCCAGAGAACCCGCAAATATCCGAATAAAACGATTTTTTAACGATTGAAATTCTGTGAATCGAGTTGACAGGACCGTTTCGGGATGCAATAATGCCCACCAACAGCAACGGGGACGAAATGAATTTTTCAACCGTTGCTATTTCATTTTTATCGCCGCCCACACCGGACGGCAAGAGAAAGGCGGGTATCGAAATGAAAAAGCTCTTATCCTCGCTGTTGGCTCTTGTGATGCTGGCTGCGCCGGTCATGGCGCTGGCGGCGGACTGCCAGGTGGGCGTGCTCTATCCGCTGAGCGGCAATGTCGCCACCATCGGCCAGATGGACGTGCTGGCCATCGAGCTGGCCGCGGAGATCATCAACAACGAGCACCCCGAGCTGGACCTTCCCTTTGCCGCAGAGGCGGGCATTCCCGGGCTGGACGGCGGCAAGCTGGTGCTGAGCGTCTCCGATACCCAGGGCAACGCTGAGATCGGCCAGTCCGAGGCGGAGCGCCTGATTGAGGAGGTCGGCGTGGACGTGATCATCGGCGCGTACAACTCCGCGTACAACTCCGCGGTCACCAAGACCGCCTCCACCGTGGCCGAGCGCAGCGAGATCCCCTTCATCAATGCCGACTCCACCTCCGTGGATCTGACGGAGCGCGGCTACGAGTGGTTCTTCCGCACCGCGCCCCACGACGGCACCTTCATCGAGGACAGCTTCGAGTTCCTCTCGAGCCTGCGGGACGAGAAGGGTTTGGACATCCAGACGCTGGCGCTGTTCCACGAGGACACCGAGTACGGTGCGAAGCTGCGCGCCCAGATCGAGGAACAGGCCCCGGCCTATGGCTTCGACATCGTGGAGAACATCTCTTACAGCCAGAACGCCACCAACCTGTCCGCCGAGGTCATGAAGCTGAAGGAGACCAATGCGGACGTGCTGATGTGCGGCAGCTACAATTCCGACGCAATCCTGCTGTACCGCACCATGAAGGAGCAGAACTGGGCGCCGAAGCTGCTGCTCGGCCAGCGCGCGGGCTTCACCGCCACCGAGACCGTGGAGACCGTGGGTGCGACCGACATGAACGACACCCTGTCCACCAACCTGTTCGCGCTGGATCTGAGCGTGACCAACCCCAACGTCCAGGTCGTGAACGACCTGTTCAAGGAGTATCAGGTGGAGAAGGGCTTCGTGAGCGACGCAGCCTCCGGTGCTGACATGAACGACGCCTACGCCCGCGCCTTCACCGCGGTGTTCGCCCTGGCCTACGCCCTGGATGCGGCGGGCTCCACCGAGAACTACGCCGTGCAGGAGGCGCTGCAGGGTCTGGACGTCGCCAACGAGGGCCAGCTGATCGTGCCCTGGAGCGGCATTCGCTTCGACGAGTCCGGTCAGAACGTGCTGGCGGGCGGCATCATCACCCAGCTCATCGACGGCGCATTCGTGACCGTATATCCCTTCGAGAGCGCGGCCTCCGAGGTCGTCTATCCCTACACGCCCTGGTCTGAGCGTTAAGGGCAAATCATACCCTGCCGCGCGCAATCCCGCGCGCGGCGGTTCCATTCAATTCTGAATCGGGAGGCGAAACAGATGGGTACGCAGCTCGCACAAATACTCGTTGAGGGGTGCATCAATGGCTCCAGCATTGCGCTGGTGGCCATCGGAATTGCGCTGATCTGGGGCGTTATGGGACTGCTCTGCTTTGCACAAGGCGAGTTTCTGATGATCGGAATGTATGTCGCCTACTTCATGATGGAGCTGTTCGGCTGGGACCCGCTGTACTCCATGCCTCTGTGCGCGCTCGTGCTGTTCCTGATCGGGCTTGTGATCTACCATACCATGGTTCGTCGGGTGCTCACCGGGCCGAAGCTGTCCCAGCGGCTGCTGACCTTTGGCCTGAGCCTGATGCTGGCCAACCTTGCGCTGTACTTCTTTAAATCCGACTATCGCACGATCAGGGACACCGATCTGCTCTTCCACGGCAACCTTCAGATCTTCGGCCTGAGCATCGCCGCCAACAAGCTGGTGCCGCTGATCGTGTGCATCGTGCTCACGCTGGCGCTGTACCTGTTCCTGAACTGCACGCGCTTCGGCAAGTCCATTCAGGCGGTGTCCCTGGACAAGGATGCGGCGGCCCTGATGGGCATTCCCGCCGACCGCGCCCACGCGATAGCCTTTGCGCTCTCCTGCGCCATCACGGGCGCTGCGGGCGGCATTCTTACTTATTATTATTACATCTCGCCCACGGTGGGCACCACCTTCCAGCTCTTCGGCTTCATCGCCGTGTCGATGGGCGGCTTCGGCAGCATCATCGGCGCGTTTGCGGGCGGCATCATCATGGGCATCGTGGACATCGCCGCAGGCTTCTATCTGAACACTGCGCTGAAATATCTGTTTGTCTGCGTCGGCTTCATCATCATCATTTCCTTCAGGCCGAAGGGACTTTTCGGGAGGTGACGGCATGACGACGAAAGCTATCGGAAAGAATCGCCGGCGTGCGATGCTGTATCTGCTGCTTCTGGCGGCCGCCATCGGCCTGCCGCTGGTATTCACGCGCACCTTCCTGCGCAACATGTTCATTCTGATCGGCATCTGGTCCATCACGGGCATCGGCTGGAACTTCATCGGCGGCTACGCCGGGCAGGTCTCCATCGGCCACGCCATGTTCTTCGCCATCGGCATGTACACCCCGGCGGCGCTGTTCGACCTGTACAAGATCACCCCGCTGCTGGCCATCCCGCTGGGCATGCTCATCGCGGCCCTCGTGGCGGTGCTCGTCGGCATCCCGCTGCTGCGGCTGCACGGCCCGCGGTTCTCCATCGCCACCATGGCCCTGACCGAGTGCACCCGCTACATCTTCATCAACTGGCAGGCGCTGGGCGGCTCCTCCGGTATCTCCATCTTCAGCAAGAAGGTCAACAAATACCTCTACCTCCAGCTCTCTGCCAACAATGACAAGGTGATCTACTACTACATTGTTCTGGCGGTGGTGGTGGGGCTGATCGCCTTCACCCTGTGGCTGGACAAATCCCGCTTCGGCTACGCGCTGCGCACCATTTCGGGCAACGAAAACGCGGCCGAGAGCGTGGGTATCCACACCGCCCGCACCAAGGCGGAGGCCTTCGCCCTCAGCGCCATGGTGACCAGCCTGGCGGGCAGCCTGTACGTGCAGTACATCCAGTACGTGGATCCCTACACGTCCAGCACGCTTTCCGTGTCACTGATGATCTGCCTGGTGACGGTCATGGGCGGCTGCGGCACGGTGTTCGGGCCCGTCGTGGGCGCGACGGTGCTGACCTACATCTCCCAGAACACGCGCGTCTGGTTCGGCGGCACCGGCACCGGCATCGACCTGATCATCTACGGCGCGCTGGTGATTCTTGTGGTTCTGTTCCTGCCCAAGGGAGTTCTCTCCATTCCGGGCATCCTGAAAAAGCGATTTTCAAAGAAGGAGGCGCCTGCCACATGACGATTCACAATGCAAAGCCCATTCTGAAGGTGGAGCACGCGACCAAGAGCTTCGGCGGATTGGTCGCCAACGAGGACATCAGCTTTGAGGCCCGGGAGGGCGAGATCATCGGCGTGGTGGGCCCCAACGGCGCCGGCAAGACGACGCTGTTCAACTCCCTCTCCGGGGCGCACCGCCTGACCAGCGGGCGCATCTACTTCCGCGATCAGGACATCACCCGCCTGTCCGCCCACGACATCTGCCGCCGGGGCATCGGGCGCACCTTCCAGATTCCCCAGTCGTTGAATCAGATGACGGTGCTGGAAAACGTGCTGGTGGGCAGCATGATCCGCCATCGGGAGATGCGCAAGGCCCGGGAGCATGCGAAGGGAATCGTGGCCTTCTGCGGGCTTGAGCGCTATCAGAATGAGCTGGTCGGGCGCATGAACGTGATTCAGAAGAAGCGCGTGGAGATCGCCCGGGCGCTGGCCACGGAGCCGGAGCTGCTGCTGCTGGACGAGACCATGGCGGGCCTCACCGACGCCGAGCGCAAGGAGGCCGTGGAGTTCATCCGCAGCATCAACAACCGGGGCGTAACCATCATCACCATCGAACACGTCATGGACGTGCTGATGGCCGTGTCGGACCGGGTCGTGGTCATCAACTCCGGAAAGCTGCTGATGCAGGGTACGCCGACGGAGGTGGTCAATGATGAAAAGGTGATCGCCGCCTATCTGGGAGGTGCGAAGCGCTATGCCTGCTGAGAACATCCTGGAGGTCAGCCACCTTCAGGCGCAGTACGACGGGCTGCAGGTGCTGTTCGACGTGAGCTTTCAGGTGCTCCGCGGGCAGATCGTCGGCTTCGTCGGCTCCAACGGCGCGGGCAAGACCACCACGCTGCGCGCAGTGACGGGACTCACCCGCGCCACCGGCGGCTCGGTGGTCTACGAGGGGCGCGAAATCACCAACAAGAAGGCGTGCCAGCTGCCTGCGCTGGGCATGGTCATGGTGCCGGAGGGCCGTCGGCTGTTTCCCAAGATGTCGGTCAGGGACAACCTGATGATGGGTGCGTTCCTCTGCCGGGACAAGAAGCGCATCGCGGAGAGCCTGGAGCAGGTGTACAGCATCTTCCCCCGGGTGAAGGAGCGCTCGAAGCAGCTGGCCGGCACGCTGTCCGGCGGCGAGCAGCAGATGGTCGCTATCGCCCGTGGCCTGATGACCGGGCCGAAGCTGCTGATTCTGGATGAACCCAGCCTGGGCCTGATGCCGAAGCTGGTGGAGGAGGTCTTTGAATTCGTCCGGGAGATCAACCACATGGGCATCACGATCATCATCGTGGAGCAGAACGTGACCGAGACGCTCCAGATGTGTGACTACGCCTACGTCATCCAGAACGGCGCGACGGTCATCCACGGCACCGGCGCAAGCATGCTCGACAGCGCGGAGATCCGCAGCGCCTATCTGGGGCTCTAGCGGGCGCAACGAAGCAACGTTCTGTGCCGAATGCTGGCCGCCTGACGATTTTTCGCTTTACAAATGCGCGCAGCATCGATTATAATTCTATGCAATAGCATCACGGGGAAGAAAGCGTGCGTATGGAAAAGCTGAAGTTCATGTGGCCGTGCATGGAATTGCGGTCAAAGGCATTGGAATACCGGGAGGAGTATCTGCGCAACGGGGAAACCGAGCTGCACGGCGCGGCGCTCTTCGATCAGATGGATTATGCGCCCTGGCTGGAGCTGACCGTGCGGAACCGCAGGGCGGAGACGGCGCGGCCGGATTGGGTGCAGTCCAGCACCTTCTTCGTCGTGCGGGAGCGCGACGGCAGGATCATCGGCATGGTGGACATCCGCCACCGGCTGAACGACTTCCTCGCGGCCTTCGGCGGGCACATCGGCTACGGCGTGCGCCCGAGCGAGCGCAGGAAGGGCTATGCCACGGAAATTCTGCGCATGGCGCTCACGTATGCCCGGCGGGAGATCGGTCTGAAGCGCGTGATGATCGCCTGCTACAAGGAAAACGAGGGCTCCTGGCGCACCATACTGGCCAACGGTGGCCGGCTGGAGCGCGAGTTTGTGCATACGGACGGCAAGACCGTGCAGGTGTACTGGGTTGAGCTGTGACGCGCAGCCCTTACAAAAAAGAATTCCACGAAGTGATTTCGTGGAATTTTTTGCGTCCTGGCGGGAGTATCGCGCAGTTCAGAGCAGGCCCCTCTGCTGTGCGGCTATGCGGATGCGCTCCAGCGCGCCGGTTAGCTCGCTGCGGGGCATGCCGATCTGCATGCGCATGTAGCCGCGGCCGGGTTCGCCGTACTTGCTGCCCATGTCCGGCTCCACGCCGGCCGCCTGGAAGAGCGCAAGGACCTCCTCCTCGGTGCCGAGGGCGCGGAAATCGGCCCAGAGCAGCGTGCCCGCGCGGTGGCGGCAGATGTGTACCTGCGGGAAGTATCTGCCGAAGAAGTCCCACACGACGGCCTCGTTTTCCCGGGTGAACGCCATCAGCGCATCGATCCAGTCCTTGCCCTCGGGGGTGTAAGCGGAGAGCAGCGCGACGCGCATGAAGGGGCTCAGGCTGCCGTAGTGGTCGCTGTCCCGCTGCACGGTGTAGCGGCGGCGGATTTCTTCGTCGGGGATGATGATGTTCGCGTGGCTGGTGCCGGTGAAGTTGAAGGCCTTGCCCAGGCTCGTGCAGACGACGCAGTTGTCCCGGGCCGCATCGATGGATGCGTAGGGCGTGATGCCGCCGTCTGCGAAGGCGTGCTCCGCGAAGATCTCGTCCGCGATCACCAGCACGCCGTGCTTTCTGGCAAGCAGCGCGACCTTTTCCAGATCCGCGCGCGCCCACACGTCCATCAGCGGGTTGTGGGGGTTGCAGAGGATCATCAGTTTGTTCTTCGGATCCGCCATCTTTGCGTCCAGATCGTCGAAGTCCATCTCGTAGTGATCGCCCGTGCGGATGAGCGTGTTGTCCACAAGGCGACGGCCGCAGTTGGAGATGCAGCGCTCGTACAGCACGTAGACCGGCTGCTGGACGATGATGCCGTCGCCGGGCTCGGTGAAGGCGCGGATGCACGCGCACATGGCCTGCAGTGTACCGTAGGAGGGCACGATCCAGTCGCTCTGGATCTCCCAGTTGCGCACGTCGCGCATCCATCGGACGATGGCGGAGATGTACTGCGGGTCGGCGGAGGAGGTCCAGCCGTACAGCCCGGACTGCACCAGGCCGGTCAGGCCCTCGATGATGCAGGGTGCGGTCTTGACGTGCAGCTGCGCGCCCGCCATCACGGTGGTATCCTCGCGGTAATCCGTGCCGAAGCCATAGTCGATCTGGTCGGCGACGGTTTCAAAATCGTATTTCATGTTCCTCAAACCTTTCTGCTTCAGAGGATTTCTCCGCTGCGGACGTGGGTGTGCGCGCCATTGCGCACGGCGATTTCGCCGTTCACGATGACGCAATCCAGACCGGACGCGCCGCATCGGGGATCGCTCAGGTTTTCGTTGGACTTGAAGCGCGCGGGATCGAGCAGCAGCACGTCCGCCCGATCGCCCTCGCGGATGTAGCCCCGGTCGCGCAGGTGCAGGCGCTCCGCCGCGTTGCCCGTGAGCCGGCGCACGATCTCTCCGATGGGCCGCTGCGCGCGCTGATCCTCCAGGAACCTGGTCATGCCGCAGTAGGTGGCGGGGGAGCCGCACTCCAGGGGCAGATCGCCCTCGCTGAGGGCGGCGGCGTAGTCGAAGCTCCAGGTATCCAGGCCGATGCAGGCGTCGCCGCAATCCACAAAGGCGTCGCGATCCGGCGTGTGCTCCGGCCTGCGGTTGAGAGAGATGACGCAGGCGTAGGGATCCTCGCTGAGCAGGTCCAGCAGGAAGCTCAGGCTGTCCCGACCATTTGCGGCCTCGCGGATCGTCTTGCCGGTCAGGCTTGCGTCCTTCGTCTTTGAAAAGCGCTGCGCCGTGTCCCAGGCGGGGTTGGTGCAGGGATTGAAGCGGGTGAAGATGCCCCGGGAGGCGTGGTTGCCGCCGCGGATCTCCGCTTCCAGGATGTCGCGGTAGTTGCCGGTCCGCAGCAGCTGCGAGAAGCGCTGCACGCCGCCGCACTGCTCCACGTAGGGCTGGAACATGGATGCGGCCATGGGATAGTGGAAGGGGCCGAAGGCGTGGCGGGGAATCACGTCCCAGCCGACCTCCAGGCCGCGCTTGCGGTAATCCTCCAAGAGCGCCAGCGTCTGTTCCACGCCCGCGCGCGCCATGGCGTCGCTCTCAATCTTGCACTCGAAGGCGTTCTGAATGTGGCTCACGTGCACGCGCGCGCCGCTCTCCAGACCCAGCTCGAGGAACTCGATCAGGCCGGAGTGGAAGCTGACCTCCCGCTTGTAATAGGCGTTGGGCACGTGGCGGGTGTGGGCGGTCACGATGCCGCTGCGCCTTGCCACCAGCTTCATCAGCCGCAGCAGTTCCTCATGGGAGGCGTAGAGCGAGGGCTGGTAGTCCAGACCCAGGCCGAGCCCCATCGCGCCCGCGTCCATGGCCTCGGTGAGCGCGTCCTCCATGATGCGGATCTCATCCTCCGTCGCGTCGCGCCTGAAGTCCAGGCCCATCGCCAGCAGCCGCAACAGCGATTGTCCGGCCACCAGCGCGAGATTGCAGCCGGTGCCCGCGCGTTTCAGGTGGGCGATGAACTCGCCGTAAGTCGACCAGTCCAGCTCCTCGCCGTAGGCCTGGCGGAATGCGGGGCGGAGCTCGTCCGTCCTGACGGTGTAGAACTGATAAGGATTGATGCCGCCGATGGGCTCCGGCATCACGCGGGTGAACGCCCGCTTCTCCGGGAACATGTAGATCCAGTTTTCGCCCACCGGAGCCACGCCCAGGCCGCAGTGCCCGGCGAACTCCGTGGTGATGCCCTGGCCCAGGCTGCTCTCCATGTTGGGGTACATGGCCACCGAGCAGTCCGCATGGGAGTGCATGTTGATGAAGCCCGGAAGGATATACCTGCCGGATGCATCCAGCAGCTCGGCCCCGAGCGCATGCAGGTCGCGGCCGATCCGTGCGATGCGTCCACCGGAGAGCAGCACGTCCGCAGCATAGGGCGCCGCGCCGCTGCCGTCCACAACGCTTCCGTTTCTGAGCAGAATGTCCCGCATGTTCCTCTTTCCTCCGTTAAACAATGCCGCCGATGCGGGTGGTCTCGATGCCGCCGACGCGCTCCCATTCGTCCAGGATGATGTTCATGCCGATGGAATCGCTGGCCATGTGGCCGCAGACGATCACGTTGCAGCGGTTGTCCTCCTGAAGGGCCTTGACGATGCTGCCGTCCATGTGCATGGTGATGAAGGTGCCCACGCCCGCGTCGATGTAGGCCTTCAGCTCGTCCAGCTCCGCGGCCAGACCGCCGGCAAACTCCACCACGGCCTTTCCGGCGTAGCTGCTCTTCTCGCCCACCCAGATGTTCGGGCGCTGGCCGTCAGGGGCCTCCTTGAACTCGCGGATCTCCATGATCGCGTCCAGCAGGTCGCCCACCGTGGGCGTCTCCTTTGCGGCGTAGACCTCGGCGACCTTGGCTTCCACGGTGCGCTCGCCCAGCAGGTCGGCGGGGGTGTGCAGGCCCAGGAAGGGCATGCCCAGCAGCTGGGCGCACTGGCTGGCAGCGGAGAAGTTGTTGCCGTGGAACATGATCTCCACCTCGCGGCGGCGGCGCTCCATCACCTTCTGGGCGACGTTGACCGGCACGCCGTTGGCGACCAGCTTCTTGAAGTGATCCTCTGCCACCAGATCGCCCAGGTGGCCCAGGCGCGGCACGAGGTTGTGGTGGCGGAACACGCAGTCGTAGCCGAGCTGCTTTGCGAGCATGATCTCCGCAGTTCCCATGTCGATGCCTGCGAGCACCTTCTGAATGTTCTCGCCGGGCACGGTCAGCTCGGAATCCAGGGGAAGATCGGTGTAGCCCACCAGATCGAGGGCAATTTTGACCATTTCGTTCGTATTCAGCATCGTTCGATTCCTCGTTTTCTTACAGATTGTGGCAGGCGGCCATGTGACCGCTGGCGATGGTGCGCAGCTCCGGGGTCTGCTCGAAGCAGATGGCGCTGGCGCGCTTGCAGCGTCCGCAGAAGCGGCAGCCGGGCTTGGGATTGACAGGGCTGCCCACCTCGCCGTCCATGGGGATGCGCGTGTGGCTGGCCTCGTAATCCGGATCAGCGACGGGCACCGCCGAGAGCAGTCCCTGGGTGTAGGGGTGCGCGGGGTGGGAATAGACCGCCTCCGTGTCGCCGTACTCCACCAGCATGCCGAGGTACATCACCGCCGTCTGATGGGCGATGTGGCGCACCATGCTCAGATCGTGGGCGATGAACAGGTAGGTCAGGTTCATCTCGCGCTGGAATTTGCACAGCATGTTCACCACCTGCGCCTGAATGGACACGTCCAGCGCGGAGATGGCCTCGTCGCACACGATGAACTCCGGATTCAGAGCCAGCGCCCGGGCGATGCCCACGCGCTGCCGCTGTCCGCCGGAGAATTCGTGGGGAAAGCGGTTCGCGTGGTCCTTGCTCAGGCCGACCATGTTCAACAGCTCGCTGATGCGCTCCTGCTTCTCGGCGGCGCTTGCGCAGATCTTGTGAATCTCCAGGCCCTCGCCCACGATTTCGCCCACCGTGAAGAAGGGATTCAGGGAGGCGTAGGGATCCTGAAAGATCATCTGCATCCGCTTGGTCAGCTCCCTGGATTCCTTTCGGCTGACCCTGCTGATGTCCTGGCCGTCGAAGATGATCCTGCCGCCGTCGGGCTCGTAGATGCGCAGCAGCGTGCGCCCGACGGTGGTCTTGCCGCAGCCGGATTCGCCTACCAGGCCCAGAGTCTGCCCCCGCCCGATGGAGAAGGACACGCCGTCCACGGCCTTGAGAACCTGCTTCTTGCCGACATTGAAGTACTTCTTCAGACCGGTCACTTCCAGCAGCTTTTCATCCATTGGAGTTGCCTCCCTTCTTGTCGTGGCGGAACAGGCCTTCAGGGCGCTGCACCCTGGGCGCGCGGGGATCCTTGAGCCAGCAGCGGCAGGTGTGCCCCTCGCCGCAGTCGAACACCGGCGGCTCCTCCATCAGGCAGCACTCCATGGCGTAGGCGCAGCGGGCCGCGAAGGGACAGCCAGCGGGCGGCGCGTACAGATCCGGCGGCGTGCCCGGAATGGTGTAGAGATCCTCCTGCACCTTCTGGATCAGGTTGGGCATCGCGCCCAGCAGGCCCCAGGTGTAGGGGTGTTCGCTCTCGTAGAAGATCTGCCGCGCGTCGCCGGATTCCATGATCTCGCCGGCGTACATCACCTCGATGCGCTGGGCCATCTTGGCCACCACGCCCAGATCGTGGGTGATCAGGATGATCGCGGTGCCGTGGGTCTTCTGCAGGTTCTTCATGATGTCCAGGATCTGCGCCTGCATGGTCACGTCCAGCGCCGTGGTCGGCTCGTCCGCGATCAGGATCTTGGGATTGCAGGCCAGGGCCATGGCGATCATCACGCGCTGGCGCTGGCCGCCGGACATGGTGTGGGGATAGCGGCGGAACGCGCCTTCGGGATCCGGCAGGCCCACCTGGGCGAGCATGTCCACCGCGATGCGCCGGGCCTCGTCCATGGAGACCTTCTGGTGGCAGCGAATGCCCTCGCACATCTGCTTGCCCACGCGCATGGTGGGATTCAGGCTGGTCATGGAGTCCTGGAAGATCATGGAGAGCTCCTTGCCCCGGTAGGGCTCCATCTCCTTGTCGCTGAGCTTGGCGAGATCCTTGCCCTCGAACAGGATTTCGCCGCTCTTGAGGCGCACTGGGGGCGAGGGCAGCAGCTTCATGATGGTCTGCATGCTCACGCTCTTGCCGCAGCCGGATTCGCCGACGATGGCGAGGGTCTCGCCCGCATCCAGATGGAAATTGACGCCGCGCACCGCCTGCACTTCGCCGGCATAGGTGTCAAAGGAAACGCGAAGATCGCGCACTTCCAGCAAATGCTTCTTCATGCTTGCTCGCCTCCTAGTCTCTCAGATGGGGATCCAGCGCATCGCGCAGGCAGTTGCCGAAGAGGTAGAATGCCAGTATGGTGACGCTGATGAACACGCCGGGGATGAACAGCTGGTAGGGGTAGAGGCGGTAGAAGGACGCGCCGACCTGGCACAGCTGACCCCAGGAGGTCATCGGCGACTGTATGCCCAGACCGATGAAGGAGAGGTAGGCCTCCAGGAAGATCGCGCCGGGGATGGCCGAGGAGATGCTCACGACCTGCTGGCCCAGGATGTTGGGCAGGATGTGGCGGAAGATGATGCGGAAGGGGGAGGCACCCTGCGTCCGAGCTGCCAGCACGAATTCGCGGTTCTTGAATTGCAGCATGCGCCCGCGCACCACCCGTGCGGAGTCCATCCAGCCCGTCATGGCGATGGCGATGATGATGGCCACCGGGCCGGAGCCCATGAAGAGCATGATCAGCGTGACGTAGATCAGCGAGGGGATGCACACGCCCACGTCGATGATGCGCATGATCACCATGTCCACCCAGCCGCCGAAGTAGCCGGAGATGCCGCCCAGGAAGATGCCGATGATCTGCGGGACGATGGCGCCGCACACGCCGATGGCCAGGGACACCCGCGCGCCCATCCACACGCGCGCCCAGAGGTCGCGGCCCAGGGAATCGGTGCCGAAGATGTGGCTGCCGCCGGGCTTCAGGTTGGTCTCCAGCATGCTGGTGGTCTCGTAGCCGTACTTGCTGAAGATGGGCGCGAAGATGGCGAACAGCGCGATGATTATGATGACGGACAGGCTGACCATGGCCACCTTGTCCGATTTGATTCTGCGGAATACGTCCTTCCAGTAGCTCACGGAGGGACGGACGATGACGTCGGACAGGTCGCGGTTGGCGTTCAGGGGCGCAAAGTTCTTCTCTGTGACATTCGACATGCGTTCCGCCTCCTCACTTCGCGATGCGGATCCGGGGATCCACGAGTCCGTAAATCAGGTCGATGATGAAGTTCGCGGCGACCACAAAGACGCCGAAGAATACTGTAAGGCCCAGGGTCATGGTGTAGTCCAGGCTCTGAACCGAGGTGACAAAGAATGCGCCGATGCCGGGGACGGCAAAGATCTGCTCGACGACGAAGGAGCCCATGAGGATGGAGACGATCTCCATGCCCAGCGAGGGGATCATGGGAATGATCGCATTGCGCACCTGGTGGCTCCAGATGATGCGCCAGGTGGGCAGGCCCTTGGCCTTGGCGGTCTTGACATAGTCCTCCGTCAGCACCTCCAGCATGAGCGTGCGCATGAGGCGGGTCTTGCCCGCGATGGAGCCGATGGAGAGGGCGATGGTGGGCAGGATTGTGTGGCGGAAGCTGGACCACAGCGCGACGGGGAGCAGCTTGAGCTTGATGGCAAACACGTACTGCAAAAGCGAAGCCAGAATGAATGCGGGCACGGACACGCCCAGTACGGAGAAGCCCACCAGGGAATAGTCGATGGCGCGGCCCCGGTGCCGGGCGGCGATGATGCCGAACAGCACGCCGATGGGGAAGGACAGCAGGTACGCCTGGATGCCCAGCTGCGCCGAAACGGGGAACTTTTCGGCGATGATGCCGTTGACGCTCTGGCCCACATACTTCAGGGAGTAGCCGAAATCTCCGTGGAGCAGGTTCTTCATGAAGGTGAAGTACTGCTCGATGAGCGGGCGATCGAGGCCGTAGTACGACATCATGCGCTCCTGCATCTCAACGCTCAGCAGCTGCGTGGTGGAAAAGGGATTGCCCGGCAGCGTGCGCAGAAGGAAAAAGCTGCATGTGGCGATCAGCCAGATCGTTATGATCGATATCACCAATCGTTTCAGAATGTACTTTTTCAAGTCGTACCCTCCTCAGACTGCGTCCAGAGAAAGAGGAGCGGAGAGACAAACCCTTCTCCGCTCCTGATTTCCATTTGAGAATTACTTGTCCACGGTCAGGTTGTTGAATTCGAAGCCTGCGCCGCTCGCGCCGACCTGATAGCCGGTGACGTAGCTCTGCACAGCGTGAATGTTGCCCTGCAGATAGATCGGGATGATGCCTGCATCGTCCATGAAGATCTGCTCGGCCTGCTGGGTCAGCTCCGCCTTCTTCACGGGATCCAGCTCGGCCACGGCCTCGGTCACCAGCGCGTCGAATTCGGGGTTGGACCAGATGCCCGCGTTGCATTCGCCGCCGGTCATCATGGACTCCATGATGTCGGTGGGCAGCACGTCGGTCTCCCAGGTGATGACGAAGATATCGTAGGTCAGGTCAAAGAAGGAGCCGATGGCGGTGCCGATGACGTACTGGTTCAGCTGGACGCAGGTGAGGCCCAGGTTCTGCTTCCACTGGTCGATGATGGTTTCGCACAGCAGTTTCTGCTCGGTGGCGTCCCAGGTCACCATGCTCAGGGTCGGGAACTGGGAGACGTCGGTGTAGCCCAGCTCCTCCATGGCCTTGGCGAGGTACTCCTGCGCCTTGGCGGTATCGCCCTGCACCGGGTAGGTCTCGATGGAATACTCGTTGACGAAGGTGTCGCCGTTCACGCCCGCAAAGCTGGGATCGACCAGGCGGTTGGCGGGAACGGTGGCGCTGTTTACGGCGTTGCAGGTGGCCTCGCGGTTGAAGCCGTAGCTCAGCGCCTGGCGGAAGTTCACGTTGGACATGACCTTCTGCGCCTCTTCGCTGGTGCCGTTCTGGTTCATCCACAGGAACATGAAGCCGCCGCCGGCCTCTCTGTACTCGTAGTCCTTCAGATAGTCGTAGTACTGGGCGCTGATCTGCTCGATGGCGTCCACTTCGCCGTTTTCGAACATGGCGACCTCGGTGTTGGGATCCTCGATCTCAAGCAGGTGGATGTTCCTGACCGGGAAGCTGTTTGCCGCATCCCAGTAGTTCTCGTTCTTCACCAGCTCCATGGAGCTCTCCAGAACCCATGCGGTCATCACATAGGGGCCGGAGCACATCATGGTGTCGCAGGAGGAGCCGATCTTGTCCTGGCCGACCGCCTCCACAAACTCCCGGTTCAGGGGATAGATGTGCTTGCAGGCGATGGTCTTGTCGAAGGTGCTCAGCGGATACTCCAGCGTGAACTCGATGGTTTTCTCATCCAGCGCCTTCACGCCGACGTCGGCCCAGCTCAGGCCCTCGGCGCCGGTGCAGTAGGCCTCGGCGTTCTTGATGGCGTACCAGCTGCCCGCCGCGGGGGAACCGTTTTCGGGATCCAGGATCAGCTCCATGGTGTACTCGAAGTCAGCTGCGGTCAGGGGCGTGCCGTCGGAATAGCACAGGCCGTCGCGCAGGTGGAAGGTGTATACGGTGCCGTCCTCGCTCATCTCATAGCTCTCGGCGCCGTCGAGCTGCACCTCGCCGCCGTAGTAGCGAACCAGCTGCAGCTGGGTGAGGTAGAAGATGTTGTGGTCGTTGGAGGACTGGCTCATCAGGGGGTTGAGGGTCACGATGCCGTTGTAGGCGATCGTGAAGTCCTCGTTGGCTTCCGCGACGGCATGGATGGCGGTGAGGCTCATCAGCAGCACGAGAGTCAGTACCAATGCAAGTGCTTTCTTCATGGGAAGTCCTTCTTTCTTTTGGAATTTGTATATCAAGTGCAGAGATACCGTGCGCACATGACATCCTCTACGGCAAGCCCGAGGGCGTCGAACAGGGTGATCTCGTCGTCGCTGCCCCGCGCGGGCGCGCGACCGAGGAGCACCTCGCCGATGGAGCCGACGATGTGGCCTTCGTCGATCATACCCTCGCTCAGGGGGATCAGATACTCGCCGCACTCCTTCTTCATGGAGGCGGTGTAGTCCGAATACAGGCGCGAAGCGGCGACCAGCTCGCTGGTCACCTCGCGGGTGACGGGGCTGAAGGTGCCCACGGCGTTGATGTGCGCGCCGGGCTGGATCCACTCCCGCTTCAGGAAGGGCTCCCGGCTGGGCGTGAGCGTGCAGATGATGTCCGCGCCCCGCACGCAGTCCTGCGCGCTTGCCGCCACGCGAACCGGTACGCCGTGCTTCTGCTGCATCTCCGCCGCATAGCGCTGCGCGCTCTGCGGATTGAGGTCGTACACGCGCACCTCCTCGATGTCGCGCACGCAGCGGATCGCCGCCAGGTGGCTTCTGCCCTGCGTGCCCGCGCCGATGATGGCCAGGCTGCGGGCGTTTTTCCGGGCAAGCAGGTCGGTGGCGACGGCGGACACTGCGCCGGTGCGCACCTCGGTGATGACGGATGCGTCTGCCATGCCCACGAAGCTGCCGTGCCGGGATTCAAACAGCATCACATAGCCCATGTGGGAGGGATAGGCGGTGCCTGCATTCTTGTGAAAGGCGGTGATGACCTTGGCGCCGAAGCAGTCCTCCGGGCCGAGATAGGCGGGCATAAAGCCGAAGGACTCGCCGTCGGGCAGCTTGACGATGCTGCGCAGGGGCTGATCCGCCCGTCCGCCCTCCAGCGCGATGAAGGCCTCCTTCATCAGATCAATGCACACTTGAGGCGTCAGTCTCTCCCTGGCCTCCGCAGCTTCGACGATGCGCATGCTTCCACTCCTTCATTCGTTGTTGATTTCGTTGAGATAGTTGTACACAGTGAACTTGGTGATGCCCAGCCGCTCCGCGACGTAGGGCACGCTCCTCTGAATGTGGAATGCGCCCTTGTCCTGCAGCTGGCGCACCAGCTCGATGCGGTCGCTCTTCTTCATCAGATCCACGGGCATGCTGAAGTTCTCCAGGCAGCTGTCGAAGATCTCGGCGATCTCCGGCTGCTCGTTCATGGAGAGCCGGGTGGAGAGCTCGTCCTCCACGGCGGTCAGTCCGTCCATGATCCGCTGCATCTGGCTCAGCACGGAGATGTCGTAGTTGATGCCCAGCGCGTAGTGGTAGTCGCTGCCGCGCATGTGGATGGTGGTGGACTTGATCTGCTTGCCGCTCACGATCACCTGCTGGTTCAGATAGTCCAGCTCCAGATTCTGGCTGGGGGAATCGTCGTCCAGGGTGGTGTCCCTTCCATAGATGCTCAGCGTGGATCCGGCCTTCCGGTTGGAGACGTGGCCGTTGAAGATCGCCAGGTTCAGAATGTGCTGGCCGTCGATCTCGTGAATGATGGTTTCGCAGTTCTTGCCGAACATCAGCGAGAGCGCCTCCGCCAGGCGGTACAGGAATTCGTAGGCCTCGTTCTTATCCATAAATGCCCCTCGCCACTTATAATTTCAAGCTGATATCTGCTACAAGCAGTATATAATAATTTCAACGATTCGTCAATATATAAATGACGATTTGTTGAAATATTTGTACGGGCAATGTCGCCCCTGTCCACCGGAGCAAAGGATGTGCTGTTTTGGTCGAAACATTGCGAAGAAGCCCGCGCATATATGTTGTCATTTTTACACAGCTGCGCTATAATGGTTCCGGCATGCTGCCAATGGAGGAAAAATGACCATGAAACAAGGGCTTAGGCGAATTGCGGCGCTGCTTGCGCTGATCGGCATACTGGCATCGTTTGCCTGCGCGGGGGCGGAGACGGCACAGATCCCCTGGAATCTGACCCTGGTGAACAGCACCCATGCCGTGCCGGAGGATTGGGTCGTGCCGGAGTTTACCGAGCTGCGCAACGGACAAAAGGTGGACAGCCGCATCTATCCCGAGCTGCAGGCGATGTTCGACGCCGCCCGCGCGGCGGGCCGCACGCCGCTGGTGATCTCCTCCTACCGCACCTACGAGGATCAGAAGAACATGCTGGTGAAGAAGTACCGCTCCTTCAAGGAGAAGGGCTACTCCCACGAGGATGCGCAGGTCGAGGCGCTGAAGTGGGCGGCCTATCCGGGTTACAGCGAACATCAGCTGGGCCTGGCCATCGACGTGGGCACCGCCAACAGCGAGAAGTGCAGCAAGGACCGGGTGTGGTCGTGGCTGAAGGAGCACTGCGCGGAGTACGGCTTCATCTGGCGCTATTCGGAGGAGAAGAGCGACATCACCGGCATCTCCAACGAGCCCTGGCACTTCCGCTACGTGGGCGTGGAGGCGGCCACCTACATCATGGAGAACAACCTCTGCCTGGAGGAGTACATGCAGCAGTTTTACGGATTGGACTGATGCATTTCCGAGAGAACCGTCGGACATTTTCCGGCGGTTTTTCGCGTCCTGAATGGAAATATGGAAGGGAAAAGGGGGAAAAGCTGTGCGGGCGCGGCGCAACATCGGCATCATGTATGCCATCGCCCTCTTGCAGGGCATGGTGTTTTACGGTCCCATCGCCACCCTCTACCGGGAGGCGGCGGGGGTCACGATCTTCCAGATCACCCTGATCGAGAGCATCTCCATGGCGCTGGGGCTCATGCTGGAACTGCCCTGGGGCGCGGTGGCGGACCGCATCGGCTACCGCAGGACGATGATCTTCTGCTGCATGCTGTACTTGGTCTCGAAGGTCGTGTTCTGGCGCGCGGAGGGCTTCGGCATGTTCCTGATCGAGCGCGTGCTGCTTTCGGTGGTGTGCGCGGGACTCTCCGGCGTGGAGGAGGCCGTGCTGTATCTGTCCGCGGATGAAGGACAGTCCCAGCGCTGCTTCGGGATCTGGAACAGCCTGGGTCAGGCGGGACTGATGGCGGCTGCGGTGGTCTACTCGGTCTTTGTGGGCGAAAACTACCGCCTGGCGGGCCTGCTGACCGTGCTGAGCTACGGCCTGGCGGCGGTTCTGTCGCTGGGCATCGTGGAGGTGCGCCCGGAGGAGCGGCGCTCGTCGATGCATCCGGTGCGGGACTTTGGAAGTGCGCTGCGGGGGCTTGTGCGCACGCCGGGACTGCTTCTGCTGGTGCTGTCCATGGCGCTGCTGGCGGAGACCCACCAGACGATCACGGTCTTTCTGTGCCAGAAGCAATACGAAATGTGCGGCATGCGCGGCGCGGGCTACGGCGCGGTGTATCTGCTGCTGACCCTCGCGGGCATGGTCGGCGGACTGTCACAGCGCTGTACGCGTCGATTGGGAGAAATGCGCTTCGGCATGCTGTGCGCGCTGGCGGCGGCGCTCGCGTCCCTGACGCTGGCGCTGACGCGGAATCTGATGCTGTCGGTGGCGGCGGTGCTGCTGCTGCGGCTGGGATGGATGCTCTGCGCGCCGCTGTATGTGCGGCTGGAGAACGAGCGGGTGGCGGGGGAGAACCGCGCCACGGAGCTGAGCGTCAATGCCCTGCTGCGCGACGGCGTGGCGGTGCTGACCAACCTGGTCTTTGGACGGCTGGCCGAGCGGGCGCTGGGGCTTGCGATGGGCCTGGGCGCGCTGCTGAGCCTGTGCGCCATGGCGCTGCTGGCGGCTTTCTTCAAAAGGACTGCGCGCAGCTGATGCATCTTTACCCGAAGCGGCTTGAACGGCGGGGTTATGTGGTATACAATGGAATCCGGAGGGATCAAATTGGCAAATGACTTTCGATCCGCGCGCTTCTGGGCGGCGGAGCTGATCGAGCGCGCGCTCTACCCCGGCGCGACGGCGGTGGACGCCACCCTGGGCAACGGTCACGACGCGCTTTGGCTGTGCGGCCTGGTGGGGGAGACGGGCAGGGTGTACGGCTTCGACGTGCAGCAGGAGGCGGTGGAGCGCAGCCGCACGCGGCTTGCGGAGGCCGGTGTGGCGGATCGCGCGACGCTCATCCTGGACGGCCACCAGAACATGGGCGCATATGTCCCGCCGGAGAGCGCCGACGCGGTGATGTTCAACCTGGGCTGGCTCCCGGGCGCGGCCCACGGCGTGACCACCCGGACGGAGACCACGCTTGAAGCGGTAGCTGCGGCGCTGACCGTGCTCAAGGAGGACGGGGTGATGACCGTGTGCGTCTATCCCGGACACGAGGAGGGCGCGCGGGAGCGCGACGCGCTGCTTTCCTGGGCGCGGGGCCTGGACGAGCGCGCCTACGACGTGATGCTGCGCGCCTACCTGAACCAGAGCGGCGATCCGCCGCTGATGATCGCCATCAAGAAGAACAGAAAGAGGAAATAATATGAAGCTGATCGACGCAGGCAAGCGCTACTACAAGGGCAACACCCATGCCCACACCACCCGCAGCGACGGCACGCGCACTCCGGAGGAGGTCATGCGCGCATTCCGCGACGCGGGCTACGATTTTCTGGTGATCAGCGATCACTGGAAGCTCGGCCGGGGCCGGGACTTCGAGGGCATGCTGGTGCTGCCCGGCGCGGAGTACGACTTCAACTTTCCCGAGCAAGTATTACACATCGTGGGCGTGTTTCCCGATGAGGCTGCCGCACAGGGCCTTCACCGGGGCATGGGGTATCCAGAGCTGATCGACGCCATCAACCGTGTGGGCGGCGCGGCGATCCTCTGTCATCCCGCCTGGTCGCTGAATACGCCGGAGTTTTTGCGGACGGTGCAGGGCGTCTGCGCGGCGGAGGTGTACAACAGCATCTCCGGCACGCCTTGGAACGCGCCCCGTGCGGACTCCTCCGGGGTGCTGGATCTGCTGGCTGCCGGTGGGCGCTGCATTCCCCAGCTCGCGGCGGACGACAGTCACTTTTACACCGGCGAGCAGTGCATGTCCTTCACCATGCTTCAGGCGGACGAGCTCACCCCCGAGGGCGTGATTGCGGCGCTGAAGCGCGGCTCCTTCTACGCAAGCCAGGGCCCGCAGTTCATCGAGGCGGAGCTGACGGAGCGCGAGCTGATCGTGCGCACCACGCCGGTCAGTCGCTGCACGTTCATCTCGAACCTCGTATGGGTGGACGGCCGCTGCCGCATGGGCGAGGGCATGGAGGAGAACGTGTATCAGCTTCAGCCGGGCGAGACCTTCATCCGCTGCGAAATCGAGGATAACTGGGGCCGGCGCGCGTGGCTGTCGCCGGTGCGGCTGTAATCTGTTGAATTCCTGTAAAAATGCAGGATGAACGCTTGACAAATGCAGATTCAGTGATATGATACATACGTGGTTCGGGCAACGAACCCGTTGCAATTGAGGCGCGGTTGTTCAAGAGTCGCGCGGCGGAGCTGTTCAAGCAGCATCGAGGCCGCGTCAAAGGGGACGCCGCCGAAACAAGGGCCCGCTTGAAGGGGCCTGCGTTGGGCGCATGGAGAAGATTCATGCGACTGTCACGGTTCCATCGCGGAATCGTGGAGCGCTATTGCCGGATAAGACAGCATTCTGTCGTATTTTCGAGCGGTCATGGCGCGCAGCTGTGACCGCTTTTTACTTCCGGCAATTCCAATCCCCGGGGAACACAGGGAACGAGATTTGAGGAGGAAGAAACCATGAGAAACCTGATCGCCGTTGTGATGATCCTTGCCCTGACGCTGACGGGCGTCGCCTGTGCGCAGACCCTGCGCGTCGGCATGGAGTGCAACTATGCGCCCTACAACTGGACCCAGACCGAGCCTGGCGAGAACGCGATCCCGCTGGCGGGCGGCGGCTATGCCGACGGCTACGACGTGCGCATCGCAAAGCACGTTGCCGACTACCTGGGCATGGACATCGAGATCGTCAAGACCGAGTGGGACGGCCTGATCATGTCCGTGATGAGCGGCGCCATCGACTGCATCATCGCCGGTATGAGCCCCACCGAGGAGCGCATGCTGACCATCGACTTCACCGATCCCTACTATGAGAGCGACCTGGTGATCGTGGTGCGCAAGGACGGCGGCTATGCCGACGCCACCTCCCTGGAGGACTTCGCGGGCGCCACCATCGTCGGCCAGCTGAACACCTTCCACGACACCGTCATCGATCAGATCCCGGACGTGAAGCATGCCACCCCCATGGACACCTTCCCGACCATGATCGTCGCTGTGACCGCGGGCTCCGTGGACGGCTACATCTCCGAGCGTCCCGGTGCGGAGAGCGCCATCGCCACCAACCCCGACCTGACCTACGTGGTCTTTGACGAGGGCAAGGGCTTCGTGACCGATCCCGCTGACACCAGCATCGCCGTTGGCGTGGCCAAGGGCAGCGAGCTGACCGCGCAGATCAACGAGGCGCTGGCGACCATCTCCAAGGAAGATCGTCTGCAGATCATGAACGACGCTCTGGCTGCGCAGCCGAGCGCGGAATAAAGCAGAACCACACGCATGCGGGGGCCGTCTTGTGCGACGGCCCGCGTTTGCGTAGAACGGCGCTTTGCGGATTGGGCACGAACGCCGCAGGAACGCGGCGGCGCGCCCTTCCCTAGCATCGCTGCGGCGCAGAAATCGCGCCACAGCGCACGAGGGAGCAACTTCAATCGTTGAGGAGGATTTCCATGCCAAGTTCATTTTTCGGCTGGGTCGGCTTTCTGGCGAAGCAATACGGCGGACTGTTCCTGCGCGGCACGGTCAACACGCTGCTGATCGCCGTCACGGGCACCATTCTCGGCTTTCTGATCGGCCTGCTGGTGGCCATCGCGCGCACCATTCAGCTGGGTCCGAAGGCGCCCGCGTGGAAGCGGGTTCCGCTGAAGATCCTGCATGGCATCCTCGGCATCTACATCGAGGTGTTCCGCGGCACGCCCATGATCGTGCAGGCCATGGTTATCTACTACGGCGCGCTGCAGTACCTGGGACTGGACATGCCCCGTCTGGTGGCCGCGATCTTCATCGTGTCCATCAACACCGGCGCGTACATGGCGGAGATCATCCGCGGCGGCATCATCTCCATCGACAAGGGCCAGACCGAGGCCGCCCACTCCATCGGCCTCACCCACTGGCAGACCATGGTGAGCGTGGTGCTTCCCCAGGCGATCCGCAACATCATGCCCTCCATCGGCAACGAGTTCGTGGTCAACATCAAGGACTCCTCCGTGCTGAACGTCATCTCCGTCACGGAGCTGTTCTTCCAGGCCAAGTCCGCCACGGGCGCGTACTTCCGCTACTTTGAAACCTACTTCATCATCGCGCTGATCTACCTGACCCTCACCTTCACGATCACCCGCATCCTGCGCCTGATCGAAAAGAAGATGGACGGCCCGGAGAACTACGTGATCCACGGCTCCCAGTCCGACAGCCACGCCGCCATCGCGGTTCACGAGGAGGGTAACAATGGAACATGTGATTGAGGTCAGCCACCTGCGCAAATCCTTCGGCAGCCACGAGGTGCTCAAGGACGTGGACTTCGTCGCCAGCAAGGGCGAAGTCACCTGCATCATCGGCTCCTCCGGCTCCGGCAAGTCCACCCTGCTGCGGTGCATCAACCTGCTGGAGACCCCGGACAGCGGCGTGATCCGCTTCCACGGCGAGGACATCCAGGACGGCAAGCTGTCCATGGCCCAGTACCACGCCCGCGTGGGCATGGTGTTTCAGCAGTTCAACCTGTTCAACAACATGACCGTGCTGAAGAACTGCATGGTGGGCCAGATGAAGGTGCTGGGCCGCAGCGCCGCCGAGAGTGAAAAGAACGCCGTGCGCTTCCTGGAGAAGGTGGGCATGTCCCAGTTCATCCACGCCAAGCCCCGCCAGCTCTCCGGCGGTCAGAAGCAGCGCGTGGCCATCGCCCGCGCCCTGGCCATGGATCCCGAGGTGCTGCTCTTCGACGAGCCCACCTCCGCACTCGACCCCGAGATGGTGGGCGAGGTGCTCGCCGTCATGCAGGATCTGGCCAAGAGCGGTCTGACCATGCTGGTGGTCACCCACGAGATGGGCTTTGCCCGCAACGTTGCCCACAAGGTGGTGTTCATGGACGGCGGCGTGATCGCCGAGCAGGGCGCGCCCGAGCAGGTGCTGGACAACCCCAGCACGCCCCGCCTGCGGGAGTTCCTGGGCAAGGTGCTCTGAGGCCTTTCCGCGCAAACTTCACCCTGCGTTCAAACCCTGTTCACAGCTGCGGTGTATACTTGAAGCTGTCGAGCAGCAGAAACATGCGTAGGTCCAGATGGGCTTGCGCATTTTTTGTTGCCATCCTTAAACATCAAAGGGGAGGGCTTGATATGAAGCTGAAAAGAATGATCTGTCTGATGCTGGCGCTGGCCTGCATGGGCTGCGCACTGGCGGAGGAACCGGAGACGCAGGATCGACCCGCAATGGAGAACGGCGAATTTGCAGGACGCGGCGAACGCCCGGAGGGCATGGGAGAGAAGCCGGAGGGCATGGGCGAACGCCCGGATGGCATGGGTCGCGGCGGCATGGGCGGCGGTCAGGGCGGCGTTATGGTGGAGAGCCACTACGCCGAGGCCGAGGCGAAGTTCACCCAGCACGAGTACACTGACCCGGAGACCGGCCTGACGATTCCCTACAACCTGTTTCTGCCCGAGGGCTACGACGGCGTGACGGAATATCCGCTGGTGATCTACATCGCCGACGCGGGCGTGAACAGCAACGATGTGACCGATGTGATCCGCCAGGATGGCGCGGCGGTGTGGGCCACGGACGCGGAGCAGGCCAAGCACCCCTGCATCGTGCTCGCGCCCCAGTACACGCTGGATCTGGTCAGCAGCATCGGCATGCTGACGGAGGACGACTATGAGTGGAGCGAGGGCCTGACGCTGGTCAGCAAATTGATCTTCTCCTTCATTGACGAGTATGCGGTGGACGAGAGCCGCATTTACGGTACCGGGCAGTCCCAGGGCGGCATGACCACCATCGCCATGAGCGACAAATATCCCGATCTCTACGCCGCGCAGCTGCTGGTGGCCTGTCAGTGGGATGTGGAGGAGATGTCCGCGATGGTGGATGACAAGCTGTGGATCGTGGTCTGCGAGGGCGACACCAAGGCCTATCCCGGCATGAACGCCGCCACGGAGAACTGGGTGCAGCTGGGCGCGCAGGTGGCGACCTCCGAGATGTGGGACGGCGAGGCCGGTGCCGAGGAGATGGCCGCGCGGGTGGCTGAAATGGAGGCGCAGGACTGCGAAATCAACTACACCGTGCTCTCCGGCGGCAACCACACCTACACCTGGACCGTGGCCTACACCATCGAGGGCATCCGCGACTGGCTGTTCGCACAGTCGAAGGAATGACCTGCGCGTGCGAATCCCGCTGCAGCCCGACCTGGCCTACTCGGTCAGAGGAATGCCCCCATGACAGAACGGAACCGGCGCTGCGTTTCGGCAGCGCCGGTTCCGTTTTGCTGTATTTTTCTGCGCTCAGCGGTTCAGCAGGGCGCTCTCCAGATCCTGGAGCATGATGTCCAGCGCGGTGATGCCGCCCTCGCCGGTGTACCAGGCGGCGGGGTGGGCGAGGATGATCAGATGGCCGTTCTTGTAGGCGTCCGTGGACATGACCAGCTCGTTTTCCATGATCTCCCGCGCGGTCTGCACGCCCTCGCTTGCACCGATGGCGGCGTCGCGATCCATGACGAAGATGTAGTCCGGGTTCAGATCGAGGATGAACTCGAAGGAGGCCTCGTCGCCGTGGGTGGAGGTTTCGCGATCCTCTGCCACGCCGATGTTCTCAAAGCCGATCTCGGTGCCGATGATGGAGCAGCGTCCGGTGTCGCCGATGGCGCTGAAGCCGCCGCCGCTGCACATGCCCAGGATCATGGTCTGGCCCTCGGCGAAGTCGCGCAGCGCAGCGATGCGGTCGGCAAAGCCCGCCACCTTCGCGTCGATTTCGGCTTCCAGGCCGAACAGGGAGGCGATCTCCTTGCTGTGCACGGTGACGCTCTCCACCAGGCCGATGCTGGAATCGGTGATGATGCGCACCACCGGGGCGATTTCGACGAGGCTGTCGTAGAACTCCGTACCGCGGCCGCCCATCAGGATCAGGTCGGGTTCGCACTCCATGATGCCCTCCAGGTCGAAGGTCTTGACGGTGCCCACGTTCGCAACGCCGTCGGCGGATGCGTAGGCGTCCAGGTATTCCAGCGTGGATGCGACGCTGCCCACGATGCGCTCCTCCATGCCCAAGCTGACGAGGATGTCCAGACAGGCCATGTCCAGCACCACGATGCGCTGGGGATCGTAGGGAACTTTCAGCTCGATGGGCTGGGAGTCGCCGTCGAAGGTCTGCAGGACGATGGTTTCGGGCGCGGTCTCCGCGCAGGCGGCGACGCCGCAGATCATAAGCAGTGCAAGTGCGAGTGCAAGCAGTTTCTTCATGTTGATACGCTCCTTTTTAAAAAAGTACTGAAAATGGGAATCAATAGTATATCGTCAGCGGTTTGCCGCCGATATTCATGATTTCGAAGTCCACATTGTAGATTTCGGACAGGGTGGACTTGGTGATGACCTCCTCCACGGTTCCGAATTTGGCCACCTTGCCGTCCCGGAAGGCGCAGATGTAGTCGGAGTAGAAGGCGGCGTAGTTGATCTCGTGCAGCACCAGAATCACCGTCTTGCCCAGCTCATCGCAGAGGCGGCGCACGATCTTCATCATGTTGGTGGCGTGGTAGATGTCCAGATTGTTGGTCGGCTCGTCCAGCAGCACGTAGTCCGTGTCCTGGGCGATGACCATGGCGATGTAGGCGCGCTGGCGCTGGCCGCCGGAGAGCTCGTCGATGAAGCGATCCTGATATTCCTCCAGCTCCATGTAGGCGATGGCCTGGTCGATGATGCGCAGATTCTCCGCGTTCAGGTGGCTGCCGGAGTAGGGGAAGCGGCCGAAGGCCACCAGCTCCCGCACGGTGAGCTTCATCTGCACCTCGTTGCGCTGGGTCAGAATCGCCAGGCGCTTGGCGAGATCCTTGCTCTTCCAGCGGGCGAGATCCCTGTCCTCGAAGTCGATTGCGCCGCTGTCCCGGGCGATCAGCCGGGAGATCATGCCCATCACGGTGGACTTGCCCGCACCGTTGGGGCCGATCAGGGAGATGACCTTGCCCCGGGGAAGCTCGAAGCTCACCGAGTCCACGACTGCCTTGCCGTCGTATTTCTTAATCAGGTTGCGCACGTTCATTCAGGAAACCCCCTTCTTTTGGCGCAGCAGCAGGTACAGGAAGTACACGCCGCCGCCGATGGTGATGAATACGCTGACCGGAATCGCGTAGGCGAACACGTGCTCCACCAGGCACTGGCCCGCCACCAGCACCAGCATGCCGATCATCGCCGAGCCCAGCACCAGCTGGCTGTGGCGATAGGTCTTCAACAGCTGTCGGGAGAGGTTCGCCAGGATCAGGCCCAGGAAGGAGATGGGCCCCACCATGGCGGTGGCCACGGCGATGCACACCGTCACGCCGATCAGCAGCCTGCGGATGCAGCGGTCGTAGTCCACGCCCAGGTTCGTGGCCTGATCCCGGCCCAGGGTGATCACGTCCAGCAGCGCAAGCTCCCTGCGCAGGGAGAAGGTCAGCGCCGCCAGCAGCAGCACGCACACTAGGATGATCTCGCTGTTGATGTTGTCAAAGCTGGCCACCAGCTCCACCAGCAGCGTTTCGTACTCGTTGGGATCCATGATGCGCACCATGGTGGATTGCAGGCTGCCGAAGAAGGAGCTGAGCACCGTGCCGATCAGCAGCACGTAGAGCACGTTGTAGTTCGTCTTTCGGAAGAGATAGCCGTAGATGAAGGTGGTGGTGGCGGACATGATGACCAGATCCACCGCGAAGGCTAGGTTGGAATTCATGGCCAGCAGGCTCGCGGAGCCGAAGGCGAAGTACACCAGCGTGTGCACCAGCGTGTAGAGGGCGTTCATACCCAGCAGGCAGGGCGTGACGATGTTGTTGCGGATGATGGACTGAAACACGATGGATGCGCCGCCGATGGCGAAGGCCGCCACCAGCATGGACAGCATCTTGGGCGTGCGGATCTTCATGGAGAAGCGCAGGAACTTCGGATTGGAGAAGTTCACGTCGATGGTCATGTAGGCCGCGATGGCCAGCAGCACCAGCGCCGCCAGGATGCAGAGCTTGCGGACGTTTGCCCGCTGTGCATGGGTTCTCATGCCGCTGCGCCCTCCCTTCGACTTGCGCCCAGGCGGATGGCCCTGCGGCCGTGCTTCAGCCTGCGCAGCAGGATCCCGATGAACAGCAGGCTGCCCACAACGCCCACGATCAGCTCGATGGGCAGCTCGTAGGGCGCGATGATTATCCGGCCGAGCACGTCGCACACCAGCACGAACAGCGCGCCCAGCAGCGCGGTGTCGATCAGCGTGCCGCGAATCCGGTCGCCCTTGAACATCGCCACGATGTTGGGGATGATCAGGCCGATGTAGGAGATGGAGCCCACCACCACCACGCTGGCGGTGATCGCCGCCGCAATGCTCAGTCCCATGAACAGCACCAGGCGGTAGTTCACGCCCAGATTCCGGGAAAAGTCCTTTCCCATGCCCACGATGTTGAAGTGGTTGGCGAAGGCGATGGCGATGGCCAGCAGCGGCAGCACCAGGTACACGATCTCATATCGCCCCCGCAGCACCATGGAGAAGTGGCCCGTCTCCCAGAAGGAGAGCGCCTGGGTCATGTCGTAGCGGAAGGCCAGGTAGCTGGTCACGCCCGTCACGATGTTCCCGAACATGATCCCCACCAGCGGAACCATCACCGTGTCCTTGAAGCGGATGCGCTGGATGAACCCCACGAAGATCCAGGTGCCGATCAGCGCAAGGGCGAAGGAGAGAATCGCCCGCCCCCACAGCGTGGAGTTCGGAACGAACAGCAGGGCGATCAGTATGCCGAACTTGGCCGAGGCGATCGTCGCGCCGGTGGTGGGAGACACGAATTTGTTCATGCACAGCTGCTGCATGATGAGTCCGGCCACGCTCATGCCCATGCCGGTGCACAGGATGGCCAGCAGCCGCGGCAGGCGGGAAATCGGAAACAGCTCCAGCGCCTTCAGATCGCCGCCGAACAGCTCCGACGGCCTCAGATCGATCACGCCCACAAACAGCGATGCGATGGAAGCGATTGCCAGCGCGACCGCCAGCGCGAGGGTCACGTGCGCGCCCGTCTTGTCCGTCTCTTTGACCATGGGATGTCGTCCGCTCCTTTCGCAAATGTTAGGTTAACCTAACTTCAGGTGAAAAATAAAGCGTCAAACCGCATTTGACTCTATATCAAGGATAAGCATTTTTGGCCGGAATGCCAGAACCAAAAGGGCAGAGAAATGCTCCAAATGGAAAGAAATGCGTCCATTCGGAGCGATGCTTACCGGGATTTAACCCGCTTTGAATGCGCCCTTCGATATCCGCTGGGCGATTCGCCCATGATTTCCCGGAAGGCGGCGGAGAACTTGCCGCTGTTTTCGTAGCCGGACTCGGCGGCGACGTCGGCGATGGAGCGGTCGCTGTGGATCAGCAGCTGGGCGGCCATCTGCATGCGCTGGATGCGCATGTAGGAGAAGATGGGCACGCCGAACACGCCCTTGAAGGCCAGCTTCAGGTGGGTCTCCGAGACATTGAAGTGGCGGGCGAGGGCAGCGATGGTGATGTGGCGATCCATGTGGGCGGAGAGGTGGGCGGCGGCCCGCTTGGCCAGCTGCACCTGGAAGCGGGACAGGGCGATTTCATCCTCCGGACGCGGTGCGGGATTGAGGCCGTGCAGCACCAGCAGCAGCTCCAGAATCTTCACCTTCATGTATCCGGCGCGGATGTTTTCCGGCACGCTGTACAGCTCGGAGAAGATGTGCTCCACATAGCTTTCGCCACGGATGATGTGGCACTGGCGATTCCCGCACAGCTTGCGGGCCACCTCCATGGGCTGCACCTGCACGTCGTCCAGGAAGGCGGAGAAGCAGGCGGGAGCCACGCGGGTGTCGATGGCGATGGTCAGGCCGTGGTAGTGGCGCAGCGGAAAGCTGAAGGCCTTCACTTCGTGGGTGCGGATGGCGATGGACAGGTCGCCGGGGGTCAGGTAGAAGAAGTGATCCTCGAACTCCTGCTCGATGCGCCCCTCGCGGCAGTGGTGAATCTCGATCAAGTCGCCCTGGGCCGCGTCGCCGATGTCCAGGCGATCCATGTGCACCGAGCAGTAGCTCAGGCGGACGCCGGGGAACAGGTCGTAGTCCGTCAGCGTGGCGTCGCCGACGTCGTTGGAATAGCTGCGCACGCTTGCCTGCATGGCCTGCATCTCCTCCCTTCCGGTTCTCAGGTTGCAAAGCCCGCGAACTGGGTCATGTACAGCTCGTGATACTTGCCCTTGCGCCGGAGCAGCTCCTCGTGGCTGCCCTGCTCCACGATCCGGCCCTGATCCAGAACCACGATGAGGTCGGAATCCCGGATGGTGGACAGGCGGTGGGCGATGACGATGCTGGTGCGGCCCTGCATGATGCGCTGCATGGCGCTCTGGATGGCCTTTTCGGTGCGGGTGTCCACGTTGGAGGTGGCCTCGTCCAGAATCAGAATCCGGGGATCGGCCACAAACGCCCGCGCGATGGCCAGCAGCTGCCGCTGGCCCTGGCTGATGTTTGCGCCGGCGGAGGTGAGCAGCGTATCGTAGCCCTGGGGCAGGTGCGAAATCATGTCTCGGCAGCGGCTCATGTCCACGGCGGACTCCAACTGCTCTGCGGTGGCATGCTCGTTCGCGTAGAGCAGGTTGTTGCGCACCGTATCCGTGAAGAGCACGGTGTCCTGGAGCACGATGGCCACGTCCCGGCGCAGGCTCTCGCGGGCGACGCCGTCGATGTCCTGGCCGTCGATCCGGATTGCGCCGCTGTCCAGATCGTAGAAGCGCATCAGCAGGTTGACCACGGTGGTCTTGCCGCTGCCGGTGGCGCCCACCAGCGCCACCTTCTTTCCAGAGGGCACGCGCAGGCTGAAGTCGCGCAGCACCGGATGACCGGGCAGGTAGGAGAAGTTCACATGGTCGAATTCCACGCTGGCGCCCCGATCCGCTGCGAGCTCCGCACCGGACATGTCCTCGCCGGCCTCATCCAGCACGGTGAACACGCGCTCGGCCCCGGCGATGGCGGTCTGAAGCTGGCCGTAGATCTGGGCGATCTCGTTGATCGGGCGGCTGAACTGCTTGGCATAGACGATGAAGGCGGAGATCACGCCCACGGAGATGCGCCCGGTGATGGCGAAGTAGCCGCCGAAGGCCGCGATGATGACGAAGCCGATGTTGCCGATGCAGTTCATCACCGGGCCCATCACGCCGCTGAACACGTCGGTCTTGATGCCGGCCTTCGTGAGCGAATCGGAGGTTTCGCAGAATTCCCGGGTGGTCGCATCCTGATGGTTGTAGGCCACCACGGTGCGGTAGCCGGAGATCATCTCCTCCACGGCGCCGTTGAGTTGGCCCAGCAGCATCTGGCGCCTGCGGGAGAACTTGCGCACGTTTTTGGAGAGCAGCTTCGTGGCCAGCAGCGTCAGCAGCACCGTGACGCAGCTCAGCAGCGCCAGCTGCCAGCAGTAGACCAGCATGATGGCCACGGTTCCCAGCACCGTGAGCACACCGGAGAACAGCGACGGCAGCGACTGGGACACAGTGGTGGAGATGTTTTCGATGTCGTTGGTCATGCGGCTCATCACGTCGCCGTGGGAGTGCGCGTCCAGATAGCGCACCGGCAGATCGATGATCCGGCCGAAGAGCTCGCCGCGCAGCCGCTTCACGATGCGCTGGCTCAGGCGCGCGCTGATCAGGCCCTGCAGCAGCTGGCACAGGCTGTACAGAAGGTACACCAGCAGCATCCACAGCACGGCCGGAGCCAGCTGTCCCGTCGCGGCGCCGGCGATGATGTCGATGGCCCGGCTCTGCAGGCTGGGCGCGTACACGCCGCAGAGGGTGCCCAGAACGACCACGCCCAGCATGGCGGCCACCATGGCGCGCTCACGGGCGAAGTAGGCGGCGATGCGCCGGAGCGTTGCGCCCACGTTTTCGGCGTGCTCCACCTCGGCAAAGCGGGTGCTGCGGTTCATCATGCCCGGTATGTTGCGCTCCACCAGCTTCTTGTCAGTCATGCCCATCCTCCTCTCCCAGCTGCGAATCGTAGATGTCGCGGTAGGTCTTGCAGCTCGCCATCAGCGCCTCGTGGGTGCCGCAGGCGGCGATGGTTCCGCCCTCCAGCACGGCGATGCGGTCGGCCCGACGCACCGATGCGATGCGCTGGGCGATGAGGATCTTTGTGCTGTCGGGATGGCTCTGCTTCAGGGCGGCGTAGAGGTCCGCCTCGGTCTTGAGATCCAGCGCGCTGGTGGAGTCGTCGAAGATCAGGATCTCTGCGCCCTTGAGGATGGCCCGGGCAATGGAAATGCGCTGCTTCTGGCCCCCGGAGAGGCTCATGCCGCGCTCGGCCACCATGGTGTCGTAGCCGTCGGGGGTGGATTGGATGAAATCGTCCGCCTGGGCGACGCGCGCCGCCGCCTGAATGGCGGATGTATCTGCATCCGCATCGCCCCAGGCGATGTTTTCGAAGATCGTCTGGCTGAACAGCTCGCTCCTCTGCAGCGCAATGGCGACCTTCCGCCGCAGATCCCGCTGCCGGTAGTCGCGCACGTCCACGCCGTCCACCAGCACTGCGCCCTCGGTGACGTCGTAGAAGCGAGGGATGAGATGCACCAGCGTGGACTTGCCGCAGCCGGTCGCGCCTAAGATCGCCAGCGTCTCGCCGGGCTCGATGGTCAGGTTCACGTCGTGCAGCACCGTCTGGGCGCTGCCGGGATAGGCGAAGGATACGTTGCGGAATTCGATCCTGCCGCGCACGTCGGTCGATCCGTCGAAGGAACCATCCTTCAGTTCGGGCGCGCTGTGAAGGATCTCCTTCACGCGCTTCCAGGAGGCCGCGCCGCGGGAGATGTTCTGGAACAGCATGGAGAGCTGCAATATGCCGTTGAGCAACTGGGTGGTGTAGGTGATCGCCGCCATGATGCTGCCCGGGGAGCTGAGCCCTGCGCCCACCTCCGCGTGGCCCAGCAGCAGGATCAGCGCCACCACCACGTACATCAGCGCGTTCACCGCCGGGTTCATGAAGGCGAAGATGGTCAGCACCTTCAGCTGGGTCTTGATCAGCTCGCCGTTGGCCTTGCCGAAGCGCAGCTTCTCGTAGGCTTCCCGCACGCAGGCCTTGATGATGCGGATGCCGGAGATGTCCTCCTGCAGAATGGCATTGATCTGATCCAGTTGCGCCTGCAGACGCGCAAACAGTGGGTTGGCCTTCAGCAGGCACAGCGCCATGCAGCCCACGATGACGGGGAAGGCGCACAGCACCACCAGGCCGAAGCGCGGGTTCAGGCGGAACATGAAGAAGATGCTGCCGAACATCAGCATGGAGGTGCGGATCATGCCGCGCACGAAGGTGGAGATGTAGGTCTGCACTTGGGTGATGTCGTTGGTCACGCGCGTCACCAGCGAGCCGGTGCCGAAGCGATCCATCTGCGGAAACGAGAAGGTCATGATGTTGCGGAAGCAGTCCTTGCGCATCTCGTTGCCGATGTTCTGGCCCGTCATGTGCACGAAGGCGTTGTTCAGCGATCCGCACAGTCCGCCGAACAGCACCAGCAGGATCATGCGCAGCCCCAGGCTCCAGATCAGCGGCAGGCTGCCCACGCCGCCGGTGCTGACCCCCAGCACGCCGTCGTCCACGATGCGCCGCATGATCGATGGCTGCAGCAGATCCATCAGCACCTCGCCCACCATGAAGGCTGCGGCCAGAATGGCGAAGTGCAGGTATCGCCGGATGTATTTCCACATATGCAAAACTCCTATTTCACAGATTTGTGTTCCAAGTGTGCGCCCTCGCCCTCCGGATACAGCGCGGTCCAGCTGTCGTTGAGCCGCTCCAGCAGGCCGAGCAGCGCCGCCTTCTCGCGATCGTCCAGGCAGGCGAACATGTCCTCGTGGCGGGCTCTGCGCTGCGCGGCGGCCTCCTCCGCGGCGGCGCGACCCTCATCCGTCAGAACGATGTCGCTGGTGCGGCGGTCATCTTCGCTGGGCGCCCTGTACAGCATCCCCGCGGCCTCCAGCTTGCCGATCACCTCGCTGGCCGAGCCCGGCTGGATCCCCAGCCGCTCCGTCAGCGCCTTCTGCGTAATCCGCCCGGTCTCCAGCAGCACGATCAGCACCCGCTTCTGGCTGCCGCGCCCCTCCGATGTGCGCCGCATGGTGCGGCCGGTGTCCCGCAGATTCCAGATCAGCTTGTTGTTCAGATCCAGCTTTTCGTAGCGCTGCCGTTCGTTCATGCCTCTGCCTCCTCAATATCTGAGAATGTATATATCAAGGTACCTTGATAATTATAGCATGGCGCGCGCAAAAATGAAAAGGTACCTTGAAAAAATAACGTTTCCGGGCGCAAAAAAGGAACCCGCCCGAAGGGGGTTCCGCGAAGGGTCGGTCAGTGTCTGCGTCGGGGTGCGAATAAGCGGAATGCGCCGCGAGGCAATTCAAACACGGCGGCGATGGCCAGAACGATGGCGAAGGCGGTCTTGAGCGCCGCAGCACCGCTGGCCCAGGCCAGCGCGGCCTCGTCGGTGACCAGGTAATACACCGTCCAGTAGATGCCCGCACCGGGCACGAGGGGGAAGATGCCGGCGATCAGGAAGACGGTGGTGGGGCAGCGCCGGCGCACCGCGGCGATGCGGGAGTACAGCGCCACCGCAGCGGCGGCCAGAAAGGTGGCATAGCCGGGCTGCAGCGGCGTGAACAGCACGAGCAGGCGGTAGAGCAGCCAGCCGATGCCGCCGGTGAGTCCGCACTCCAGATAGTACTTGCCCGGCACGCCGAAGAGCAGCGAGAAGGCGATGGTGCCCGCAGTCGCGGCGAGGACCTCCAGAAGAAGCTGCGTCACAGCAGGCCACCTCCCGTAAAGTGATGGTAGAGGGCGATGACCACGCCCACGCCGGTGGCGATGCTGACGAAGGTGAGCAGTGCGTCCAGCAGCCGCACGGAGCCGGAGATGTAGTCGCCGTCGGCCAGATCCCGAATGCCGTTGGTGAAGGGAATTCCCGGGATCAGGGGCATGATGGCGCCGATGATCATCTGGCTCAGGCCGTTTCCGAGACCGAGAAGGTGCATAAGTACGCAGCTGGTGCTGACCAGCATGCCGCCCAGCACGTTGCCGATCATGCGGGACATGTGGGGCGCGCTGAGGCGCAACACGTAGGCGTACAGCAGAAGTCCGGCCAGGAAGGATGCGACGCTGTCCGCGAGGCTGCCGCCGAAGAGGATGCAGAAGCAGGCGCTGCCCACGCCGGAGGCCAGGATCTGCTGCCAGGGACGCTTGCCCGGCATGCTTGCGATCTCGTCGAGTCGCGCCGCTGCCTCCGGGATCGTGTAGGCGCCGCCCTCGATCTCCCGCGAGAGCTGGTTGACGGCCACCACGCGGTCCAGTTGTGCGCCCTTCACGGGGATGTGCTCCACGTGGGAGACGTGATCGGCGCCGTGGCTGCCGCCGGTCATGAAGATGCCGTTGCTCAGCACGAAGAAGCTGGGATCCTCCACGTGGTAGTGCCGGCAGATGCGCTCCATGGTCTCCTCGACGCGGAAGATCTCCGCGCCGTTTTCCAGCAGCAGCCGTCCGGCCTTCATCGCAAGCTCCATCACCGCGCACGCATCCTCGCAGGGTTCCTGGGAAGCGGTGGGGGAGACGCGCCTTGCGGCAAGGCGCCGCTTCTCACTCTTTTTCACGCTTGTGGCTCCTTTGTATGGGGGTAAGGGCCGGGTGCAAGCGCTGGAGCGGCACTCCCGGCAGGTTTCCGGCAAGTATTTTATCATCTTTGCTGCGCCGCGTCAATTGGAGAGAACAGATTGTCGATGCATCGTTTTTGCCTGGTTTCTTCCCGCATCGATGTGAACAGACCGCAAAACAGGTTTGGGCACGCAAAAGGGAGACCCCTTACGGAGTCTCCCTGCAATTCCTATGGAATTACTTGCCGAAGTAGCGCTTCAGCAGGCCTTCTTTGCGGTCTGATATGCTTTTTCTTCGACCTTGATTTCGACTTCCTTCTTGTCAAGTTCTTTGCGGATCAGTGCGGGAAGCTGCTTCATAATGTAATCGGCTGTGGATTCGGCCAAGGCATCTGCATAATCGCAATATTCTCTGATGTGCATACCATGATACGGATTGCTCTGCATACCGGCCCGCAGGTTCATCTGATGGCGGATAAGGTCTGCCTTTCCGCTGCGTAAATCAAATCTATTCATAATAAGTCTCCTTTTGCGCAGCAGCGTTCTCTTCGCCCTGCACCGAAATAAATGTGCGGATCAATCTCCGCATGATCTGTGAAATGGTGGTGTCTGTCCGTTTCGCGATGGCCGCAAGGTTCTCTTTTTCTTCTGCGGACAGTCTGATTCCGATGTTTGCGATCATAACCACTCTCCTTTCACAGATTTATGGAAAATGTAAAAGGTGAATTGTCAAACCGTGTCCAACACAGCATAAATTGCCGCGTTTTTCTACGGCTTCCTCTTGATCGTGAGGGGCAATTCTTTGCCGGATTTGCTCTTGTGGTGGTAGCAATGCAAGAGCAAAGAACAAGGGCGGGAAGCGTATTACAGATAGTGTGTGCAGCCTTCGTGCTGCGGATTGTGCTTTTCAATACGTTCCTGCCCTTAATTGGCTCTGCAAGCCGATTTCCGGCATTTTCAATCTATTTCTCTACACTCTTTCGCAAGGACTTGGGCAGTTATTTATGACAACAACTTCTATTATCTCCTGGCTTATGATGGCAAGAAGATGCGAGTCTATCGCATTGACCACATGGAAGGGGTGGAGGTTGAAGAGGCGGAGGCTGAGGGTCTGGAGGAGTTCAAGAAGATCAAACTCTCTGACTATACCAAGCAGACCTTTGGCATGTACAGTGGCGAACTTCAGTCTGTCACCATGCGCTTCCCCAACAACATGGTTGGCACTGTTCTGGATCGCTTTGGCAGAGAAGTCACCCTCATGAAGGCTGATGACAGACACTTCAGAATTACTGTCCCCATCGCTGTCAGCCCTCAGTTCTATGGCTGGGTCTTTGGTCTGAAAAACATGGTGACAATTGAAAGTCCTCAGTCAGTTGTAGATGGTATGAAAGAGATGCTGGCTGCTGTCGAAAAAAGATATGAAGATCCAAAAGGGTTGCAGTAAGTTGCGACCCTTTTTTCTTTGTAAAGGAAAATTGACAGAAAAATTGCTACACTTATAATTGTCTTGAGTGGTTTGGTCATGCCATTTGAAGGAAATTCTTTCAGCAGCAGCGATTCAAAGTTCATGACATAGCATGACATAGTGGTTTGGGCGCGACATAGGAATGACATAAAGGAGGGGTGAAAATACACCCAAACCAACAGCAGAATGGCATAGCAAGACAAAAAAGGAACCACCCTTTTCAGAGTGATTCCCTTGAAAATCATTGATTTTACTGGATTTCTTACTTGCCGAAGTAGCGCTTGAGCAGGCCAGCGAACGCCTTGCCGTGACGGGCCTCGTCGCGGGCCATCTCATGCACGGTGTCGTGGATGGCGTCCAGACCCAGCTCCTTCGCCTTCTTGGCCAGCTCGGTCTTGCCAGCGGTGGCGCCGTTCTCGGCCTCAACGCGGACGGCCAGGTTCTTCTCGGTGGAGTCGTAGACGACCTCGCCCAGCAGCTCAGCGAACTTCGCGGCATGCTCCGCCTCTTCCAGGGCAGCGCGGCGCCAGTACTCGCCGATCTCCGGATAGCCTTCGCGATGGGCGACGCGGGCCATGGCCAGGTACATGCCGACCTCGGTGCACTCGCCGGTGAAGTTCTCACGCAGGCCGTCGATGATCTCCTGGGGAGCGCCGTTGGCAACGCCGACGACATGCTCGGCAGCCCAGGTCATCTCGCCGCTCTGCTCGATGAACTTGCTTGCGGGGGCCTTGCAGACCGGGCAGGCTTCGGGAGCAGCTTCGCCTTCATAAACATAACCGCAGATGGTGCAAACGAACTTCTTCATGATTGTATCCTCCTCATATTGAATGGTGTTTTTTTAGAGCCTAGTCTCATCTGGCTTACGTGTATTATATAACACATGTCGCATCAATTCAAACAGTTTTGAATCACTTTTTTGAAAATTTTCATTCACGAAATTCTGGCAGCGGCGGCGCGAATTTTCGCATCTGGATGCGGTCGTCGATGTAAGTGCGGAAGATGCGCGCGGCCTCCCTCCAGTTCGGGTGCTCCGGCAGCAGGCGCACCTGGTCGTACTTCGTGCGGGGCAGCTTCATCAGGATGCGCCGGGCGCCGTTGGTGATGCGCGGCGCGGAGGACGGGCAGCTCAGGCACACGCAGCCGCCCCGATCCACATCGAAGCGCGCGTCGCCATTGATTGCCTGTCCGCACTTCAGGCACACGTCCATGCGCGGCGCATAGCCCAGCTGCGCCATGAAGTGCATCTCGAAGGCCATGGTCAGCAGCTCCGGCGGCAGTTCCGAGTAGTTCAGATGCGCCAGCGCCCGCAGCGTGATCAGGAACAAGTCCGGCATGGGTACGTCCGGCATCACGGCCGCGTCCAGCAGGTGCAGCCAGTACGCGCCGTGCTGGAGCCGGTCGTAGTCCATGCGCAGGTCGAAGAAGCTCTCCGTGATCTGGCACTGCTCGATGGCGAAGCGCTCGCCCCGCTGGTAGAGCTGGAATTCTCCGCTGACGAAGGGCTCGCAGGCGTTGTGCAGCGCCGACTTTTGCTTGCGGCAGCCCCGAGCGATGGCGTCGATGCGGCCGTGCTCGGGGCAGAACAGCGTGACCATGCGGTCGTAGTCGGAGTAGTCCGCGCGGCGGATCACCAGCGCGGGGGTGTTGAGGGCGGGCATGCTGCTGCCTCAGTCCTCGTAGCCCAGGGTGCGCAGATCGCCCGCGCGGTTGCGCCAGTCCAGGCGCACCTTCACCCACAGCTTCAGCATGACCTTGGTGCCCAGCAGGCGCTCGATGTCCACGCGGGCCTGGGAGCCGATCCGGCCCAGCATCGCGCCCTGCTTGCCGATGATGATGGACTTGTGGGACTCCTTCTCGCAGTAGACGTTGGCATGGATCTCGGTCAGGTTGTCGCTGAGCTTCTTGATCTGCAGCATCTCCACGCCCACGCCGTGGGGGATCTCGTCCCGCAGGTTGTTCAGCGCCTTTTCGCGGATGATCTCCGCGCACATCACGCGCTCAGGCTGGTCGGTAATCATGTCGTCGGGGAAGTACTTCGGGCCCTCGGGCATGGCCTCGATCAGCTTCTGCGTCAGCAGATCGATGTTCTCGCCGGTGCGCGCGGAGACCGAGAAGATCTGGTCGAAGTGGAACTCGTTCAGCTCCGCCAGCTGGGGCATCAGCTTCTCCGGCGGCACGATGTCGATCTTGTTCACAGCAAGGAAGCGGGGGCAGTTCATGCTCTGGATGTCGCTGAGCACGGCCCTGTCGCCGCCGCCGATGCGCTGACCGTCCACCACGGCCAGCACCGCGTCCACGCCCTCGCGGGCGTCGCTGGCGGACTTCATCATGTATTCGCCCAGCTTGGTGCGGGGCTTGTGCAGGCCGGGGGTGTCAACGAACACGATCTGCCAGTCGGGGCCGGTGGCCACGCCCAGCAGTTTGTTGCGGGTGGTCTGGGGATGGTTGGAGACGATGGCGACCTTCTCGCCGACGATGCGGTTCATGATGCTGGATTTGCCGACGTTCGGGCGGCCCAGGATGGCCACGAAGCCCGAGCGGAATTTCTTTTCAGACAAGTGTGTTTCCTCCGTGTTTATGCTTGTTGATCGTCGAGCAGGTACTCCGGGCCGAAGGAGCCGGGAAGCAGCTCCTCAAGAGTCCGGGTCTCAAAGCTGCCGGAGCCAGCAGCCCCGGCCATGATGGGCATCTCCGGGCCGCAGGCGAACTCCCGCAGCACCTGGCGGCAGATGCCGCAGGGCCAGGCGACGCTGTCGGCAGCGATGGCGATGGCCGTGAAGCGGCGCTGTCCGGCGGCGATGGCGCTGCCGGCGGCGCAGCGCTCGGCGCAGATCGTCGCGCCGAAGGATGCGTTCTCGAAGTTGCAGCCCTGGAAGGTCCGTCCGTCCTCCGTCAGGATGCACGCGCCCACGCTGTAATGGGAGTAGGGCGAATAGGCGTTCTTGCGGGCCTCCTCGGCCAGGTGAAACAGTTCCTCGTGGGTCATGTTCGTTCCTCCCTTCGGATTGCGCCAGAGTTTCAGCTTTTCCATGGCGCGCTTCTCCATGGCGCGCATCTGCCGCTTTTCATCTTCTTCCATGTGGTCGTAGCCCATCAGGTGGAAGGCCGAGTGGGCGGTGAGGTAGCCCAGCTCCCGCTTCAGCGAGTGGCCGAACTCCGCCGCCTGCTCCCGGGCGCGGTTCAGGTTCAGCACGCAGTCGCCCAGGTTGATCCAGCCCACGCTGGGATCGTACTCCCGGCGCAGGCGCTTGGGGTTGTCCCGGGCAGTGGTTCCCCTCGGGAAGCGCACGGTGGGGAAGGAGAGCACATCCGTGGCGCTGTCCACTCCGCGCATCGAAAGGTTCAGCGCGTGGATGGCTTCATCGTCCACCACGCGGATGGCAAAGCCCGCGCCGGAGACGCCCTCCAGCTCCATGCAGACGCTTGCGACCTCACTCAGGAAGTCCTCCAGGCCCTCCGGACAGCCGGGAACCTCGCATTGCAGCTCAATTGGCATCGCTCTGCACCTCCTGCTGGGGGACCTCCGCCGGATCGGGCGCGGCCTCCTCCGCCGGTTCGGCGACAGGCTCGGACGGCGCTGCAGCTTCCGTCTCCTGCACGACCGGTGCGCGCGGCGGGATGTTGATCTCGGGGTACTCGATGCGCTCGTGGAACACGCCGGTGAGCACGGTGACGAAGGTAGAGCAGATCTTGTCCAGGTCGCTGAAGGTGAGCGCGGAATCGTTGAGCTGGCCGTCGTCCAGCTTCTCCCGCACCAGCTTGCGGATCAGCGCCTCCATCTTCTCGGGGCTGGGGTTGGCCAGCGTGCGGGTGGCAGCCTCGATGGTGTCGGCCAGCATGACCACGGCGGCCTCCTTGCTGCGGGGGCGCGGGCCCTCGTAGCGGAAGCTGGACACGTCCACGTCCTCGCCGTAGAGCTTCACGGCCTTGTCGTAGAAGTAGAGCGCCAGGGAATCGCCGTGGTGCTGGCGCACGATGTCCACCACCTGACCGGGCAGGCGATCCTTCTGGGCCATCTGTGCGCCGTCGCGGGGGTGGGCGGTGAGGATGGCTGCGGAGACGCGCGGGTCGGTGCGGTCGTGGGGGTTGTCGCCCATCTGGTTTTCCTTGAAGTACATGGGCCGCTTGAGCTTGCCCACGTCGTGATAGTACGCGCCCACGCGGGCCAGCAGGCCATTGGCGCCCACGGCGGTGGCGGCGGCCTCGGCCAGGTTCGCCACGATGATGGAGTGGTGATAGGTGCCGGGGGCCTCCATTAGCAATCGGCGCAGCAGCGGCTGGTTGGGGTTCGACAGCTCGATGAGCTTGGCGTTGGTGGCCAGGTTGAACACCAGCTCCAGCAGCGATTGCAGGCCGATGGCCAGCACCGCGCTGAACACGCCGCCGCCCAGCGCCCACAGGGAATTGGAGAGGGCGGTGTTCAGGTTTGAGCTGGAAACCAGGCCGATGGCCATGGTGATGAGGAAGTTGGACGCGGCGATGGCGAAGCCCGCCAGCAGCGTGCCGGTGCGCAGCTGCTTGCGGGAGAGCACCAGCGTGGCGATGGGGCCGGCCGCGAAGGACATCAGCATCACCGAGAACATGGACATGGAGAACAGGCCGTCGGTGGATACCAGCATGGACACCATGAAGCTGACCACGCAGTTGACGAACAGCGCCGTCTTGGTGTCCAGCAGCACGGAGATCAGGATCGCGCCCAGCGCCACGGGCATGAGATAGGAATTCATGCCCCGAACCAGCAGCGAGATGGCGATCTCCAGCACGATGGTGATGCACAGCAGCATCAGCCGCTTGGTGTCCTTCAGGATGGCCACGTCAAACTGGTACAGATACAGCGCGATGATGCCGCAGAGCACCAGCAGCAGCAGCGCCAGGCCGCCAAACAGCGGAATGTCCAGCGTGTCGTCCGCCAGCAGGCCGAGGCTGGAAATGATCTGGTACTGGGACTCGGTGACGATCTCGCCCTCGCGGACGATGACCTCGCGCTTGACCAGCATCTCCGGCTCGACGGCGTCCCGGGCCTTCTGGCGGTTGGCCTCGGTGATCTCCGTGTCGATGAGCATGTTCGGCTGGATGCAGATGCGCAGGATCTCGGAGATGAGCGACACCGCGCCGGTGGGGTACTTTTCGTCCACCAGATCCCGGGTGATGCGGGTCACGGCGGAGGCTTCCTGGCCCTCCGGCAGGGTGGAGTTCAGCGTGTCGCGCACGCCGGCCACGCCCGCGTCATAGACCTGCTGCAGGACCTCCGCGTCGGTGCGGAGCAGGGCGGTGAGCATGTCCTGGCTCAGCGTGAAGGGCACGGCTTTGTTGATCTCGGTCAGCTGCGCCTCCGTGGCATTTCCAGGTATCCTGTCCTGCCATTCCGCTTTGATGGAGATCAGCGCGTCGAAGCTGCGCTTCATGTCCTCCAGCACCGCGCTGTTGACGCTGGCGTCCACGCTCTTGTAGCTGGGCTCCACTGCGTTGGCGGCGGCGACGCGCAGCTGTTCCGTGGTCACCGTGTCCTCCACGTCCTTGGTGGCGTAGATGGTCTTGCTAGCAGGCTCCCCCACGTGGATGTCGTAGGTGTCCGGCGAGATGCCCGCCAGAATCAGCACGAAGATCAGCAGAAAGGTCGCGACGCTGATGAGCACAGTGCGGATCACGCCGTTGAGACGGCTGGATTTGAATCCCGATAGCATCTTCATGAAAAGACTCCTTTACGGCCGCGGCGCAGGCCCCCGGCGGTCGTTGTTTCGCAGCGCGTATTTCTCGTAGGCCTTGACGATGGCCTGCACCAGCTCGTGGCGCACCACGTCGCGGTGGGTCAGGCGCACGATGCCGATGTCCTCCACGCCCTTGAGCACCTCCAGCGCCTCCACCAGGCCACTCTTCTTGCCGATGGGCAGGTCGATCTGGGTGACGTCGCCGGTGATGACCATCTTCGAGCCCATGCCCATGCGGGTTAGGAACATCTTCATCTGTTCGCTGGTGGTGTTCTGGGCTTCGTCGAGAATGATGAACGCGTCGTTGAGCGTGCGGCCGCGCATGTAGGCCAGGGGCGCGACCTCAATGGCCCCGCGCTCCACCAGACGCTGGTAGGCGTCCAGGCCCAGCATCTCGTGCAGCGCGTCGTACAGCGGGCGCAGGTAGGGATCGACCTTCTGGGCAAGGTCGCCCGGAAGGAAGCCCAGCTTCTCGCCGGCCTCCACGGCGGGGCGGGTGAGGATGATGCGCTCGATCTCCTTGTTCTTCATGGCCACCACCGCCATGGCGATGGCCAGGTAGGTCTTGCCGGTTCCGGCAGGCCCCACCGCGAAGGTGCAGGTATTCTGCTTGATCGCGTCCACATAGGTGCGCTGGCCCAGGGTCTTGCACTTCACCTGGCGGCCACGGCTGGTGATGGCGATCACGTCGCGCATGATCTCGCCGATGCGGTCGGCATTGCCCTCCTCCGCAAGCCCGATGGCGTAGCGGATGCGGGTGCGATCCACCGTCTCGCCCCGGCGGATGATCTCGCTCATCTTCTCCAGCGTCAGCTTCGCCAGCTCCACCTTGTCCGCATCGCCGCTCAGCGCGATTTCGCCGCTGCCGGCCTGAATGTCCACGCCCAGCTCCGCCCGGAACAGCGCGATGTTTTCCTCGCGCAGACCGAACAGGCCGATGAATTCCTCGGCGGATTCGATGGGCATGTGCTCCGTAATTACCTGACTGTTTTCCAAGTTCTGTTGACCTCCTCAGACAGTGCATCCCGAGAAACGGCGATGTCGGTATAGACTTCATAGACCGCGCGCACACACATCCTGCCGCCGTCCTGGGTAACGTCCTCCCAGCCGGACGCGATTTCGCAATCGATGCCGTCGGCGGCGAGTTTGGCCTGGGCCTCTGCCCGGGCCAGCGCGGTCAGATGCGCCTGCAGGGCGGCGGAATCGACACTCTGCAGATGCGGCTCGAGCTCGATGTGGGTGGTGCGAACGATTTCCAGCGGCAGGAACAGCCCCACCACGGGCAAAATCTCCACTTCTATTTTTTCCAGTGGATAGCTTGCGCATTCCGTGAGCGGCAGCGACAGGGAGAAAAGATGGAGCCTGCACGCGCGCTCCGATCTTCCGGTGGGCAGCAGCACCCCGGTTTCGATCTCACCCTCCGCACTGCCCTCGTACCAGCAGCGCGCGACGACCTCGCCCAGCGCGGCCACCGGCGTCGTTTCCTCCCTGGTCATATCCTCCTCGCCGCGGATCAGCGTCTGGCCCGTGCGCACCGTGTCGCCGGTCTGCACGCAGGCCTCGCCGGAGTGCACGGTGACGGACTCCACCACGCCGTCCCGGGCGGCCACGAGATCCCGTGCGCGGTCGATTTGGTAGAGCTCCGGCGCGGGTACCTCCGGCGCGGCCTCCACCAGCAGCCGCACGCCCTGCACGCGCACGCCGATGAAGCTGTAATCGCCGGCTTCGGCCAGCAGGCGCTTTTGCAAGAGATCCGCGTCCACCGCCGAGACGGCCGTGCCCGGCTTCAGACCCTCCGCCGCGATGCAGCGCCGCAGCGCCGCTTCGTTGCCGAGGGCGGCTGCGGAGCCGGTGAAGGAGACGTCGATGATCCAGACGCGGCTCAGAAAGCCCCAGCACAGCGCCAGTCCCAGCGCCGCGCCCAGCAAAAGCGTCCAGCGGCTGCGCATCCGGTGCATCAGGGCCGAGCATCCGCCGTGGCGCAGCACACGGTGATTCAGACCGTATTTGCGGCACAGCTGCAGCACGATCTCCGCGCTCTTTTCATCCGTGGCGAGGATCAGCGTGCGCGCACCCTCGCGGCGCACCCGGGCAAAGCGCGCGCCCTGCCCCAGCGCCCGCTGCAGCAGCCGCTCGGGATAGGCGCCCTCCACCCGCAGCCACACGTCATGGTTCATGGCGGCATGCCTCCCCGCAGGGCAGATCCACGTGGCGAATTTCGCCCCGGATCACCAGCGCATCCCGGCGCACCTCCGTAAGGCTCAGGCCGCTGCCCGAAACATCGATGGTTCCGCAGCGCGTGGCCAGGGAGATCCTTTCCTGCGTGAACTCCAGTATGCCGCAGTGGTTCTCCACCAGCAGCGAATGTCCGCCGATGGAGGTGATGCGCGCCGTCCTTCCCGAAAGATCCGACAGCCACTCCAGCGCCGGAGGCGCCGCGCGCCGGCTGCGCCTGTTCTTCATAGCCTCACCCCGCAGATCGTCTTTTCTTCAACGTATGCGCGGCACTGGGCGTTCCGAACCGGCGGGCGTCGGCCGGTCGGGGGAAGAACGCGGAAATGTCTAAAATTATCCAAGGATATTATACACGATGGAACGGTACAATTGCAAGATGTTGCGGAAAAAGCTGCACGGCATTGTGATTTTTCCGCGGGAATGCTATAATGAAGGCATCGCGGCGGACGCAGTGGAAGCCGCAGGACGGAAGCGAATCTTGCAAGGGAGGATGGAGATCGTGAGACGGATGAGATGGCTCTGCATGCTGCTGGCGCTTGCGCTGCTGGCCGGCACGGGAACGGCCCTGGCGGATGATACGGTGCGGATCGACCACGATGCGCTTGCGCTGGACGGGGAATGGGTGGATGGGACCATCCGGGAGCAGGAGTACCACTACTTTCCGATTCAAACGGAGGCGGTGGGAAAGCTGACGGTGCGGGTGCAGACCACGCTAAACAGCCTGCCCTTCCAGTTTCTGGATGCGGATCTGCAAACTTGGGACAGCCTGTACATCTACGGAACCGTGGGCGCGCCGGGCACCGGAGATTTTGTGTACTATCTGGAGCCGGGAACCTACTATGTGCGCTACTGCGGCGACAGGGCGCAGGTGGGGGACTTCCGCCTGAAGGCCAGCTTTGAGGCGGTGGCCTGCGACGAGACGGAAAAGAACGACGACTATCACGGCGCGATGCCCCTGCCCGCCGGCGTGCGCGTGAGCGGCGTGCTGACGCAGGGCGACGACGGCGACTACTATGCGATCGCGTCCGACGCCGAGAAGCTGCATCTGCTGTGCAACTCCGAGGCCGAGGGGCAGCAGATCTTCACGCTCTACGACAGCGACATGGTGGAATGCTTCACCGAGTACGACCTTCGCGGTCTCTCCCGGGAGGATCGCTTGGGCGCCGGGACGTACTACCTGCGCGTGTTCGGCGCGACGGGCCCCTATACGCTGCGCTGGGAGAGCGCGGACTAGCGCGATTTCAAATGATGGGCGGCGGAACCGATGTGGCTCCGCCGCTTTCGTCATGCCTGGGTATCCGTGCCGTTCAGGAGATCCACGCCGCTCGGATCGATCAGATACCACACGCCGTCCCGCTGAACGCAGGCCACGCCGTCGCGGAAGCCGGTGGCCCTGTCGTAGACGGGGCGCAGCGCGACCTCGCCGTCGAGGTTCACGTAGCCGATCCTGTCATCCTGGATCACCCGCGAGAGATCACTACTGCCGAAATCCAGGTAGACGTTGCTCCAGGTGGACGTGCCGATGGTGTTGTCCCGGGAATCGATGAGATGGTAGGCACCGTCCTGCTTGACCCAGGCGCGGTCCTTCCGGAAGATGCCGGCGCCCTCGTACTTGCAGGGAATGACCAGCTTGCCGCCCTCGTCGATGTAGCCCCACAGATCCTCCTGCTCCACGCAGGCGAGCCCCTCGCTGAAGGGATCGATGTGGTCGTAGATGAACGGAATGACCTCGTTGCCGGCGGCGTCGATGCAGCCGTACAGCTTGCCCCTTTCCACGATGGCAAGGCCGTTGCTGAAGGCGGTTGCGCGCTTCCATTGGGGCTCGATCACGACCTCGCCATCGAGGTTGATGTAGCCGTAGGCGCTGTCGCCGCTCGCATCCGTGCCGCAGAAGGAGATCAGGCCCTCGCTGTAAGTGCCCAGCACGTTCCACTCCGGCTCCAGCACGAGATTGCCGTCCGGATCGATCAGCGCGCTGTGCGTGCCGTTGGAGACGGAGGCGTAGCCGCCGCTGTAATTTCCCGCGGACGTCCAGACCGGCGAGACGACGATGTTGCCGCTCTCGTCGATGTAGCCGTAGCAGTCGCCGCGCTTGACCCGTGCGCGACCCTCGCAGAAGTAGCTGCCGCCGTCCCAGACCGGCTCGATCACCGTCTCGCCCCGGGAATTGATGTAGCCGGTCAGGCCGCTCTCCGTCTGGAAGGCCGCAAGACCATCGCAGAAGTTGTCAATGGATTGCGCGCTGCGGAAGTCCTCTGCGGCCAGGCCGGGCATGCACGGCGCCAGGCACAGCAGCGCCGCAAGCAGAATCGCGACATATCTCTTCATAGGGTATTCCCTCGCTTTCAACAGAAATTATAGCAGAAAGCGCGCAAATTGCAAGGCGTTGTCGGGAAACCGCGCGCCGTTGCAAAGTTTTCGCCGGGATGCTATAATGTTGCGGTATGCTGTGCGGAGGGAGAGATCGGCCATGCGAATCGGAGAACTGGAGCTGCCGAGGGGCGCGGCGCTGGCGCCCATGGCGGGGGTGAGCGACGCGGCCATGCGCCTTTTGTGCCACGAGCAGGGCGCTGCCTGGAGCGTGAGCGAGATGCTTTCGGCCAAGGGCTGGATCTACTCCGGCGGCAAGAACCGCAATGCCCGGGAGCTGCTGACGCGCCTGAGCGGCGAGGGCGTCGCCGCACTGCAGCTGTTCGGCAGCGATCCGCAGATCATGGCGGACGCGGCGCAGGATCTGGCCTCCGCGGGCTTCGATTTCTACGACATCAACTTCGGCTGTCCCGCACCGAAGATCACCGGCAACGGCGAGGGCAGCGCACTGATGCGCGATCCCCGGCAGATCGGGCGCATCGTGCGGGCCGTGGTGGACGCGGTGGACCGGCCGGTGACGGTGAAGATCCGCGCGGGCTGGGATGCGGAGCACATCAATGCCGTGGAGGTGGCGCAGATCTGCGAGCAGGCGGGCGCTGCGGCCATCGCGGTGCATGGGCGCACCCGCATGCAGCAGTACGCCGGCCGTGCGGACTGGAGCATCATCCGTGAGGTGAAGCGGCAGGTGTCGGTGCCGGTGTTCGGCAACGGCGACGTGCGTAGCGGCGCGGATGCGATGCGCATGCTGGAGGAGACCGGCTGCGATGCGGTGCTGGTGGCCCGGGCGGCCGAGGGAAATCCCTGGCTGTTTGCGGAGATCCGCGCGGCGCTTTCGGGGGAGGACTACACGCCGCCCACACCGAGGCAGCGCGTGGAGACGGCGCTGCGCCACTTTGAATTGGAGGAGCGGCTCCACGGCGAACGCGGCGGCATGCTGGAGATGCGCAAGCACATCGCCTGGTACATCTCGGGAATGCGGGGTGCGGCGCGCTTCCGTGAGCGCATCAATTCCCTGGAGAGCGCCGGAGAGGTAAAGGCGGCGCTCATGGAGTTTGCAGAGGAGGCGGAGCGGGAGTGAAGCGGCTCATCGTGGTCGCCGGGCCCATGGGTGTGGGCAAGACGACGGCCTGCAGGGAGCTGCACAGGCGGCTGCCCCGGAGCGCATTCCTGGATGGGGATTGGTGCTGGGATCTGCATCCCTTCACCGTCAATGCGCAGACGAAGGCGATGGTTCTGGACAACATCTGCCATCTGCTGAACAACTTCCTGCGCTGCGATGCCTGCGAAAGCATCATCTTCTGCTGGGTGATTCCCGAACAGGCCATCCTGGATGCGATCCTGGCGCGGCTCGATCTGCGTGGCGTTGGGCTGCACTGCTTTGCGCTGGTGGCCGAGGCTGAGGTGCTTCGGGAACGGCTCCGGCGGGATGTGGAGTGCGGTTTGCGCGATGAAGATGTGATTCTGCGCAGTCTGGCTTATCTGGGCAAATACGCATCCCTGGACGTGGGCCGGCTGGATGTGCGTGCGATGTCCCCGGCGGAGGTCGCTGCGGAACTCGCACGGCGCTGCGGATGTCCGGTCTCCGATGTTGAGGCGCAGCCGAACCGGATTTCTGCCGGCACCTCAACAGAAAATGCATAAAACACACAAAAGAGCTTCCCCGCTTTAGGGGGAGCCCTTCTGTGCGATGCAGGCGATTCCGTGCGCAGAGGAGCTCGCCGCCTTTAGCGATCCGGACGCATCGCCTCGTGGGCACGGCGCACGAGATTCCGGATCTCCCCGGGATCCAAGGGGGCCTGTCTGCCGTCATCGGGGACGAGGTCGGCCAGGAATTCCAGGTTGCCCGAGCCGCCCTGAATGGGGGAGAAGTCGAAGGTGCGCACCCGCCAGCCGCACGCCGGCGCAAGCGCGGCCACGTCCAGAAGCACCCGCTCGTGCACCGCGCTCTTGCGGATCACCCCGCCCTTGCCAAGCAGCTCCCGGCCGGCCTCGAACTGGGGCTTGATCAGGGAGATCAGTCGGCCCTCGTCGCCCAGAACCTGCCGCAGTGCGGGCAGAATCTTCAGAATCGATATGAAGGACACGTCCATCACGCCCAGCGTGGGCGCGGGGTCGAACAGCTCCCGCGTCAGCGTCCGGGCGTTGGTCTGCTCCATCTTCACCACGCGCGCATCGGCCTCGATCCGGAGATCCAGCTGGGCCGTGCCCACGTCCACCGCGTAGATCTTCGCCGCGCCGTTTTGCAGCAGCACGTCCGTGAAGCCGCCGGTGGACGCGCCCACGTCGATGGCCACGACGCCCGCGACGTCCACGCCGAAGCTGCGCAGCGCCTTTTCCAGCTTGAAGCCGCCCCGGCTCACGTAGGGGCAGACCTCGCCCCGCACCTCCAGCATTTCCTCCGCGCCCACCTGCTGCGCGGCCTTCTTCACCGGCAGATTTCCGGCGTACACCAGGCCCGCCTCGATCAGGGCGCGGGCACGTTCCCGGCTCGGAGCCAGGCCCCGGGCACACAGGGCGACGTCCGCCCGCTGTTTTTCCACGTCCGCCATGCCTTCCTCCCGTTTTCCATGTCGTTTTCTTCAGTATACTCCGGTTTTCTGCGCCTGCCAAGTCGCTGGAGAGGAGAACTTTCCATAAATGGAAATATGTGGAATATGACCAAAATTCGCTTGACAGTTATGAATATAATATATAAAATAACGGTGAAATATATTTCAAAATCATTACAGAAGGAGTATAAAACACCGATGCGAATGAAGAAAGTGCTTCTATTGTTTCTACTGATTGCGATATTTGCCGCGCCTGCGGCCCAGGCGGCGACGCTGGTGACGGCGAATGCCCGGAGCGTGGTCGATCAGGTGAACCAGGAGCGCGCCAAGCTGGGACTGAGTGCGCTGCGCGTGGATCCGGCGCTCACCGCTGCGGCGCAGATCCGCGCCCGGGAGATCGTTGAGAGGTTCAGCCACACCCGGCCCGACGGTACGAGGTGGTCCACGGTGTCCTCCAGGGCATACGGCGAGAACATCGCCAAGGGCCAAAAGACGGCGGACAAGGTGATGGCGGCCTGGATGAGCTCCAGCGGCCACCGCGCCAACATCCTGCGCGCGAGCTATGGCTCCATCGGCGTGGCCTGCGTCAAGTCCGGCAACGTGTACTACTGGGTGCAGCTGTTCGGAAAGTGATCTGGCGGCGATTTCCGAAAAGAAGCCTCCCGATGCGAAAAATGCATTGGGAGGCTTCGCCATATTCCGGCAGCGTCAGTCCAGATTCACGCGAACCTCGTCGACGGATACTTCGCCGTCGATCAGGCCCTGATCGCGCATCCAGTCGATGTTTTCCTGCCAGCAGGCGTCGGACTGGCTGAGGAAGGCCGCGTCATCGGTCTCCATCAGCGGCAGCAGCACCTGCATGCTCTTGCGCTCCACGGTCTCGCTCAGCGGGAAGTTCTCCGCGCTCTGGTTGGCCAGCAGGATGGCAAGCGCCTCCTCGGGATTGGCCTTCATGTCCGCAAAGCCCCTGGCGGAGGCCCGCAGGAAGGCCGCCAGCACCTCGGGTTCATTTTCGATCATCTTGTCGTTGGCCAGGAACACGCCCTCGTAGTAGGTGGGCACGCCGTAGTCGTCCAGATCGAACCAGTTGACGGAGAAACCCTCCTCCTCCATCTGGGGCACCTCGTGGTTGACCAGGCAGCCGATGGTCGCGTCCACGTTGCCGGTGGTCATGGAGCTCATCAGGTCGAAGCCCACGTCGATCATGGTCACGTCGCTGTAATCGGCCCCGACGGCCTCCATGATGCTGCGGATCAGCGCCTCGGACAGCTCGGTGCCCGCGTAGCCGATGGTCTTGCCCACGAGATCAGAGGGGCTGGTGATGTCCTTCTCAGAGAGAGACAGCACGATGTTCAGCGGGCCCTGCACCACTGCGGCGATGGACTTGACCGGCACGGCTTGGTTGGCGCGCGCCTGAATCACGTCCTGCTGGTAGTACAGGCCCACGTCCGCACGGCCCGCAGCCACCAGCGAGATCGCGTCGTTGGCGTTGGAGGGGAAGCGGATGTTCACCTGCAGGCCCTCCTCGGCGTAGTAGCCCTTCTCGATGGCCACGTACATGAAGGCGTGCAGCGCGTTCGGGTACCAGTCCAGCACCACGTCCAGTTCACGCAGGGGTTCGTCCGCAAGGCATGCGCCCGTCAGCAGCAGGCAGCAGATCAGAATCATCGCAAAAATGCGCTTCATAATTATACACTCCTTTTAAATCAGAATTCGCCACGCCAGCGCACGACGGCTTTCTCCAGCAGGGCGATCAGGCCCACGGCCAGCATGGCCACCACGGACAAGAGCACGATGGGCGCGAACACGCCCGCGCCGTCCAGCTGGGTCATCATGCGGCGGGAGAAGTAGCCCAGGCCGCTCTGCGCACCGAGCCACTCGCCGATGGCCGCGCCGATGATGCTCATCGGAATCGCCATCTTGATCGCGGAGAAGAAGTAGGGCAGCGTGCAGGGGACCTTGATTTTGAGAAAGATGTCCCGCCTGCCGGCGCCGTAGGTTTGCAAGAGCTCCATCATCTCGACGCGCGCGGATTGCAGGCCGTCGTACACGGTGATGGTGATGGGGAAGAAGGTGATCAGCACGGCCACCAGCACCTTGCTCCAGATGCCGTAGCCGAACCAAAGCACGAACAGTGGCGCGATGGCCGTTGTGGGGATGGTCTGCGAGGCCACGACCAGCGGGTACAGCGCCTTGCGGCAGAGGGAGCTTGCGTCCATCAGCACCGCCAGGCCCAGGCCCAGCACCAGCGAGATGGCAAGGCCCAGCAGGGTCACGCCCATGGTTGCGGGCAGGTGCACCGTCATCAGCGGCCCTCGCAACTCCCACAGCTTTTCCAGAATTTGCAGCGGCGTGGGCAGGATGTAGGCGGCGTTCAGCCGCATCGCACCCAGCTGCCACAGCATCAGCAGCACAAACAGCAGGATCATTGCGGGCAGATTGCCCTTGTTGGCCCTCTTCATTCCACCACCTGCTTTCTGAGCATGCCGATCAGTTCTTCGCGAAGTTCAACGATCTCCGGCCTGGCCAGCACGCTGCGGTCGCGGGGGTAGTCAAGCGGCACGGGGATCTCCCTCAGCGCCCGGATGGGCGTTTTTTCCACCACCAGCACGCTGGAGGACAAAAATAGCGCCTCCTCCACGTCGTGGGTGATGAACAGGATGGTGTGCCGGTGCTTCTGCCACTGCTCCAGCAGCCACTCCTGCATGGAGATGCGCGTCAGGAAGTCCAGTGCGGAGAAGGGCTCGTCCAGCAGCAGCAGGTCGCTGCCTGTGAGCATGGTGCGGGCGAAGGCCGCGCGCTGGCGCATGCCGCCGGAGAGTTCGTCGGGGCGCTTGTCGCGGCAGCCTGCAAGGCCGACCTCGTTGAGCGCCTGATCGATGCGCTCGCTCTGCTCCTTCTTGCTCAGCTTCCGACCGATCTCCATGGGCAGCGCCAGATTTTCGCCCACGCTGCGCCAGGGAAAGAGCAGATCCTTCTGGGGCATGTAGCCGCAGTATTGCTTCTGCCCGGAGATGGGCTGGCCGTTGACATAGATGGTGCCCTTCTTCGGCTGCAGGAGGCCGTTGGTCATGCGGAAGATGGTGCTCTTGCCGCAGCCGCTCACGCCCAGGATGCAGTGGAAGGAGCCAGGCTCCACGTCGAAGGACAGCTCGTCGATGATGTCGAAGTCCTCGCTGGGGTACTGGTAGGACACATGGTCGAAGGAGAGCACACTCATACGCGCATGTCCCAGGCCATGTCCCAGAAGCCCAGCTCATAGCGGCTGCAGTTGACGAAGATTTCCTTCAGATGCTCCAGCTGTTCGTCGCTGACATTCTCGGCCAGTTGGTTCATCAGATCGATGAGGCCCTGATTCATGGCGGCGTACTCCTCGCCCGCGTAGCTCTGCACCCACTCGCCATAGAAGGGATGCTCCAGTGCGCCGGGGAGCTTCGCAAGCGACTGACCGATCTCGGCGTAGCTCCAGGAGCAGGCCAGAATCGACGCGACGATCTCCACCGGCGTTCCGGCGTTCGCCACGGACAGCATGTAGTGGGTGTAGGAGAGGTTGTCCAGCGCAGGCTGCACGGCGAACACCTGCGCCTCGGTGACGCCCAGGCGCTGCATGTAGGCGCGGTGAATCTTCATCTCGCCGTTCAGGATAGACTCCACGCTGGCCGCAAAGCTGCGCATCAATTCGGGATCGCGTGCCTTCACCACGCCCAGCGCGAACACGCGGGCGTAATCAAAGAGATACAGATAGTCCTGCAACATGAAATAGCGGAATTTTTCCACCGGCAGGCTGCCGTCGCCCAGGCCGGTGACGAAGGGGTGGGCAAGGCACCTTTCCCACACGGGAGCCGCCGCCTGGTGCAGCACCTCCGAAACGGTGATCTCGCGCATCAGTCCACCTCCCGGATGAAGCTGCTCTTCAGGTCGAAGAGGTGGTTCATGGGGCCGCGGCCCTTGCCCAGGTTCAGCATCGCGGCGAGCGCGCCGGAGATGTAGGCCTTGGCGCTGCGCACGGCGTCCTCCAGCTCCATGCCGCAGGCCAGATTGGATGCGATGGCACTGGACAGGGTGCAGCCGGTGCCGTGGGTGTTGGGATTGTCGATGCGCCTGCCACGGAACCAGGTGGATGTACCATCCTTGTAGAGCAGGTCGTTTGCGTCGTTCAGATCGTGGCCGCCCTTGAGCAGCACCGCGCAGTGGTAGGTCTCGGAGATGGCCCGTGCGGCCTGCTCCATGTCCTGCGGGCAGCGAATCTCCATGCCGGAGAGGATCTCGGCCTCGGGGATGTTGGGCGTGACCAGCTCTGCAAGGGGCAGCAGCTCATGCTTCAGGGTGTCGATGGCCTCGTCCTGAATCAGCTTGGAACCGGAGGTGGCCACCATGACCGGATCGACCACGATGTGCCGCGCCCGATAGTCCGTCAGCTTCCGGGCGATCACGCGAATCAGCGCTGCGGAGGAGACCATGCCGATCTTGACCGCATCGGGGAAGATGTCTGTGAACACGGCGTCCAGCTGCATGGACAGAAATTCGGGTGTGACCTCAAGGATGCCTGTGACGCCGGTTGTATTCTGGGCAGTCAGGGCCGTGATGGCGGTCATGGCGTAAACGCCATGCGCCGACATGGTCTTCATGTCTGCCTGAATTCCGGCGCCTCCGCTGGAATCGCTTCCAGCGATTGATAATGCTGTTCTCATTGTTGTTTGCATTGAGATGCTCCTTTCCTGTTCAGCATTACTTTTGTATCGCGACAGAGAGTGGTGCCCCCGGTCTGCCGCGCGAAAGCCCCGGCGTAAGTCCGGAGCGATCGGACGATATAAAAACGGAGGATCACCTGTCGGTAATCCTCCGTCTGGAATGCATCTCTTGACTCCCTACGTCGGCATTACCCGCATCAGGTGTAAGGGTCGAAGGTGCAACCTTCCTCTCAGCCTGTGCCACAGGCTCCCCTGCAATGCAAAGTATAGCATGAACGCAGTGGAATGTCAATTTAAAGTGAACAAACTAAGTCAAATCCATCTCCGCGCCGGAGACGATGTTGTGGATCCACACGCCCTTCTTCACCAGCACCAGGCCGATGACGCCCTTGATCACGTCCAGGAAGCGCTCGCAGAGGAAGATCAGCACCACGCTCATGGCGGTGAAGTGGGTGAGCAGGTAGGCCAGCGGGATGCAGAGCACCCAGGTGAAGCCGCAGTCGAACAGGAAGGTGATGCCCGTCTTGCCGCCGGAGCGGATGATGAAGTATTCGCAGTTGCAGAAGGCGTTTGCGGGCATCATGCAGGCGCAGACCAGAATCAGCTGGCTGGCCAGGCTGCGCACGCTGGGCAGCACGTCGTAGAGCAGGGGAATCGCATGAGAGCATGCGATCAGCGAGACGCCGACGACGACGCTGATGGCGACGGAGAAGGCGATCAGCTTCCACGCGTGATCCCTGGCCACGTCCACCTCGTCCGCGCCCAGATCCTGGCCGACGATGATGGAGGCGGCGGTGCCCATCGAGAAGAAGAACACGCTGAAGAGGTTGAAAACGGTGCTGCTGATGCTGGTTGCCGCCACCACGTCCAGGCCGCGCAGGGAGTAGATCTGGTTCAGCGTGGCCATGCCCAGCGACCAGAGCAGCTCGTTCACCAGCAGCGGCATGCCCTTGAGGGTGATCTCCCGAACCACCTGGCGGGGAATGGACAGCGTGCGGAAGAGCCCCTTTGCGAAGGGGTGCTGCCGGACGTGGGTGTGGGTGTAGACGACGATGATGGCCAATTCCACATAGCGGGAGAGCACCGTGGCGAGGGCCGCGCCGCGCACGCCCAGCACCGGAAAGCCCAGCTTGCCGTAGATGAGCAGGTAGTTGAAGATCAGGTTGACAAACACCGCGACGATGCCCGCCAGCATGGGCAGCCGGGTCTCGCCGGTCTCGCGCAGGGTGCTGGCGTAGCTCTGGGCGAGGGCGAAGGGCGGGATGCCCAGCAGCATGATGTGCAGGTACTGCAGGCCGTAGTGCAGCGTCTCGGCCACGCGAACCGGGTCGCTGTCGTCGGTGAGGTACAGGGAGACCAGCTGCGGTCCTGCGAGCAGAAACAGCGCAATCGCGCCCACGGACAGCAGCACGCCCGCGTAGATCTTGTAGCGGCAGGATGCGCGCACGCCCTCCAGATTGCCCGCGCCGCAGTACTGGGCCGTGAAGATGCCCGCGCCCGAGACCGCGCCGAACACAGCCAGATTGAATACATAGATCAGCTGGTTCGCCACGGCGACGCCGGAAAACTGGTCGGTGCCGATGCGGCCGACCATGAGATTGTCCAGGAGACTGACAAAGTTGGTGATGGCATTCTGCACGATGATCGGGATCACCACGGCCAGCACCATTGCATAGAACGCCCGGTTTCCGATCAGCTTGCGGAGCTTGCGAGACATGAAAAAAGACCTCCAGATTGCATTCATTGGTCGATACAGATGTATCCTATCATAATCGCATACATCTGGCAAGCCGCTTTCGGTAAACTGCGGGAAAACAGCGCGGCGCCTGTGCAAAGCGGCTTTGCGCAGCAAAAAGCAAGGCGGCCGTGGGGAGCGCCTTGCTTCGTCTGCAGATGGTGATGCGGTCTTCAGTCGCCGTAGAGGAAGCCGTGCATGGCGGCGATGTTGCCCTGCACATCGGTGATTTCAATGGAGGAGCCGTTGTCGAGGATGTATTCGTCCCTCGGCATGCGATCGGTTTCGATCTTGCCCGCCACCAGCGCCTTTTCGCCCAGGGAGATCAGCTCCGCCAGGGAGAGGTTGGTCTGAATGCTGTTGCGGCAGACGCCGTAGAGCCGGGCATACATCAGCGGGTTCCAGATCTGCGCCTTGACCTGCTCGAGGATGGCGGAGAGTACGCGGCGCTGGCGGGAGGTGCGGATGTAGTCGGTGTCGATCAGGCGGATGCGGGTGTAGCCGGTGGCGAACAGGCCGTTCAGGTGCAGCGTGCCGCCCTGGGTGTAGGGCTGGGAGTTGATGTAGTGGCCGTACTTCTCCGGATTGACTGTGTTGATCTTCCTGAAGGTGTCGTAGGCGTACTTGTTCAGGTGCTCCAGCTCGCGCTCCTCCACCTCCACGTCCACGCCGCCGATGGCGTCCACCAGATCCACCATGGTGGAGAAGTCCACGGCGACGTAATTTGTGATGTTCAGCTTGAAGGTATCGTTTACCACGCGCATGGCCATCTCCGCGCCGCCGTAGGAGTAGGCGGAGTTCAGCTTGTGGCGGCCGTAGCCGGGAATGTCCACCATGGTGTCGCGCATGATGGAGGTCAGATGTATGGAATTGTAGCCCACGGAGGCGATCATCATGGAGTCGCTGCGCTGCTGGCCGTCCTCGAGGAAGTCGATGCCCAGCAGCAGGATGTTCACCCGGTCGCCGGGCAGGCCGTCGGTGAGGGAGAGATCCGCGTTCGCCGGTTCGACGTTCATGAAGGAGGGCGGCAGCGCGTAGAGGACGGCCGCGACCAGCACGGCGGCGACCAGCAGCAGCGCCAGCAGCTTCAGCAGGCTTCGGATCAGCCAGCCCGTGCAGCCGCTGCCGCCGCGCTGCCTGCGGCCCTTTTCGCCGCGCTTTCCCCTGTAAGTGTCGTAGTACATATTCCACCGTCCGGATTGCAGAATTCGATGCAAATAGTATAGCACAAGATTTCCCGGAAGGAAACGGATAAAACGGCGGAATCGGAAAAGAATAGGTGCGGAGGTGTTGGAAAATGAAGATTACGGACCTGCGGGCCCGCCGCATATTCGATTCCCGGGGCATTCCCACGCTGGAGGTGCGCGCCCATCTGGAGGACGGCAGCGTGGGCGTGGGCAGCGCACCCTCGGGTGCGTCCACCGGCAGCCACGAGGCCCACGAGCTGCGCGACGGCGGCGACGCCTATCAGGGCAGGGATGTGACGAAGGCCATCGAGGGCGTGAACGGCGCGCTGCGGGAGGCCCTGGTGGGCATGGACGCGGACAGTCAGATGCAGGTGGACGCGCGCATGGCGGAGCTGGACGGCAGCGAAAATAAGGAGAAGCTGGGCGGAAACGCGCTGATCGCCACCTCCTGGGCAGTGGCGGACGCGGCGGCAAATTCGGCGGAGCTGCCGCTGTACCGCTGGATCGGCGGTCTGCAGGCGTCGGAGCTGCCCTGTCCGATGATGAACGTCATCAACGGCGGGCGGCATGCGGACAACAACCTGGAGATTCAGGAGTTCATGTTCGTGCCCGTGGGTGCTGACAGCTTCCGCGAGGCCATGCGCATGGGCGCGGAGTGCTACCAGGCGCTGAAGAAGCTGCTGCGCGATGCGGGGCTCTCCACCGCCGTGGGCGACGAGGGCGGCTTTGCGCCGAATCTGGAGCGGGATGAGGAGGCGCTGGAGTGGATGCTGCGGGCCATCGAGGCGGCGGGCTGGAAGGCCGGCGAGGACGTGTGCCTGGCCATGGATGCGGCGGCATCGGAGTGGATCGATGGGGACGGGTATCTGCAGCCCAAGTCCGGCCGGCACTTCCAGCGGGGCGAATTGATCGAATACTTCAGTGCGCTGTGCGAGCGCTTCCCGCTGGTGTCCATCGAGGACCCGCTGGGCGAGGAGGACTTCGACGGCTTCCGGGAGATCACCGACGCGCTGGGCGGCGAGATCATGATCGTTGGGGACGATCTGTTCACCACCAACTCCAGGCGGCTGTACCGCGGCGTGGCCCAGGGCGCAGCCAACGCCCTGCTGGTCAAGCCGAACCAGATCGGCACCCTCAGCGAGACGCTGGACGCCATCCAGATCGCCCGCAGGAGCGGATACAGCGTGATCCTGTCCCACCGCAGCGGCGAGACGGAATCCAGCGCCATTGCCGACCTGGCGGTGGCGGTGAATGCGGAGTACATCAAGGCCGGCGCGCCCGCGCGCAGCGAGCGCCTGGTCAAGTACAACCGCCTGCTGGCCATCGAGGAGGAGCTGTATCATTAAAATAAAGAACAGGGGATTCGAACCCCTGTTCTTTTGTGTCAGATATCGACGATTACCCGGTCACGGTGACGGTACAGACGTCGCTGCGGCCGTTGGCACTCCCGGCGGTGATCTCGCAGCTGCCGGGGCCTCGGGCCGTCACAAGGCCGGTCCAGTCCACGTCCGCAACGGAAGGATCGCTGCTTTTCCAGGTCACGGACAGGTCGTCGGCGTAGGAGGGAATCACGCTTGCGCGGAGCTGCAGCTGCTCCCCGGTGCGAAGCGTCGCCTCGATCCGGCTCAATTCCACGTTGGCCACGTCCTGGGCGTAGAGGGAGGTCATCTCCACCCGGTAGGAGAGGGATTTCTCCGCGCCGTCGGTTCCCCGAAGGCCATCGATGGAGACGCTCCAGATCTGATTTTGCAGGTATTCGTCCAGACCTGCGGCGGCGAGGTTCGGACGGAAGATGAGGCAGCTGCCGGCGCCGCAGGCCTCGGTGCTCAGGTGGCAGAAGCCGTCGCCGCTGCCGTCGGAGAGGTCGAAGGAAAAGCGCGAACCGCTGACCTCCTCGGTGAGGGTGATCACAGGTGCGGAGGCGGCGAGGTCGTAGAGCGCGTCGTTCAGCGACACCGACCAGGCGATCTCGCTGCGCATCAGCTCCACCGGAAAGGCGCCGCTTGCGGGCCAGCACACCGCGTCCCAGGCGGCGCTGGCGTTGCCGCCGTCCACCGCATACATCACCACGTAGCTCATGCCGCTGGCTGCGTTGGCCAGGCCGAAGCCGGTCTCCGCCATGTACGGATTGAGCAGCCAGCGGCGGTGCCCCAGCACCGGGAGGTTCATGGAGCCGTCGTCCCGGGCGAAGTACTCCACGCCGTCCAGCAGGATCTCCGGACGCATCCAGTTGAACCTGGCCAGGTTGCCCAGGCGCGTGCCCAGCAGCGCGGATTCGTAGAGCTCGTCGTCCATGCCGTCGGGCCGGGCGGGCTCGTGATCCAGCGCGTCGCCGGCTGCCAGCAGCAGCGCGGCATTCTGGCTGCGCAGGGTGTAGAGCGGGCTGAGGGATACCGGATCCAGTCCGGCGATCCGGCGCAGGAAGTTGAGGTAATCCAGGGCCTCCTGCTGCGCCTCCCCGGTGAGGGCACCCGCGCGCGTGAAATCCTGGGGATCGGCCTCCTCCAGGTAGGGGGAGGCATCGCTGCGGCGGGAACGGATCTCCCGGTAGGCTGCACGCAGCTCGTCCCGGGTGAGGGCGCCGGCGCAGGTGAAAAGCAGCAGAGAGGCCAGCAGCAGGCTGGCGAGACGTCTGAGCATAATTGTGAGCGGCAAATTTACAATTGCAGCCGCTTTGCAGGCGGTTTGTTACCCGGGTCAACAACGAAACCGGGAATTATACATTATTTTCGCCGGAAAAAGGACAATTTCCTTTGAAAAAGGGCTTTTCAAAATCATGGTTTTCTGTTAAAATATAAATACTATGGCGTATACGGCGCTCTTTGCGTACAGCCAGACCTGTCTTGATTTCATTGCAGGAGACTATAAACACAGGGGGAATTTCTTATGAAGGATTATCAGGCCAAGAATATCCGCAACATCTCCGTTGTGGGACACGGCAGCGAGGGCAAGACCACGCTGGTCGAGGCGCTTCTGTTCACTGCGGGCGCGATTGACCGCCAGGGTCGCGTCGAGGACGGTTCCACCACCACCGACTACGATTCGGAAGAGACCAAGCGCGGCATTTCCATCAGCGCCGCCATGGCTCCGCTGGAGTGGAAGGAAACCAAGATCAACCTGATCGATATCCCCGGCTACTTTGACTTCGCCGGCGAGCAGTCCGGCCCGCTGACCGTGTGCGAGGGCGCCATCATCACCGTGGGCGCCGTCTCCGGCCTGAATGTCGGTGCGGAAAAGGCCTGGGCCATGTGCGACAAGACCCACACCTCCCGCATGATCGTCATCAACCAGATGGATCGCGAGAACGCCAACTTCGAAAAGGCGCTGTCCACCATCACCGAAAAGTACGGTAGCCACATCGCCCCCATCGAGGTGCCGATCGTGGAGAACGGCAAGTTCACCGGCGTGGTCTGCGTGCTGGAGAACAAGGCCTTCATCGGCGAGGGCAAGACCCTGAAGGAGATCGAGATCCCCGCCTCCGTTGCTGACGAGGTTGAATCCGCCCGCGAGGCCATCATGGAGGCCGCTGCCGGCGCTGAGGACGAGCTGATGGAGAAGTTCTTCGAGGACGGCGAGCTCTCCTTTGAGGACATGATGCACGGCCTGCGCCAGGGCATCAAGGACGGCACGGTCGTTCCGGTCGTCTGCTGCTCCGGCATCACCCGCGTCGGCCTGAGCAAGGTCCTGGACAACATCATCGACCTGATGCCCTCTCCGGCGGGTACCGTCGCGACCGGCGTCAACCCCAAGACCGGCGAGGAAGTCGAACGCGTCTGCGAGGACAATGCGCCCTTCTCCGCACAGGTGTTCAAGACCATGGCTGACCCCTTCGTGGGCAAGCTGAGCCTGATGAAGGTGATGTCCGGCAAGCTGACCGGCGACACCACGCTCTACAACGTCAACGCCGAGAAGTCCGAGAAGCCCGGCACCATCTACACCCTGAAGGGCAAGAAGCAGAATCCCACCCAGAAGGTCTGCGCCGGCGACATCTGCGCACTGGCGAAGCTCCAGTCCGTCGCCACCGGCAATACCCTGTGCGATGGCGCAAACCCCGTGAAGTATCCCGAGATCGAGTTCCCGGCCCCCTGCATCTCCAAGGCCGTCTACGCCAAGAAGGCCGGCGAGGAAGACAAGATCTTCTCCGGTCTGGCCCGCCTGATGGAGGAGGATCCCACCATCACCGTGACCAAGAACGTGGAGACCACCGAGTCCGTGCTGTCCGGTCTGGGCGAGATGCACATCGAGGTCGTGGCCAAGAAGCTGGCCAGCAAGTTCGGCGCCGAGTGCGTGCTGCAGGATCCCAAGATCCCGTACCGCGAGTCCATCCGCAAGCCCATCGACGTTCAGGGACGTCACAAGAAGCAGTCCGGCGGCCACGGCCAGTTCGGCGACGTCAAGATCAAGTTCCGTCCCAACGACGATCCCAACGATACCGAATTCCACTTTGTTGATTCCGTCGTCGGCGGCACCGTACCGCGCAACTTCATCCCCGCGGTTGAAAAGGGCCTCCGCGACAACATCAAGCACGGCGTGCTGGCGGGCTTCCCGGTGGTTGGCCTGACCGCAGAGCTGTACGATGGTTCCTACCATCCGGTCGACTCCTCCGAAATGGCGTTCAAGACCGCTGCCCGCCTGGCCTTCAAGCAGCTGACCGGCGCGAGCCCGATCCTGCTCGAGCCCATCTATCACGTGGAAGTGGATGTGCCGGACCAGTACATGGGCGACGTCATCGGCGACATGAACAAGCGTCGCGGCCGCATCATGGGCATGGACAAGGTTGGCGAGCTCCAGCGCGTCACCGCCGAGGCCCCGCTGTCCGAGATGTTCAAGTACGCCACCGACCTGCGCTCCATGACCCAGGCGCGCGGCTCCTTCACCATGCAGTTCGAGAGGTACGAGGAAGTTCCCGCAACGGATGCGAAGAAGATCATCGAGACCTGCAAGCAGGAAGAGGAAGACGAGGATTAATTCTCACAATCGAGGCGTCGCAGTTTTTGCGGCGCCTTTTTTGTCGAATGGAAACTGCGGGCGGACTGGTCAGGATCGAATCAGCCGCCGCGCGCCGGCAGTCATTCAAGATGAAGCCGGCATTCCGGATGGAGGTATAAAAGCCCGTTCCGGCGCTGCTCCGGCGACGTCGGACGAAGAACTTGAATTGGAGGTTGAATCATGGAGACACTCATTCGCGTGCTGGAAACCGCGCTGCCGGTGTTCATCACCCTGGGCATCGGCATGCTCTGCCGCACGAAACGCATTCTGACCCGCGAGGGCGTGGCGCAGATGAAGTCCGTCGCGGTGAACATCGCCCTGCCTGCGGTGCTCTTCTCCGCCTTCGCCACGGCGGAGTATTCGAAGGACAGCGTCGCCATCCCAGTGACGATCTTCCTACTGTGCTGCCTGGCGCTGGTGCTGGGCTTCGTCGCAGCGAAGCTGCTGAAGGTGCAGGGCGAGCGCACGCCCTTCCTGATGACCGGCTTCGAGGCGGGCATGCTGGGCTACGGCCTGTTCGCACTGCTGTTCAAGGGCGAGTCCAACTCCAGCTTCGCCATCATCGACCTGGGCCAGGTGCTGTTCGTGTTCACACTGTACAAGATTCTGCTGTGCGGCAGGGGCGGACTGAAGAACGCGCTGCGGGATGCGCTGGTTTCCCCGGTGCTGTGGGCCATCATCATCGGCCTGATCTTCGGCGCAAGCGGCCTGTACGATGCGCTGAAGCCCTCGGGTGTGAGCGGCATCCTGGACTCCATCGCGGGCTTCATCGCCGCGCCCACCAGTGCGCTGATCCTGCTCTCCATCGGCTACGACCTGGTTCCGGGCGAGATCCGCTGGCGCAGCACTGCGGCCATCGTGGGCCTGCGCGTGGTCATCATGGCGCTGATGCTGGGCGCGGCGCTGCTGGTGAACCGCCTGCTGCTGGGCGGAGCGATGCACACCGGCGCGCTGGTGCTGATGTTCATCCTGCCGCCGCCCTACGTGTTGCCGGTGTTCGCCGACGCGGGGGATGAGCGTGCGAACATCTCCTCCGCGCTGTCCGTGCTGACGTTGCTGAGCATCATTTTGTTCGCAGTGATGGCGGCAGTTCTTTAAAACCGACCAAAGTTTGTATATAACCAACTGAGTTACAATAAAAACAGACCGAAGTCCGCGATAAAGACTTCGGTCTGTTTTTATATTTTTGGCTCAATCCTCTGTTTTGAAGTGGAAGTCAGGGTTCTCCGCAGCGGCCTCGTAGAGGGTCTGGAGCAGCTTGCAGCCGTAGACTCCGAGGCTGTTCAGCAGGACGGAGGGGTGGACGAGTGTCACATCCGCGCGCAGGCAGCTGACCTCGTCCCAGAGCGCGTCCAGATTTGCGCCGTAGTGGGACGGCAGGCTCAGCGCGCGGGCCAGCTCCGCGTGGGCGGCGGCGCGGTCGCGCATGTTCGTTCCATCAATGATGTATGCGTTCATGTTTGCCACCTCAATCCCAGTACCAGCCGTCGTAGAGCAGCTCACAGCTTGCGTAGTGGTCGCCGGAGTAGTAGATCAGGCCGTCGTCGGAGAACAGCAGCCGCTCCGCGCCCCGATAGCCGCCCTGGTAGTTCACATCGCACTCGTACCAGGTGCGGTCGCGCGCGTCGGGCAGCAGGCCCTCGCGGTTGCCGAAGCGGTCGCCGCCGATGCTCATGCCCGGGGCAACCTCCCACAGGTTGCCGGAAGCGCTGTCCCAGCCCAATTCGCGGGCCTCGGACTTGGTGAGGTAGTTGAAGGGCAGCTCCGCGAAGGCGTGGAGGTAGAGGGCGACCTCGTCGGGTTCGCTGTACCACTGACCGTATTCCACCAGGAGCTTGTCGGTGATGGCCACGTCGCCCTCCACCAGCACCTCGGCAAATGCGCCGCCGATGGCGAGGCAAAGGATCAGCAGCAGGGAGAGCAGGCGTTTCATCATGGAATCAACCTCCGAATTCAAACAGGGAGACCTGACTGGTCTCGGGCAGATCGTTCAGGCAGCCGGCCTGCTTCAGCGTCTCCACCACGCTCTTGGACACCTTGCGGCGCACCATGTCATCTTGGGAGATGAAGGGGCCGGCCTTGCGGGCCTCGACGAAGGCCTCCGCCGCGCTGGTGCCCACGCCCGGCAGGGAATTGATGGGCGGCACGATGAAGCCCTCCTCGTCGATGAAGAAGTCCTTCGCGTCGGACTTGTAGATATCCAGCGGGCGGATGTGCACGCCGCGCAGGTTCATCTCGATCAGGATCTCCAGCAGCGTGGCCTCGTCCTCCTTGGTGGCGGTGAGCTCGGCCTTGTCCAGGGCCTTGATGCCCTCGTAGGCCTCGCGCAGCTCGTCCACGCTCTGGGTGCACATGTAGGAGGCGTTGAAGCTCTCGGCGTTGCGGTGAAGGTAGCAGCAGTAGTAGGCCGCGGGGTAGTAGATCTTGAAGTAGGCGATGCGCAGCGCCATGGTGACGTAGGCCACCGCGTGGGCGCGGGGGAACATGTACTTGATCTTCTTGCAGCTGTCGATGTACCACGGCGGCGCATCCACGGCCTGAATGGCCTCCTCCATCTCGGGGCGCAGGCCCTTGCCCTTGCGCACGTTCTCCATGGTCTTGAAGGCGATTTCGCTGTCCACGCCCAGGGCGATCAGGGCGTTCATGATGTCGTCGCGGGTGCAGATGCACTCCTTCAGCGGAACGCCCGCCTTCACCAGGTCGGCGGCGTTGCCCAGCCACACGTCGGTACCGTGGGACAGGCCGGAGATGCGGATCAGCTCCTCCATGGAGGTGGGCTTGGTGTCCTCCAGCATGCCGCGCACGAACTTCGTGCCGAACTCGGGAACGCCCAGCGTGCCGGTCTTGGACACGCCCAGCTCCTCGGCGGTGATGCCCAGGGCCTCGGTGCCGGAGAACAGCGAAATGATCTTGCCGAACACTTCCGGGTCGTGCAGCGGCACCTTCTGGGGCGCGATGCCGGTGAGATCCTGCAGCTTGCGCAGCATGGTCGGGTCATCGTGGCCCAGAACGTCCAGCTTGACCAGCACGTCGTGCATGGAGCTAAAGTCGAAGTGGGTGGTGATGGTGTCCGAGGTCATGTCGTCGGCGGGGTGCTGGATCGGCGTGAACTGGTAGATGGAGTACTCCTTGGGCAGCACCACCATGCCGGCGGGGTGCTGGCCGGTGGTGCGCTTGACGCCGGTGATGCCGCTGGCCAAGCGCAGCTTCTCGGCGTTGCTCAGGCTCAGGCCGCGCTCCTCTGCGTACTTGAGCACGTAGCCGTAGGCGGTCTTTTCGGCGATGGTGCCGATGGTGCCCGCGCGGAAGCAGAATTCCGTGCCGAAGAGCTCCTTGATGTAGTTGTGGGCCACCGGCTGGTATTCGCCGGAGAAGTTCAGGTCGATGTCGGGAACCTTGTTGCCCTTGAAGCCCAGAAAGACCTCGAAGGGGATGTTGAAGCCGTCGCGGCCCATTTCCGTGCCGCACACCGGGCAGGCCTTGGGCGGCAGGTCGATGCCGCAGGCGTACCCGGCGGGCACGTCGAACTCGTAGTGCTTGCACTTCGGGCAGATGTAGTGGGCCGAGAGGGAGTTGACCTCCGTGATGCCGGAGAGGAAGGCCACGAAGGACGAGCCGACGGAGCCTCGGCTGCCGACGATGTAGCCGTCCGACAGCGACTTGGCCACCAGCTTGACGGCGATCATGTACAGCGTGGAGAAGCCGTAGCCGATGATGGCGCCCAGCTCCTTGTCGATGCGCTTCTGCACGATCTCCGGCAGCGGGTCGCCGTAGATGGAGATGGCCTTGTCCATGGTGATCTGGCGCAGCTCGTGCTCCGCCTCCGGCCAGTAAGGCTGGAAGGTCTCCTTGCCCTCGGGGTGGGGCAGGAACACGTGCAGCTCCTCCACGCGATCGGCGATGGCGTTGGGGTTGGTGATAACCACCTCGCGGGCCTTCTCCTTGCCCAGGTAGGCGAATTCCTCCAGCATGTCGTCGGTGGTGCGGAAGTACAGCGGCGGCTGGTTGTCCGCGTCCTCGAAGCCCTTGGAAGCCATCAGGATCGCGCGGAAGATGCCGTCGGTGGGGTTCATGAAGTGCACGTCACCGGTGGCGCACACGGGCTTGCCGAGCTCGTCGCCCAGCCGCACGATTTTGCGGTTCAGCTCCCGCAGCTCCTCGTCCGTGGAGACGGTGCCCTCGCGCTTGAGGAACTCGTTGTTGCCGATGGGCTGAATCTCCAGATAGTCGTAGAAGGAGGCGATCCTCTTCAGTGTGCGCTCGTCGCGGCCATCCAATACGGCGCGGAACAGCTCGCCCGCCTCGCAGGCGCTGCCCACGATCAGACCCTCGCGATACTTTGAAATCAGGCTGCGGGGGATGCGCGGCGTGCGGTGGAAGTAGTTGAGATGGCCCTCGCTCACCAGGCGGTACAGGTTCTCCATGCCCTTCTGGGTGTAGGCCAGCAGGATGATGTGGTAGGCCTGCTTGCCCGCATCGGTCTGGTAGCAGGAATTCAGCTCGCCGAGGGTGTTCACGCCCTTCTGGGCGCGCACCTCGTGAAGCACCTTCAGCAGCACCAGGCTGGTGGCCCGTGCGTCGTGCACCGCACGGTGGGCATTCGCCAGGGATACGCCCAGCTGCTTGCAGACGTTGCCCAGCTTGTGGTTCTTGAACTGGGGGTACTGGTTGCGCACCAGCGCGAGGGTGTCCAGCACCGGATGGTCGAAGGGCAGCTTTGCATCCCGGAAGGCCCTGCGGAAGAAGGCGATGTCGAAGGAGGCGTTGTGGGCGACCAGCACCGCGCCCTCGCAGAATCTCGCAAAGGCGGGCATCACATCCATCAGGCGGGGCTTGCCCCGCAGCATGGCCGTGGAGATGCCCGTGATCTCGGTCACGCGCTCGGGCACCGGGCAGCCGGGGTCGATCAGCTCGGAGAACTCCGCAACCTCCACGCCGTTCTCGATGCGCACCGCGCCGATCTCGATGATCTGGTCGGCATGGGTGTTGAGCCCCGTGGTCTCCACGTCCAGCACCACGTAGGTCGCGCCATCCAGCGGACGGCTTCCGTCGCCCTCCACGATGCCGGCGGCGTCCTCGATCAGGTAGCCCTCGCAGCCGGGGATCAGCTTGATGCCGTTCTTCTTGGCCGCGCCGAAGGCCTCCGGGAAGGCCTGCACCACGCCGTGGTCGGTGATGGCGATGGCCTTGTGGCCCCACTTCGCGGCCTGCTTGATGAGGTCGCTGGGCGACGCGCACGCGTCCATGGTGGAGAAGGAGGTGTGCAGGTGCAGCTCCACGCGCTTTTCGGACGCGGTGTCCTTGCGCACGGGCTTCTCCGCGGGCTGGATGTCCGAGGCCATCAGCACCATCTCGTGCTTGAACTCGTCGTAGCGGTAGCTGCCGCGCACCGTGACCCAGTTGCCGTCCTTCAGACCCGCGCACAGCGCATCGGCCTGGGCCTGAATGGACTTGGAATTGTCGTCGCCGCCGCGCTTGCTGCCCAGAAACAGCTTGCAGTTGACCGAGGAGGTGCTGTCCGAGAGGGAGAAGGTGATGATCCTCGTCTGGCCGTTCTTCGTCTCGCGCATCTCGAAGGCGGAGACCTCGCCGCGCACCACCAGCCGGCCGATGTCCTCGGTGATCTCTCGCATCTCGATGACGGGATCGTGGATCACCTTGCCGTAGAGCGCGTCCGAGGGCGGCGGTGCGGCGCGCTTCTTGTCCGAAGCGAGCACCTTGGCCGCATCCATGGCCAGCGTCTCGGCCTCCTTTGCCCGGGCGGCGTTGATCTCCTGAATGCGGCGCTCGTCATCGCCGGTGCGCTTGAGCACCACCTGCACCGGAAGATCGAACAGATCCTTCATCAGGCCCTGGAGCATGCGGTCCACGCCCTGCATGCGCAGGTACTCCGCGCCCTCGCCGCTGGCGACGTGCACGGTGAGCACGCCGTCCTCCAGTCTCCAGCTGGAGGCCTCGTCCAGAAAGTGTACTGCGCCGGGACAGTCGTGGGACAGAAGCTCCTTCAGCAGTCTCGATGCGCGGCTCACGTCCGCCTGCACCGCATCCCTGAGCGCAGGATAGCGCAGCTGCAGCTTCACCTCCACCGTGGGGAAGGCCGCCGCCAGCGACGCCTGCGCGCGCTTGAACTCCGATCGGGTGAGGATGCGCTCCGAGCAGAGCTGCACCATCATCCGGCCGGTCTTTTTGGATATGGATACGCGCGACAAAGAGAGACCGCCCGCAAGATCCGGGCAGTCCCGCTCGATCAGTTCCCTCCAGAGTTCCGCCATGAATTTCCTCCATGCTTTTGTGCTCGAAATCAGTGCTCCGCGGCGTAGCGGCGCACCTCCTGAATCAGGATTTCCGCGAGATCGCCGCGCACGGCCCTCGGCGGCTGGCCCTTGACGATCAGTGCGCCGCCGTCCCTGCCGCCCGCGACGCCCAGGTCGGCCTCCCTCGCCTCACCGGGGCCATTGACGATGCAGCCCATCACGGCCACGCGGATGTGCTTTTTGATGTCCAGCGTGGCGCGGCGCACGGCATTTGCGATGCCCTCCACATCGATGCAGGTGCGGCCGCAGGTGGGGCAGGAGATGATCTCCACGAAGTCGCTGCGCAGGCCGCATGCGCGCAGGATGTTCAGCCCCGCGGGCACCTCCTGCACCGGATCGCCGGAGATGGACACGCGGATGGTGTCGCCGATGCCCTCCATCAGCAGCGTGCCGATGCCCACGGCGCTCTTCACCACGCCCACGTCCGCCGTGCCGGACTCGGTCACGCCGATGTGCTGGGGGTAGTCGGTCTGCTGGTTCGCCAGACGGCAGGCATCGATCATGGTGCGCACGTTGGTGGCCTTGAAGGAGAGCACGATGTCGTCGTAGCCCGCCCGCTCCAGCATCCGCGCGTGGTTCAGGCCGCTCTCCACCATGCCCTGGGGGGTCACGCCGCCGTACTTGGCGAGAATCTCCTTTTCGATGGAGCCGGAGTTCACGCCGATGCGCACCGGGATGCGGTGCTGCTTCAGGCAGTCCGCCAGCGCGCGCACGTTGGCCTCTCCGCCGATGTTGCCGGGATTGATGCGCACCTTGGCGATGCCGTTTTCGATGGCGCGGATGGCGAGTTTGTGGTCGAAGTGGATGTCCGCAACCAGCGGCACCGGGGATCCATCCACCAGCGCGCGCACGGCCTCGGCGCAGGCCTCGTCGTAGACGGACACGCGCACGATGTCCGCACCCGCCTCCGCCATGCGGCGAATCTGGGCAAGCGTGGCGCTTACGTCGCGGGTGTCGGTGTTGGTCATGGTCTGTACGGACACGGGCGCGCCGCCGCCGATGGCGACATTGCCCGCAATCACTTGTCTCGTGTGCATAATCGTGCTCCTCAGCCGCCGGTGAACAGGCGGACGATGTCCTTGAAGGTGATGATGATGATCAGCAGAAACAGAAGGCCCAGGCCGATGGCGTGGACCATGCCCTCCTTCTCCGGGGGCACGGGCTTGCGGCGGATGGCCTCGACGATGAGGAACACCAGCCGGCCGCCGTCCAGCGCGGGAATGGGCAGCAGGTTCATGATGCCCACGTTCAGCGAGAGCAGGAAGATCAGATACACCACGGCGTACAGCTTCTCGTTGTACACCTGGTCGCTGACGAAGGAGATGATGCCCACCGGGCCCATCACGTCGCCGGCGCCGCTGCCGTGGAAGATCAGATCCTTGAGGGAGACGAGCATCTCCCGGGTGAAATCCACCATGTAGCCGCAGGCGCTTGCCAAGGCCTCGGGGAAGGTGTAGGTGCGCCCGCCAAAGGCGATGCCCAGCATGTAGGCGGACCGGCCGCTTTCCTCGTCGGTGACCAGCGCGCGCTTGACGGAGATCTCCACGGTCTCGCCGCTGCGATCGATGGTGAGGTGGATGGGATCCTCGGGCGCGATGGCGTCGATGGCGCTGGTGGCGGTGTTGACGCCGCTTCCGTCGAAGCTGACGGGCGTGCCGTTGACGGCGGTGATCACGTCGCCCAACTCGATGCCGCACTCCGCTGCGGGGGTGTTTTCGTAGATGTAGGAGATGCGCGGCAGATATTCGGCCAGGATGAAGCCGCTCAGCAGGATGGCGCAGAAGATGTAGGCCAGTACGAAGTTCATCGCAGGGCCTGCTGCCACGGTGAGGAAGCGCTTCCACACCGGCTGATTGTTCATGGCACGGGGATCGCTGTTGCTTTCATCCTCGCCCACGAAGCTGCAGTAGCCGCCGATGGGGATGGCGCGCAGGGAGTAATTGATGCCCTTGCGCTTGAAGCCGAACAGCTTCGGCCCCATGCCGATGGAGAATTCCACCACGCCGATGCCGCACAGGCGGCCGACGAGATAGTGGCCGAATTCATGCATGGTGACGATGAAGCCCAGCATGAACACGGCGATGAGCACATACAGGATTTTGATCATTCCAGCCTCCGAATGAAGTCTTTTGCGCGCTCCCGGGCCTCGGCGTCCACCTGATAGACGTCGGCGATGCTGCGCACAGCGCGCTGGGGAACGGCGTCCAGGGCGTCACGCAGGATCTGCCCAATGCGCCCGAAGGGGATCTTCTCCTCCAGGAAGGCCGCCACGGACTCCTCATTGGCGCCGTTGAGCACGATGGGCATGGCGCCGCCGGCCTGGAGCGACTCGATGGCGTAGCCCAGGCAGGGGAAGCGGTTCAGATCCGGCGCGGCAAAGCTGAGATTCGCGATCTCCGCAAAGTCCAGGCGCTTCGCGTCATAGGGCAGGCGCTGCGGGTAGGCCATGGCGTAGCCGATGGGGCCGCGCATGTCCGGGTTGCCCAGCTGGGCCAGCACCGCGCCGTCCTCAAACTCCACCATGGAGTGGATGATGCTCTGGGGGTGAATCACCACGCGGATGCGCTCCACCGGCATGCCGAACAGGTGGTGGGCCTCGATGATCTCCAGGCCCTTGTTGACCATGGACGCGCAGTCCACGGTGATCTTGCGGCCCATGTTCCAGGTGGGGTGGCGCAATACGTCCGACACCCGCGCGGAGTCGATCCTCTCCTGGGGCCAGTCCCGCAGCGCGCCGCCGGACGCGGTGAGCAGCAGGCTGCGCACCGGATTTCCCTGTGCGGCCTGCAGGCACTGGAAGATGGCGCTGTGCTCGCTGTCCACAGGCAGCAGGGGTTTATGCAGCTGCTTCGCCTTTTCCATCACCAGGTCTCCGCCAGTCACCAGGGCTTCCTTGTTGGCCAGCAGCACCTGATCGCACACGTCCAGCGCCGTCCACACCGCGTCCAGGCCGGCGATACCGGTGATGGCGCAGAGCGCTGCGTCGGGCTTCACGGCCTTCAGCACCTCAACGGAGCAGTCGGGGCCGAAGAACCACTGGCAGAAGCGCAGATCCTCGGGGATATGCTCGGGCTCGCAGACCAGACCTGCGGCCTGCGGACGAAATTCGCGCACCAGCGCAAACAGCTTTTCGCTGGAGCGCTGTGCAGTGAGACAGGCGGCGGAAAAGCGGTCCGGATGGCGGCGCACCAGATCCAGCGCCTGCGTCCCGATCGATCCCGTCGCACCCAGTATTGCAATTGTTTTCTGTTTCATCTCGTTTTATCCCAATCCGGCGATTTTGAAAAAGACGGCGCAGGCGACGCCGCAAAAGAGTATGCCGTCCATGCGGTCCATGATGCCGCCGTGTCCGGGCAGAATGTGACCGAAGTCCTTCACGCCGCAGTGGCGCTTGACCATCGAGGCCGCCAGATCTCCGACCTGGGAGAAGGCACCGGCCACCAGGCCGAGGATGGCGAAGGTCCACAGCGAGGGCAGCACGTCCAGGCCCGCAACGAAGGCGGGATTTCCGCGGAAGATCAGCCGCACCAGGCAGGGCGCAGCCATGGCAAAGAGCACGCTGGCGACGAGGCCGCCGATGGAACCCTCCACGGTCTTTTTCGGGCTGAGGATGGGCGAGAGCTTGTGCTTGCCCAGCAGCATGCCGGTGAACAGCGCGAACACGTCGTTGATGGAGGCGCAGAAGAAGGCCAGCACCAGCGCCACGGTGATCACGGCGCGGTTCTCCAGACGCAGCAGATCCATCAGCGTCAGATAGAAGATGCCCGGATAGAGCATGGGCAACAGCGTGGCCATCAGGCTGTCCACGGCGACCTTGCCGCGCATCACCAGGCAGATGATGGCTGCCATGACGCTCAGAAGCAGGGCGTACATCGACAGGTGCAGATCCCTCGAAAGGTACAATCCGGCGCCCTGCGCCAGTATGCAGGCGGCGCAGAAGAGGTAGCCCGCCCACCGCACCGGTTCGATGGCGGTGGCGCGAATGGCCCGATACATTTCAAATGTGCTGACGACCATCGCCAGGGAGATCAGGGTGAACATCACCCATCCCTGCAACAGCACGCCGGCGAGCACCAGCAGGGCAAAGGCCGCGCCGGTGAGCACTCTCTTGGTCAATTGGATCCCTCCGTACTTGCTTTTGTCTGTCCGTCCGCAGCGGCCTTCACGCCGCCGAAGCGGCGGTCGCGCGCGGCGTATTCCCGCAGGTTCTTCAGATAGTGCGCCCGATCGTAGTCCGGCCAGAGCACCGGATCGAAAATCATCTCCGCATAGGCGGTCTGCCAGGGCAGGAAGTTGGAGGTGCGCACCTCGCCGCTGGTGCGGATCAGCAGATCCACCGGCGGAAGGCCCGCCGTGTACAGCTCGGCCTCGAAGGCTTCGTTCGTGATCTCCTCGGGCTTCATTTCTCCCGCCGCAACCTTCCGGGCCAGCGCCTGTGCGGCGCGGATCAGCTCGGCGTGGCCGCCGTAGTTCAGCGCAATGTTCAGCTTCAGGCCGGTGTTGTCCTTCGTGCGCTCCATGGCGCGGCTGACTGCGTCGCGCTGGGGCTCGGGCAGGCCGTCCACATCGCCCAGGATGCGGATGCACACGTTCTTTTCGCCCAGCTCATCGATCTCCGAATTAAAATATTTCAGCAGCAGTCCCATCAGGGCGCTGACCTCCTCCTTGGAGCGCGCCCAGTTCTCCGTGGAGAAGGCGTACAGGCTCAGCGCCCGGATGCCCCAGTCGTCGCTGGCGCGGATGATGTCGCGCAGTGCCTCGGTTCCGGCGGCGTGACCGGCGGAGCGGGGCAGACCGCGCTTCTCAGCCCAGCGGCCGTTGCCGTCCATGATGATCGCCACGTGGGCGGGCAGGTGATCCGGCGGCAGCTGGAGTTCCGGCGTTGCGGCGGTGGGGGAGACGCTGGCGGTGATGTACTTCGGCTGGGTGCGAAGGATGCGTGTCAGCAGGGTGGATAGCTTGTTGGTGAACATGTCGCTCTCCTTTGGCATCGAATGGGATCATAAACATCGTGGGCAGCCCATAGCAGCTGCCCACACGGAATTCTATGGATTCCGGATCGCTCCGGAGCGGGAGGTCGGGGCCGGTTGCGCGTCTGCAAATCAGACCTCCATGATCTCCTTTTCTTTTGCGGCGCCGACCTTGTCGATCATTTCGATCTTGGAATCGGTGAGCTTCTGCAGCTCCTTCTCGGCGGCCTTCTGATCGTCCTCGGTGATCTGGGAGTCCTTCTTCATCTTCTTGACGGCCTCCATCGCGTCGCGGCGGATGGCGCGGATGGCCACCTTGCCCTCCTCGATGCGCTTCTTCACCTGCTTGCACAGATCCTTGCGGCGCTCGGCGGTGAGCTCCGGAACCATCAGGCGGATGACCTTGCCGTCGTTGGAGGGGTTGATGCCGATGTCGGACTTCTGGATGGCCTTCTCGATGGGGGAGATCATGCTGGCTTCCCAGGGGGCGATGACCAGCATGCGCGGCTCCGGAGAGGAGATGTTGCCCACCTGATTGAGGGCGGTGGGGGTGCCGTAGTAATCCACGGTGATCTTATCCAGAATCTGCGGGTTTGCACGACCGGCGCGCAGCGTGGCCAGATCCTTCTGAATGACGGCGATGGTCTTGTCCATCTTTTCGCCGGCAGCTTTGACAGTAGCCTTATACATGAGCGTACCTCCAAATCTCAATGCGCCCGTAGCGCTTATTTTTCTAGATACTATTGTACATGTTTTCAGGCAAAATGGCAAGAGAAAATTTACAGTGCGCGCCCAAATGAAGGATCCCGGACGCAGCTGCGCCCGGGATCAAGGGTGTGAATGAAATTATGCGTGCACCACGGTGCCAATGTCCTCGCCCTGGGCGACGCGGATGATGTTCTCCAGATCGTCCATGTTGAACACGCGGATGCAGGGGATCTTTTGCTCCTTGCAAAGCTGGAAGGCCGAGGCGTCCATCACCTTGAGGCCGCGGTCGATGGCCTCCTGATAGCTGATGTCCTTGATCAGCTTCGCGTCCGGGTTCTTGCGGGGGTCGCTGTCGTACACACCGTCCACGGTGGTTCCCTTGAACACCGCGTCCGCGCCGATCTCGGCTGCGCGCAGGCTGGCGGCGGTGTCGGTGGTGAAGAAGGGGTTGCCGCTGCCGCCGGCCAGCAGCACGATCTCGCCCTCCTCCAGGCACTTCACGGCGCGGTCGGCGCGGTAGTGCTCGGCGAAGCGGGTCATCTCCTGGGGGGTGAACACGGTGGCCCTGCGGCCCTGGCGCAGTATGGCGTCCTGCACGGCCAGCGCATTGATGATGGTGGCCAGCATGCCCATCTGGTCGGCCTGCACCGGGTTCATCGCGTCGGTGAAGCGGCCGCGCCAGATGTTGCCGCCGCCCATGACCACGCCCACCTGCACGCCCAGGTCGTGGAGCCTGACGATGGCTGCCGCGGCGCGATCCACGCGGGCCGCGTCGAAGGTCAGGGATGCGCTTTTGTCGGCGGGAATCTTCTCCGGGGCGAGGGTCTCGCCGCTGAGCTTCAGTACGATGCGCTTATACATGCGTTTGTCCTGCCTTTCTCATGAAAAATTATTGATTTGTGCTCGGGATGGCCGAAAAAAAGGAACGCTTTGACACGTTCCTTTTCGATTTGCGAGCTTATGCCTTGCCGCCGATCTGCTCGGCAACCTCGGCTGCCAGGTCGCTGACCTTCTTCTCGAGGCCGTCGCCCATCTTGTAGCGGGTGAAGGCGACGATCTTGGTGCCCGGTACGCGGTTCTCGATCATCTTGCCAACGCGAGTCTCGCCGTCCTTGACGAAGACCTGCTCCAGAAGGCAGACTTCCTCATAGAACTTGTTGATGCGGCCCTGAACCATCTTCTCGATGATCTTCTCGGGCTTGCCCTCGTTGCGGGCCTGTGCGGCCAGAATCTCGGTCTCGTGATGCAGGTGCTCGGGATTGACCTGATCGCGGGTGACGTACTCGGGAGCGACGGGGGAAGCGGCTGCGATCTGCAGCGCGACGTCATGCAGCACCTCGGCCACGGTGTCGTTCTTCTCGCCCTGGGCCAGAACCAGAACGCCAACCTTGCCGCCCATGTGGATGTAGGAATCCACGATGCCGTCCTTGCCGTCGTAGCGCACGAAGCGGCGCACGGAGATCTTCTCGCCGATCTTGGCGGTCTTCTCGGTGATCAGATCGCCCACGGTCTGCTCGCCATCGGCGACCTTGCAGGTCAGCAGGGCGTCGACGTCGGCGGGATTGGCGGAAGCGATGGTCTTGGCGATGGCCTGCACCATCTCCTTGAACTCGGGGGTGTTGGCGACGAAGTCGGTCTCGCAGTTGACTTCGACCAGAGCGCCGGTGCCGCACTCCTTGCAGATGTACGCGCCGACCACGCCCTCAGCGGCGATGCGGCTCTGCTTCTTCGCGGCCTTGGCCAGGCCCTTCTCGCGGAGATAGTCGATGGCCTTTTCGATGTCGCCTTCGCAGGCGGCCAGGGCCTTCTTGCAATCCATCATGCCGCAACCGGTGCGGCCGCGCAGATCCATAACAACCTTTGCGGAAATTTCAGCCATTTTGTTTTCCTCCTGTCTGTCTCGGGAGCACTGTCCCTTACACGATGCATGCGGCATCCGGACGAGCCGTTTGTCGCATGCGGAAATGTTCTATTGCTTATTCGGCAGCTGCCTCAACTGCGGGAGCGGCCTCGTCCTCGATCTGCTCGCCCTGCTTGCCTTCCAGAACGGCGTCGGCCAGCTTGCCGGCGATCAGCTTCACGGCGCGGATGGCGTCGTCGTTGCCGGGGATCACGTAGTCGATTTCGTCGGGATCGCAGTTGGTGTCAACGATGGCCACGATCGGGATGCCCAGGATGCGGGCTTCCTGCACGGCGATGCGCTCCTTGCGGGGATCGACGACGAACAGGGCGCCGGGGAGCTTCTTCATCTCGCGGATGCCGCCCAGGTTCTTCAGCAGCTTTTCGCGCTCGGCGCACAGCTTGATGACTTCCTTCTTGGGCAGAACGTCGAACTGGCCGTCCTTCTCCATCTTGTCGATCTCGTTGAGCTTCTTGATGCGGGTCTGGATGGTGCGGAAGTTGGTCAGGGTGCCGCCCAGCCAGCGGTTGTTGACATAGTACATGCCGCAGCGCTTTGCCTCGGCCTCGATGGACTCCTGGGCCTGCTTCTTGGTGCCGACGAACAGGATGGACTTGCCCTCCAGCGCCAGGTCACGCACGAACATGTAGGCCTCGTCAATCTTGCGGACGGTCTTCTGCAGGTCGATGATGTAGATGCCGTTGCGCTCGGTGAAGATGTACTGCGCCATCTTGGGGTTCCAGCGGCGGGTCTGGTGGCCGAAGTGCACGCCAGCCTCCAGCAGCTGCTTCATGGAAATAACTGCCATTTGGGTTTCCTCCTTTTGTTTGTAAACCTCCCCGGGCTTCATCTTCGAACGGCACCCCTCAATGAAAGGGGCAACCGCCGCACGAATCGGCGCGGGTGCGTTCTGGATCCAGATTTCGATCCTGAAAGATTATAGCACAAGCATGCCCGAAAAACAAGGCGAATATGTTAATTTTGATCCGAAATCTGTCCGGAATTGTGCTGCGAGTGCCTTTCTTTTCCATGCGGGACCGCCGTGAAAAATGAAGGGAATGATCTTGATTTTCTTTACCAATGCACTTTTGGGCGCAGAATGGTGTATAATGGTTGAAACGGATGAACGGAGGTGCTTATGTGGCGGAGATCGGTGCGGAGCTTGCGCAGCTGGCGCAGGACTTTGAGGATTGCAGGAAGCTGCTAATCGCCCTGGGGGACGAAAACCGGCAGCACCTGATTCTGGAGATGGTTCGCCTGGGCCGCTGCACGGGCGTGCGCGTGGGCGAGCTTGCGGCACAGTCGCACCTCTCGCGTCCGGCGGTCTCGCACCATCTGCAGATCCTCAAGGATGCGGCGCGAGGGTACGAGGAACTACTACTACTTCGATGAGGGTGCGGTGGGACTGAACAAGCTGCTGCGGATGCTGGAGCGCGCCCGGGACGTGGTGGAGGCGCTGCCGGACCGCAGCGATGTGGATGACTGAAGGAGGAAAGGACATGACGATGATGGAGGCGATGCGCGCGCGGCACAGCGTGCGCAGCTACGTGGACAGGCCGCTTGAGGCGGACGCAGTGGATATTCTGGAGGCGGAGATCTCGATCTGCAATCGGGAGGGAAATCTGCACATTCAGCTGGTGAAGGACGAGCCGGAGGCCTTCAGCGGCTTCATGGCGCGCTACGGAAAGTTCAGCGGCGTGAAGAACTACATAGCGCTGGCGGGCCCAAAGGGTCCCGATCTGGAGGAGAAGTGCGGCTACTACGGCGAGCGTCTGGTGCTGCTGGCGCAGTCGCTGGGGCTGAACAGCTGCTGGGTGGCGATGAGCTACGACAGGGGCAAGGCTGCCTGCAAGCTGGGGGCCGGGGAGAAGCTGTGCATCGTGATCGCCCTGGGCTACGGCGCGACGCAGGGCGTGCCACATCGCTCGAAGGCTGCGGAACAGGTCATGGAAGTGAAGGGCGAGGTTCCCGCCTGGTTCCGTGCGGGCGTGGAGGCCGCACTGCTGGCTCCCACGGCGATCAATCAGCAGAAGTTCAGGTTCGCGCTGGAGGACGGCACGGTGGCCGCGAGTGCGGGCATGGGCTTTTACAGTAAGATCGACCTGGGCATCGCGAAGTACCACTTTGAAGTGGGTGCAGGCCGGGAAAACTTCCGGTGGAAGTGAAAACATATGAAAAGAACCGATCCCATTGCGGGGCCGGTTCTTTTCATATCCTCACAGCAGCTCGATCCAGTGGAACACGTACTTGTTCAGCAGCAGCACGGTGCCCAGCAGGAAGGTGTAGGCGGCGAACACGTTCATGCTGACCTTGCGGATCAGGGCGAGGAAGCCCTTGATGGCGATCAGGCCGAAGGCGGCGGCCGCGAGCACGCCGACCACGGTGGGCAGCAGCTCGATGCTTCCGCCCGCGCCGTCAAAGAGCACGTCCTTGAGGTCCAGCACCGCGGAGCCCAGGATGGCCGGGATGGACATCAGGAAGGCGAAGTCCGCCGCGCGCTTGCGGGACAGGCCGCTGGCCACGCCGCCGGAGATGGTGCTGCCGGAGCGGGACAGGCCGGGCAGGATGGCCACCGCCTGCATCACGCCCATGGAGACCGCGTCGTACCAGCGCACGCTCTTGTGCAGGCTGTGGTTGCGGCGGCGATGCTTGTTGATGGCGGTGCCCGCCACCAGCACCACGCTGGTCAGATAGAACGACCAGATGATGAACTTGCCCTCGAAGGCTGCGTCGAAGTCCACGACCAGGGCGGCGACGACGGCGGGGATGGTGGCCACGATCAGCCACTTCAGCTCGGACTTGAAGGGATGGCGGATCATGTTCCAGATGCGCTTCCAGTAGACTGCGAACACGGCCACCAGCGTGCCGAAGTGCAGCAGGATGTTCAGCGTCAGCAGACTGCCGCTGTCCGAGGAGATGCCCATCAGCTTTTCGATCACCAGCAGGTGGCCGGAGGAGCTGATCGGCAGAAATTCCGTAAGTCCCTGAACGGCGCCAAGGATGAAGGCCTGAAGTGTGCTCATTGTTTCACCTCTCACAATCAGAAATGTGCATCCACAGCGCCCGTTCGGGGCTGTGGATGCGTTCGTTCGGGAATCAGCAGACGATGTTCACCAGGCGGCCCGGCACGAAGACCAGCTTCTTGATGGCCTTGTCGCCGATCAGCTTCTTCACCTCGTCCTGGGCCAGGAAGTACGCCTGCGCACCGTCGCGGGTTAGGTCGGCGGGCACGTGCATGCGGCCGCGCACCTTGCCGTTGATCTGCAGCGCCACTTCGACGGTGGCCTTGACCAGGGCTGCTTCATCATATGCGGGCCACTGGGCGTGCAGCAGTTCGCCGTCCACGCAGCCGCAGATTTCGTTGATTTCCTCGGTGATGTGGGGCGCAACGGGGTTCAGCAGGCGGATCAGGATGCCCATTTCGCCCTTGGTGATGCTGCCCTTGGAATAGAACTGGTTCACCAGGGACATCATGGCGGCGATGCCGGTGTTGAACTTCATGCGCTCGAAGTCCTCGCCGACCTTCTTGATGGTGGCGTGCACGTCGAACTTCATGTCCTCGGAGATACCCTCGTCCTCGGTCATGAACTCCATCATGCGCCACACGCGGTCCAGGAAGCGGCGGCAGCCGCGCGCGCCGTCGGTGCTCCACGGAATAGCCTGGTCAAATGCGCCCATGAACATCTCGTACATGCGGAAGGCGTCTGCGCCCAGCTCGTCCACGATGTCGTCGGGATTGATGACGTTGCCACGGGACTTGGACATCTTTTCGCCGTCGCCGCCCAGGATCATGCCGTGGCTGGTGCGCTTCTGATAGGGCTCAGCGGTGGGCACGATGCCGTTGTCATAGAGGAAGCGGTGCCAGAAGCGGCTGTACAGCAGGTGCAGCGTGGTGTGCTCCATGCCGCCGTTGTACCAGTCCACGGGCAGCCAGTACTTCATCTCGTCCGCATCGGCCAGGCAATCGTCGTTCCAGGGATCGATGTAGCGCAGGAAGTACCAGCTGGAGCCGGCCCACTGGGGCATGGTGTCGGTCTCGCGCTTGGCGGGGCCGCCGCACTTCGGGCAGGTGGTGTTGACCCAGTCGGTCATGGCGGCCAGCGGGGATTCGCCGTTGTCGGTGGGCTCGTAGCTCTCCACCTCGGGCAGCTTCAGCGGCAGCTGATCCTCCGGGAGCGCCACCCAGCCGCAGCAGGGGCAGTTCACCAGCGGAATCGGCTCGCCCCAGTAGCGCTGGCGGGAGAACACCCAGTCGCGGAGCTTGAAGTTGATCTTGCGGTGGCCGATGCCCTTCTCGACGAGATAGTCGATGATGGCGCGCTTGGCCTCGGCGACCTTCATGCCGTTGAGGAAGTCGGAATTGACCATCACGCCGTCCTGAATGTCGGTGTAGGCCTCCTCCTGCACGTTGCCGCCGGCCACGACCTCGATGATCTGCATGCCGAACTTCTTGGCAAACTCCCAGTCGCGGGTGTCGTGGGCGGGAACGGCCATGATCGCGCCGGTGCCGTAGCCCATCAGCACATAGTCGGACACCCAGACCGGGATCTCCGTACCGGTGAGGGGATTGATAGCGCGGATGCCGTCGATCTGCACGCCGGTCTTGTCCTTGTTGAGCTCGGTGCGCTCGAAGTCGCTCTTGCGGGCGGCGGCCTCGCGGTAGGCCACCACGTCGGCGTAGTTGGCGATCAGATCCTTGCGCTCCTCAATCAGCGGATGCTCGGGGGAGATGACCATGTAGGTTGCGCCGAACAGGGTGTCCGGGCGGGTGGTGTACACGGTCAGCTTGTCGCCGGAGGTCAGCGTGAAGTCCACCTCCGCGCCCTCGCTGCGGCCGATCCAGTTGCGCTGCTGGGTCTTGACGCGCTCGATGAAGTCCACCTCGTCCAGGCCGTCGATCAGCTTCTGGGCGTAATCGGTGATGCGCAGCATCCACTGGGACTTGACCTTGCGCACGACCTCGCCGCCGCAGCGCTCGCACACGCCGCCCACGACCTCCTCGTTCGCCAGACCCACCTTGCAGCTGGTGCACCAGTTGATGGGCATCTCCTGCTTGTAGGCCAGGCCCTTTTCGAACAGCTTCAGGAAGATCCACTGGGTCCACTTGTAGTACTTGGGATCGGTGGTGGAGATCTCGCGGTCGTAGTCGAAGGAGAAGCCGAGGCGCTTGAGCTGGCTGCGGAAGCGGGCGATGTTCTTTTCCGTTACGATGGCGGGATGGATGTGGTTCTTGATGGCATAGTTCTCCGTCGGCAGGCCAAAGGCGTCGTAGCCGATGGGGAAGAGCACGTTGTAGCCCTCCATGCGGCGCTTGCGGGCGATGATGTCCATGGCCGTGTTGGAGCGCGGATGGCCCACGTGCAGGCCTGCGCCGGAGGGATAGGGGAACTCGATCAGTCCATAGAACTTCGGCTTCTCATGGGATTTCTCCGCGGCGAAGGAGTGGTTCTTCTCCCAGTGCAGCTGCCACTTGCCCTCGATCTGTGCGGGATTGTAGACGGGAATGTTCTTCATGCAGACAGTCGCTCCTTTTGAAATGCTTCAGGCGGCCCGAAAAAGAAAAAACCTCCGGCCTCGTAAAGAGACGGAAGGCAAGCCTTTCGCGGTACCACTCTTATTGATCCAATCAGATCCGCTTGATGCCGGATAACGGCGGCGGCCGCCCACCCTTTCAGGCGGGATGCTCCGGAACGAGTTCAGCGCGTTCGGTCATTGCCTTGCAGCAACCGGCAATTCTCTGAAGACCTGTGCGTGCCTACTGCTTTCCTTCTCAGCTCTTCCATTATAAAAAAGCACTGTGGGATTGTCAAGTTAAGAATCCCTCTGCGCTGCAGACACGCTCGATTTTTCGCTTGCATGTGATGCATGCGCTCTGTGCTGCGGATAGCAAAAGGAGGGAGACGGCACATTCCGTCTCCCTCTCGATCTGACCGGACGGACAGTCCGGCTGCACCGCATCAGTTTGCGGCGGTATCGGCCTCGGCCTCCGCGTCGGCAGCGGGCTCTGCATCGGCAGGCTCTGCGTCAGCAGCGGTCTCGCCTTCGGCAGCGGTCTCGGTCTCAGCGGTCTCGCTCTCCGCAACATCGTTCAGGATCTCCTGCACCGCAGCGTTGACGTCGGTGACGGCAGCGGAGCTGGAGGCGTTGTGCGCAACCACAATGGTGGTGACGATGGCCAGAACGATGAACACGACAGCGGCGATCTTGGTGATCTTCTGCAGCTTGCCATCCAGGCCGCGGGACTTATTCTTGCCAAAGAACGTCTCTGCACCGCCGGCAATGGCACCCAGGCCCTGACGCTGGCCCTGCTGCATGAGCACTGCGGCGATCAGCACGAGAGAGATCAGAATCAGTACGATATCGAGAATAATGGACAAAGCGGTCATGGGGCATCCTCCTTAAACATATCAACGCAACATACTAGAGTATTATAGCATGGTTTCGGATAAAACGCAACACGCTTTTTTCAAATTTCACAGAATTTATCGCAATTTCCGCTTCGAATGCCTGGGGGAAAGCGGGCTTTTTTGGGAATAACTGTGCGCATGCACGTTCAAAATGGTTGGGGTGTGATGAAAAAATGGGAATATGTAACCATAACATTGCGGTCAGCATATTCCCACGGAAAATTATGTCTCAGGGTCTTATTTTTTAAGTGCGATTGCATTTTTTGCTGCGGCGACGATATCGTCTGCCTTGAGGTGATACATTTCAAGCAGCTTGAGCGCGTTGCCCGAGCGTCCGAAGCAGTCCTGTACACCGACGCGAACCACCGGCACGGGGCGAGCGCTGCTGACCGTCTCCGAAACGGCGCCGCCGAGTCCGCCCAGTACGTTGTGCTCCTCCGCCGTTACGATGCAGCCGGTCTCCTCTGCCGCCTTCAGGACGGCCTCCTGATCCAGCGGCTTGATCGTGTGCATGTCGATCACGCGTGAGGAAATTCCCTGCTGCGCGAGCTGATCTGCGGCCTGCAGTGCATCCGGAACCATGAGGCCGGTCGCAATGATGGTCACATCGCTGCCTGCGCGAAGCTGCACGGATTTGCCGATTTCAAATTTGTAGCCCTCGAAATCGGTGACGACGTCCACCGGCAGTCGGCCCAGGCGCAGATACACGGGGCCATCGTATTCCACCATTGCCTTCACGGCAGCTTCCGTCTCGTTGGCATCCGCCGGGCAAATCACCGTCATGCCTGGGATTGCACGCATCAGCGCGATGTCCTCGATGCACTGGTGGGTTGCACCGTCCTCGCCGACAGACAGGCCGGCATGGGTGCCGACGCACTTCACGTTCAGGTGGGGATAGCAGATCGAATTGCGGATCTGATCGTAGCCGCGGCCCGCCATGAACGCGGCGAAGGCGTGCGTGAAGGGGATGTAACCCAGGGTGGAGAGGCCGGCAGCCATGCCCAGCATGTTGCCCTCGGCGATGCCGACGTTGAAAAAGCGGTCGGGGTACTCCCTGCCGAAGAGAACCGACATGGTGCAGGTGGATACGTCGCTGTCGAGAACGACGATCCTCTCGTTGGCGCCGGCGTTTTTCAGCGCTTCGCCGTATGCATGTCTCGTTGCGATCTTTTCAGCCATTTCCTCAACCCTCCAATTCTGCGGCGCGGGCATAGAGCTCATCAAAGGCCGCCCTGAACTGCTCCGCATTCGGCGTTTTGCCGTGCCACTCGCTCTTGCCTTCCATAAACGAAATTCCCTTGCCCTTGACGGTATTTGCAAGGATCATCGCCGGTCTGCCCTTTTCGGCCTTGGCGCGATCGATGGCGTCCGAAATTGCCTCGACGCTGTGTCCGTCGATCGACTGCACAAAGAAGCCGAAGGACTCCCACTTGGCCTGAAGGTCGCCCGTATCGAGCACCTCCTTGACCGTTCCGTCCAGCTGCACCTTGTTGGAATCGACGATGGCGATCAGATTGTCCAGTCCGCGCGCGCCCGCATACATGGACGCCTCCCAGATCTGTCCCTCCTGAATCTCGCCGTCGCCCAGAATGGCGTAGACGGTCAGATCCTTGCCGGCGGTCTTTGCGCCCTGTGCCATGCCCACGGCGACGGAGAAGCCCTGTCCCAGCGAACCTGTGGACATGTCTGCGCCGGGCACATGGCGCATTTCGGCGTGTCCTGAGAGATGCCCGTCGACCTTGCGGAAGGTGTCCAGCAGGGAGACATCGAAGAAGCCGCGAAGCGCGAGCGTGGGATACAGCGCGACCGTGCAGTGTCCCTTGGAGAGCACGAAGCGGTCGCGATCCGCCCAATCCGGTTCCTCGGGACGGATGTTCATCTTGTCAAAGTAGAGCACGCACATCAATTCGGACATGGAAAATGCGACGCCGATGTGGCCGGAATGTGCCTTTTCCACCATCTTCAAACCGGTGATGCGGATTTGCTGCGCAGTCTTTTCCAAAAACCGTTTCTTATCCGGAGTCATGCAAATTGCCTTCCTTTCCGTCTTTTCTTCTGCAAAAGAGCGGGAATACTTGAAGGTATCCCCGCTCCATGTGTGCTTATGCGCTTATGCCTCCGCACGCACGGCATCCACGTCTTCCTGGGTCAGACGGCCGATGGTGACGTAGTAGTCGAGCCATTCATCGACGTTGTCCTGGGTGACGAGGGTGGCCGGCAGCGCGATGTTCTCAGCAGTGCCGGTGCTCAGCGCGGTGTAGGCCGCCTGCAGGGAGTAGCCAGCGATATCATAGGTGTCCTGGATGACGGTGCAGGTGATGTGGCCTTCCTTGATCAGCAGCAGGTTGCTCGGATCGCCGTCGACGCCGTAGAGCAGGATCTGCTTCGTCGCGGTCTACTACCTGATGAAGCAGACCAAGCTGGGCCGCAGCTTCTACGCCATCGGCGGCAATGAAAACGCTGCCATCTCTGCGGGCATCAACGTCAAGCGCAATAAGATGCTCGCCTACATCATCAACGGCGTACTCGTGGGAATTGCAGGCATCACCTACGTCGTCCGCGTAAACTCCGGCGTCGTCAACGGCGCGCAGAGCTACGAATTTGACGCCATGACGGCGACCATCGTCGGCGGCACCAGCTTCTCCGGCGGCGTATCCAGCCCCATCGGCACCATCCTCGGCGCGCTACTGGTCGGCTTCCTGTCCAACATCATGAACCTCATCGGCGTAAACTCTTACCTGCAACAATTTATCCGAGGCTTCATCATCGCGCTGGCCGTAGTGTGGGACATTCATTCCAAGGAAACCAAATCTTACAAAAAGGGCAGAGAATAACCGGTATCAACCGGTAAAATAAAAAGGAGGTATTCTCATGAAAAGAATCGTCACCCTCGTTCTCGTAGCAGCAATGCTGGTCTCCGCTCTGATTTGCGGAGCAGCCGTTGCAGAGGAATTATAATTAATTTTCTACACCATAAGCATCTCTCGGACGCAGCTGCGCTCGGGTACGATCGGGAGGATTCCTTCATGGCAATGACGGCGCAGGGCAGAGTGAGCGTTACTCAAATGAATCGCAAGCGGATTTTCAATCTCATCTTCAACAAAAAGAAGACGAGCCGACAGGGAATTGCATACAGCCTGGGGCTGAGCCTTCCCACTGTGAATCAGCACCTGGACTATCTGTTCAAGGCGAAGCTGATTCGTGAGGACGGTTATTTAGAATCGCAGACTGTGGGCAGAAAGGCAGTTGCGATCTCCATCAATCCCGAAGCGCGCATTGCGCTGGGAATCGACATCACGCAGAACCACATCTCCATCGTTGCGGTGGACATGTGCGGTCAGGTTCGGGCTACATATCATGAACGCTACAAATTTGCGGATCAGGACGCTTGTTATCGGCATCTGATCGGGCAGGTCAATCAGCTGATCGAGGAAAACGGATGGCCGCGCGAGATCATACTTGGAATCGGCGTTTCCCTCCCGGCAATCATTACCAACAACGGCACGATTGTCGAATATGGCCTTTTGGTGGATAGTCCGGAGGATTTCCTCAATGTGTTTGCAAAGTACTGCGATCTTCCCTGCAGGCTGTACAACGACGCCAATGCTGGCGGGTTCTCCGAGATCTATTCGCATCGCAACATCAAGCGGATGATTTACCTGTCGCTGTGTCATTCGATCGGCGGAGCCATCATTGAGGACAACCAGATCGTGCCCGGCGACAATTGGATCGGCGGGGAATTTGGACATATGACGCTCGTGCCCAACGGTCTGATGTGTCACTGCGGAAAGCATGGCTGTGCGAATGCGTATTGCTCTCCGGACATCCTCGCAGCGCATGCGGGCGACGATTTGCAGGCCTTTTTCCGACGCCTGCGCGAGAAGGATCCGGAGTGTGAACGGGTATTTGATGCGTATTTGGAGTATCTCGCCGTTCTGATTCACAACATTCACACATGCTTTGACTGCGAGGTTGTCATCGGTGGAAGCCTGTCGCAGTATGCCGATCGCTACATCGACCGGCTGCGCAAGATTGTGAACGATAAGGACAACTTTAAGAAGGATTCCGCGAATTATCTTCGCGCATCCTTTTATCCGAACAATGCATCGTTCATTGGTGCGGCGCTGTTCTTCATGGAGGAGTTCATCCAGAGCATTTGAGGTCGGAATTGGTCCTCTATGGGTATGCCGGACAGGTTTGAATGCGGGCGCGGTCGGTTGACAGGCCCGTTTGGCTGTGCTATTCTGGAGAAAAACCCGTTTTGAATACGAAGGGAGGCGCTGCGTGCATGCGCGTTTTGGGACTGGACATCGGCGGCACGAAGTGTGCGGTGCTGCTGGCGGATGTGGAGGAGCAAATCGAGGTCGTGCGCAAGCTGCGCTTTGAGACCCGCACGGAGCTGGGCTTCGAGTATGCGCGCTGCAAGCTGCTGGAGGCGGCGGAAGCGCTGATCCGCGAATCGGAGGTTCCGGTGCAGGCCATCGGCGTCAGCTGCGGAGGTCCCCTGAACTCCCGCGCGGGAGTGGTGCAGTCGCCGCCGAACCTGCCGGGCTGGGACGATGTGCCCATCGTGAAGATCCTGGAGGACGCCTTCGGCATACCGGCCTTCCTTCAGAACGACGCCAACGCCTGCGCGCTGGTGGAGTGGAAGTACGGCGCTGGCAGGGGTTGCGAAAACATGGTGTTTCTCACCATGGGTACCGGCATGGGCGCGGGGATCATCGCCGACGGGCGGCTGCTGCGCGGCGCGCGGGACATGGCCGGCGAGGTGGGACATCTGCGCCTGGAGAAGGACGGTCCGGTGGGCTACGGCAAGGCCGGCTCCTTCGAGGGCTTCACCAGCGGCGGCGGCATCGCGCGGCTGGCTGCGGGGCTGCGCCGGGAATGGACGAAGGAGGGCCGCAGCATCGCCTGGAAGGAAAGCGATGCGGAGCTGAGCACACGCGCGCTGGGCGATTATGCCAAGGCGGGCGATCTGGATGCGATCCGGGTGTTCGAAATCGCGGGCGCGTACCTGGGCGAGGGCATTGCGCTGATCGCGGATGTGCTCAATCCCGAGCGAATCGTGATCGGCGGCGTGTACATGCGCTGCGAGAAGCTACTGGAGGAAAGCATGTGGCGCGCCATTCGCCGCGAGGCGCTGCCGATGTGCTGGGAGGACCTGAAGGTGCTGCCTGCCGAGACCGGCGAACAGATCGGCGACTTCGCCGCCGCGATGGTGGCGGTGTATGGATTGGAGAGCCGAAGGCAACAATAGAAGCGGCCGCGGCGCGCAGATTGTGAAGTTGCTGGCCGGAGGTGAACGGAATGGAAATGGAATTTCGCACGGCGACGATCGACGATCTGGACGCGCTGGTCGCTCTGTACGGCGCGGCGACGCAGGATATGCTGCGGCAGGGCATCGATCAGTGGGACGAATACTATCCCGACCGGGAGATCCTGACTGAGGACGTGGAGTCGGGGGACATGACGCTGGGCCTTCTGGACGGCGAGCCGGCCTGCGCCTGGGTGGTGAACCGGGAGTATGAGCCGGAGTACGTATCGGGTGCGTGGGAGCATACCGGGGGCGATTTCTGCGTGCTGCACCGCCTGTGCGTGAATCCGGAGCTGCAGGGCCGGGGCCTTGCCCGGCAGGCGATGGCCCGCATGGAGAAAAATGCGCTTGATAAGGGCTTCGACAGCGTGCGCCTGGACGTGTTCAGCCAGAACCTGCACGCCCAGCGCCTGTACGAAAGGCTGGGCTACAAGCGCACGGGCGAGGTGCGCTTCCGCAAGGGCATCTTCTATCTGATGGAAAAGGGACTGGAAGAATAAATCGTGTGATCCACAAAAAACAGCAACCCCACGCAGGATTGCTGTTTTATATTTTCTTCTCTGCGACGATCAGATAGCGGTGAATCGTTCCCTCGATCTTTCCGTCCCTCTCCAGCACGGCCTGCATCTGCAGGAGCCGTTCGAAGCAATTGTCCACGGAAAAGCCGGGGAACTCCCACTCGATGATGCGCGCAAACCAGACGAACGCGCCGACGTCATAGAACCGAATCGGACGAAAGGCCTCCTCCGCCTGAAGAATCCGGAAGCCTGCGATCTCAAACTGCCTGCGTTGCTCCGCGAGGTTCAGATGCGGAAAGGGCTTCTCCGTTCCGGGGAGCACCAGCTCCACCTGATCGCGGTCATTCTCGCTGCCGACCTGCTCCGTGATGAACACGCCGCCGCCGCGCAGCAGCCGGTAGAGCTCCGGTGCATGGAAATCCCCGTGGCGGTTGATAATGCAGTCGAAGCTCGCGTCCGCAAAGGGAATCGCCGCAGGATCGCTGCATTCCCGGAAGGTGATTCCCAGCGGCAGCAGCCGTTCCCTGCACAGGGCGATGTTGGGCGGATAGCCCTCCGTCGCCGCCGTAAGGGCGTGCGGGTGATGTAGCGACAGCAGAAACTCGCCGCCGCCGGTGTCGTAATCCAGAAGATCGCTGCCGCCGTCGAGATGCTGCCGGACAAGCTGTTCGTAGTCCCAGGGGAGATCGTCCTCCTCGCTGTATCTGCCGCGAATGTGGGAAAAATCCCAGCCGTGGATGTGCGCAAGCTCTTCCTCGCGCTTCCAGGCACGCTTTAGGTTTTCTCTGTCCATGATAGAAACGCTCATTCTTCTTCAAACATCTCCTGGATTCGCAGCTTGGCTCGGTAGACCTCGTTGCGGGGGCAGCCCGCGTCGAGGGCGGCCTGCGCGGCCTCCGCGATGGAGCAATCGTCGTTCAGGATCGCCGCAAGCATCAGAACCGTCGCGTCCAGCGGCGGCCTTTTTTCCTCCAACGGCGGTAGCGGCGAGAGGTCGCAGACGATGCAGTACTCGCCCTTCTCCACGCTGGGGTTGCCCTCGAGCATCTCCAGCACCTGACCTGCTTCGCCGCGATAGATGCGCTCGAACTTCTTGGTCAGGTCGGAGCACACGCAGAGCATGCAGCCCGGCCAGTCCTCGGAAATCTGCTTCACCAGCTCGCAGACGCGGTGGGGGGATTCGTACAGCACGCACACCGGCACGCCCGCACGGCGGATGGCCTCCAGCTTCTCCCGGAGGAACTTCTTCTCCCGCGGCAAAAAGCCGTAGAAGGCGAACTCCCGCGCGTCGAAGCCCGAGGCCGACAGCGCCGTGACCACCGCCGACGGCCCGCTCACCGGCTCCACCGGAATTCCCGCCTCCCAGCACGCCCGCACCAGCAGATGGCCAGGGTCCGAGATGCCCGGCGTGCCCGCGTCGCAGGTCAGCGCCACGGTCAGATCCTCCGCAAGCATGCGCTCCACGATCTGCGGGGCCTTGTCCTCCTCGTTGTGGCGGTGGCAGGAGATCAGAGGTTTCTTTACGTCCCAGTGGTTCAGCAGCTTCATCGTCACACGGGTGTCCTCGGCGGCGATGAGGTCGGCGCGCTCGATGGCCTCCCGCATGCGCGGCGTGAGATCGTTCAGGTTGCCGATGGGCGTGGCCACCACATAGAGCTTGGGCATATCAATTCTCCTCATCAAACAGAGTGTGCAGAAGAGCAAGGTTATCCGGCATAACCTCAATGTCGTCGTCTGAAAAGACGAGATATTCCATTGGCGCGCTGCATTGCGGGCACTGTCCCACGGTTCTGTGCGAATCGATCCAAGGAATACTGAGGGCGGGAAAGCGCGCTTGACAGCGGATGTAGCCGCAGGGCGCTTCTGATTTCATTGGCAGCTTTCGAAGGTAAGCCGGTTCAGTATTTAACAGAGACAGCGCGGAATCCGCTTCCGCTTCGGGCAGCGCCCGGATTCGGGGGAGCAGGATGTCCAGACACCGGGTGATTTCCCGCTGTACGCGCAGGCGCGTACGCATGGACAGAGCGATGACGGCGACCATGCCGAGCGCCAGAACGACCATAAACGCGCTCTCAACCGCGTCCGGGAGCTTGCCGGCCTGTTGGACCAGGACTGCGATCACCAACAAAACAACAATGATCCCCGTCAGGATTCTAATCGGTTTCGTGGATTTGTTTCGGCTCGCGGCTTCATTGATGTGCTTTACCGTCGACTTATAGCGAAGGTCGTTGGGCTTCGCTTCGGAGAGCAGCAGGATTTCCGCAAAACAACCTCAAAATCGATGAGCTTCATGACTTTTGCTCCTCCAGGATGTAGAACAGCTCGTTTTCCTCCGTGAAGCGCGCGGCGATGCGCCGGTTCTCCGGCAGGTGGCCGGTTCTCCGGCAGGTGGCCCTCCATCCAGGCGGAGTAGTTGCCCTCCATGCCCACGTTGCGCCCGCCCAGCGTGCGGGTGGGGAAGGAGACCGCCAGATATTTCGCGTTCACGGCATGCATCACGTCCATGGCCGCACCGTTTCTCTGACGCTCCAGCAGCGGCAGAATCTTGAACAGCAGCGCGAGGTCATGGCGCTCCGCCGGAACCGCGTTTTCGCACAGCAGGTCGGCGCAGACGGCGCGGACTGGCAGGCCATAGTTCGACGCGCAGGCGTTGATGTCCGTCACCGCCTCGCCGGAGATGTCTATGCCCACGCAGGATATGCCCCGCGCGCCCAGGTACAGCGGATTCAGCCCGCAGGCCAGGTCCAGCACCGAGGTGGGCGCGCCTGTGACCTCGAAGATGCGCGCATACATCCCGTCCATGCGCGCAAGCGGCAGGCGCTCCTGTGTGGAGGCGTGGCGGGTCAGCGCACGCTCCAGATCGGCGTCGCTGCGGCCGCCTGTTGCCCAGATGAGCATGTCCTTCATGCAGGCTGCGGATTCATCCCTCGTCAGAAACGCGCCGGTCAGACCGTGCAGCTGTTCGCGGGCGGCCTTCTCCGCGTCCTTGGGCTTTTTATATTTTTGCTGGCATTCGGCGTAGATGCGGCGCACGGTATCCGGGCACACGCACCGGTAGTTCTTCGAATGCAGCAGCTTTTCCAGCATCGGATCATTCATCGCGCAGCAGCTCCATCAGCCTTCCGTAGAAGCGCAGGTTGTGGGCGGTGGCCAGGCGCATAGCGCTGGGGTCGCCCATTTTGAACAGGTGGTGCAGGTAGGCCCGGGAGTGCTTGCGGCAGAGCTCGCAGTCGCAGCTTTCGTCCACGCTTCGTCCGTCGCGGGCGTGCCTGTCGTCCAGGATGTAGTGGAATTTGTAGAATTTGCCGTCGCTGCGGCGCACGCCGTCGGGGGTGGCGCAGCCGTCTGCGAACACGTAGAGCCGCTGGTGGCGCGCCTCGCGGGTGGGAATCACGCAGTCGAACAGGGAATAGCCCATCTCCACGCACTGCACGATCTCCTCCGGGCGGCCCAGGCCCATGGCGTACTTGATCTTGCTGTCCGGCATCGCGTCCGCAGCCATCCTCAGGATGTCTGGGCGGAACGAGCCGTTTGCGTCCAGCGGCCAGCCGCCGAAGCCGTAGCCGTCGAAGCCGATCTCCTCCAGCCGTCGCCCGCACTCCATGCGAAGCTCCGGGTCGCTGCCGCCCTGCACGATGCCCAGCAGCAGTGGCTTTTTTTCGGACTTCGACTGCCTCGCCAGCTTGTCGAACTCCTCGCGGCAGCGCGCGCCCCACTTGACGGTCAGCTCCACGCTGCGCCTCTGCACCTCGATGGGATCGTCGGGATGGGTGCACATGTCCAGCGCCATCATGATGTCCGAGCCATACTGGAACTGCACCTGAATGCACTTCTCCGGGGTGAAGCTGAGCTTCTCCTTGCCGCGGTCAGGGCGGAAGATGATCTCCTTGTCGCGGATCTCGCCGTAGTCGCTGTTCTCCCGGATCAGCGAATAGAGCTGGAAGCCGCCGGAGTCGGTGAGGATCGCGCCCTTGTAGCCGGTGAAGCCATGCAAGCCGCCCAGCGACTTGATGAGCTTTGCACCGGGCTTGGTCATCAGGTGGTAGCTGTTCATCTCGCAGCCGTACAGGCCCGCGGCGTACACGTCATCGAAGGAGCCCGCGCGAATCGCGCCGTAGGTGGCGTCCGGGAAGAAGGCCGGCAGCGGAATCCGCCCGGAAGGGGTGTCAAGATGTTTCATAAGACCTCGCTTTGCAGTTCAGAGGGTGGTCACAGCTTTTCGGCGATGCGCAGGCTGGCGCTGCGGGAGCGGGGGTTTGCTTCCAGCTCCTCGGGGGTCGCGGTGATGGGCTTGCGGGTGACGAGCTTCACCACGGGCTTCTTGCCGCACACGCACACCGGCAGGTTCTTCGGGCAGGTGCAGGGGTCGTTCAGGCTGCGGAAGGTGTTCTTCACGATCCGATCCTCCAGTGAATGGAAGGTGATGATGCAGATGCGCCCGCCGGGAGAAAGCAAATCCACCAGGTCGCGGATGGCGGGTTCCAGCGGATCCAGCTCGTCGTTGACGGCGATGCGCAGCGCCTGAAAGGATCTGCGGGCCGGGTGGGAGCCGTCCTTGGCGCGGAACTTCTTCGGGATGGCCGCGTCGATGATGGACACCAGCTGACTGGTGGTCTCGATGGGGGCCTGCTTGCGGCGGTCGCAGATCACGCGTGCGATCTGCCGCGCCCACTTTTCCTCGCCGTAGTCCCGCAGGATGCGGTTGAGCTCGTCTTCGCTCCAGTCGTTCACGATCTCCCGTGCGGACAGGCCCTGGCTCTGATCCATGCGCATGTCCAGCGGCGCGTCGTCGTGGTAGGAGAAGCCGCGCTCGCGCACGTCCAGCTGGTGGCTGGACACGCCCAGATCCGCCAGCACGCCGTCCACATGGGTCACGCCCAGCTCCGCAAGCAGTTCCTTCGCATCGTGGAAGTTGCCGCGAACGGCGTGGAACTGCGCCCTCGGGTTCAGGCTGGACATGCGCCGCGTGGCTGCCTCGATGGCGTCCGCGTCCCGGTCGATGCCGATCAGCCTGCCGCCGTCCAGCCGCCGGAAAATTTCGCTGGAGTGGCCCGCGCCGCCCAGCGTGCAGTCCAGATACGTGCCGTCCGGACGGATGCTCAGTCCCTCCAGGCACTCATTCAGCAGAACCGAGACGTGATGAAATTCCATAACAACCTCCCGCCGCCAGGGGCTCTGCCCCTGGACCTCGCCAGAGAAACTTAGTTTCTCTGGACTCTTCAATATGGGAAAATAAATTAAAATTATTATCGTTTGGACGCTGCGCCGCCATGGTGGCGGCTTGCGTCAGGGATGATAATAGAATATGGAAGAGGAATATTCTTCCAGTGTCGTTTTGTGTGCTGCTAAGATAGCGGCTTGCGTCAGGAAGGAAGATAATTAAACATACAATAAGGAAACGGGATGTTGTCCTCATTTCGCTTTGTGCGCCTGTCACCATGGCAGGCGCACAAAAGGTCTATGTTGAATAATAAATATTTATGTGATTTCTTTGGGGAGGGTGCGGGAGGGGGTTTTCTTTTGCCAAAGAAAACCCCCTCCCGCAAATCCTATAAACTCCCTCGGTTACAGCTTGAACGGAGCGTAGCCGATCTTCCTGCGCACCTTGAACATGGTTCGCTGGGCCAGGGCGGTGGCGCGCTCGGCGCCGTCCATGAGCACGTCCTGAAGGTAGCCCTTGTCGGCGCTGATCTCGTCGTAGCGCTTCTGGATGGGCTCAAGGGCCGCGATCACGCAGTCGGCGACGGCATCCTTGAACTTGCCGTAGCCCTTGCCGTCGTACTCGGCGGTGATTTCATCCATTGTCATGCCGGAGAGGGCGGACAGGATGCTCATCAGGTTGGATACGCTGGGCTTGTTCTCGGGGTCGAAGCGCACGCAGTTGTCGCAGTCGGTGATGGCGCGGCGCATCTTGCGGCGAATGACCTCAGGCTTGTCGAGGATGGCGATGTAGGTCTCCTCGGAATCGGACTTGCTCATCTTGCGGGTGGGCTCCTGCAGGGACATCACGCGCGCGCCAACCTTGGGGAAGTAGCCCTCAGGCACGGTGAACACGTCGCCGTACACGCCGTTGAAGCGCTCGGCGATGTCGCGGCTGAGCTCCAGGTGCTGCTTCTGGTCGGAGCCGATGGGCACCAGATCGGTCTGGTAGAGCAGGATGTCGGCAGCCATCAGCACCGGGTAGGTGAACAGGCCTGCGTTGATGTTGTCGGCATGCTTGGCGGACTTGTCCTTGAACTGGGTCATGCGCTGCAATTCGCCCATGTAGGTGAAGCAGTTCAGCACCCACGCCAGCTCCGCGTGCTGGGGCACCTGGCTCTGGAAATAGATGATGTTTTTCTTGGGATCAAGGCCGCTGGCCAGGAAGATGGCCATGGTGCGCAGGCAGGCCTTGCGCAGCTCGGTCGGGTTCTGGCGCACGGTCATGGCGTGCATGTCCACGATGGAGTACAGGCAGTCGTACTCATCCTGAAGCAGGTTGAAGTTGCGCAGCGCGCCGATGTAGTTGCCCAGGGTCAGATTGCCCGTGGGCTGGATGCCGGAAAAGATTCGTTTCTTGGCCTGAATCTGCTGTTCCATTTCTTTATACCTCCGATGCGCGTCCCTCCCCGGAGGGGTAGGATGACTGCGATGCAAACATTTCCACACTGCAATTATAACAGCTTGCGTTCCCCGCGTCAACCGTCGATGGCCCGCGCAGGCGCAGAAAAAGCGCCCGAACGGCGGTTCAGGGCGCTCAGACTGTCAAAACCCCAGGAGAGCACGAGAGGGCCGCAGCTATCTCGTGTTATAATCGTGGTCGGCATAGCAGTCGCGCCTCTGCCAATGGCAGGCGCGACTGCTACAAGAAAATCGCTTCATTGCAGATTTTGCGGCCGGAATCCGAAGGATTCAAGCAAAATCTGGAGGGGGTGGTAGTGGCGGGGGAGATACTCCCCCGCCACAATAGTATTATGTATTGCCCAATTGCTTGACCCAGCAGCGGCGTTTCTTGTGGTTGCGGTACCTGAACATGCTCCACTGGTTCTGAATCTTTTCGTTGGTCTCCAGCTGGGGGCCGGTCTCGGCGACGGTGATGCCCATCTGATGGCAGCCCTTGAGCACGTGGTTCATCAATATGGCGTTTACGCCGCGGTTGCGGTAGTCCGGGTGCACGGCGATCAGATAGAGATCCAGCGTGTCGTTGACCTTCAGCGCCTTCAGGATGTCGATGAAGCCCAGGGGGAACATGTGGCCGTTGTGCTTCTTGATCGCCGCCGCCATGGAGGGCGCGGTCACGCCGAAGGCCACCAGATTTTCATTTTCATCCAGCACGAAGCAGGCCAGCTCCGGGTTGATCAGCGGAATGAATTTGTCGGCGTACTTCTTGATCTGCTCGTCGGAAAGATCCACCGTGCCGTAGAGATGGGCGTAGCAGAGGTTGATCAGGTCGAACACCTTGCGCACGTAGGGCTTGTAGTCCCGGCGGCTGTTGAGCTTCGCCACGTGCAGGTGGGTCATGCGCTCCACGCGCTGGGCCAGGCGGTCCAGCTTTTCGGTGATGGGATCCTCCGGCGCAGGGATGTCGATGAGGAACTCCACCCAGTCCACGTCCTTGACGTAGCCCAGCTTCTCCAGGTGGGTCAGGTAGTAGGGGTGGTTGTAGTAGGTGATGAACATGCTCTTCTGGTCGAAGCCCTCGATGAGCATGCCCTCGCGGTCGAGGTCGGTGAAGCCCAGCGGGCCGTGCACCTCGTCGCAGTTCAGCTCCCGCGCCCAGTTCTCCACCGTGTCAAACAGCGCCCTGGAGACCTCGAAGTCGTCGATGAAATCCACCTGGGTGAAGCGCAGCCGGCGGGTGTTCCACTTCTCGTTGGACTTGCGGCTGAGGATTGCGCCGATGCGGCCTACGATCTCACCGTTCCGCAGCGCCAGCCAGCAGCGCGCGTCGCAGTACGCAAAGGCAGGATTGCCCTTGCGGTTCCAATCGGCCATGTCCTCCGAGATCAGCGGCGGCATGTACTGGGGCACGTCGTGATAGAGCTGGTTCGGGTAGGTAACGAACCGCTTCAGATCCGCCTTGCTGCGCACTTCCCGGATTTCCACCATGTCGGACACTTCCTTCCGTATTAAAACCGTATCAAGTATACCACAAAATGAGGGGAAATGTAAATGCTTCGGCGGCGCTGCTGTGCATTTTAATGTAAGAATCCCACGGCTGTGCGGTCGCAAGGCGCGCTCTTAACGAAAAAAGAGGGGAAAGGGGCGGGAAAAGGTGCTATAATCGAGCATGGAGAGTTGTATTGCAACCCTCCTTTCTGAAATATGAATGTGGAAGCGCCGAACGGCGGGCGACATGCGCCCCTGCAGCGGAGCTTCGGAAAGGCGGACGCGCATATGAAAATTGTTGTGCTGTGCGGCGGACTGAGCATGGAGCGTAACGTCTCCATCACCAGCGGCACGCTGATCTGCAAGGCACTGCGCAGCCTGGGTCATCAGGCGGTGCTGGTGGATATGTTCTTCGGACTGGAGGACGTGGATGTGCCCCTCGAGCGTATCTTTGACGAGCTGCCGGAGATCCGAGAGGCGCAGGTGGGCTCCCAGGCACCGGATCTCGAAAAGGTGAAGGCCTCCCGCAAGTGGGTCAGCCGCAGCAAGATCGGCAAGGGCGTGCTGGAGCTGTGTCAGATGGCGGACGTGGTGTTCCTGGGCCTGCACGGCGCGTGCGGCGAGGACGGCCGCATCCAGGCGACACTGGATCTGCTGGGCGTGCCCTACACCGGCAGCGGCTGTCTGGGCAGCGCGCTGGCCATGGACAAGGACCTGACCAAGCAGATCATCGCGCCGCTGGGCGTGCGCACTCCGGCCTGGCGCACCTATACATACACCGAGGATGAAATCCCCGGCATCGTGGAAAAGACACAGCTGCCGGTGGTCGTCAAGCCCGTGGACAGCGGCTCCTCCATCGGCGTGTCCATCGCATACACCGAGGCGGAGCTGGCTGCCGCGCTGAAGATGAATCTGGGCCTGGAGCGCGTGGTGGTGGAGCAGTACGTCAAGGGCCGGGAGATCGACGTGGGCGTGCTGGATGGAAAGGCGCTGCCCTCCATCGAGATCATCCCCAAGAAGGGCTTCTATGATTACGTGAACAAGTATCAGGCGGGCGCGACGGTGGAAATCTGCCCCACGCCCATCGATCCTGAGATCGAGCGCAGGCTGGGTCAGGCGGCACTGACCGTGCACAACGCCCTGGGCCTGAAGGGCTACTCCCGCTCGGACTACATCGTGGATGAGAAGGGCGACATCTACTTCCTGGAGATCAACACCCTGCCGGGCATGACCCCCACCAGCCTGATGCCCCAGGAGGCCGCGGCGGTGGGCATCGACTACAATACCCTGTGCCAGCGGATCATCGATCTGGCACTGAAGGAGGTTCGCGCATGAGGCCCTTCACCGTTGCGGACGCGGTTGCGGCCACCGGCGGGCGCTACTATGGCGACGCGGAGGGCCTGAAGCGCGCGGTGCGCAATGTGACCAGCGACAGCCGCACTGCGGATGCGGGCAGCCTGTTCGTCTGCTACAGGGGTGCGCGTGTGGACGGCCACGATTTCATGACGGACTGCCTGAAGCGGGGTGCGGCCTGCTGCCTTGCGGAGCGCGAACCTGTCAGCGACGCGGAGACGCCCTGCATCGTGGTGGATTCCACGCTCGCAGGCGTTGCGAAGCTGGCGGGCTGGTACCGGAATCTGTTCGACATTCCGGTGGTGGGCATCACCGGCAGCGTGGGCAAGACCACGGCCAAGGAGATGATCTGGGCCGTGCTGAACCGGCGCCTGCGCACCCACAAGAACCGCATGAACTTCAACAATGAGATCAGCCTGCCGCTGATGATTCTGGAGATGCCGGAGGATAGTCAGGCGGCGGTGCTGGAGATGGGCATCAGCGGCTTCGGCGAGATGACCCGGCTTGCGGGCATGGTGCGGCCGAACCTGGCGGTGATCACCAACATCGGCGACGCGCATCTGGAGTTTTTGCATGACCGGCAGGGCGTGCTGCGGGCCAAGACCGAGGTCTTTGACTGCATGGAGAAGGACGGCCTTGCGATCCTGAACGGCGACGATCCGCTGCTGCGGAGCTACGACGCTCCGGTGAGGAAGCTGACCTTCGGCCTCAATGAGGGCAACGACTTCCGGGCGGTGGAGGTGGAGAACCTGGCCGAGGCGGGCACGCGCATGCGCATCTGCCACCACGGCAAATCCTTCCCGGTGCAGGTTTCGGCCTTCGGCACCCACCTGGCCTACGCGGTGCTGGCGGCTGCGGCGGTGGGCTGGGCGCTGGGCCTGACGGATGAGGAGATCGCCGCGGGCGTGGCAGACTACCAGACCGTGGGCAACCGCGCCAAGCTGATCCGCGCGGGCGGCATCACCATCCTCAGCGACTGCTACAACGCCAATCCGAACTCCACGGCCTCGGCCATCGATTCCCTGTGCACCATGCCGGGTCGCCGGGTGTGCATCCTGGGCGACATGCTGGAGCTGGGCGAGAACAGCGCGGCGCTCCACCGCGGCGTGGGCAGGCACGCGGCGGAGGCGGGCGTGCAGCTGGTGCTCGCCTGCGGAGAGCGCTCCCGGGCGACCTACGAGGGCGCAGCGGAGGCCGGCGGCAAGGCGATGCACTTCGCGGACAAGGCGGAGCTGATCGCGCAGCTGAAGGACGTGATCCGCAGCGGCGACGTGGTGCTGGTGAAGGCCAGCCACTCCATGGCCTTCGAGGACGTCGTGGCGGCGCTGGAAAAGCTGTAAGATAAAATGAATGACACCGGGGTGTGAAATCACGCATCGGTGTCATTTTTTGATGATCGATAGGTTTTCAATCTCCCCGCACAGGGCGCTGAGGGCGTAGGCCTGACCGGCGCTGTCGCGGACGCGCGTCGTGAAGAAGTGGCCGTTCCAGCGGGGATCCAGCGTGTCGATTTCGCTGGGATGGCTGCGCATGCCGCTGCCGTCCAGCTTGGCGATGCACTCCTTCTCCGTCCAAATTTCAAAGAAGTCGCAGCCCCGTGCGCGCTCCCCGTCGGAGAGACAGCGCTCCCGCAGGCGCTCGGCCACCTCCGGGCGCACGAGTTCGATGTCCACGCCGCAGGGTTCCTCCGAGATCAGCACGACGGCCAGCTTTCCGCTGTGGCTCAGGCTGAAGTAGAGGGAGCTGTTCACAAAGTAAGGCTTGCCGTTGGGCTCGAAATGCACTTCGGGCAGTTCTTCCAGACCCAGTATGCGCAGACCCCCGGCCAGCAAGCTCCATGCGGCGATGCTGGCGGCATGAACGGTGGGGTTGGTCTTGGCGCGCAGGTGTTCGCAAAGCGCCGGGCCGAAGTCGGGGACGGCTTCAATCGGGCGAATCTCGCCATACAGCAGCAGGCTCATGGGCGGTACTCCGGGAAGTATTCGGCGATGAAGCGCACCTCGGGCACGGTGAACTCCCGGCCCTTCAGGCCGTTGAGCGGGCCCGCGTCGCTGCTGAAGTCGAAGCGCAGTTTGTAGGCGTAGAGCGCCTGATAGCTGCGGCCGTACTTCTCGTTGCGTCGGGGATCGCCGTACTGGTTGTCGCCCAGCAGCGGATGCTCCGCATGAGCCATCTGGGCGCGAATCTGGTGCGTGCGCCCGGTGAGCAGCTCGCACTCCACCAGGCTCAGGCCGTTCTTCTGGCAGAGCACCCGGTACTTCGTCTGCGCGCGCTGGCCGTCGGGAACCGTGCGGTCACTGACGGAGACCTTCTTCGCGCCGGGGGCTTTGACGATCCAGTTGTCCAGCAGGCCCTCCCGGCGGGAGAAGCTGCCCAGCGCGATGCAGTAGTAGAACTTGCCGATCTCCCGGTCGCGAATCTTCTGGTTGAGCACCTGCATGGCCGCGCGGTTCTTGGCGATGATCACGATGCCGCCGGTGAAGCGGTCGATGCGGTTGCACAGCGCCGGTGCGAAGGCCCCGGGCTCGGCGGGATCATATTCGCCCTTCTGATAGAGATAGGCCTGGGCGTGGGTCAGCAGCGTGCGCACCTTCTCGCTTGCGTCGGGGTGGGCCATCAGGCCGGGGCGCTTGTCCGCCAGCAGCAGGTTTTCGTCCTCGTAGAGGATGCGCAGCTCGGGGCGAATCTTCGAGAGGAAGGGATCCTCCCGGCGGGGCTTCTCGAACAGTGCGTCGCTTGCATAGATTTGCAGCACGTCGCCCTTGGCCAGCCGCGCGTCGCCCTTGACGTGTGCGCCGTTGAGCCGGAAGCACTTCTGCCGGTAGAGCTTCTGACGCATGCCCATGCCCACCGTGGGCATCTCCCGGATCAGCCACTTCTCCAGCTTCCGACCGTCGTCCGCGGCGGAAATGATGAATTCCTTCACGCCATCGCGCTCCTTTGTCTACCCAATCACGATCCTATTATATCAGATGGGCATTTCTGCCGCAAGATACAGCGCCAGAATTTCGTAGTTCTGCACGGACTCCGCAAGCCCCAGCGGCGCGAGCACGGCCAGCGCACCGTCTCCGGGCGGGGCCGTCTCGCCGCCGAGCTGCGAGATCAGACGATCCAACTGCGGCGGAAGCTCCGAACGAATGGACGACCATGCGCCAGAATCCACCCGACGCAGCAGCGCAAGGCTGTCCTTCAGCGCCCACAGTCGCGCGGAATCGGCGTATACTCCGCCCCGGCGCAGGCATTCTGCCCAGGCGGCCAGGTTCGTCCTGCCCTCGTCCGCATGGCCCAGGGTGTGCATGGACTCATGCACCGCCACGAAGGGAACCGCCGCATTGGGCAGCTCCGGCGAGATCAGCGCTTCCCCGGTGAGGAAGGATGCAAAGCCCGCGAGGTTCAGCACTTGCATCCAGCCGGGAAAGGCGGCGTACTTGGCGGGCAGATCGTCGGGAACCTCGGAAAAGTCAAGCGAATCTGCGTTCAGATCATCGATCAGGGTCCGGCAGGAAGCGGCCAGCTGCGCAGATGTGACCGTGATCCGAAGCGGCGCTTCCGCGAAGTAGAGGGGGTACCACAGCGCGGCAAGCAGCCAGACCAGCGCCATCAGAAGCAGGCATATACGTTTCAGCGTACAGACGGCGGCATGCAGCACACCCCGCCTGCACAGCCGGTATATGAAGCCGATGCAGAGGGCAACCAGCAGTGCAAGTACGCCCCACTCCATCAGGGGGAAGGGCAGCCTGCCGCCGATCAATGCAATTGTTTGCAGCATGGGCCGCGCGACCCAAGCCGACCAGTGCTCTGCGAACATGGGAAGCAGCCGCACAGCCATGCAGAGCAGCATGGGCGGCAGGGTGCAAAGCGCGGCGCGCAGCAGCCGTTTCTTCATGTCGTCCTCCGGGAAAAAGGTATTTCAATGATTCCATTATGACACGAACACAAACGGCAATGCAAATGCAATATATGGGTGCAACAAGAAAGGAGATCCGCAAACGCGGATCTCCACACACTGTCGAAAAACCCCGGGAAAGCACGAGATGGTCGAAGCCCTTTCGTGCTTTAATCGTGGTCGACGGCATGTACGGCGACCACGGGGCTGATTTTTCTGAATGAAAATCTCATTTTCAGAAATGCACCGGCCGCACTGCAATGCTTTGCAGCGGCCGGCAGCACCGGGCTGGAATCCGAAGGATTCGCCCGGGCTGGTCGCGGCTCCTTCGGAGACGCGACTGCTACAAGAAAAATCGCTTCTTTGCAGTTTTTGCGGCCGGAATCCGCAGGATTCAAGCAAAAACTGGTAGGGGTGGCAGTGGCGGGGGAGTTTACTCCCCCGTCCACCGGCGTGTCTTACAGCCGGGCCTCGAGCTCCTTGCGGCGCTCCTCAAAGCCGGGCTTGCCCAGCAGGGCGAACATGTTCTTCTTGTAGGCCTCGACGCCGGGCTGATCGAAGGGATTCACGCCCAGCAGGTAGCCGGACAGGCCGCAGGCCTTCTCGAAGAAGTAGACCAGGTAGCCGAAGTGATATGCGTCGGCCTCGTCGATCTCGATGATGATGTTGGGGGTGCCGCCGTCCATGTGGGCCATCAGGGTGCCCTGATAGGCCTTGGAGTTGACGAACTGCACGCTCTTGCCGGCCAGGTAGTTCAGGCCGTCGATGTCCTCGGCAGCCTCCTCAATGGTGGCCTCGGAGCGGGGCGTGTTCACCCACAGCACGGTCTCGAACAGGTTGCGGGTGCCGTCCTGAATGAACTGGCCGATGGAGTGCAGGTCGGTGGAGAAGTTGGCGGCGGTGGGGAAGATGCCCTTGTGATCCTTGCCCTCGCTCTCGGCGTAGAGCTGCTTGAACCACTCGCCCATCATGGTCAGCGCGGGCTCGTAGTTGACCAGGATCTCGGTGCCCTTGCCCTTGCGGTAGAGGATGTTGCGCAGCGCCGCGTACTGGAAGGAGGGATTGGTGGACATGTCGCCGCCCTTGCAGACCTCGCGCGCGTCCTGTGCGCCCTTCATCATCACTTCGATGTCCACGCCGGCTGCGGCGATGGGCAGCAGACCCACGGCGGTCAGCACGGAGAAGCGGCCGCCGACGTCGTCCGGAACCACAAAGGTCTGATAGCCCTCTGCATCGGACAGCGCCTTCAGCGCGCCGCGCGCCTTGTCGGTGGTGGCGTAGATGCGGCCCTTCGCACCCTCCGTGCCGTACTTCTCCTCCAGCAGCTTCTTGAAGATGCGGAAGGCGATGGCGGGCTCGGTGGTGGTGCCGGACTTGGAGATGATGTTCACGGAGAAGTCGCGCTGACCGATGATCTTCACCACGTCGTTGAGGTAGGACGAGGAGATGTTGTTGCCCACGAAGTAGACCTCGGGGATGCCGGCCTCGCGAATGCCGTTGTACATCTGGCCCTTGCAGAACTCGATGGCTGCGCGCGCGCCCAGGTAGGAGCCGCCGATGCCGATGACGACCAGCACGTCGCTGTCGCCCTGGATCTTCTTCGCGGCCGCCTGAATGCGTGCGAACTCTTCCTTGTCGTAGTTCACCGGCAGATCCAGCCAGCCCAGGAAGTCGCTGCCCGCGCCCGTGCGGGAGAGCAGCACCTCGTTTGCTGCGTTCATCATGACGGCCATCTTGTCCAGCTCGCTGGGAGCTACGAAACCGGTCACACCGGTCATTTTGAGATTCATTGCCATGGGAATCGTCTCCATTTCTGATTTCGTATGGCACATTTGCCTGCTTCCATTATAAAACTTCTTTGATCGAATTACAAGCATTTTTTGCACGAATGTTAACATTGATCGCGATTGGACCCTGTATGCGAAAAATATGACGTAAAATCATAAATTCTTTCGGCAATAAATGCGAGATTTAACAAAACATTCCTTGCAGAATCGGAGGAACGGAATAGAATGGTTGTAATCAACATAGAAGTAAGGTAGTTTTATGAGGAAGCTCTCATCCCGTCTGCTGGCGGCGCTGCTGGTCGCAATGCTGCTGGTGTGCGCAACCGTGGGCCTCGCGGAGCCTGCGACTGCAACGGAGGAAATCAGCTATACCTACGACGAATACCCGCTGGAGCGCAACGGAATCGCTTTGCATCTGGACCGCATCGCCGTTGCGGACGCGCAGCCGGAGAAGAGCATCCTGCTGGTGCACGGACTGACCTATTCCTCCCACGAGTTCGACATCGATTATGAGGATTACAGCCTGGTGCGCCGCCTGGCCCGGGAGGGCTACGCGGTGTGGCGGCAGGACATTGCGGGCTAGGGCCAGTCCGGCGCGGTGGAGGACGGCTTCATGCCCGATTCCGATTACGCAGGCGAGGACATCAACGCCGCGGTGGAATTGATCGTCGCGGAGACCGGCCTGGAGAAGATCGATGTGCTCGGCTGGAGCTGGGACACCGTGACCTCCAGCCGCTTTGCGGTGAAGTATCCCGAGCATCTGAACAAGCTGGTGCTCTACGCGCCGATCCTGTGCGGCGTGGGCGACGTGGAGGTGGCGGACGCCTTCCACTACAACACTTGGGAGCATGCCGCCGACGACTTCCAGAAGAACGAGGACGGCAGCTTCGATCTGACGGTCACGGATCCGGTGGTGATCGAGCTGTACTGCTCCAGCTGCTGGCACTACGACGACGATTCCAGCCCCAACGGCGGCCGCCGCGACCTGTGCGTGGATCCCTCCGAGAAGCTGATCGACCTGGCGGGCATTCAGGCGCCCACGCTGGTGATCTGCGGCGATGTGGATCCCTATCTGAACTACGATCTGGTCTACGCCGTGCTGGACGATCTGCCGGAGGGCTCCGAGCTGAAGGTCATCGAGGGTGCGTCCCATGCGCTGATGCTGGAGGAACCCTTCTATCATGCGTTCCAGGATGCGGTGACGGCATATCTGGCCGGCTGACCGGCAGGATTTTTGGAAAAGCTCCGGATGGATGAAATGCGCCGTCCGGGGCTTTTTGTGGATCCGGCTGAAAACTTGGCGGAATCTTAGCGGCGCGACGCGCTGCACAGCTGTGCTAAAATGCGTGGAATCTGCATATATTCCTTTACAGCAACATCAGTTGAAAGGAATGACGAATGTGGATAAGATACGGGTCATGCTGGCGGACGACAACCAGAGCATACTTGGGCTTTTGGCGGATTACTTCTCCCGCAAGGACGACATCGAGCTGGTGGCGGCCGTCTCCGACGGCACGGAGATCGGGGACGCGGTGCGGGAAAATGCGCCGGACATCCTGGTGATGGACATCATCATGCCCCGCCGGGACGGCTTCATGGCGCTGGAGGAGATCGGCCGCATGGAGCCGGAGCTGCGTCCGAAGGTGATCGTGCTCACCGGCCTGGCCAGGGACGACTTCATCATGCGCGCCATTCGCCTGGGCGCGAGCTATTACATGGTCAAGCCCTTCGATATGCACCTGCTGTACAGCCGCATCGTGGAGATTGCCGGGGAGGCGCAGCCGGCGGTGGCGGGCTGCGATGAGATCAGCGCTGCGCCGGAGACGCTGGACGAGCAGATCACCAACCTGTTTCTCACTCTGGGCATCCCCGCCCACATCAAGGGGTATGCGTATCTGCGCGAGGCGGTGCGCATGGTGATTGACAACCACGACGTCATCAACCGCATCACCAAGGAGCTCTATCCCGGCGTCGCCCGGCGCTTCGATACCTCCGCCAGCAAGGTGGAGCGTGCCATGCGCCACGCCATTGAGGTCGCCTGGAGCCGCGGCCGACTGGATACGGTGAACAAGATGTACGGCTACAAGGTGTTCGACGCCATGGACAAGCCCACCAACGGAGAATTCATCTCCTGCGTGGCCGAGAAGATCGGTGGCAACCGAAGCGCCTGAGGTGCGCATGCAGGTCATCGCTGCGGAGAAGCAAAACGAGATTCCCTGCCGCATTTGCGACGGGGAATCTCACATTTTTGGGCCAATCGCGCGTTCGCCGACGTCATATGGCGCTGCCGGTGTGCTCTATGGGGATTGTTCTGTCCTGAAATCCGCCCTTGAAATCAGGCCGGGGTTTCCTCCTTGCATTCTTCGTAGATCTGATAGGCCGTATCCAGAATCTCGCGGTCGCAATCGTGGGTCAGCATCTCCCGGGCCTTCTGTACAGGGTAGTAGCCGCCGTTTAGAAATCCCTGATCGAAGGAAATGTGGTAGCTGCTGTCGTCCGCGATCATTGCGAACCACTGGATGCGATTGCTGACCTCCTTGCCGCGGCTCTCCGAGAAGAAGTCGTAGCGGGTATTGCCGGCAATGCCGATGATGCGCGCGTGAATTCCGGCCTCGTCCTCGACGCGCCAGAGCGCCACATCGTTGGAATGATTGCGGTTGCGGATCACGCCCTTCGGCATCACCCATTCGCCGCGATCGCTCATCAAAAGAAAAACCTGTTCGTCGCAGAAAACAACGCCGCCCGCACAACTGCGAATTGCACTTGCCATAGCTTAAACACCTTCCTTTTTACGGCTAAGATCCATGATAACACAAAAATAAGTAAATTACAATGATAAAAAGGAGAAAAAAGCGTGGTGAGATTCATCCAAGGTGGACAGCTTGGGAAAATAATGCTAAAATACGGATGGAAAGGGTGGTTGAATATGAAGGAATCCTTGGAGAAGCTCATTCAATGGGTGCGCGAAGCAAGGCGCATCGTATTCTTCGGCGGCGCCGGAGTCAGCACGGAATCCGGCATTCCCGATTTTCGCGGCGTGGACGGCCTGTACCGGCAGAAGTATGCCTATCCGCCGGAGACGATCCTCAGCCACGACTTCTTCGTGCGCAAGACGGAGGAATTCTACCGCTTCTATCGGGAGAAGATCCTCATCACCGACGCCCTGCCCAACGCTGCGCACAAAAAGCTGGCCCAGTGGGAGCAGGAGGGCAAGCTCAGCGCCGTGGTGACCCAGAACATCGACGGCCTGCACCAGGCGGCAGGCTCGAAGAAGGTCTTTGAGCTCCACGGCAGCATCCTGCGCAACTACTGCATGGACTGCGGCAAGTTCTACGACGCGGCCTACATCCAGCAGACCGGCGGCGTGCCCAGGTGCAGCTGCGGCGGCGTCATCAAGCCGGACGTGGTGCTCTATCAGGAATCCCTGGATCAGGACTGCATCATGGGCGCGATCCACGCCATTGCAAGTGCAGATCTGCTGATCATCGGCGGCACCTCGCTGAGCGTCTATCCCGCGGCCAGCTTCATCGACGAGTACCGGGGCAAGCGCATGGTGCTGGTGAACAAGTCCGCCACGCCCCGGGACGATCGAGCGGATCTCATTCTGCGCGATCCCATCGGCGAGGTGTTCGCCCAGCTTCCCTGAGCTATGGCGGAGCGCATTTACGGCTTCGATCCGGTGTGGCGGGCGGACGCGCGCATGCTGATCCTCGGCTCCATGCCCAGCGTGGAGTCGCTGCATCAGAGCTTCTACTATGCCCATCCCCGCAACGCCTTCTGGCCGATGATGGCGGAAATCCTGAACGAGCCGCAACCTCTGTCCATCGAGGACAAGAAGGCCATGCTGCTGCGCCACCGCATCGCGCTGTGGGATACGGTGGGCAGCTGCGAGCGCGCGGGTTCGCTGGACAGTGCCATCCGCGACCCGCAGCCCAACGACTTTGACAGCCTGTTCCGGAATTGTCCGGACATCAAACACATCTTTTTTAACGGGGCCACGGCGCACCAGCTCTACTGCAAGCTGGTGGCGAGGGAGGACGCGCGGCACAGCTACCACCGCATGCCCTCCACCAGCCCGGCCTACACCCTGAAGTATGAAATCAAACGCGAGCTCTGGCGACAGGCTCTGAAGGAGGCATTCCCGAATGAACCCCTGTGATATCATTCGAAAAAAGCGCTTTGGCGGCGAATTGAACGAGGCGGAGATCCGCGCCTTTGTGGACGGCGTGGTGGACGGCAGCTTTGCCGACTATCAGGCCTCCGCGCTGCTGATGGCAATCTGCATCAACGGCATGAGCGACCGGGAGACCCTGGCGCTGACGCTGGCGATGGCCAAGTCCGGCGAGACGCTGGATCTCTCCGACATCCCTGGCATCAAGGCCGACAAGCACTCCACCGGCGGCGTGGGCGACACCACCTCGCTGGTGCTGGTGCCGCTTGTCGCGGCCTGCGGCGTGAAGATGGCGAAGATGTCCGGCCGCGGCCTGGGCTTCACCGGCGGCACGCTGGACAAGATGGAGTCCATTCCGGGCATGTCCATCGACCTGGACGTGGACGCCTTCAAGCGGCAGGTGACGGACATCGGCTGCGCCATCATTGGCCAGACCGCGGAGCTTGCCCCGGCGGACAAGGTGCTCTACGCCCTGCGCGACGTGACCGCCACGGTGGACTGCATGCCGCTGGTGGTGTCGTCGATCCTCTCCAAGAAGCTGGCGGCGGGCTGCGACGTGGTGGTGCTGGACGTGAAGAGCGGCAGCGGCGCGATCATGGACACGCCCGAGAAGTCCCGCAAGCTGGCGGAGATGATGGTGCGCATCGGAAATCTCAGCGGCAAGCGCTTCTCCGCGCTGATCACCGACATGGATCAGCCGCTGGGCAACTACATCGGCAATGCGCTGGAGGTGGAGGAGGCCATCGACATCCTCGCCGGGCGCACCGAGGGCGCGCTGAAGGACGTGGCGCTGGAGCTGGGCGCGCACATCCTGCGCAATGCGGGCGCGGTGGCCACGGTGGCCGAGGGCGTGAAGCTGCTGGATTCCAAGATTCGCAGCGGCGAGGGCCTGAAGAAGCTGGCGGAGATGATCGCGGCCCAGGGCGGCGATCCCCGGGTGTGCGAGGACACCGGCCTACTGCCCAAGGCAAAGACGCTGATCGACATCAAGGCCGACCGCGCGGGCTATGTGTCCTCCATGGTCACCAGCGACATCGGCAACGCGGCGAAGCTGCTGGGGGCGGGCCGAGAGCACAAGACCGACGAACTGGATCTCGCCGTGGGCATCGTGATGAAGGTGCGCCTGGGCGATCGCGTGAAGCGGGGCGACGTGCTCTGCACGCTGCACGCGGGCGAGAAGTCCGACCGCACCGGCGCGTACAATCTGATGAAGCGCTCCATCTCCATCTCCGACGAGAAGCCCGCGCCGCGGCCGCTGATTCAGGCCGTCGTGGAGTGAGGAGGCGGCATGGCATTCCAAAAGAAAAAGACGCGCGCCGAGCTGCGGCGCGCGGAACGGGCGCATTCGCCCGATGCAAGGCCGCACGGCGATCTGGTGCGCAATAAAGACGGCCACGTCCATCTGATCTGGCTGTGGCTGATCGGCTTTCTGGTGTACTTCGGCTGGAACTGGGGTGTAGAGGCGATCTTTTCCGCCACGCTGGGCCAGCTGCACATGCACGCAATGAACCTGGGCTACGGCGACATTCTTCAGGCGCCGCTGTGGGCCACGGTGGTGCTCCACGGCTACGATCCGCTGATGTCCGTGGTGGAGAGCCTGGGCACGGTGGTCATCTTCCTGGTGCTGGCGAAGCTCCTGCACAACAAGGGCGACCACGAGGGCTTCGAGCTGCCCGGTCTGGGCAAGTGGCTGGTTGTGGGCCTGGCCGCCGCGCTGCTTGGCGTAGTCCTGTGCCTGCTCACGGATTCGCTGCGGCTGGCTGTGCCGCTGAGCGAGCCGAAGTTCAGCCTGACCACGCTCATCGCCGCGCCGGTGTGCTTTCTGTCCACGCTGGCGGGCGAGGTGTTCATGATGGACTACCTCTACGAGTCCGCCCGCGCCCACCTGAAGCGCATCCCCAGCATGGTTCTATTGTTGGTGGTGGAGTTCATCGCCGAGGGCGGCTGGCACCTGAGCTGGATCGGCATGGCAAATGTGGCGCTGCAGGTGCTCTTGTGCTGCATGCTGCACGACCGCTACGGACTCGCGGCCCCCACGGGGCTGTTCACCGGCTGGAGCTTCGTGCACACCGCGCTGTTTGTCAATCTCAGCGCCGGCGCTGCGGACGGCGTGTGGTCGGTCTACCACGTCTCGGAAACCTGGCTCACCGGCGGCAGCCACGGCCTGTTCAACGGCCTGTACATGACGTTCTTCCTGCTGGCGGTGCTGCTTGGCGTGCACTTTCTGCACAAGTACCGCGCGCCGGGTGCGGAAGCCGTATAATACATACAAAAAACAGATGCATCGCTTGGGTGCATCTGTTTTTCTATGCCTTACAGCTCGATCCAGTAGCGCTCGAGGGTCGCGCCTTCCTCCGGCTCGAACACGCTGGATTCGAACTTGCCGCCGTTTGCGAGGATGGTTCCCCGGCTGGCGGCGTTGTCGTGGTCGCAGGTGATCAGCACGCGATCCAGTCCCAGCTCCCGGCAGCGGGGGAGGGCGGCGCAGAGCATCCAGGTGGCGTAGCCCCTGCGGCGCGCATCGGGGCGCACGCTGTAACCGATGTGCCCACCGAACTTCGCGAGATAATCGTTGAAGCTGTGGCGGAGCTGGATCATGCCCACTAGACGATCGTCCATCACGCGAATGCAGAGGTACTGCGTGGCAGGCACCCAGCCCTCGGGTACGGTGTCCGGATTGCGCAGCTCCTCCGTCTGCCGGAGCCACTCACTGGGATCCTCCGTGCGCGCGAGGGAACCCGTGCCGTCCATGGAATCGCCGCACTCCAGGAATTCACTGCGGTAGGCGGCGATCTGCTCCGCGTAGGCGGCGAAGGGCTCGACCAGGCGCAGCTCGTCTGCGCAGATCACCCGATCCACGGGGATGTCGTGCTCCTCCACCTCCAGATGATCCAGCAGCTGGAAGGGATAGCACAGCGCCACCAGCATGTGGCCGGGGTGCGCCTGAAGATACTTGTCGTAGAAGCCGCCGCCGTAGCCCACGCGATGTCCTTCCGGATCGAAGGCCAGGCCGGGCATCAGCACCAGCGCGGTCGCATCCTCGGCCACGGGCTCGTCGAAGGTGGGCTCGGGGATGTTCCAGCCGCCGGGGGCGATCTGTGTGAAGTCCGTCAGCCACAGAAAGCGCATCTCGTCGCCGTAGACCTTGGGCACCGCGACCCGCTTGCCCTCCTTCCAGGCGCGCTCGACGATCTCCCAGGTGCGCACCTCCTGATTGTAGGGCAGGTAGGCGTAGATGGCCTGCGCCTGCTTATATTCCTCTGTCTCGTACAGCTTTTCCGCCAGATTGTGGCTGTAGGCTGCGATCTCCGCCGCCGCCATGGCGCGCTTCTTCTGGCCAATCTCCCTGCGTAGAGCCTTCTTGTCAAGCATTCTATCACCTTGCATCGATATGTGTGTCGTGAAAACCATTCAGACGGCATGTCCCGGCATTGATTCTGCGGGCGCAGGCCGAAGCGCTTCGATCAAATTGCTCCATGACAAAAATCCGTTGCGCCCGTTGGACGCGACGGATTTTGTATGAAAGAATCATGAAGGGGGAGAAGTCCCCCCTTCACAGGGTTTTACATCAGCGGCTCCATGCCGAGCACCGGATGGCCCTTCTCGGTCAGGAAGGCGTAGAGCTCTTCCATATCCTCGGTGATGGTCTCATCGGCGATCATGTCGGTGAAGTTGTCGATGCCGTACAGCTCCTTGGCGGTCTCGTTCAGGTTGTCAGCGACCTGATCCTTCAGCGCCTTCGGCAGCCACACGATGCGGCCCGGGCCGCCCTCAGCCTTCATGAACTTCTTGGAGGAGATGAAGTGCTTGCCGTGGCCCATGAAGCCGGGGGTCTGCACGCCGCCGCCGGTCATGGAGGCCATCTCGGAGAAGCTCATGCCCAGGGGAGTCATGCCGGCATGCTCGCGGTTGACGATGACCACGCCGTTGGACAGGGGCTCGATGCCGCAGATGCACTCGAAGCAGCCGCAGGAGGTCATCGGGTCCTCCATGATGGAGTACAGGGTGACGTGCTCCAGCGCGCCGTGAGAGTACTGGTTCACGGCCTCGTCCACGTCCTCGTAGCGGCCGACGCGCTCGTCGATCGGGCGGGACTTGGGAACGATCTGGCAGGGACCCTGGGGATCCAGCTCGTTGGTCGCCTTGGCATCCAGCCAGGAGACCGCGCCGCACAGGCCCAGACGCTCGGGGGTGACGATGCACACGTGAGACGGGGAGAAGGCCTGGCACAGGATGCAGGTGTAGAACACGTCGACGGACTCGTCGGTGAGGGTCTTGAGGCGCTCGTCGCGCTTGTCGAAGACGTGGTTGCCCATCTCGCGCATCTCCTTGACCTTCTCGGGATCGGTGTAGATGCGGACCTGGCACTTGTCGACGACGGCGTCGAAGTCGCTCTTGATCTTGGCGTAGAGCACCTCGCCGATGTGGCGGGCGCGGAAGCCGGCCTCGTAGGCGGCGTCGCTGACGCGGATGCGGATCATGTCGCGCTGACCGGTGTGCATCACGCCCTCGATGCAGTTCAGCCAGGAGTGGAACTTGCGCTCCATGACGCCCTCGAAGTCGGTCTGCATGTTCTTGCCGGCCACGTCCACGATGTAGGCGATCGGAATCTTGGAGCCGAACTCGAACTGGTCGAAGTCGGGGCCTTCCACGGTGATCTTGTGATCCTCAATCTCGTGGGCGTCCTTGGTCTGCACCAGCTCGATGCAGTCCACGCGGGAGCCGTCCATCTCGATCTGCATGGCCTTGCGGCGGACAATTTCGCCCTCGAACGCGGAGGAGAAGGCGACGGGGATGTCGATGTTGGTGACCTTGATCTTGATGCCGCGGGCCTCAAGAGAGGTCTCGATCCAATCCTTGGTGTTGGTGTTGATGATCAGGGACTTCGGAACGGCCCACATGTCCTCGGTATCGTTGGTGATGACCGGGAAGCCCAGCTTGATGGCACCGGCGCCGCAGGCGACGGTGATGTCATTGACCGGAGCAAAGGCGTTGACGAAGGCGTTGATGCGGTCGAAGGTGTAGCGATGGAAGGCGTCCGCGTCGCCGGGCTCGGTGGCGCCGAAGATCATCGTTGCACGGGTGACCAGGGAGATGACGTGGCCGACGGACCAGATCTCGTCGCCGACGGGAACCACGCGCACCGGGAAGCCGGTGGCCACGCCCGCAGCGTGAATCTGATCGATGATGCCGCCGATCATGAATACGAAGATACCGCGGGACTGATAGCCCTTGACCAGCTCAACGGCTTCCTCCTGGGAGGGAGCGGGGCCGATGATGACCACGAAGCCGGGGATGTCCTTGGTGACCAGCGGAACGCCCAGCTCGCGCACCTCGGCGTCGGAGAAGTGGCCGTGGTACTGGGTTCCCTCATAGGGAGCGGGGTTGCGGGCGTACTTGCAGGCCTCGATGACCTCAGCGCAGCAAGCGGTGGCAACGCCGGAGTCGAAGATGGACTTGGTGCGATACTCGCGGCCCATCATGGCGCGCAGCTGCGCCAGGGCTTCCTTCAGCTCGCCCAGGGTGGTGACCTTCTTGCCCAGGTAGGCATAGATGCAAGCGAGGAAATACGCGGTGTCGGGCATCGTCATGGGGGCGCTCTCGCCCAGCTCAGCAATAACCTGATTCAGCTCCGATTCAGCCTTGAAATACATCTCATCGGAACCGCGGAATACTCTGTCAAACAGACCCATCTATGTTCTCATTCCTTTCATGTATCATTTCTTCTCGTTGTCGATGCGATCCTTGATCGCCCGAATTTCTTCAACGGCCTTGGCGCTCACATCGAAGGGGGAGATGCCGCGGCGGTCCGCGTCGATCACCTCTGCGTTGTAGTGAATCATGCCCAGCAGCGCGTCCTCGGGGATGCGGCTGCGCAGGAAGGCCTCGTCGTCCTCGTCGCGCACCTTGTTGGCCACCACGCGCACGCGGGTGATGCCCAGGTCGGCGGCCAGCTGCTTGACCTTTTCATAGGTCTGAATGCTGCGCGCGCCCGGCTCGATGACGACGATGAACTGATCCATCATGCTCGCGGTGCCGCGGCCCAGGTGCTCCAGGCCCGCCTCCATGTCCATGATGACCACATCGTCCTTGCGGAAGATGAGACTGGACAGGATGGCCTTGAGCATCACGTGCTCGGGACACACACAGCCGGAACCGCCGGTTTCGACCGTGCCCATCACCAGCAGCTTTACGCCGTTGATCTCCTTGGCGTAGGTGTCCGGGATGTCGCTCACCTGAGGGTTGAGCTTGAAGAACTTGTTCAGGCTGTTTGCACCTGTGCGCTCCTCAACCAGCTTGCGCATCTTGGAGATCGGAACGATGGAGTTGACCTCCTCCTCCGTAAATCCCAGCGCGAGGCCGAGGTTGGCGTCCGGATCGACGTCCGCCGCCAGCACGGTGCGTCCTTCGCTTGCGTACAGTCGAGCGAGGGTGGAGGCAAATGTGGTCTTGCCCACGCCGCCCTTGCCTGTAATCGCAACTTTCATAGTGCAAAGATCCTTTCAGCTTTGATTCGGGGATCAGATGCCCAGCGCGGCGCGCTTGGCCTCGATGGTTTCCATCATGCGATCGCCCAGCTTTTCGATGTCCAGCTCGACGACGAACTTCGCGCCGACCCAGTCCTCGACCTCGCCCTGCAGGAGCTTGACGACCTCGGAGCCGCCCTTGGTGTAGGGATCGACGCCCAGGAAGGTCTCGATGCCGGTGGCGACGACGTAGTTGCCGATGGAGACAGCCTTCTCAGACATGTACTCCGGAGCGCAGCCGACGACCGGAACCTGGGAGATGTCGATGCCCCAGTCCTTGGCGATGTCGGAGGCGAGAATCATCATACGGGAAATATCAACACAGGAGCCCATGTGCAGGATCGGCGGGATGTCGACCAGCTCGCACACGCGCTTGAGGCCCTCGCCGCACAGCTCCTTGGCGTCCTTGCTCAGCAGGCCGGCCTTGGCGGCAGCCTGGGCGGAGCAGCCGGAGACGATGACGATGATGTCGTTGGCGATGAGCTTCTTCATCAGCTCGATGTGGGCGGTGTCGGGGCGAACCTTCGGGTTGTTGCAGCCGACCATGGCGACCGCGCCGCGCAGCACGCCGGACTTGACGCACTCGATCAGCGGCTTGGTGGTGCCGGTCTCGTCCACGTGGGAGTTGGTGACGCCGTCCAGGCACTTCTTGATGGCTTCAACGGAGTAGCCCACGGTGGCGTTGGTCTTGAGCTGCGGGATGTTCACCAGCTCGGGATTGCGGTTCTTGAAGTTGCGGACGGCCATCTCCACGATCTTCTTCGCGTTCTCGCCGGCGGTGTCCTCATGGAACTCGATGAAATCGGAGTCGGGCATGCGGGCGATGGGGGAGGTGGTCACGAACTTGGTGTGGAAGCACTTGGACAGCGGGCCAAGGGCGGGGAAGATGCACTGCACGTCCACGACGATGGCTTCGCAGGCGCCGGTCAGAACCACGTTCTCCTGGGAGAGGAAGTTGCCGGCCATGGGGATGCCGTGACGCATGGCGACCTCGTTGGAGGTGCAGCACACGCCGGCGATGTTGATGCCCTTCGCGCCCATCTCCTTGGCCAGAGCGACCATCTCGGGATCCTGCGCGTAGAACACGATCATTTCAGACAGCGACGGGTCGTGGCCGTGGACGATGATGTTGACCATGTCCTTCTCCATGACGCCAATGTTGGCGGTGGTGTCCACCGGTTTCGGGGTGCCGAACAGCACGTCGGAGAACTCGGTGCCCATCATGGATCCGCCCCAGCCGTCGGACAGGCCGGCGCGCAGGGACTGGCGGACCAGCGCCTCAGGCAGGGAGGAGCAGCCCATGTGGGTCATGTGCATGGACTGGGAGACCTCGCGGTCGATGGCGCGGGGCTCGATCGCCTGATCCGCCCAGATCTTCTGGCGGGATTCGGGGGCGCGCTTCAGGAAGCGCTGGACGCCGAAGGGCTTGCCGTACTCCATCAGACCGGTCTCGGCGACCTCGTGGGCGACGTCGTAGATGTCGCGGCCCTCGGTCTCGATGCCCCATTCCTTGGCGATGCGGCAGAGCTTCTCGGGATCCTTCACCTGGTAGTTGCCGCCCTCCTTGGCAGCGTACAGGGTGTGGCAGATGCTGCGGCCGTGGTCGGAGTGGGTGGCAGCGCCGCCGGCGGTGAAGCGCAGGTAGTTGCGGGCGACGATGCCGTTGGCGTCGCAGCCGCAGATGCCGCGGGGGGACTTCGGAGTGATGCGGCAGGGGCCCATGGTACAGATGCGGCAGCAGATGCCCTCCTCACCGAACTTGCAGTGAGGGGTCTGGTTCTTCACGCGCTGCTGCCAAGTGTCAGCTCCAACCTTCTTCGCCGTTTCCAGCAAAGCGTCGGTTGCCGCTTCCATCTGCTCAATCGTGATAAAGGTCTTATTCATTTCCATCAGAGCTTCTTCCTCCCAAAGATTATTTGGTGAAACAAATCCCAGCCGCGTATCGTTGACAAGCGGGGGCATGCATTCCGCAAAGCGACCCTTTCGCGGAACGGTCCCCGGCCCGACCGGGTTATGACACGGCACAAAAACCCGATCATGGATACTATCATTTTATCAAAAGTGGCTCCCAAAGTCAATGGCATATCCCGCCGGGGGGCTTTTTTAACAACATAAAATGCAGGGAAAACTTCACATTTCAAACATATTCTTCCTTCGAAAACGTTTGAGAATCGTCCGTTTCTTCCATCCGATCGATTTTTTGCGGCAAATTTCGCATTTGATCCATTTACAATTCGGCCCCGGGCGTGTATAATAACAGCAGAGCATAGAATTGCGGAGGTTGTGAGATGAAAAAGCTGTCTGTTAAGAAGGATGTTCGCTGCATGGCATGCCTGAGCTGCGTGCTGGCCTGCTCGGAGGCGTTTTATAAGGTCCGTGATCCGCGCAAGTCCTGCATTCAGATCGTGGAGAAGAACGGCGAACCCAAGGTCAATTCCTGCCTTCAGTGCGGCAAGTGCATGCGCACCTGCGAGCACGAGGCCATCACCCAGAATCCCAAGGGCGTGTACATGATCAACAAGAAGAAGTGCGTCGGCTGCGGCAAGTGCGTCGAGGCCTGCCCGATGAAGGTCATGGTGCTGGAGGGGGAGACCGCCTCCAAGTGCATCGCCTGCGGCATCTGCGCCAAGGCCTGCCCCATGGAAGTGCTGGAGGTCATTGAGAAGTAATTCCGCACAGCAAAGAGAGAGCGCTGCGTTCGTTGGAACGCGGCGCTTTTTCTTGCCCGGCTTCGGCGGCGCATGTCCTTGTGCGCACAAAAATCCCCCGTGCATCACACGGGGGATTTTTTGTGGAAGCGCTCAGCCGACTGCGGTGCCGGTGAACTGCTCCACGGGCGCGACCGCCTCGTCCTCACTGTCGTCCAGGGCGGCGCCGAGGTCGAAGTTCTGGAACTGCTCGTCGGTCTGCGCGCCTTCGGCGTCGGCATCCGCATCGTTTGCGGCGTCGAAGCCGCTGGCAGCTGCAGCGAAGGGATCCGCCTGCGTCACGCCGGAGATCTTGCTGCTGGCCACGGAGAAGCGGTCGCCCAGCTCATGATAGGAGTAGGCGTTGTTGCCCGCGGCATCCGTATAGTAGATCACCAGGCCCAGGCTGTAATCGCCCGCGGCGTACTTGGCCACCGAGAAGATGACGCTGAAGTCCGTGCTGGAGGCGTTTTTGCAGATGGCGTCGCTGTGCTCCACGCCGCTGACGCCGGCCTCCATGGTGGCGCGATAGGCGCGCTGCTTGCCGGTGGACTCGTTGGTGACGATGACGAAGATGCTGGCGTTGGCGCCGTCAAAGCTGGCGTCGTTGATGTAGCCGTAGCCGTCCAGGCGCACGACCTGGCTCTTGTTGGGCTCGGACACATAGAAGTTCGTGATGGCCACCGTGGCGTTGGTGGAGGGCTCGGGCACATTGAAGCCGGAGGTCTTGTACTTGGAATACTTCGAGGACGCGATCTTCGTCGGCTCCGGCGTGGGAGTCGGTTCCGGCGTGGGCGTGGGCGTGGGGGTGGGCACGGGGGTGGGCGTGGGCACCGGCGTGGGCACCGGCGTGGCGGTGGGTTCCGGCGTGGGCGTGGGCGTAGCGGTGGCGGTCAGATCCACGATGCCGTCGCCATTGCCGTCGGAACCGTTGAGGTACACGCTGGTCGGACCGTCCGCGCCGCCGATGATGGTGGCGTCACCCTCGTCCGTCGGGTTCGGGTTGGCCGTCATCTCCACGTAGGCGCGCATGGTGGCGTCGGGGTTGGCCAGCTTGTCGGAGTAATCCACCTTGCCCAGGAAGAAATAGAGGGCGCACATCAGTATGGCGACGATGATCAGGCCGATGAAGAAGTGGAGCACGGCCATGCCCTTACCGTTGCGCTTATAACCTTTCTGCATAAAAATGCCTCCCGTAAATTCCATATCGGTATATGGTTTCATCTTAAACAGTTGCTCTTTAAATGTCAAGCAAGAATTGCAGTTTTTAAAATTTTGTTACAAATCAAACTCGAAATTTGGCTTGCAGAGCACAGGCCGGCGGGGCTGCACATTCAGAGATGGCGGCTCCGCCGGCCTGGCCGGTTGAAAATGTCGAAGAATATCGAAAAATGACGAAGCGGATGCTCAGCGGCCCTCCAGCAGGGGCTTGAGGTATGCGCCGGTGCTGCTTGCTTCGCAGGCAGCCAGCTCCTCGGGCGTGCCCGCTGCGACGATGGTGCCGCCCTGGTCGCCGCCGCCGGGACCGAGGTCGATGATGTAGTCGGCGGTCTTGATCACGTCCAGATTGTGCTCGATGACGATCAGCGTGTTGCCCGCGTCGGCCAGGCGGTGCAGCACCTCGTTGAGCTGCTCCACATCGCCGATGTGCAGGCCGGTGGTGGGTTCGTCCAGCACGTAGAGCGTGCGCCCGGTGGCCCTGCGGGAGAGCTCGGTGGCCAGCTTGATGCGCTGGGCCTCGCCGCCGGAGAGGGTGTCCGAGGGTTGGCCGAGCTTGACGTAGCCCAAGCCCACATCGTGCATGGTCTGGAGCTTGTTTGCAAGCCGCGGCAGCGGGGCGAAGAACTCCAGCGCCTCGTCCACGGTCATCTCCAGCACGTCGTAGATGCTCTTGCCCTTGTAGCGCACCTCCAGCGTCTCGCGGTTGTAGCGTCTGCCGTGGCAGACCTCGCAGGGCACGTACACGTCCGAGAGGAACTGCATCTCGATCTTCAGGATGCCGTCGCCGGAGCAGGCCTCGCAGCGGCCGCCCTTGACGTTGAAGGAGAAGCGGTTGGCCTTGTAGCCGCGGGCCTTCGCGTCGGGGGTGGAGGCGAATACATCTCGGATCAGGTCGAACAGGCCGGTGTAGGTGGCGGGGTTGGAGCGCGGCGTGCGCCCGATGGGGCTCTGGTCGATCTGGATGACCTTGTCCAGCTGCTCCACGCCCAGAATCCCGTCGTGATCTGCGGCGCGCTGTCGGGAACGGTTCAGCGTGCGGGACAGGGACTTGTACAGAATTTCGTTGACCAGCGAGCTCTTGCCGCTGCCGGACACGCCGGTGACGCAGCAGAGCACGCCCAGCGGGAAGGACGCGTCGATGTTCTTGAGATTATTTGCCCGCGCGCCCTTCACGGTCAGCCAGCCGCTGGGCTTGCGATGCTCCAGAGGCAGCGGAACCTTGCGCGCACCGGAGAGGTACTGCCCGGTGAGGGAGGCGGGATTCGCCATGACCTCGGCGGGGGTGCCGCAGGCCACGACCTGACCGCCGTTCACGCCCGCGCCGGGGCCGATGTCCACGATGTAGTCCGCCGCCAGCATGGTCTCCGCGTCGTGCTCGACGACGATCAGCGTGTTGCCCAGGTCGCGCAGGCTGCGCAGGGTGTTGATGAGCTTCGCGTTGTCGGACTGGTGCAGGCCGATGGAGGGCTCGTCCAGAATGTAGAGCACGCCGGTCAGACCCGAGCCGATCTGGGTGGCCAGGCGGATGCGCTGGGCCTCGCCGCCGGAGAGGGTGCCCGCGCTGCGGGCGAGGGTCAGGTAGTCCAGGCCAACGTTGACCAGGAAGTTCAGCCGCGCGGTGATCTCCTTGCGCAGCTGGCGGGCGATCAGCTCCTCCTTGGGGGTCAGCTGCAGGCCCTCCACGAAGGCCAGGGCCCTGCGCACCGTCATGGCGGCGAGATCCTGAATGGACAGACCGCCCACGGTGACGCTCAGCGCCTCCCGGCGCAGGCGCTTGCCGCCGCACTCCGGGCAGGGTACGTTGGCCATGTACTCCTCAAAGGTGTTCTTCATCGCGTCGGAGCTGGTCTCGCGGTAGCGGCGCTCCAGATTGGTGATCACGCCCTCGAAGGGCACGTTGAAGGAGCCGGAGCCGTTGGGGCGCTCGTAGGATACGCGAATCTTCTTGCCCTGCGTGCCGTAGAGCAGCACGTTCATGGCCTCGTCGGAGAGCTCGGAGATGGGCGCGTCTAGCGAGAAGTTGTAGGCCTCGGAAAGGCCGCGCAGGTAGCTTGCCGCCATGGAGTTGCGTTCGGAGGTGTTCCAGCCGGAGACCTTGATTGCGCCCTCGTTGAGGGACTTGCTGCGGTCGGGAATCACGATGTCCGGATCCATCTTCAGCAACACGCCCAGGCCCGTGCAGCAGGGACACGCGCCGTAGGGGTTGTTGAAGGAGAACAGCCGGGGCTCCAGCGCCTCGATGGACACGCCGCAGTCCGGGCAGGCGTAGTTCTGGGAGTAGAGGGTCTCGCGGCCCGACTCCATCTCAATGACGCTCACCAGCCCGCCGCCCAGGTTCAGCGCGGTCTCCAGCGAGTCGGTGAGGCGCTGCTGGAGGTCGGCGCGGATGATGATGCGGTCGACCACGATCTCGATGGTGTGCTTCTTCGTCTTGGCCAGAGCCGGAGCCTCGGCAAGCTCATACAGTTCGCCGTCGATGCGCGCGCGAACGAAGCCCTTCTTCTGCATGTCCTCCAGAATCTTGGCGTGCTCGCCCTTGCGGCCCCGCACCACCGGCGCAAGCAGCATGATCTTTGTGCGCTCGGGCAGGGCGGTGATGGCGTCGATGATCTGATCCACCGTCTGGCGCTGAATCTCCCGCCCGCACTGGGGGCAGTGGGGGACGCCGATGCGCGCGTACATCAGGCGCAGGTGATCGTAGATCTCGGTGACGGTGCCCACGGTGGAGCGCGGGTTGCGGCTGGTGGTCTTCTGGTCGATGGAGATGGCCGGGGACAGGCCCTGGATCATGTCCACCTCCGGCTTGTCCATCTGGCCCAAAAACTGCCGGGCGTAGCTGGACAGGGATTCCACATATCTGCGCTGACCCTCGGCATAGATGGTATCGAAGGCCAGGGACGACTTGCCCGAGCCGGACAGGCCGGTCATGACGATCAGCTTGTTGCGGGGAAGGTCGATGTCGATGCTCTTTAAGTTGTGCGCCCGCGCGCCGCGGATGCGGATGAAATCATTTGCCAATTTTGGGGTTCCTCCTGCGGCGATGCCGCTTCATGATCGTATTTATGCCTTTGCGCGCTTTCTGCGCTTCTGGCGGCTCTGCTCACCGCTGGACATGGGCCTTTCGCCGCGCAACTCCAGCATCTGATCGCGCAGCTTTGCTGCCTTCTCAAAGTCCAGATTGTTGGCGGCCTCCAGCATGCGCTCCTCCAGGTGCTCGATGGCCAGCTGGCGCTCGGCGTCGTCCAGCGCCTTGCCCGCGTCCTTGTCCGGCACGCGCGTGACCTCCATCAGGCTGCGGATGGCGCTGCGCACGCTGCGGGGCGTGATGCCGTGTTCTTCATTGTACTGCTGCTGAATCTCGCGCCTGCGGTTGGTCTCGGAGATGGCGCGGTTCATGGAGTCGGTGAGGGTATCTGCGTACATGATGACCCGGCCCTCCACGTTGCGCGCGGCACGGCCGATGGTCTGGATCAGCGACTTCTCGGAGCGCAAAAAGCCCTCCTTGTCCGCGTCCAGGATCGCCACCAGCGCGACCTCGGGAAGGTCGAGGCCCTCGCGCAGCAGGTTGATGCCCACCAGCACGTCGAACTCGCCGGTGCGCAGCCCCTTGATCAGCTCGATGCGGTCGAGGGTGTCCACGTCGGAGTGCAGGTACTCCACCTTCACGTCCATCTCCCGCAGGTACTCGGTCAGGCTCTCGGCCATGCGCTTGGTGAGGGTCGTCACCAGCACGCGACCGCCCTTTGCCGTGACCGTGCGGATCTCGCCCAGCAGGTCGTCCACCTGATCCCGCGCCGGGCGCACGATGATCTCCGGGTCGATCAGGCCGGTGGGGCGGATGATCTGCTCCACAACCTGCTCCGTGCGCTCCAGCTCGTAGGGGCCGGGGGTGGCGGAGACGTAGATGATCTGGTTCACCTTCTGCTCGAACTCGTAGAACTTCAGCGGGCGGTTGTCGTAGGCGGCGGGCAGGCGGAAGCCGTAGTCCACCAGCGTCTGCTTGCGGGCGAAGTCGCCGTTGTACATGGCGCGGATCTGGGGGATGGTCATGTGGCTCTCGTCCACCAGAATCAGCAGATCCTTCGGGAAGTAGTCCAGCAGCGTGAACGGCGGCTCACCGCTCTGGCGGCCGTCAAAGTAGCGGGAGTAGTTCTCGATGCCGTTGCAGTAGCCGATCTCCCGCAGCATTTCAATGTCGTATCGCGTGCGCTGCTCCAGGCGCTGGGCCTCCAGCAGGCGGTCATTGGCCTTCAGATCTGCAAGGCGGTCGCGCAGGTCGTTTTCGATCTGGGCGATGCAGCCCTCCAGCTTGTCCTTGCTGATGGCGTAGTGGCTTGCGGGGAAGAGGATCACGTGGGCCATGTGCCGCAGCACCCGCCCGGAGACGATTTCGATCTCGGAGATGCGCTCGATTTCGTCGCCGAAGAACTCCACGCGCACCGCCTTCTCCTGACTGGCGGCGGGGATGATCTCCACCACGTCGCCCCGGACGTGGAAGGTGCCGCGCTCGGACTCGAAGTCGTTGCGGCTGTACTGAATCTCCACCAGGCGGTGCAGCAGCTCCTCGATCTCCATCTGCATGCCCTCGCGCAGGGACACGGACAGATCCTCGTACTCCGAGGGGTCGCCCAGGCCGTAGATGCAGCTGACCGAGGCCACGATGACCACGTCCCGGCGCTCCGCCAGCCAGCTGGTGGCGCTGTGGCGCATGCGGTCGATCTCGTCGTTGACGGCGCTGTCCTTCTCGATGAAGGTGTCGGTGGAGGGAATGTAGGCCTCGGGCTGGTAGTAGTCGTAGTAGGACACGAAGTAGCCCACGGCGTTGTCCGGGAAGAACTCCTGAAACTCGCCTGCCAGCTGGGCCGCCAGCGTCTTGTTGTGGGCGATCACCAGCGTGGGCCGGTTGGCCTTGGCGATGATGTTGGCCATGGTGAAGGTCTTGCCCGAGCCGGTGACGCCCAGCAGCACCTGGTGCTTCATGCCCTTCTTCAGCCCCTCCGTCAGGGCCTCGATGGCCTGGGGCTGGTCGCCGGTGGGCGCGTAATCGGAGTGCAGATGGAACATGGACATGAAAAGACCCTCCCCGGATTCTTCTTCTATGCTTATTATAGCATATATGAGGAAAAATGAAACGGGGGAGGGGAAACTTAAACGTGTGTTCGATTATACCTTGACGCGGCTGCGGCGGGGGCTGAGGTTGGCGCGCACTGCACCCGTGACCGCGCCCACAGCGCTGCCCAGCAGCATCTCGCCCAGCATGTTGCCCACGGCGAAGCTGCCGCCGCCCAGCAGCACGTACATCGCGTAGCCCAGCGCCATGTACACAAGGGCAATCTCCACGCCGGTGAGCAGTCCGCGGGAGCCGCCCCGAGGCACGGCAACGCAGGTTCCCACTGCGATGGCGAGGAGCTTGACGATCTGGTTGAGCACGGTCAGCAGGCGATCGGACATTTGCAGGGCCACCAGCGCCGCCGCCATCAGCAGCATGCAGGCGAGGGTGAGGGCGACGGCGATCAGCAGGCCCTTGAGCAGCGCCAGCGCGGCGCTCTTGCGCGTTCTCGGCATGAATATCCCTCCTGAATCGAGATCTGCTGCATCCTATGCCTGCCGGTGTGGTAATCATGCGCACAGACGGAGGATCGGAGACAAAAGAAAACCCCGGCTCCGATGGGAAGCCGGGGAATTGCCGCCTTGTCATCCGCACTGGGTGCAGACGCCGATGCCGGCGGAGTATTCGCTGGTGGATGCGCCGTAGAAGTAGCCCTGCACCGTGTCCATGTCGGAGGCGTTGCGCAAGGGGTGTCCTTCGGGGATGTAGATGATGCCCACCACCATGGTGCTGCGGCAGCTGTTCGAGGCCACCATGCCGCTCTTGCGGCACACCGTCACCGCGCGGTGCATGTTGCAGTAGGCGGTGGGGCGGCTGTCGGCGGTGTAGTAGTCGGTCACCAGGGCGTAGCCGTTGACGTCGTTCTGGCAGGCGGAGGTGGGCAGCATGCCGGACACGCCGCACACCGTCTCCATGAACAGCCCGTAATCGGAGGCGGAGCCGGACATGATGTCGCGATCCACGGTGCAGCCGGTGAGAGAATGCACCTGCTGCATCATCGCGGCCCAGAGGGGCGCTGCAGCGCTGGAGCCGGTTGCGCTGGACTCCAGCGGCTTGTAGTAGTCCGAGCCGATCCACACCGCGCCGGCGTAGTAGCCGGTCATGCCGGCGAAGGTCACGCCGATGTTGTTGGAATTGGTGCCGGTCTTGCCCGCGACGGTGATGTCGGAGAACACCGCCTGGGAGCCGGTGCCCTGGTCGGACACGCAGCCGATCAGGCAGTCCACCAGCTGGTAGGCGGTGGAGGGATTAAAGACCTGGCGGGTCTGCTGCACCTCGGTCACGTCGATGTACACCGTGCCGTCGGGGTTGAGCACCTGCGTGAAGGCGCAGGATTCCAGATAGGTGCCGCCGTTGGCCACCGCGCCGTAGGCCGTGGCCAGCTCGATCATCGACACGCCCGAGGAGCCCAGCGCGAGGCCCGCGCCCGTGGCCAGGATGTGGTCGGGATCGATGCCCAGCTTCAGCAGGTAGGTGACGGAGTTTTCGATGCCGACGTAGTCCATCAGGGCGTGGGCGGTGGAGGTGTTGTGGGACTTGTTGAGCGCCACGCGCATGGATTCCACGCCGGTGAAGGAATCGCCGGAGAAGTTGTTCGGGTAGCCGTTTTCGCTGTTCCAGCCGTTGATTTCAATGGGCAGGTTCAGCACCGGCGTGCCGGGGGAGTAGCCCATATCGAAGGCCGGGCCGTAGACCGAGAGCGGCTTGAGGGACGAGCCCACCGGCATCTCCAGCTGATAGGCACGGTTGAGCTGCTTCTTCTGGACGGGCTCGCTGCGCCCGCCCACCACGGCCACCAGCTCGCCGGTGTGCCAGTTGATCACCGCTGCGGCGGCCTGGGGCTGCACCACGGTCAGATATTCGCCGCCGCCCAGCGAGGACTGGGTGGAGGAATCGTTGGCGTAGCGCATGGCCGGATAGCGGGACCAGTTGGTGATGGTGTCCTGCACGGCGGACTGGACCTCGGGATCCAGGGAGGTGTAGATGATGTAGCCGCCGTTGCGCAGCTTGGTCTCCATGCTGCTGCGGTTGGAGGAGGTGTCCTCCAGGCCCTCGACGCGCAGCATCTTGGTCACAACGTCGTAGATGGAGTACTCCACGTAGTAGGCGTTGTCGTACATGGCGTCGGAGGAGGCCGTGGAGGTCTCCAGCACGTGGAGCTGCTCGGCCTTGGCAGCGTTGCACTCCTCCTCGGTGATCAGGCCCTGGTCGAGCATCTCCTCGAGCACGTAGTTGGTGCGCTTGTCGATCAGCTCGGAGCTCTCGTAGACGTAGTAGTTTCTGCGGGGGTTGTAGCGGTAGGGATTGCGGATGATGGCCGCGATGCAGGCGCACTCGCGCAGGGAGAGCTGGCTGAGATCCTTGCCGAAGTAGTCCTGGGCCGCGATCTTCACGCCGTAGTTGGCGCCGCCCAGGTAGATCACGTTCAGATAGGCCTCCAGGATCTCCTGCTTGGTCAGCTTATCCTCCACCTGCAGGGCCAGATAGGCCTCCTGCACCTTGCGCTTGTAGGTCTGGTCGGAATTGAGCAGCGTCAGCTTGACCAGCTGGCAGGTGATGGTGGACGCGCCCTGCAGATCGCCGCCGGTGAGGTTGTGCAGCATCGCGCCGGCCATGCGCTTGATGTCCACGCCGTGGTGCTCGTTGAAGCGGGCGTCCTCGATGGCGATGACCGCGTTGATCAGCTGCTGGGGAATGTCCTCGTAGTCCACATAGATGCGGTTCTCCGAGCCCTTGAACTCGGTGACCAGGTTGCCGTTCTTGTCGTAGATGAAGGAGGTGAGGGACTGGGCGCCGATCTTTTCGATCTCCAGATCGGGGCAGGTGTCCACCCACGCCTTGGCGACGCCGCTCACCAGGCCCGCGCCGGCCAGGGAGATCACCAGGACGGCGAAGAGGAGCATCTTCGCGGTCATCAGTACGACGGAAATCAGAAAATTCCGATCGGACTCCCTGGGTTTGAACAGTGCATATTTGAAACTCATATTTCCTCCGGAGTTGATTCCTATGTATCGTAGCAACATTATAGCACAGAAATTGGATCCGTGCAGCGCAATTTGGTGGCAATTTAATGACCTGGACGCTTTTTTGCAGTTAAAATATGGAGGCGGGGCATCGCGCAGGCCCCGTAAAACGTATAATGCTTGGACGCGGCGCAACGCGGCGCGGTTCCGCAGAAATTGACAGATTGCGCGGGACGGTTTATAATGGATCATGGGTTATCCCACTTACATCGGTATCCGGACTTCAATGGGGGAATCCTTGCCCGCCGGCCTGAAGGACAGGCGAAGGCGATTCTCAGAGACGGAGGTTTGAAATATGTGCGGCATTGTTGGATACATCGGAAACGAGCTGGCGGCGCCCATCCTGCTGGAGGGCCTGTCCAAGCTGGAATATCGCGGCTATGATTCCGCGGGGCTTGCGGTGCGCGACGGCGATAAGCCCATCGAAATTGTGAAGGCGAAGGGCCGTTTGAAGGTGCTTCAGGAAAAGACCGATGGCGGCACGGCGCTCAAGGGCGGCTGCGGCATCGGCCACACCCGCTGGGCGACCCACGGCGAACCCTCCACCGAAAACGCCCATCCCCACCACAGCGACGACAACACCGTGGTGCTTGTGCACAACGGCATCATCGAAAACTATCAGTTCCTGCGGGAAAAGCTGATCAAGAACGGCTACACCTTCTACGGCCAGACCGACACCGAGGTGGCCACCAAGCTGATCGACTACTATTATAAGAAGTACAAGGGCGGCCCGGTGGAGGCCATGGCCCGCAGCATGATGCGCATCCGCGGCTCCTACGCCCTGGCGATCATGTTCAAGGACTATCCGGGCGAGATCTTCGCCACCCGGCGCGACAGCCCGATGATCATCGGCGTGGAGGACGACGCCTCCTATCTGGCTTCGGACGTGCCGGCGATCCTCAAGCACACCCGCAGCGTCTATTACATCGACAACATGGAGATCGCGCGCCTGGGCAAGGGCACGGTGCGCTTCTGCACCGTGGACCAGGAGCCCATCGAGAAGCACCCCGTGCAGATCACCTGGGATGCGGAGTCCGCCGAGAAGGCCGGCTTTGAGCACTTCATGATCAAGGAGATCCACGAGCAGCCCCGCGTGGTGATGGACACCATCAATTCCATCGTGCGCGACGGCCGCGCGGATCTGACCGAGGCCGGCGTCACCGAGGAGATGCTGCGCGGCTACGAGCAGGTGCACATCGTGGCCTGCGGCTCCGCCTACCATGTGGGCGTGGTCACCCAGTACGTGATGGAGGATCTGGCGCGCATTCCGGTGCGCGTGGACATCGCATCCGAATTCCGCTATCGCAAGCCGCTGCTCTCACCCAAATCGCTGGTGGTCATCATCAGCCAGAGCGGCGAGACCGCCGACAGTCTGGCGGCGCTGCGGGAGGCGAAGCGCCAGGGCGTGGATACGCTGGCCATCGTGAATGTGGTGGGTTCGTCCATCGCCCGCGAGGCAGATCACGTGATCTACACCTACGCCGGCCCGGAGATCGCCGTGGCCACCACCAAGGCGTACAGCACCCAGCTGATCGTGGGCTATCTGCTGTCCATCGCGATGGCGGGCGCCCGGGGCACGATCGACGAGGCCGAGTATGTCCGCCTGCTCACCGAGCTGCGCACCATTCCGGAGAAGATCGAGCGCGTGATCGAGGACAAGGAGCGCATCCAGTGGTTCGCCGCCAAGTTCTCCAACGCCCGGGAGGCCTTCTTCATCGGTCGCGGCATCGACTATGCCATCAGCCTGGAGGGCAGCCTGAAGATGAAGGAGATCAGCTACGTGCACTCCGAGGCCTATGCCGCCGGCGAGCTCAAGCACGGCACCATCAGCCTGATCGAGAATGGCACGCTGGTGATCGGCATCCTCACCCAGGAGGAGCTCTACGAGAAGATGATCAGCAACATGGCCGAATGCAAGAGCCGTGGCGCATACCTGATGGGCATCACCAACTACGGCAACTACAACACCGAGGACACCGCGGACTTCACCGTGTACATCCCCAAGACGGATTCCCACTTCACGGCCAGCCTGGCGGTGATTCCGTTGCAGCTGCTGGGCTACTACCTGAGCATCACCAAGGGCCTGGACGTGGATAAGCCCCGCAACCTCGCCAAGAGCGTCACGGTGGAGTGACGCATCCGCAGCAGGAGCCGCACGCCATCGCGTGCGGCTCCCTTCTTTGCCCGGGCGTGACGGTGACGCACACCGGCGGCATTTGAGAATTTTTCCGACCTTCTTTATATGATGATAAGCATTCGAACCCGCGGATTTGCTTGCCCGGCCGTCGCTGCGATGCTATAATGGAGTTGCGGCCGCACGAGTGGCCGCAAAAGACAGAGGAGGAATGACAAATGAAGAAACTGTTTGCTTTCGTACTCGTCCTGGCGGTGCTGGCGATTGCCATGCCCGTCCTGGCGGAGGAGACCGCCTACACCTACACGGAGACCGACGTGATGATCGATGCGGGCGACCACCAGATCCCCGCCACCGTGACCGTGCCCGAGGGCGCCGAGGGCGAGACCTTCCCGGCCGTGGTCATGCTGCACGGCAACGGCTCCACCCGTCACGAGGCGGGCAATGCCTACGATTACACCGCGCCCGAGCTGGCCAAGGCCGGCATCGCCACCATCCGCTTCGACTACATCGGCAACGGCGATTCTACCGAGGATTACATTGATTTCACCTATGACAAGGGCGTTGCGGACGCGCTGACCTGCTACGACTACCTGGCGACCCTCGGCGCCGTCGATATGGATCGCGTGGGCATCATGGGCTGGAGCCAGGGCGGCCGTCTGACCATCCTCACCGCGGCCCGCAGCGACGTGTTCAAGTCCGCACTGACCTGGGCCGGCGCGTACAGCCAGAAGGGCAGCGATGCGGAGCAGTACGAGATCGCCAAGGCCAACGGCTATTACGAGGTGACCTACGACTGGCGCGAGCCGCTGAAGCAGTCCCCCGAATACTATGAGTGCTCCATGAACATCGACTACGACGCCGAGGCTGCCAACATCACCATCCCCTTCCTGGCGATCCAGGGTTCGGATGATACCACCGTCGTTCCGGAGACCGCGCAGCAGATCGTCGATGCGCTGGTCAACAGCCCCGATGCCCGCGTGGATATGATCGAGGGTGCGGGCCACACCTTCGGCGTGTTCAGCGGCGACGACGCCCAGCTGGTGCGCATCACCGAGGACACCATCGCCTGGTTCCGGGAGACCCTGTAAATCATAGGGCGCGTAGCTTCGCCTGCCTGCGGGCAGGAGGCCTGCGTCCGGTGTCTGCATGAAAGCGGCGCCCGAAGCGGTTAATTCCGCTTCGGGCGCCGCTGTTTGTGCCCGGGCTCAGCCCTGCAGGTACGCAAGGATCTCCTGGGCGTTGGTGTCGGGCTTGACCTTCGGCATGACCTTCTCGATCAGGCCGTCCTCGCCGATGATATAGGTGCAGCGCACGGTGCCCATGCTGACCTTGCCGTAGTTCTTCTTCTCCTGCCACGCGCCGTAGGCCTCGATCACGCTGTGCTCCGGATCGGAGAGCAGGATGAAGGGCAGATTGTACTTCTCCGCGAAGCGCTGGTGGGAAGCGACGGAGTCCTTGCTGACGCCGATGACCACTGCGTTCAGCGTGCGGAAGCCCTCGTAGGCGGCGGCAAAGGCGCAGGCCTGACGGGTGCAGCCGGGGGTGTTGTCCCGGGGATAGAAGTAGAGGATTACCTTCCGGCCGGCGAAGTCGGACAGGCGAACGTCGTTGCCGTCCTTGTCCTGCAGGGTAAAGTCCGGAGCCTTGGTTTGAATTTCCAGCATGGTTTTCATTTCCTTTCGAGCGTATGTATTTCTGCCTATATATCCACCTTTTGCCCGCAAAAGAAACGCCCTGGAGAAAAGATTGTTCAGCGCCGGGTCAGATAGTCCTGGATCTCATCCCGGCTGCGGCGCAGGATCTCGTCGCCGTTGCCACTGATTTCGTGGTTGATCTGGGCGTAGAGCGCACGAAAGATCACGGCGTTGGCCTCCTCCTGATCCTTCAGGCGCGCCTCGCTGCGCTCGATTCTGCGGTCGTGCTCCGCGACACGATCCCGCAGCTCCTTCTGGGGCTTCATGCGCGCGGCGATGATGTCCCAGGCCTTGGCCAGGGAGACCAGGGCTGCGGCCGCCGCCAGCAGCCCGGCCCAGATCTCCCCGAGGGTGATGCCTTCCATGGATCAGTCCGCGAGGAGCGCGCTGTACCTGCCGCTGACCCAGCCGTCGGCCCCGTTGTACCGGACCAGCATCCAGCCGTCGGCGGAGGTCCGTCCCAGGTACGGCAGAATGTCGCCCGCATGGGCGGTTCCCAGGATCCGGCCGCTGGTGCTCGGCTCCGTGCGCACATTGCAGTTGCCGTTTGCGATCCGCACGTACTGCGCACCGGCCAGGCGACTGTATCTGCCGCTGACCCAGCCGTCGGCGTCGCTGTACCGAACCAGGTTCCAGCCGTCGGTACTCTGACGTCCGCCGTAGGGCAGCGCGTCGCCGCTGCGCACAACGCCCAGGATTTTTCCGCTGGTGTTGGGCTCTGCGCGCACGTAGGCGCTGCCGCCGAAGATCTCCACGCGGGTCGCGTTCACCGGATCCTCCTCCGCGCCCGCCGCCAGCGCGGCATCCAGTGCGGCGAGGGTCTCCGGCCCGGTCTCACCGTCCACCTCGCAGCCGTGGGTCTGTTGGAAGGCGCGCACCGCAATCTCGGTGGAGTCGTCGTATTCGCCGGTGACGCTCAGGTTGCTCCCCAGGGAGATCAGCATCTGCTGCAGCTCCTTCACGTCCGCGCCCTCCATGCCGTTCTTCAGGATGCGGTCGCCCAGCCGGACGACAGACGCGGTCGCGTCCGGTTCCACCTTGGAACCATCCGACAGCACCACCACCGTGTGGCCCTTGGTTTTCGTAACCAGGATGTCGCCCTCCGCAAGGTAGGCCGACTGTGCGGCATATTTGTCCCCTGTGAGCTCGCGAAACGCTCCGGAGGCCAGCAGAACGCCCGCTTCGTTTGAGGTGATAAAGTCCTTTACGGAGATCCCGGCGTAGGCGCAGCACACCCGCACCAGCGCGGAACAGTCCGTTTCGCACTTCGCCGTCACCTTCGACGGGTCGAAGTCTACCTTCGCCGCCAGGCTGTACAGCGTGTTGCGCTGGCCCTGGTCGTAGCCGATGTTGTCGTTTTTGCAGGCTGCGCGCATGGCCGCTGCGATCTTCCTGCGCTGGGAGGCGTCGATTGCCCGCAGTACCCGCCAGCCCTTGGAATGCAGATACCAGTTCTGGGTGGCAACCTCGCTGCCGGTCTGATCTCCGGCGCTGCCGCCGCTGATCCTGCCGCGCTCGTCAATCCTTGCCGATCCGATCAATACTGCCATATCGTATCTCATCCTTTCCTGTTCTTGCGCCGCCGGGGCGCCATAGCGGCACGCCGCTATGTAATGGAATTCGTGCTGTATCTCTCCGCTTCATCCATATGCTGCGGCGCGGCTCTGCGTCCGCCGCAGCATGGTCCGTCAGTTTGCCGGAACCCCGACTGCGATCCAGCGTAGTCCGGGCGTAAAGGTCGTGCTTGTGCCGTTGTGCACGCGCAGCGTAAAGCCGGTCGCCGTGATGTTGTACACGGTGAGTGTCAGATAGTCCCATCTGCCGGAAAAACTCGATATGCTGCTGCTGTCGAAGGTCGCCACCACATCCGGAGCCGATGCAAATGCGCGCGGGAAGGTTACTTCCAGCGTGTTCGTGGTGCTGCCCGTCAGAGTCATGCTGCTGACATTGCCGTGCTGCACGCCGATCAGCGCGAGCAAATCTCCGCTTCCGTCGCCGATCTGTGCGATGCCGCCGTAGAGGTAGGCCGGGTAGTCGCACTCGAACTTCGGGTTGTCCTCCGTCGCGGTGGAGTAGCCGCCGAAGCGCACGCCGCCGGTGCTCGCCCTCGCCAGATGCACG
>SFET01000060.1 GCA_004557125.1 Clostridiales bacterium | reverse complement strand
GCTTTTCGTCATGCAGTTGCCAGACCGCATCTCCATTATAGCAAAAGGAGTTTTTCTTTCATACGCACCGCTTAAGCTCCTCTGAACCCCACGCCTAGCGCGGGGTTTTCGGGGTACAAAAAGTGGAACCATCGCATCAAACGGTGGTTCCACTTTTGCATGTGATCGGTATCGCTTCTTACAAATCCTCCAGGCGGATTTTGGAATCCTTGCGCGCCTGGCGGTAGATGCTGAAGCGGTTGCCGATGGTCTGCACCGGCTCCGCGTGCACGCGCTCGCAGAGCAGCTCGCAGGCCTCGCGGGCGGTGTAGGGGGCGTTCTTCTGGACGTTGACCTTGATCAGCTCCCGGGCCTCCAGCGCATCCCAGCACTGCTTGGCCAGGTTGTCGGTGATGCCGTCCTTGCCGATCTGGAGCACCGGCTCCATGGTGTTGCACATTGCGCGCAGCTTCGCGCGCTGCTTGGTGGTCATAGCTCGTATCCTCCAATATCGTAACTGCTGTTATTCCACGAAATCGAACTCCATCTCGCCGATGCAGACGGTGGAGCCCTCGCCCGCACCGGCCTCGCGCAGCGCGTCGATCACACCCATGCGCCGCAGCGTGCGGTGGAAGTAGTTGAGGGATTCCTCGTTGCCGAAGTTGACCGAGGCGACCAGATGGTCGATGGACGCGCCGGACAGGTGGAAGCTGCCGCCGCTTCTCTGAATCTCGAAGCCGCTGTCCTGGCTGTCCAGATCGAAGTCGAACAGCTCCTCCTCGGCGAAGGGCTCCGCGTCCGGGCAGGTCTTGAGCATGCGCACCGTGGCGCGCATCAGCGCATCGAAATTGGATCGCGTGGCTGCGGAAACGGCGTAGATCTCGATGCCTGTTCCGTCCAGCTTCTCCCTGAGGCGCCCAAGGTTCTCCTGCGCGCCGGGAAGATCCATCTTGTTGGCGACCACAATGACCGGGCGGTTCTTCAGATCGCCGTAGCTCTCCAGCTCCTTGAGGATCGCGTCGTAGTCCTCCAGAGGATCGCGGCCCTCGCAGCCGGAGATGTCCACCACGTGCAAGAGCATCCGCGTGCGCTCCACGTGGCGCAGAAAGGCGTGACCCAGGCCGATGCCCTCGCTTGCGCCCTCCACCAGGCCAGGGATGTCCGCCAGCACAAAGCTGGACTCGTCCTGCTTGACGATGCCCAGATTCGGCTGGAGCGTGGTGAAGTGGTAGTTGGCGATCTTCGGGCGCGCGGCCGTGACCACCGAGAGAATGGTGCTCTTGCCCACGTTGGGGAAGCCCACCAGGCCCACGTCCGCGATGGACTTCAGCTCCAGCGTCAGCTCCATCACCTCGCGCTTCTCACCGGGCTTGGCGAACTGGGGCGCCTGACGGGTGGGGGTTGCGAAGTGCTGGTTGCCGAAGCCGCCCTTGCCGCCGCGCTGCAGTACCTTCTCCACGCCCGCGGCGTAGAGGTCCAGCAGAATCTTGCCGCTGGCCTTGTCGCGCACCACCGTGCCCGGGGGCACCTCGATCACCACGTTCGCGCCGTTCTTGCCGCTCTTGCGGTTGCTCATGCCGTCCTCGCCGTTTCCGGCGGTGAACTTGCGGTGGTAGCGGAAGTCCATCAGCGTGTGCATGCGGTCAGTGGCGGAGAAGATCACGTCGCCGCCGCGTCCGCCGTCGCCGCCGTCCGGGCCGCCGGCCATCACGTACTTCTCGCGATGGAAGGACACGCAGCCGTTTCCGCCGTCGCCCGCCTTCGCGGTGATATTGACTACATCAACAAAAAGCGCCATAGCTTCTACTCCTTATTTGTCCACGCAGTGGCCGCAAAGCGCGGCATTCAGCGGGCAGTTCTCACAGTCCGGCTTCTGGGCGTGGCAGCAGCGCCGCCCGTGCCAGATCAGCAGGTGATGGCCGAAGGTCCAGATGTCCTTATCCAGCAGCTCCCGAAGCTGCACTTCGACCTTCTCAGGGGTGTCCGCGTCGGCCAGACCGATTCTGCGGGACAGGCGGAACACGTGGGTGTCCACCGGAATCTGCGGATCGCCGAAGGCCGCCATCAGCACCACGCCGGCGGTCTTCTGGCCCACGCCCGGCAGCGCCATCAGCTCCTCGCGGGTCTGGGGCACCTCGCCGTCGTAGCGCTCCACCAGCGCCCGGCAGGCCGCGATGATGTTCTTTGCCTTGTTGCGGTACAGCCCGCACTCCTTGATCAGCGGCTCCAGCTCCTCCGGCTCCAGCTTTGCCAGGGCCTTCGCATCCGGGTACAGAGGGAACAGCCGCGCCGTGACCATGTTCACGCGCTTGTCCGTGCACTGTGCGGAGAGGATGGTGGCGATCAGCGTCTCGTAGGGATTGCGGAAATTCAGTTCCGGCCTCGCCTCCGGATAGAGTTTGGCCAGCTCCTGCATAATCTGTGCTGCGCGCGCGCGATCCATGTGCCTCTCCTCCTTCTTCCCCTGTAACCATTTCAAACCATTATGTATTATACTATTTTGGCCGAAGCTCCGTCAAGTTAAAAGCGCCGTCTCTGTTGAGAACGGCGCTCAGGCTGTCAAGGTCGCGGCGGGGTGAGGGCACCCCGCCCTACGGCAATGCGGGATTGTCTCCAGGCATTCCTTCCTTCGGAAACAATACCCTGATGTCGCATTGATTTACTTTTTCCGCAGCACGATGGCCACGAAATTCATGTAATCCAGGCCGCCGTGATCCATGGCGGCGCGGTCACCCACGGCGTACTCGTTGTCCTGCCTGAGCCAGTCGGCCCAGACCTCGGCGTTGCTCTGCATCTCGTGCACGGAAACCACCTCGCAGTCGCGGCTCTGGGACACGATGCTGCGCCACCACTGCGCGTCGTGGATGTAGTCCAGCTGCTCGGCGTTCCAGGAGCGCAGCAGCACCTCGGGGATGTTGTCATGGCAGTCCTGCTTCATGCCCGTCACCGCCGCGTAGATCATGCCGCCGGACTTTACGAAGGGCAGCAGCTTCTCGTCCAGATAGGCCGGATCGCGGCCAAAGTAGTTGTAGGAATCCACGCAGACCACGGAATCGAAGAACTCCCTTTCGAAGGGCAGGTCGTTCGCGTCCGCCTTCACCGGGATGCACTGCTCGCGGCTGAGGCCGAACTGCTCGAACAGCGGATAGTGGGACTCCGGCTCGCTCCACAGATCGGCGGCGTACACGGTAAAGCCGTACTCCTTCGCCAGAAACGCGCTGGTCAGACCCTCGCCGCTGCCCAGATCCATCACCCGCGCCCCCGCGGGAATCCGATGCTCCGCCAGCAGCTCCTCGCACAGCTTCAGCGGGTTCGGGCCCATGATGTACTTCATATAGTCGTTGCCCATGTATTTTTCACTCTTCGGATATTTCATAGGTAGATTTCCTCCTTAGATTATGCCCTGTTTTTCTCCACAAAGCGCCGTAGATGCGCCCGCAGCAGCTCCACTGCGTCCGCAGCGTCCGGGCCGTCCGCAACGGCCATCAGCAGCGTCATCGGGCCATAGAACTCCAGTGCAAGCTGCATCGGGTCGTTTTCCTTCCAGCATCCCCGCGCCGTCATCTCCCGGAACAGATCCGCCATGTACTTCAGCGGCCCGCCGGTGATGTACTGACTGTACAGCCGCGCCATCTCGCAGTCGCGGTACTGCTCCAGCGTCAGCATACGCCGAAACGCCGATGCGAAGGCGTCCTCCGTCCAGTAGCGGAACATGGCCTCGCTGTAGGCAATCACGCTGTCAATCTCGGTGTCCCCGTAGGCCGACGCGCCCTGTTCGATTGGCTCGACAGGCACGTCATGGCGCTCCGCGTTCTCCGCGTCCCGTTCTTCCATGCGCCGCAGGATGCTCTCGAAGATGTCCCGCTTGCCCGCATAGTGACGGTAGAGCGCACCCTTCGTGATGCCCAGCTCCCCGGCGATGTCCGCCATGGACGTTCCCGCGAAGCCCTCCCGCGCAAACAATGTCAGTGCCGTTTCAAGAATCTTTTCCTTCGTGACCGACATCCATGTACCTCCGATTAAGTAAACGATCGTTTACATACAGTATAGTAAACGATCGTTTACTTGTCAAGTCGTTTGTGCAAATATTTACAGCGGTGCGACGTTCACCCGTCCGCCGGCCTGTTCCACCCGATAGACCCCAATCAGGTTGCCCGGATTTGCCCGGCGCAGCGCGGCGCGCACGCGCTCCGCATCCTCGAGTGCAAAGCGCACCGAGAGCCCGCAGCCCATGGCCACCGCCCGGGGCGTGGTGACGATCCGGACATTCACGCCTTCCCGGCGCAGGACGTCCTCAAAGCGCAGCACCTGCTGGCGCGAACGGAACGCTGCGATGCCGTATACCTCCTGCATATCCTTTCCTCCCCTTCCAGGCGCCGGGAGTTCTGAAAGTCGCCCGGCATCTCGTAATAATATCTTACGCCGCCAAGTTCATCTGCGTGAAGGAGGGTTTCGATGCAGATCTATTTCGACAACGCCGCAACGAGCAGTCCCAAGCCCGCCGCCGTACAGGAGGAGGTGCTGCGATCTCTGCGGGACTACAACGCCAACCCCGGGCGCTCGGGACACGAGGCCGCATTGAAGGCCGCCCGCTGCGTGTACAGCGCCCGCGCTGCGCTGGCGAGCCTGCTGGATGCGGAGGAGGGCAGCTGCGTCGCCTTCCAGTTCAACTGCACCGACGCGCTGAATCTGGCCATCAAGGGAATTCTGCGCCGGGGCGACCACGTGGTCACCAGCTTTCTGGAGCACAACAGCGTGCTTCGACCGCTGTCGGGGCTCAGCAGCCGCGGTGAGATCGCCCTGACGATGGTCGCGCCCCGTCCGGACGGCATGCTGGATCCCTCGGACGTGCGTAAGGCGCTGCGGCCATCCACCCGATTGATCGTCATCACCCACGCTTCCAACGTCACCGGCGCGATCCAGCCCGTCGCCGCCATCGGCGCGCTGGCTAAGGAGAAGGGCATCCCCTACCTCATCGACGGCGCGCAGGCGCTGGGCGCGCTGCCGGTGGACGTTTCGCGCCTGGGCTGCTCCATGTACGCCTTTCCCGGCCACAAGGGGCTGCTGGGGCCGCAGGGCACGGGAGGATTGTACATTGCGCCGGGGCTTGTGCTGCGTCCGGTGCGCGAGGGCGGCACCGGCACCGCCTCGGACAGCATGCTCCAGCCGGAGGATCCGCCGGAGCGGTACGAATCCGGCACGCTGAATCTGCCCGGCATCGCGGGTCTGGGTGCGGGCGTGGAATACGTGCGGGCACACCAGTCTCAGATCATGATGCACGAGCGCGAGCTGACCACCGCGCTCTACGAGGGCCTGCGCGCCATGGACGGCGTGACGCTCTACTGTCCGCAGGAGGAGTCGGCCCGGGCGGGCATCGTCAGCTTCAATCTGGGCGACCTGGGCTCCAGCGAAGTCGCAGACGCGTACAACCGGCGGGGCATCGCCGTGCGCGGCGGACTGCACTGCGCGCCCGGTACCCACCGCTGTCTTGGAACGCTGCGTCGGGGTGCAGTGCGCGCCAGCATCGGCCACGCAAACAGCTTCGAGGAAGTTGAAGCCTTTCTGCGCGCCACGCGCGAAATTTTGCGCGGCGGCGATGCATAAATCAAACCCCCTTCGGGCACAATGCACCGTGCCTGAAAGGGGTTGATATTTATGGCAATGATGGAATGCAGGGACTGCTTTCGCCTGGCCGACGCGCGCTGCTTCCAGCGCTGCGTGAACTGCGGCGCACCGCTGTGTGACGACTGCGCCAGCCGAAACCACGGCCTCTGTGAGGATTGCAGCGACTTCGAATAGCCGCCGGCAGAGATGCATCCGGCCCGCACGGGGAATTCCTGTGCGGGCCGCTTCGACATGTCCCAGTGTCAATCCAGGTTCTGCGCAGCCATTTTGAGCGCCATCTCCAGCTCGAGCAGCTTCTGGTCGAGCTGCGGATCCTCCTGTGCCAGTGCGCGATACGCAGCAGGCAGATCCTGCAACTCCTCCAGCGCGCCCTCGAGCTCCTCCGCCGCATCCGCATCCTCCGGATCGATGCTCTCCATCAAAAACAGCGCGTCCTCGAACTGCGCGTTGAGCTCCTCCATCTCCTCGCCCTCCGTCAGTTCGTCCAGCCCGTCCAGAATTTCGTGAAACCGGGCCAGAAAGCCCGCCATGGCAGCTTCCGTCATCAAATCCACCGCTCCCTTCCGTTTCTCCTCGCAGTATACCCAATTCCCGCGGGAAAAGCAATCCGTTTGCAGAAATTTTCGTTGCAATTGCGCCAAACTGTGATAAACTAGAAGGTAATCGCAAATAAGGAAGGTTCATCCATGAAAAACGAATCCAAGAAAAAATCCGCGCTGCTCACACCCCGCAGCGTACTGTGCATCCTGATCGTGCTGCTCTACGCCGTCGGCCTGATTCTGATGCTCGCAGGCAGCTTCACCTCCGGCGCGTCCATGTGGGCCGTGTCCACCATCGCAGGCGCGCTGGTGCTGGTCGTGAAGTATTATCAGGAGAAGCGCGCCAGGGACGAGGCCGAGGTCGAGGAGGAGGAGCGCCGCTACCAGCAGAAGCTGAAGGACGACGCGAAGGAGGAGCAGAACTGACATGCGCATGCGCCGCAAGCCCTGGACCGAACCGCTGCTGGACAGCTGCCCCTACCTGATCGACAGTCCCCGGGACCGCCGCGGCCAGTGGCGGAGCTTCTTTGCCGACCCTGAGAAACCGCTGCACCTGGAGATCGGCTGCGGCAAGGGCGTGTCCACCGCGAAGATGGCCCGCGAGAATCCGGACGTCAATTACGTCGCCATCGATGAGGTGCGCCACGTGCTGGCCGTGACCATCAAGAATGTCGCCGAAGCCTACGACGGGGATACTGTCGGCAATCTGGTGCTTTCCGCCGTGGACGCCATGTTCATCACCGACAGCTTCGCTCCGGAGGACAGCATCAGCCGCATTTACATAAACTTCCCCAATCCCTGGAACGAAAAGGCCAAGCAGCACAAGCGCCGCCTGACCCATCCGCGCCAGCTGATGCAGTACCGCAGCTTTTTAACTCCCGGCGGAGAGATTCACTTCAAGACCGACGACGTTCCGCTGTTTACCGCCACAAAGCGCTATCTGGAGATGTGCGGCTTCGAGATCCTGTACCAGACCGACGATCTGCACGCCTCGGGCTACGCGCCGAACTATGTCAGCGAGCACGAGCAGCTCTACGCCGGGCAGGGCATTCCCATTCACTTCCTGATCGCCCGCATGGGTCCGCTGCCGGAGAGCTTCTCCTACGAGGTGGACGGCCACCGCATCAATCAGGTGGACGTGGGCGCACAGATTCGCCGCGCGAAGGCCGAAGCACGCGCAGAGGAGGCAGACGCATGAAAAAGACGCCGCTGTTTTTCCGCATCGTTGGCGCTGTACTGCTGTGTGCCGTCGCGGCAGTCAGCCTGATGCACCCCATGTACACCCGCGGCGAGTGCCTGGATCTCATCGCCCTGGGCCAGCTGGGCAAGCCCTACGTACTAGGCAACTTCGGTCCGGACAGCTACGATTGCAGCGGCCTGGTGCTGGACGCCTGCGGCTGCTTCGGCGTGGAACTGGTGCACAGCGCCCAGTTCATCGGCTACGACGACAGCTACGCAAGCGTGGAGGATCTCCGGGATCTGCGCCCGGGCGATCTGATCTTCTTCGACACCGTGTCCGACAAGGACCGCTGCGACCACGTGGGCCTGTGGCTGGGCATGAACCGCTTCGTGCACGCGTCCTCCTCGGAGATGGTGGTCATGATCTCCGAATTCGACGAAAAGTGGCAGGGGTGCTACTCCTGGGGCAAGCGGATTCTGGAGCCCTACGAGCAGGGCTTTGCCAATGAATTCAGCGACGCCGCGCAGGCGTATGTGCGCACGTGGATCGAAAAGCTGCTGCCCGACGGGAATGGTGAAGCCGCCTGAGCCCGCGCCCGCCGCGCACTCGTTCAGTGCCTGCCGATCGTACAAGCGCACATAACAATTCCGTTCTTTACAAAAAGGGATCCTGTTTTTCAGGATCCCTCAGCCCACTGACAAAGTCCGCTTCTCGTTGTCGAAGCGGGCTTTAAACATAAGCAGGAGAGAAAAGGACGAGGCCACGAGCCTCTTGATATTCTGAAC